>JAFIHA010000062.1 GCA_017848965.1 Dechloromonas aromatica (nom. nud.) | reverse complement strand
TGGAGCAAATGAACTTATGGCGCTGATCGGCCACCGTTACGGTGGCCCCAACGAATCGGGGCCGCGTTAGCGACCCCAGATTGCCGCTTTGAGCGGCTCACAATCTAAAGCCCCCGGCTTTGCCGGGGGATACTTACCTGAACGGCATTGCGGGGCGCCGCTGCCTTTTGTGGTAGCTACCCTGCGTTCAGCGGTCGGCGAACGGCTTCTTCTTGAATTTCCGTTCGCCGTCGAACTTGCGTTCGCCGCCAGCGCCGGATTTCCGCTCGCCACCGAAGCTGCCGGTTGGGCGACCTTCGTCCTGGCGCAGGTTGATCGGCACGCCGCGGATGCGGGTACGCTTCAGCGCATTGGCAGCTTCGGCGGGCATGCCGGCCGGCAGTTCGACCGTGCTCGATTCTTCGTAAAGGCCGATGCGGCCGATGAAGCGGCTTTCGATGCCAGCTTCGTTGGCAATCGCGCCGACGATGTCGCGCACTTCGACGCCGTGGTCGCGGCCGACATCGATGCGGTAGCGCACCATGTCGCCGGCCGGCGCCGGCCGGGCCGGGCGCTCGCTGCGCGGCGGGCGGTCTTCGAAGCGCGGGCGTTCGCCACGCTCTTCATAACGCGGTCGTTCGCTACGTTCCTCGAAACGCGGCTTGCGCTCGCGATCGGCGAAACTGGCCGGGCGGCGCTCGCTCTGTTCGTCGCGGAACGGGCGCGGCGCCGGGTCTTCGCCAACAATCTGCAGCGGCTTGCCTTCCTGCGCCATCATGGCCAACGCGGCGGCGATTTCCTCGGCGCCGACATCCTGTTCCTCGCACAGTTGCGAGACGATGTTGGCGAAGAAATCGAGACCCTCGGCTTCCAGGACTTCAGCGACCTTGGCCTTGAAGTCGGCGACGCGCTTGTTGGTCACGTCGGCGCGGCTGGGCAGGGTCAGCGGTGCGATCGGCTGCCGGGTGGCACGCTCGATGGTGCGCAGCATGCGGATTTCGCGCGGGGCGACGAAGAGGATCGCGTTGCCGGTGCGGCCGGCGCGGCCGGTACGGCCGATGCGGTGCACGTAGGCTTCGGTGTCGTAGGGAATGTCGTAGTTGATGACGTGGCTGACGCGCGGCACGTCGATGCCGCGGGCGGCAACGTCGGTGGCGATGACGATGTCCAGGGCGCCGGACTTCAACTGGTCGATGACACGTTCGCGCATCTGCTGGTTGAGGTCGCCGTTCAGCGCGGCAGCCGCGTAGCCGCGGGCGTTGAGCTTGTCGGCGAGTTCGACGGTAGCGGTCTTGGTGCGCACGAAGATGATGGCGGCGTCGAAGTCTTCTTCGACTTCGAGGATGCGGGTCAGCGCGTCGAGCTTGTGCATGCCGGAAACCTGCCAGTACACCTGGCGGATCGCGGCGACCGTGGCGGTGGCCGACTTGATCTTGATTTCCTTGGGATCGACCAGGTATTTCTGGGCGACGCGGCGGATCTGTTCCGGCATGGTGGCGGAAAAGAGCGCGGTCTGGTGCTGTTCCGGGGTGCGCTCGAGAATCCATTCGACGTCGTCGATGAAGCCCATGCGCAGCATTTCGTCGGCTTCGTCGAGGACCAGCGTCTTCATCTGGTCGAGATTGAGCGTCTTGCGCTCCAGGTGGTCCATGACCCGGCCCGGCGTGCCGACGATGACGTGGGCGCCGCGCGCCAGTTGCTTCAGCTGGATGGTGTAGCTCTGGCCGCCGTAGATCGGCAGCACGTGGAAGCCGGGCAGGTTCTTGGCGTAGCTCTGCAGCGCCTCGGCGACCTGGATCGCCAGTTCGCGCGTCGGCGTCAGGATCAGCGCCTGCGGCTTGGCGACCTTGATGTCGATGGTCTCCATCAGCGGCAGCGCGAAGGCGGCGGTCTTGCCGGTGCCGGTCTGCGCCATGCCGATCATGTCGCGGCCGTCGAGCAGGACGGGAATGCACTGGGCCTGGATCGGGGAGGGGGTCTCGTAACCGATTTCGCTCAGGGTCTTGAGCAGGGATTCGCTCAAGCCGAGTTCGGCAAAGCTGTCGACGGTAGACGTCATGATGCTGTTCCTTTCCGCGCTGCCGGTTCGCGACGGGCAGCGGTATTCGCCCGTATCGCGGGCGGCCTGGGTGACCCCGACGCAGCCATGCCGGGGAATAAATCAATGGGGTGAATCCTGCACAAGAACCTGAAAAACCGGGGGCTGCTCGGAGTTACTGCGGGCGATGCATCAACGCATTGAACTGATTATTCTACCTTTTTTTTGCCAGTGCTGCCAGTTCGGCGGCGCTGAAACCGGCCTGCAGGCGGGCTTTTTCGTTCATCGGCGTGGCTGGGCGCGGCGCCTTGTAGCTATGCAGCAGCTCGCGGTAGGTGGTTTCGGCGTCGCTTCCGCGCTGCTCGCAGAAGGTCCGGAACCAGCGGTCGCCGAGGCCGACGTGGCCGATTTCGTCGTGCAGGATGATGTCGAGGGCGCGGGCGCTCGCCTCGTCGCCGTTCTCGGCCAGGCGGCGCTGGATCGGCGGCGTCGCGTCGAGGCCGCGCGCTTCGAGCAGGCGTGGCACCAGCGCCATGCGGGCGAGCGGGTCGTCGGCGGTTCTCTCGGCCATTTCCCAGAGGCCGGCGTGGGCCGGGAAATCGCCGTAATCGTGGTCGTAGCTGGCGAGCCGTTCGCGCAGCAGCGAGAAGTGCTCTGCTTCCTCGGCGGCGACGCCGATCCAGTCGGCGCAATAGGCTTGCGGCAGGCCGCGGAAGCGGGCGGCGTGGTCGAGCGCCAGATTGATCGCGGTGAATTCGATATGGACGATTGCGTGCAGCAGCCGGGCGCGCCCTTCCGGCGTCGTCGGGCTGCGTTGCGGCACGGCTTTCGGCGGCACGATCTCGGGCCGCGCCGGCCTGCCGCAGCGCAGTTTCAGCGCTGTGTCGTCCCGCCAGTCGAGCCGGCCGGCGCGCCAGTCGGCGGCGATGCCGGCGGTCAGCGCCAGCTTCTCGTCGATTTCCGTGGCCGCCAGTGCCGCGGCCAGGCGAGGGAACAGCGACCCGCTCACGGTGCCGGGTTGGTGTAGCGCAGGTGGATGGCGTCGATCGCTTCGAGCAGTTCACCATGTATCGGCGTCAGCGTCGCCGGTAGTGTCTCCTTGAGCTGGGCCAGCGACGAGGCACCGATGATGGTGCTGGCGACGAACCAGCGCGAGCGGACGAAGCCGAGCGCCAGTTGCGTCGGCGTCAGGGCGTGGCTGCGCGCCAGTTCGACGTAGGCGGCGACCGCCGGGGCGACGTTGGGCTTGGTGTAGCGCTGGCCGAAATTCGGCCATTGCGTGAGGCGGCCCGCTGCAGCCGGGTCGGCCAGATACTTGCCGGTCAGGTGGCCGAAGGCGAGCGGCGAGTAGGCGAGCAGGCCGACCCTTTCGCGATGGCAGGTTTCCGTCATCGCCGTTTCGTGAGTGCGGTTGAGCAGGCTGTAGGCGTTCTGCGTCGACACGATGCGCGGCAGTCCGAACTCGTCGGCGAGCCGGGTGAATTCCATGATGCCCCAGGGGTGTTCGTTCGATACCGCGACATGCCGTACCTTGCCCTCGGCCACCAGTTCTGCCAGCGCTTCGAGCTGGGTGCGGACCGGCGTGCATTCGCGTTCCTTGGCCGGGTCGTACTGCCACTGGCCAAACATCGGCTGGTTGCGCTCCGGCCAGTGCAGTTGATAGATGTCCACGTAATCCGTCTGCAGGCGCTGCAGCGAGCCTTCGATGGCGGCACGGATGTTGGCGCGATCCAGCGCCAGCGGACCACCGCGGATCCAGTCGAGATTGCGGCTGGGGCCGGCGACCTTGGTGGCGACGATGATCTTCTCCCGCGCCTGCCGCTTCAGCCAGCGGCCGACGATGCCTTCCGAGGCGCCGCAAGTCGAGGCGCGCGGCGGCACGGCGTACATTTCGGCGGTGTCGATGAAATTGACCCCATGTTCCAGCGCGTAGTCAAGCTGGGCGTGGGCGTCGGCCTCGGTGGTCTGCTCGCCGAAGGTCATCGTGCCGAGACAGACGTCGGGAACGGACAGCGAACTGCGCCCGAGCGGGCGGCGATGGAACAGGCTCATGGTCTTGGGCTCCGGTAACGGTGGGTCAGGGGCGATCGGTGAGCACGCCGTAAATCAGTATGTGGCGCTGCAGCACCGGGTCGTAGCTGGCGGGGACGATGGCCAGCCGATGTGCGTCGGGCGAGGAGCAATGCTGCCGTACCCAGTTGGCGGCAGCTTCCCTGGCCGATGGAAAGTCGTCGAACAAGGCTTGTAGGCTGCTCGTCCTGACGGGCATGAACTCATTGCGCTGACAGTCGAGCAGGGTGTCGGTATCGAGCATCTGCACCGCGTAGCCGGTTGCAGGGCGGCGCAAGGGAAGGCGCGAAATGTCGAAAGGGTCGCCGAAAGCGTTGTCGGGGAAATGCACTGCTATATATATGTGTGTTTTGAATGTGCGGAGGATGCTCAGGCGGGAATGTCGGGTACCAGCATCTGTTCCAGAAGCAATATGCGGTCCTTGAGCACCAGCTTGCGCTTCTTCAGCCGCCGCACCAGCAATTCATCCGGCGGCGGATTTTCGATCAGATGGGTGATCACCAGATCAAGGTCGCGGTGTTCCACCCGCAACTCGTTGAGCTGCAGCCGGATATCACTGATTTCCTCGTCGCTGAGCGGATGGAGGGACATGGTGTGGCTCCTGACAGCATATGCGCTTTTGCTTAGAATAACCGAACCAAGAACAGGAGGAGAACATAATGCAGCACCACATCATCGTCTCGTTCGGCAAGGGCGAAGAATTCGAATACCGCCTGACAGATGCCGGGGCCGCCGACGAGGCGCGTCAGTGGTTCGACCGTGAATTTGTCGCGCTCGAATGCGACGTCTCGACCCCGACCGGCAAAATTCTGGCAGTCGATCGCATCCTCAGTGTTGCCAAGTATGCCGGCGCCGGCCGTTTCCGCGAGCAGGCCGCCTGGTCCGAACAGTTCGCCCGCAACACGGCGGCGATTCTCGGGCGCGACCTGATCCGGGTCGATGTCGAGCAGTACAGTATCGGTTATTGATGAACAAGGCTTTCGTCCGCGAAAGCGAAGGGGATGACGACGAGGAGCTCCAACCAGCCTTGCGCATCCCTCCGGGAACCCGCAACTACATCACGCCGGCCGGGCATGCCCGGCTGAAATCCGAGCTGGAACACCTGGTCAAGCGTGAACGGCCGCATGTCGTCGAAATCGTCGCCTGGGCCGCCTCCAATGGCGACCGTTCGGAGAATGGTGACTATATCTATGGCAAGCGCCGTTTGCGCGAGATCGATAGGCGCATCCGTTTCCTGACCAAACGCCTGGACATTGCCGAGATCGTCGATCCCCTGCGCCAGGGAGATAATGATCAGGTCTTCTTTGGCGCCACCGTTACGGTTGCCGATGCGCAGGGCGCAGAAAATACCTACACCATTGTCGGTATCGACGAGGCTGATGCTTCACTAGGGCGCATCAGTTGGATATCACCACTGGCCCGCGCGTTGATCAAGGCGCGCGAGGGGGATTCAATCCGCTTTCAAAGCCCGGTTGGCATCCGTGAGATCGACATCGTCGAAGTGCGTTACCGAGCCCTGGATTAAGTTTTTTTCCGAAACGTGTTGACGCGCCAAATTTGATGTGTAGAATGCGCACCTTCCTTGCGGTGCCGGGGTTTTCGGCGGAGCGAGGCAAGCGGTGAGGTGAAAGAAATTTTGCTGAAGTGCTTGACGGAAGTGAGAAGTTGCT
>JAFIHA010000061.1 GCA_017848965.1 Dechloromonas aromatica (nom. nud.) | reverse complement strand
CGCCAGACCTTCCGATTCGATCATCACGTCGAAGTTGCGGGTGACGGTGCCGGTCGGGTCGCCGAGCATGACGTACTTGATCTTCCTGATCGTGTCGGAAGCGTCGGCCCAGGCCTTATGCGTGAAGTGGGTGTCGGTCGAGACGGAATAGACTTCGACGCCCTGCTTCTGGAATTCGGGGTACAGATCGGCCATGTCGCCGAGTTCGGTCGGGCAGACGAAGGTGAAGTCGGCCGGGTAGAAGAAGAAGATCGACCACTTGCCCTTCAGATCGGCATCGGACACGGTGATGAACTTGCCGTCCTGGTAGGCCTGGACGGTGAAGGGCTTGATCGTGGTATTGATGATGGACATGGGTTTCTCCTTGAGGTTGGTTATGACGACCGGGGTGATCTTAGAACCGGGGTGGTGATTGTTCCAATTGATTGCTTAAATATAGTACATAGTTGAGTGCTATGTCCTGTCGCCAAGCGGCGATGCGACATTTTCCGGGAAACGTATCCCGCATGCAAAAATCCCTCTCGAATGGCGCAGATTAAGGCCGGGCGGGCAACACGAAGTGAAAAAGGTGTGCTACTTTAAGTCCGCTGCCGTTCAGACGGCCGGTTTTCTTAACTTGATTGGGTAACTAGGAGGCACTTAGATGAATAAATCGGAGCTGGTCGAAGTTGCTGCACAAGAAGCTGGTATTACCAAGGCGGCCGCAGACAAGGCGTTGTCGGCCATCGTCGGCGCGGTTGTCCAGGCTGTTGCCAAGGGCGAGTCGGTAACGCTCGTCGGATTTGGTACGTTCAAGTCGGCGCCGCGCGCGGCCCGTACCGGCAAGAATCCGAAAACCGGTGCGACTCTGAAGATTCCGGCCACCGTCGTGCCGAAGTTCACTGCCGGTACGGCTTTCAAGGCGGCCGTTGCCCCGAAAAAAGGCGGCAAGAAAAAATAACCGAGCTCTCACCACATGCGGGGGCCGTCTTTGACGGACTCCGCTTTTTTACTTTGCAATGAACAATCCGAATAGCGATACCCAGATAGAAGAAACCGAGCCTGCCGTCGATGCCGAGCTTCCCGAGACCGTCGTCGAAGAGCAGCCGCCCGAGTTCCAGCCGCTTGACCTGAAGCGCCGCTTGCGCGAACTGTTGTCGGTTCCCGAGCGTGACCGCAGCGATGAACAGTGGGATGAAATCATCGAGCTGGAAATCCAGCTGGCGCCGGGCAACCGGATTTCCGGCAGCCCGGTACCAGGCGGTGGCGGTGGGCAGCCGCGTCATAACGCACCGCGCCAGAACAAGCCTGGCAATGCTGCAGCCCCGGCGGCGCAGAAGAAGCATCGGCCGCGTTCGAAGAACAATCGTCGGCCGCGCCAGGGAGGCAAGCCCGGCGGTGGCGAAGCGGTGTGATTCACACCCAGACTTTTTGTCCGGGCAGGCATGCAGCATTTTGATCTGATCATTGTCGGCGGCGGTCTGGCCGGCGCCAGTCTGGCGCTCGCCCTGCGCGACAGTGCGCTGCGCATCGCCCTGGTCGAGGCGCAGCCGCCGCGTCGTCCAGATGGCTGGGATGCACGCATCTACGCGGTCAGTCCGGCCAACGTCGCCTTCCTCGATGCGATCGGCGCCTGGCGCCATCTCGATCGGCAGCGCATCGCGCCGATTGCGGCGATGAAGGTGTTTGGCGATGCCGGCGGGGCGCTTGAATTTTCCGCGTATGAGACGGGGGTTGCCGATCTCGGGTGCATTCTCGAATCGTCGCTGGTCGCTTGCGAGTTGTGGGAAGGCCTGAAGCGTCAGTCCAACCTGGCGCTATTCATCGGGCAGAAACCTGCGGCGCTGGAATTTCGCGATGAGGTCGCGGTGTTGCGACTGGCTGATGGCGAAACCCTGTCGGCGGCACTGCTGGTCGGCGCCGACGGGCGCGATTCCTGGGTTCGCGAAGCGGCCGGATTGCCGGCGCACAACCGGCACTACGGCGAGAAGGGCGTCGTTGCCAACTTCGCGACCGATCGGCCGCACCGCAACATCGCCTGGCAGTGGTTCGGCGATGACGGGGTGCTGGCTTACCTGCCCTTGCCCGGGCAGCGCATGTCGATCGTCTGGTCGGCGCCGGATGCGCTGGCCGACGAGTTGTGCCGGCTCTCGCCCGAAGCTCTGTGCGAGCGCGTCGAACAAGCCGGCCACGGCGTTCTCGGCAAGCTTGATCTGCTGACCCCGGCGCAGGCTTTCCCGCTGCGCCTGATGCGGGTACCGGAAATAGTCGCCCGGCGCCTGGCGCTGGTTGGCGATGCCGGTCACGGCATCCATCCGCTGTCGGGGCACGGTATCAACCTGGGCTTCCAGGATGCGCAGGCGCTCGCCGATCGGTTGCTGGCCAGCAAGGCCTGGGAAGACATCGGTGATCTGCGCTTCCTGCAGGGCTATCAGCGGGCGCGGCGTGAGGAAATCACCTTGATGCAGACGACCACCGATGCGCTGCGTCGTCTTTTTGCCGCGCCATCGCCGCTGTTGCGGCCCTTGCGCAACCTGGGGCTGAACTTTACGAACCGTTTGCCGGTCGCAAAGAGTGTCCTCGTTCGTTACGCCCTTGGGGGCTTCTAGGAGAGTTTGATGTTGCTGAAGGCCTGGTCCACCGTATTGTTTTTGCTGATCTCGACGGCCTGTTCGGCGAATGAAGCCGAAATCCAGAAAGCCATCGAGTCCCGGCTCGGGGTCAAGGTCGAAAGCGTGACCAAGGCCGGTTATTTCGGGCTGTACGAAATTTACGCCGACGGCAATCTTTTCTACACCGACGAGAAAGTCACGGCCATCCTGATCGGCGGCGACCTGATCCGTTCCCAGCATGCGCTCAACCTGGTTGACCTGAAGACCAACCGCAACATTACCGAGGAGCGTCTGCGCAAGCTGACGGCGATCAAGTTCAGCGACCTGCCACTCGATCGCGCGATCAAGCAGGTGCGCGGCGACGGCAAGCGGGTGCTGGCGACCTTCGAAGATCCCAATTGCGGCTATTGCAAGCGTCTGGCCAAGGACATGCAGAAGCTGGAAAACGTCACCGTCTATACCTTCCTCTATCCCATCCTGTCCGAGGACTCGCTGAAGAAATCGCGTCAGATCTGGTGCTCGGCTGACCGCGCCAAGGTCTGGAACGACTGGATCATTGACGGCAAGACGCCGGGCGGTCGGGATAACTGCGATACCACGGCGATCAAGAGGAACCTGGAGTTCGGTCGCCGTCTAAATATCACCGGCACGCCGACCATCATCTTCGCCGACGGCGAAAGGGTGCCCGGCGCGGTGCCGCTCAACGTGCTCGAGCAGCGTTTGAGCCAGCAGAAGTAAAGGCATTTACGCGCCCTCGGCGACGGGCGCCACAGGCGGCACATGGTTCCCTGATGGGGAGCGATGTGCCGTTTTTTCATGCCGCTTTTGCTGCACAGGAAATGTCATCGTGATGGCTTGGGCTTGCCGGGCAAACTCCTAATGTTTAACTTTAACTAACGTTTTTCGTGCATTGATTTTTAAGTCTTTTTTTGCCCAGCATTTTGTCTTCAAAAATCCCGGTAAGTCATTGTTGCGTAAGAAAAAATTCCCCGTTTTTCTATTGACGCCCATCAGTGCATGCTCTAAAGTGGGAAAACGTGTTGAAAAGTGGGTAAACGGGGATGTTCGAGGGGGCTACGGCGCTCAGTCTGGATGCGAAAGGGCGGCTTGCCATTCCGGCAAGGCATCGTGACGCCCTGCTCGCGGCCGGCGCCGGGTCGCTGGTCCTGACCGCGCACCCGCATCGTTGCCTGCTGCTTTATCCGGCACCGGCCTGGCAGCCGATCCGCGACCAGATCCTCAAGGCTTCCAGCCTTGATCCACGGGCGGCCGCAATCAAGCGGGTAATGGTCGGCAATGCGCGGACCGAGGAGCCCGACAGCGCCGGGCGCCTGCTGGTCGCACCCGAGTTGCGCACCTACGCGCAACTGGAAAAGACGGTGTACCTGGTTGGCATGGGCAGTCATTTCGAAATCTGGAGCGAAGCCGGCTGGCAGCAACAGAACGATCTGGCGGCCGAGGCGCTGACCGGCGATCTGCCGGCGGGACTGGGGGACCTTGTCCTGTGAGTTCCGGCGGCGCCCATGTCACGGTGCTGCTCGAAGAGGCGGTGAATTCCCTGGCAATCAAGAAAGACGGCGTGTACGTGGACGCGACCTTCGGTCGTGGTGGCCACAGTCGCCGCATTCTTGAAGCGCTGGGGGGGAACGGCCACCTGGTCGCGCTCGATCGTGACCCGCAGGCGATCCAGGCCGGCTCGGCGATTGCCGACCCGCGTTTCCGGCTGGTGCACCGCGCTTTCGGCGAACTGGCCGAAGCGGCCGCGGAGGCCGGCGTGGCGGCGGTGGATGGGGTGTTGTTTGATGTAGGGGTGTCGTCGCCGCAAATCGACGATGGGGAGCGCGGCTTCAGCTTCCGCCAGGATGCGCCGCTCGACATGCGGATGGATACGACGCGTGGCGAAACGGCGGCGGAGTGGCTGGCTAGGGCCGAATTGAAAGAAATAACGGAGGTTATCAGGGATTATGGCGAAGAACGGTTTGCTTTCCAGGTTGCAAAGAAGGTTGTGTCTGCTCGGGTCGAACAGCCCATTGTCACGACAGGCCAGTTCGCTGCCCTCGTACGCGAGGCCGTGCGCACCCGTGAGCCAGGGCAGGACCCGGCGACGCGCAGCTTTCAAGCTCTACGGATTCATATCAATCAAGAGCTCCGCCAGCTGGAGGTAGCCTTGCCGCAGGCCTTCGATCTGCTGAAACCGGGTGGTCGGCTGGTGGTCATCGCCTTCCACTCGCTGGAAGATCGTATCGTCAAGAACTTCATGCGCGCCCAATCGACTGCCGATGCCTTGCCCAAGGGGCTGCCGCTGCGCGCTGACCAGCTGCCGCCGCCGAAGATGCGTCTGGTCGGCAAGGCGGTCAAACCCTCGGCTGCCGAAGTCGCGGCCAATCCGCGTGCGCGTAGCGCGGTGATGCGGGTCGCGGAGAAGCTGTGATGTTCCGCGTCAATCTCGTCCTGCTCTTCATCGTCGTCGTCTGCGCACTCGCCGTGGTTACCGCCCAGCACCGCGGACGCAAGCTGTTCCAGGCGCTGGAAGCGGAACAGGAAAAAGTGCGCCAACTCGACATCGAGTTCGGTCAGTTGCAGATCGAGATGTCTACCTGGGCGACTCATCCGCGCATCGAGAAGACGGCGCGTGAGCGTCTGCACATGGTATTGCCGCCGGTGGCGGCGGCACCGGCGGGGGGGCGCTGATGGTCGTCCGTCGTCGGCCGCAACGCGGTCACCGCTATACCGAGAGTCCGCTGCTGCAACTGGCGCTGCAGGGCTGGCGTTCGCGCATGGTCGGCCTGCTCCTGATGGTGGCTTTCCTGCTGCTGCTGCTGCGCGCCTTTTACCTGCAGGTGATCAACAACGACTTTCTCCAGGAAAAAGGCGATTCGCGCTATTTGCGCGATATCGAGATTTCCGCCTCGCGCGGCAAGGTGACCGACCGCCACGGCGACATGCTCGCGGTATCCACGCCGATGCGCTCGATCTGGGCGATCCCGGCCGACGCCCGGAGCATGAGCGCGGAACAGAAGCGCCAACTGGCCGCGTTGGTCGAACTCAAGCCGCGCGAACTCGACGCCCGCCTGGCCTCGGAAAAAACCTTCGTCTTCCTGCAGCGCCAGGTGCCGCCGCAGGTGGCGGAGCAGGTGCGGGCGCTCAAGCTGCCGGGCGTGCACCAGGAAAAGGAATACCGTCGCTACTATCCGTCGGGCGAGATGACCGCGCATCTGGTCGGTTTCACCGGTGTCGACGACAAGGGGCTGGAAGGTGTAGAGCTGGCCTTCCAGCAGTCGTTGCGTGGACATCCCGGAGCGCGTACGGTGATCCGCGACCGCCGCGGCAACATCATCGAGGATGTCGGCGCCACCCGGCCGCCGCGCGATGGCAGCGACATCGCGCTGGCCATTGATGCCAAGATCCAGTACCTCGCCTACAGCCATCTCAAGGCGACGGTGGCCGAGCATGAAGCCAAGGGCGGCGGCATCATCGTTCTCGATACGCGTACCGGCGAAGTGCTGGCGCTCGCCAACTGGCCGACCTATAACCCGAACAACCGCGCCAAACTGTCTGGCGAGCAGTTGCGCAACCGCGCGGTCACCGACACCTTCGAGCCCGGCTCGACGCTGAAGCCATTCACCGTCGCGCTTGGTCTGGAACAGGGCAAGTACCGCTACGATTCGCTGATCGATTGCGGGCCGGGACGGATCACCGTCGGCCGCTCGGTGATCAGCGATACCCATGCCAACGGCGAACTGACCGTCGCCCAGGTGATCCAGAAGTCGTCGAACGTCGGCACCACCAAGATCGCCCTCAGCCTGTCGCGCGAGTCGATGTGGGAAATGTTCGACAGCCTCGGCCTCGGCCGCCAGCCGGCGCTCGGTTTCCCGGGTGAGGCCGCCGGTCGGGTGCGGCCGTGGAAGAACTGGCGGCCGATCGAGCAGGCGACGATGTCCTACGGTCACGGCATTTCGCTCAGCCTGATCCAGCTCGCGCGGGCCTACTCGGTATTCGCCCGCGACGGCGACCTGGTGCCGGTGTCCCTGCTGCGCGTCGATGCCCCGGTGGTGCGTGGCACGCCGGTGTTCTCGGCGCAGACGGCGCGTGAAATGCGGGCCATGCTCGAACTGGTGGTGCAGCCCGGCGGCACCGCGCCGAAGGCGGCGGTGCCCGGCTACCGGGTTGGTGGCAAGACCGGCACCGCGCACAAACTGGAAGGCGGCGTGTACGCCAACAAGTACATCGCCTCCTTCGTCGGTATCGGGCCGATCTCCGATCCCCGGCTGATCGTCGCCGTGATGATCGACGAGCCGAGCGGCAAACAGTATTACGGCGGCCAGATTGCCGGCCCGGCGTTTGCGCAGGTGATGGCCGGTGCCCTGCGCACGCTCGGCGTGCCGCCGGATGCGCCATTGCAGGTGGCTGCCACCAATGACGGAAAAGGACGCCTGTGAAGACGCCGCGCGCCCTGCTCGATCAACTGGAAAGCCTCGGCGTGACGCCGACCGGCGTTGCCGACGACAGCCGCCAGGTGCGCCCTGGCGATCTTTTCCTGGCCTATCCTGGCGATCTCGCCGACGGTCGGCGTTTCATCCCGGATGCCCTGGCGCGCGGTGCCGCCGCTGTCCTCTGGCAGGCAGGTGGCGACTTCGCGTGGAACGCAGCGTGGTCGGTGCCGCAACTGGAAGTCGCCGCGCTGCGCGAACTGGCCGGTCCGCTGGCGCATGCCGTGTACGGTCATCCGAGCGAGGGGCTGTCGCTGATCGCCATCACCGGCACCAACGGCAAGACGACGATCAGCCAGTGCATCGCCCACGCCTATCCGCGCCCCTGCGCCATCATCGGCACGCTCGGCGCCGGCTTTCACGAGCAACTGGAGGAAACCGGCTTCACGACGCCCGAGGCGACGACGCTGATGCGTTACCTGGCCGACTTCCGTGCCCGCAAGGCGGCCGCCTGTGCCCTCGAAGCCAGCTCGATCGGCATCGAGGAAGGGCGGATGAATGGCGCCCGCGTCGATGTCGCGGTGTTCACCAACCTGACCCGCGATCACCTCGACTACCACGGCGACATGGCCGCCTACGCCGCCGCCAAGGAAAAGCTCTTCCTCTGGCCGCGCCTGCGTACCGCGGTGATCAACCTCGACGACGAATTCGGCATCCACCTGATGCGCGAGACGACGGCGATGCGCGTCATCGGCTATTCAGCGCAGCCGCCGCGGCGTGATTTCCCGGCGCTGGTGCGCGCCGAGAACCGCGTCGACACGCCTTGCGGTCAGCGCTTCGACCTCGTCCTGCCGAATGGGCGGACCCAGGTCGACACGGCGCTGGTCGGCGCCTACAACGTCTCCAACCTGCTGGCCGTCGCCGCCGTGTTGCACGACGCTGGCGTGATGCCGGCCGAGGTCGGCCGCCGTCTCTCCGAGTTGCAGCCGCCACCGGGGCGGATGGAGCGTCTGGGTGGCAGCGGCGAGCCGCTGGTCGTTGTCGATTACGCCCACACCCCGGATGCCCTGCACAACGCCCTGGCCGCGTTGCGCCCGGTGGCCGATGCGCGCGGTGGCCGCCTGGTCGTCGTCTTCGGTTGCGGCGGCGACCGCGATCCGGGCAAGCGTCCGCAGATGGGCGCGGTGGCCGAAGCTGGCGCCGATCGCGTCATCGTCACCAGCGACAACCCGCGCCGCGAGGCGCCGGCGGCGATCATCGCCGACATCGTCGGCGGCATGGAAAGACCGGAAATCGAAGCCGACCGGGCGACGGCGATCCGTCGCGCCGTGAGCGTCGCCGATGTCGCCGACGTCGTGCTGCTGGCCGGCAAGGGACACGAAAACTATCAGGAAATCGCCGGCCAACGCCTGCCGTTTTCCGATCTGGCCCAGGCCCGTGCGGCGCTGGCCGGACGCTCTGCCCCGCAGGAGGAAGCATGCTGAACTGGTCCTTGTCCCGTGTCGCCGCAGCCGTCGACGGTCGCCTGTGCGGCGCCGACGTCGCCGTGCGCGGTGTGTCCACCGATACCCGGGCGGTTGCCGCCGGCCAGCTTTTCGTTGCCTTGCGCGGCGAGCGCTTCGATGCCCACGATTTCCTCGACGCCGCCGTTGCCGGCGGCGCCGCAGCGCTGCTGGTGGCTGACGAGAGCCGCCTGCCGGCCGGGATGCCGGCCATCGTCGTCGCCGACACGCGGCTCGCGCTGGGTCGTCTGGCGCAGGCCTGGCGGGCCGAATTCACGCTGCCGGTGATCGCCGTCACCGGTTCCAACGGCAAGACGACGACCAAGGAAATGATCGCCGCCATCCTCGCCGCCGCCTTCGGCGACGCGGTGCTGGCGACGCGCGGCAACTTCAACAACGACATCGGCCTGCCGCTGACCTTGCTCGGCCTCAATGCCGGGCACCGCGCGGCGGTGATCGAGATGGGCATGAACCGGCCCGGCGAAATCGGCTACCTGGTCGGCATCGGCGCGCCCAGCGTGGCGCTGGTCACCAACGCCCAGCGCGCCCATCTCGAGGGCATGGGCGACCTCGACGAAGTGGCGCGTGAGAAAGGCAGCATCTTCGCCGGTCTGCCCGCCGACGGCATCGCCGTGATCAACGCCGACGACGGCTACGCCGCGCTGTGGCGTGAGATGGCCGGCGGCCGCCGCGTGCGCAGTTTCGCCATTGACCATCCGGCCGACGTGCACGGCAACGTGTACCAGCACGGCCTGGAAATTTCCCTCGCCCTGACCGCGGCGGAAGGCGCGATCCAGTTCACGCTGGCGATTCCCGGTCGTCACAACGCGCGCAATGCGGTGGCCGCGGCTGCCGCCTGCCTGGCTGCCGGCGTGCCGCTGGCCGCGGTGGCCGAGGGCCTGTCCAGATTTGCCGGTGTCAAGGGCCGGCTGCAACGGCGCGCCGGCCGCAACGGCGCCGAAATCCTCGACGACACCTATAACGCCAATCCGGATTCGGTACGCGCCGGCATCGACGTGCTGGCCGCCACCATCGGCCGCAAGCTGCTGGTGCTTGGCGACATGGGCGAAATCGGCGAGGCCAGCGGCCAGTATCACGACGAGATCGGTGGCTACGCCAAGAGCCAGGGCGTCGACCGCCTGTTCGCTCTGGGCGAGGCGAGCCAGCAGGCAGTGCGCAACTTCGGCGAGGGCGCTCGCCACTTCTGCCATATCGACAAGCTGGTCGCCGCCGTCGACAAGGAACTGGGTCCGGATACCACGGTGCTGGTCAAGGGCTCGCGCTTCATGAAAATGGAAAGGGTGGCCGACGCGCTCGCCGCCATCGCCGCCACCGGGGAGAACCACTGATGCTTCTGGAACTTGCCCAATGGCTGGCGCAGGACATTCGCTTTTTCAATGTCTTCAGCTACATCACGCTACGTACCGTGCTGGCGATGATGACCGCGTTGGTCATATCCTTCGTCGCCGGTCCCGGCGTCATCCGCTGGCTGGCGGCCAAGAAGATCGGCCAGGCGGTGCGTACCGACGGTCCGCAGACGCACCTGGTCCAGTCGGGAACGCCAACCATGGGCGGCGTGCTGATCCTGATCGCGATCGGCGTCACGACGCTGCTGTGGGGCGACCTGTCCAACAAATACGTGTGGACCGTGCTCGTCGTCACCCTCGGTTTCGGCATCGTCGGTTGGTACGACGACTGGAAGAAAGTCGTCTACCGTGACCCGAACGGGCTGGCCAGCCGCTGGAAGTTCTTCTGGCAGTCGGTGCTCGGCGCCGGCGCGGCGCTCTTTCTTGCCTTCTCGGCGACGTCGACGGCGCAGACCGAACTGATCGTGCCCTTCTTCAAGAGCGTCGCTTATCCGCTCGGCATCGTCGGTTTCATCGTCCTCACTTATTTCGTCATCGTCGGCACCAGTAACGCGGTCAACCTGACCGACGGCCTTGACGGCCTGGCGATCATGCCGACGGTGATGGTCGCTTCGGCCTTCGCCATCTTCGCCTACGTTACCGGCAACGCGGTGTACGCCAAGTACCTGCTGATTCCCTACGTGCCGGGGGCCGGCGAACTGTGCATCCTGCTCGGCGCGATCGCCGGCGCCGGGCTCGGCTTCCTGTGGTTCAACGCCTACCCGGCCGAAGTCTTCATGGGCGACGTCGGCGCGCTGGCCCTCGGTGCCGCGCTCGGCACCGTTGCCGTCATCGTCCGCCAGGAAATCGTCCTCTTCATCATGGGCGGCGTCTTCGTCGTCGAAACGCTGTCGGTGATGCTGCAGGTGTCGTGGTTCAAGTACACCAAGAAGAAGTACGGCGAGGGCCGGCGCATCCTGCGCATGGCGCCGCTGCACCACCATTTCGAACAAACCGGCTGGAAGGAGACGCAGGTCGTCGTCCGCTTCTGGATCATCACCATCATGCTGGTCCTGATCGGGCTGGCGACCTTGAAGCTGCGCTGATGGAACTGACGGGCAAACGCGTTCTGGTGATCGGGCTCGGCGAGTCCGGACTGGCGATGGCCAAGTGGCTGCATCGCCAGGGCGCGTTTGTGCGCGTCGCCGACTCGCGCGACAATCCCCCCAACGTAGACGCACTGCAAACCGTCGCGCCGGGTGCCGAACTGCTCGCCGGGGCCTTTTCCGCCACCACCTTCGCCGGCTGCGAAGTGGTCGCCCTGTCGCCGGGTGTCGCCAAGGCGACGCCGGCCATCGCTGCCTGCGGTCTGCCGCTGATTTCGGAAATCGAACTGTTCGCCGCCGGCGTGCGCGAACAGGTGGCGGACTCGCAGATCGTCGCCATCACCGGCAGCAACGGCAAGACCACGACCACCGCGCTGACCGCCCACCTGCTCAACGGTGCCGGCGTGCCGGCGATTGCCTGCGGCAACATCTCGCCGTCGGCGCTCGACGCGCTGATGGACGCGCAGGACGCCGGCCAGCTGCCGGCGGTCTGGGTCGTCGAGCTGTCGAGCTTCCAGCTGGAAACGACGCATCACTTGAACGCGGCGGCGGCGACCGTGTTGAACATCTCCGAGGATCACCTCGACCGCTACGACGGCAGCCTGGCCAATTACGCCGCCGCCAAGTCGCGTGTCTTCCAGGGCAAGGGGACGATGATCCTCAACCGCGACGACGACTGGTCGATGGCCAACGGCCGCTGCGGGCGCAAGATGGTCACTTTCGGCCTGTCGCCGGCACCGCGCGCGGTCGATTACGGCTATGTCGACGGCGCCATCGTGCGCGGCAAGGAAGTTCTGGTCGCCGCTGCCGACCTGCAGCTTTCCGGCCTGCACAACGTCGCCAACGCAATGGCGGCGCTGGCGCTGGCCGAGGCGGTCGGCGTCGCGCCGCAGCGTCTGGTCGCACCGTTGACGGCATTCCGCGGCTTGCCGCACCGCGTCGAGACGGTGGCCGAGATTGGCGGCGTGCTCTATGTCGACGATTCCAAGGGCACCAACGTCGGCGCCACGCTGGCAGCGATCGAAGGCATGGGGCGCAAGCTTGCCATCGTCCTCGGCGGCGATGGCAAAGGCCAGGATTTTTCGCCGCTGAAGGCGGCGCTCGCCGCGCACGGTCGGGCGGTGGCGCTGATCGGCCGCGACGCGGCGGCGATCGGCATGGCCATCGAAGGCTGCGGCGTACCGACCGTCATCGTCGGCGACATGGAGGCCGCCGTGCGCTGGCTGGCCGCCCGCGCCGAGCCGGGCGACTGCGTGCTGCTGTCGCCGGCCTGCGCCAGCCTCGACATGTACCGCAACTACGCACACCGGGCGCAGGCCTTCATCGACGCCGTCGGAGGCTTGCAGCCGTGATGCTCTCCGCGCTCAACTCGCCGCGCCAGCAACTGGCGGAAATCGACCATGCCCTGCTCTGGTCGGCGCTGCTGCTCCTGCTCGGCGGCCTGGTGATGGTCTATTCGGCATCGATCGCCACCGCCGAGGCCGGCCGTTTCACCAACCACCAGCCGGCCTACTACCTGATCCGCCACGCGATCTTCCTGTGCATCGGCCTGGTTGCCGCCGCGGTGGCTTTCCAGTTGCCGTTGACCGCCTGGCAGAAGTATGCGCCCGTCCTTTTCCTGGTCGGCGTCGTCCTGCTGGCGATCGTCCTCATTCCCGGTATCGGTCGCGACGTCAATGGCGCCCGCCGCTGGCTGCCGCTCGGCTTCGCCAACCTGCAGCCGTCCGAACTGATGAAGCTGTTCGCCGTCCTCTACGCCGCCGACTACACGATGCGCAAGATCAACGTCATGCACGACCTGAAGCAGGCTTTCCTGCCGATGTTCGGCGCCATGGCGCTGGTCGGCATCCTGCTGCTCAAGGAGCCGGATTTCGGCGCCTTCGTCGTCATCATCTCGATCGCCATGGGCATCCTCTTCCTCGGTGGTCTCAAGGCGCGCATGTTCGTGCTGCTGATCGTCGGCCTGCTGATCGCCTTCGCGATCATGATCATCGTCTCGCCCTACCGGCGCGACCGCATCTTCGGCTTCATGGACCCCTGGTCCGATGCCTTCGGCCGCGGCTACCAGCTGTCGCACTCGCTGATTGCCTTCGGCCGTGGTGAACTGTTCGGCGTCGGTCTCGGCGCCAGTGTCGAGAAGCTGTTCTACCTGCCGGAAGCGCATACCGACTTCCTGCTCGCGGTGATTGCCGAAGAACTCGGCTTTGTCGGCGTTCTGACCGTGATCGCCTTGTTCGCCGTGCTGGTCCAGCGCGCCTTTGCCATCGGCCGCCAGTGCGTGCAGCTCGACCGCCTCTACCCGGCGCTGGTGGCGATGGGCATCGGCATCTGGCTGGGCGTCCAGTCCTTCATCAACATGGGCGTCAACGTCGGCCTCTTGCCGACCAAGGGCCTGACCCTGCCGCTGATGAGCTTCGGCGGTTCGGGCATCCTCGCCAACTGCGTGGCGCTGGCCATTCTCCTGCGGGTGGATTGGGAGAACAGGCAATTGATGCGCGGAGGCAAGTTATGAAACCGAAAGCCCGAATCCATCAATTGCCTGTTCCGTCGCAGGCTAACTTGCGCAGCAAGTTAAGCGCGCAGCGCGGCCGGAGACAAAACAGGCTGTGGCAAACCGCAGGCGCCAAATGCGAAGGGGGGTGCCATGTCTAAAACCATCCTGATCATGGCCGGCGGTACCGGCGGCCATATTTTTCCCGCCCTGGCTGTCGCCCACAAGATGCGCGATGCCGGCTGGCGCGTCGTCTGGCTGGGCAATCCGCAAGGCATGGAAGCGCGCCTGGTGCCGCAGCACGGCTTCGAGATGCTGTGGCTCGACTTTGCCGCGTTGCGCGGCAAGGGGCTGGCGCGCAAGCTGCTGCTGCCGGTGAACCTGCTGCGCGGATTCTGGCAGGGCCTCAAGGCGATCCGCCAGGTCAAGCCGAACGTGGTGCTCGGCATGGGCGGTTACATCACTTTCCCGGCCGGCATGATGGCGGCGCTGAGCGGCGTGCCGCTGGTACTGCACGAACAGAATTCGGTCGCCGGACTGGCCAACCGGGTGCTGGCCGGCGTTGCCGATCGCATCGCCAGCGGCTTCCCGGAGGTGCTGAAGAAAGGCGTCTGGCTGGGCAATCCGGTGCGTCCGGAAATCGCCGCCGTGAAGCCGCCGGCCGAGCGTTTCGCTGGTCGCGACGGGGCGCTGCGCCTGCTGGTGATCGGCGGTAGCCTGGGCGCCCAGGCGCTCAACGAGACAGTGCCGCAAGGCCTGTCGCGGCTTACCGCCGAACAGCAGCCGCAGATCGTCCATCAGGCCGGCGAGAAGCACATCGATGCCCTGAAGGCGGCCTACGCGGCGGTCGGCGTGCAGGCGCACTGCGTACCTTTCATCGAGGACATGGCAGGTGCCTACGAGTGGGCCGATCTGGTGATCTGCCGGGCCGGCGCGCTGACCATCGCCGAACTGGCGGCGGTCGGCGTCGCCAGCATCCTGGTGCCCTTCCCGCATGCGGTGGACGATCATCAGACCGCCAATGCCCGTTTCCTGGTCAATGTCGGCGGCGCCTTCCTGTTGCCGCAGCGCGATCTGACGCCGGACGCGGTGGCGTTGATCCGTAATTATTCGCGCAGTCAGTTGCTGGAAATGGCCGAGAAGGCCCGCAGCCTGGCCAAGCCGGACGCCACGCTGGACGTGGTCAATCTTTGTATCGAAGCAGCCAAATGAGACACAAGGTCAAACACATCCACTTCGTCGGCGTCGGCGGCTCGGGCATGAGCGGCATCGCCGAAGTGCTCGCCCACCTCGACTATACGGTCAGCGGTTCCGACATTGCCGCCAGCGCGACGACGCGCCGTCTGGAAGGCGAGGGCGTGCGGGTGACCATCGGCCATGCCGCGGAAAACATCGCTGGGGCCGACGCGGTGGTGGTGTCCACGGCGGTCAAGGAAGACAACCCGGAAGTCGTCGCCGCCCGCGACAAGCGCATCCCGGTGGTGCCGCGGGCGCAGATGCTGGCCGCGCTGATGCGCCTCACGCGCGGCATCGCCATCGCCGGCACCCACGGCAAGACGACGACGACCAGCCTGGTCACCAGCATCCTGGCCGAAGGCGGCATCGATCCGACCTTCGTCATCGGCGGCCGCCTGAATGCCGCCGGCGCCAACGCGCGGCTGGGCAGCGGCGATTTTCTGGTGGCCGAGGCCGATGAATCCGACGCCTCCTTCCTCTTCCTGTCGCCGGTGATTTCGGTGGTCACCAACATCGACGCCGACCACATGGAAACCTACGGCCACGACTTCGAGCGGCTCAAGGGCGCCTTTGTCGATTTCCTCAACCGCCTGCCGTTCTACGGCGTCGCCGTGCTTTGCGCCGACGACGCCAACGTGCGGGCGATCATGCCGCAGGTAAGCAAGCAGATTGTCAGCTACGGCCTGTCGCCGGATGCCAACATCCGAGCCGAGAGCATCGTCGCCGACGGCGCGCAGATGCGCTTCACCTGCGTTCGCGTGAACGGTTCGGAGTCGCGCCTGGAAATCACCTTGAACACGCCGGGCATGCACAACGTGCTCAATGCGCTGGCGGCGATTGCCGTCGCCACCGAAGTCGGCGTCGGCGACGCGGCGATCATCAAGGCGCTCGCCGAATTCAAGGGCGTCGGCCGGCGCTTCCAGCGCTACGGTGAAGTTGCGCTGCCGGCCGGCGGCAGCTTCACGCTGGTCGACGACTACGGGCATCACCCGGTCGAGATGGCGGCAACGCTCGCCGCCGCCCGCGGTGCTTTCCCCGGTCGCCGCCTGCTGCTGGCCTTCCAGCCGCACCGCTACACGCGCACGCGCGACTGCTTCGAGGATTTCGTCAAGGTGTTGTCGACGGTCGACGCGCTGTGCCTGGCCGAAATCTACGCCGCTGGCGAGGCGCCCATCGTCGCCGCCGACGGCCGTACCCTGGCGCGCGCTCTGCGCGTCGCCGGCAAGGTCGAGCCGGTCTTCGTCGAGGAGATCGCGGCGATGCCGCAAACGATCATGGATGTCGCCCGAGATGGCGACGTGGTTCTGACCATGGGTGCCGGTTCGATCGGCGCGGTACCCGGCAAACTGGTGGAAGGCAAATGAGCGACTTCGGCAAGGTTGCAGTGCTCTTCGGCGGAACCTCCGCTGAGCGTGAGGTTTCCCTGAACAGCGGTTCGCGCGTGCTGGCCGCGCTGCAGGGTCAGGGCATCGACGCCCACGCCTTCGATCCCGCCGAGCAGCCGCTCGACGCCCTGAAAGGCTACGACCGCGCCTTCATCGCGCTGCACGGCCGGCACGGCGAGGACGGGACGATCCAGGGCGCGCTCGAAGTGATGCACATTCCCTACACCGGTTCCGGCGTCCTCGCTTCGGCGCTGGCGATGGACAAGTTCCGCACCAAGCTGATGTGGCAGGCGGCCGGTCTGCCGATTCCGGAATACGCGCTGCTCAATGCGGCGTCCGATTTCGCCGAAATCGAGGAGGAACTGGGCCTGCCGCTCTTCGTCAAACCGGCGCGCGAGGGTTCGTCGATCGGCGTGACCAAGGTCAAGGCGCCGGGCGAGTTGAAGGCCGCCTATGCCGAGGCGGCCCGCCACGACCCGCTGGTGATTGCCGAGAAGGGCGTCATGGGCGGCGAATACACGGTCGGCATCGTCGGCGACCAGGTGCTGCCGATCATCAAGATCGAGCCAGCGACTGACTGGTACGACTACGAAGCCAAGTACAAGCGTGACGACACCCGCTACCTGTGTCCTTGCGGCCTGCCGCAAGCGCAGGAAATGCAGATACGCGCCGAGGCACTGGAAGCTTTCCGCATGCTCGACGGGCGCGGCTGGGGGCGGGTCGATTTCCTGATGGACGAAGACGGCAAGCACTATTTCCTGGAAGTGAATACCGCGCCGGGCATGACCGACCACTCGCTGGTGCCGATGGGCGCCCGGGCGGCGGGCATGGACTACGCCGCGCTGGTGCGCCGCGTCCTCGAACTGGCGGCCAACGACTGAGACAATGAATGTGGCACAAACCGCAACTCCTCAACGCGATCGCCGACCTGCTGCTGCTGGTCGGCGCCGCCGCCTTGCTGGCGGCCGGCGCGGTCTGGGTGGTGCGGGTGCCGTCCTTGCCGGTCAAGCAGGTCGTTTTCGTCGAGCCGCTGGCGCATGTGCGCCGCGGCGAGATCGAGCAGGTGCTGCCGTCGGCGCTGCGCGGCAACTTCTTCAGCCTCGATCTGGAAGCCGTGCGCGTCGCGCTCGAGCAACTGCCCTGGGTGCGCAAGGCGTACGTAAGGCGCATCTGGCCGGCCGGACTGGAAGTGCGGGTCGAGGAGCATCAACCGGTGGCGCGCTGGGGCGAGGGCTACGCGGAAATGGTCAACAGCCACGGCGAGGTCTTCGCCGCCCTGCTGCCGGAAAGCGAGATGGCGCGCTTGCCCTTGCTGGTCGGCCCGCCGGGAACTGCCCAGGAAGTCCTGCAGCGATTCGTGAGCTTCGGCAAGAGTTTTTCGGCGATCGGCGAGACGCCGGTGCAGGTCAGCCTGTCGCCGCGCCTGGCCTGGCAGGTCAGCCTGGGCAACGGGATGCGCATCGAAGTCGGGCGCGAGCATCCGAAATTCACGGTGGGCTCGCGCCTGCAGCGGTTTGTCGAGGTTTATCCGACGATGGTCGGGAATTTGCCGGTACTGCCGGCGGTCGTGGATTTGCGGTATCCGAATGGTTTCGCGATGAAGGTCGCGGGCGATGGGAAGGGAAAGTAAGACTATGAGCAGGGACAACAAGGATCTGGTGGTTGGCCTGGATATCGGAACGTCGAAGATCGTCGCGCTGGTCGCCGATATCGACAACGAGGGACGGCTGAGCGTGATCGGCATGGGCTCGCAGGATTCGCGCGGGCTGAAGAAGGGGGTCGTGGTCAATATCGAGGAGACGGTGCACACGATCAGCCGCGTCATCCAGGAAGTCGAACTGATGGCCGACTGCAAGGTCAGCCACGTTTATACCGGGATCGCCGGCAGCCATATCAAGAGCTTCAACTCGAACGGCATGGTGGCGATCAAGGACAAGGAAGTGACTCAGGCCGACGTCGAGCGCGTGATCGAGACGGCGCGGGCGATGCCGATTCCCGCCGAGCAGGAAATCCTGCACATCCTCACCCAGGAATTCGTCATCGATGGCCAGGACGGCATCCGCGAGCCGATCGGCATGAGCGGCATGCGCCTGGAAGTGAAGACGCATATCGTCACCGGCGCCGTCTCGGCAGCGCAGAACATCGTCAAGTGCGTGCGCCGCTGCGGTCTGGAAGTCAATGACCTGGTGCTGCAACCGCTGGCCTCCAGCTACGCCGTGCTGTCCGAGGACGAGAAGGATCTCGGCGTCTGCCTGATCGACATCGGCGGCGGCACCACCGACATCGCCGTGTGGACGCAGGGCGCCATCCGCCATACCTCGGTGATCCCGATCGCCGGCGACCAGATCACCAACGACATCGCCATGGCGTTGCGCACGCCGACCCGCGAAGCCGAGGACATCAAGTGCAAGTTCGGCTGCGCCCTGGCGCAACTCGCCGACATTTCCGAAAACCTCGACGTTGCCGGCGTGGACGACCGGCCGAGCCGCAAGCTGAGCCGCCGCGCGCTGGCCGACGTGATCCAGCCGCGCGTCGAGGAACTCTACGAACTGATCCAGCACGAACTGCGCCGCGCCGGCTTCGAGGACGTCCTGTCGTCCGGCATCGTGCTGACCGGCGGCGCCAGCGTGATGCCGGGCATGGTCGAACTGGGCGAGGAAATCTTCCACATGCCGGTCCGTCTGGGCAATCCCAAGTACGAGGCGAGCCTGTCGGACGTCGTCCAGAACCCGCGTTTCTCGACGGCTTTCGGCCTGCTGCTGGAAGCCCAGGCGCAACGCAAGCGCGGTTTGAAGATTCAGGAGAAGCAGGGCATCAAGGATGTCTTCTCCAGCATGAAGCAGTGGTTTTCCAAGAATTTCTGATTGTTTGTCGAAAAGTCTTTTCAGAGGAGGTCGTCATGTTTGAAATCATCGAGAAGGAAGAAGAGCTCGGCACCGTGATCAAGGTGTTCGGGGTGGGCGGTGCCGGCGGCAATGCCATCGAGCACATGATCCGCGAGGGGGTGAACGGCGTCGAATTCATCGCCGCCAATACCGATGCCCAGGCGCTGGCGCGCAATGCCGCGTCGAGCAAGCTGTCGCTCGGCAAGACCGGGCTCGGTGCCGGCGCCAAGCCGGAAGCCGGCAAGGCGGCGGCGGATGCGCATCGCGAAGAGATCCGTGAAGCGCTGACCGGCGCCCACATGGCCTTCATCACCGCCGGCATGGGTGGCGGCACGGGCACCGGCGCTGCCCCGGTGGTCGCCGAGATCGCCCGCGAAATGGGCATCCTGACTGTCGGCGTGGTGACCAAGCCGTTCAGCTTCGAAGGCGGCAAGCGGATGAAGTCGGCCGAAGCCGGCATTTCCGAATTTTCCAAGCACGTCGATTCGCTGATCGTCATCCTCAACGACAAGTTGATGGAGGTCATGGGTGACGACGCCGATGTCGACGATTGCTTCAAGGCGGCCGACGACGTGCTGAAGAACGCGGTCGGCGGCATCGCCGAAATCATTACCTACCCGGGCCTGGTCAACGTCGACTTCGAAGACGTGCGCACGGTGATGGGCGAAATGGGCCGCGCCATGATGGGCTCGGCTGCCGCCTCCGGCGTGGACCGGGCGCGCATTGCCGCCGAACAGGCCGTTGCCTCGCCGCTCCTTGAAGGCGTGAACCTGTCCGGTGCGCGTGGCGTGCTGGTCAATATCACCGCCGCCAAGGGCAACCTGAAGATGAAGGAAGTCAACGAGGTGATGAACACGGTCAAGGCCTTCGCCGCCGACGACGCGCACATCATCTTCGGCGCCGTGTACGACGAACTGATGGGCGATGCCCTGCGCGTCACCGTCGTCGCCACCGGCCTCGGCCAGGTTGCGGCCAAGCGTCAGAGCTTCGAAGTGATCAACACGCCGATGGTCGAAGCGGTTGCCACCGGCACGCACGACGCTGTTTCCTTCACCAGCGGCGCGGCGATCGACTACAACCAGATTGCCGATGTGCCGGCCGTCGTGCGCAAGCGCAACGTTACCGTCGAGGCGCTGGCCAACAGCGGGGTTGATCGTTACGACATTCCGGCATTCCTGCGCAAGCAGGCGGACTGACCTGTAACAAAAGCTCTCTCTGAAAAGGGCGGCGGCGCATTGTGTTAGAATGCGCCGCCTTCCCCAATGCTTTCAACAACTTGCCAACATGCTAAAGCAACGCACGCTGAAGACGGTCATTCATGCCTCGGGCGTCGGTCTGCACGGTGGCGTCAAGGTCAATCTGACCCTGCGCCCGGCGGCTCCGGATACCGGTATCGTCTTTCGCCGCGTTGATCTGCCCGAACCGGTCGACATTCCCGCGCAGGCGGTTTTGGTCGGCGACACCCGCATGTGTTCCTGCCTGGAGCGTGACGGGGTCAAGGTCGGCACCATCGAACACCTGATGTCGGCGCTCTGCGGCCTCGGCATCGACAATGCGTGGATCGACCTCGATGCGCCGGAAGTGCCCATCCTCGATGGCTCTGCCGCGCCCTTCGTGTTCCTGATCCAGTCGGCGGGGATCGAGGAACAGAATGCCGCCAAGAAATTCATTCGCGTCACCCGGCCGATCGAAGTCCGCGACGGCGACAAGTGGGCGCGCTTCGAGCCCTACGACGGCTATCGCCTGAGCTTTTCCATCGTCTTTCACCATCCGGCGATCGATCGTTCGGCGCAGCAGGCGGAAATCGATTTCGCCGAACACTCCTATGTCCGCGAAGTGTCGCGGGCGCGCACCTTCGGTTTCATGCAGGAAGTCGAATACCTGCGCGAAAACGGTCTGGCGCTGGGGGGCGGACTGGAGAACGCGATCGTCCTCGACGAATTCCGCGTCCTCAACCAGGACGGGCTGCGTTATGGCGACGAGTTCGTCAAGCACAAGATCCTCGACGCGGTCGGCGACCTCTACCTGCTCGGCCACCCGCTGCTCGCCGCCTACGCTTCGCACAAGGGTGGTCACGCGCTGAACAACCAGTTGGCGCGCGCCCTCCTGCAGCAGCAGGAAGCCTGGGAACTGGTCAGTTTTCCCGAGTCGGCGAGCGTGCCGCAAGGCGTCACGCGCTGGCTGGCGCAGACCGCCTGACACCGCGATGTGGCTGCTGCGCCTGCTGGCAGTCGTTCTCGTCATCGCCGTCGGGGTCGGCGTCGTCCTTTACGCCTTCACCGGGCGCCGCGAATATCTCGCCTTCAGCTGGCGCCTGCTGCGTTACGGCATCCTGTTCGCTTTGCTCGTCTTCGCGCTGATGTTCGTCGAGCGCCTGGCCATCATTCCTGTCTAGCAGCGCGCTGCAGCAAGCTGTCCAGCGCGCTGCGCAACGGCCCCGGCGGTAGGGCGGCCGTCGTCCTGGCGAGTGTCGCCGCCGCCGCGCCGGAAATCGGCTTGATCGTGGAAGTGCTTGATCGGTCGAGATTTTGTCGAGGTTGAACTTTTACCTCGATGTCGCTACACTCGGGCGCTTTCTTGGATAACTCGTCGCACAGCCGCCGGTGCATCTGGCGGATCTTGGCGGCGACCGCGCCGTTATCGGCGTGGATAACGAGCTTCCCCGACTTGTAGTTGGCGACATGCGCGGCATGGCGCAGGGCGGCGGGGGCGACCGCGTCGAATTGGCTGGACAGCTTCATCAGCAGTCGGGCATGGGCCATGATGCGGCCCGCGGCAGCATCGGCGTCGAGGTAGTCTTGCGGCGCTTTGTACATAGGAGGTTACGTGCAGATCATCTTGGTTTCGCGCCATCTGAAATCGGCGCGCACGATCACCATTATGCCCCGTCACGTGTTTGCCGCGGTGGCTGTTTTCCTGCTTCTTGTCCTCTCGTCGTCGGTGCTGTTCTCGATGATGTCGCTGCATTTCCGGCTGCCGATCGTCGAGCGGGTCCTGGTTTCGATCCAGCAGCAGGAAAATCGGGAAACACGCAATTACATCACCAATAACCTGAACATGATGGCCACCCGCCTCGGTGAACTGCAGGGGCGCCTGCTGCAACTGGATTCGCTGGGTAATCGCGTCTCCGATCTCGCCGGGATCAAAAAGAGTCCGGCCGTAGCCGCCGAAACCAAGCCGGGGCAGGGTGGGCCGTTCATCCCGGCGCCCCTGTCGGCCGGTGAGCTGCAGCAGGAAATCGAGCGCCTGGCCGCGGAAGTCGATCGCAAGGCCGACGACCTCAGCTTCATGGAGTTCAAGTTGCTTGAGAAGCGGGTCGAGGAAAGGCTGATGCCGACGACGCTGCCGGTCAGGAATGCGCTGATGGGTTCCAGTTTCGGTTACCGCAACGATCCTTTCAGCGGCCTGCGTTCGCGCCATGATGGCCTGGATTTCGCCGCGCCGACCGGTACGCCAGTGCTGGCCGCCGCCGATGGTGTGGTCGTCGCGGCTTCCTTTCACCCTGAGTTCGGCAACATGGTCGATATCGACCACGGCGAGGGCCTGCTGTCCCGCTACGCCCATCTTTCCGAAATCAAGGTCACCGAGTCGCAGATCGTCCGCCGCGGCGAGAATATCGGTGCCGTCGGCAGTACCGGGCGTTCCTCCGGGCCACATCTGCACTTCGAGGTGCGCATGCTGGGCGTGCCCCAGAACCCGGCCAGCTTCCTCAAGCGGGGCGAGCATTTTGCCAGCCTGAAGCGGCGCTGACCCCGATCTTGCCGGTACGATGCTGTGCTGCCCGTCGCTCCCGGCGGGCATGCTAGAATCCCGGCTCCATTGCGCCTGTCGGCGCAAGAATCCATTCCAGTGCGATGATATCCGGCCTACTCAAAAAGATTTTCGGCAGCCGCAATGACCGGCTGATCAAGCAATACTCGCAGACCGTCAAGCGCATCAATGCGCTCGAGCCGCAGATCGCGGCCTTGTCCGATGCGCAGTTGCAGGCAAAGACGGCGGAGTTCCGCCAGCGGTACGGCGCCGGCGAAGCGCTCGACGATCTGTTGCCGGAAGCCTTTGCCGTCGTCCGCGAGGCCGGCAAGCGGGTGCTCGGCATGCGCCACTTCGATGTCCAGTTGATCGGCGGCATGGTGCTGCACTACGGCAAGATCGCCGAAATGCGCACGGGCGAGGGCAAGACCCTGGTCGCCACGCTGCCTGCCTACCTCAACGCGATTTCCGGCAAGGGCGTGCACGTCATCACGGTCAACGACTACCTGGCCAGTCGCGACGCCGAATGGATGGGGCGCCTGCACCGTTTCCTCGGGCTGACCGTCGGCATCAACCTGTCGCAGATGGACCACGAGGCCAAGCAGGCCGCCTACGCCGCCGACATCACCTACGGCACCAACAACGAATTCGGTTTCGACTACCTGCGCGACAACATGGTCTACAGCGCCGGGCAGCGCGTGCAGCGCGGCCTGGGCTACGCCATCGTCGACGAAGTGGACTCGATCCTGATCGACGAGGCGCGTACGCCGCTGATCATCTCCGGTCAGGCCGACGACCATACCGACCTCTACGTCCGGATGAAGAGCGTCGTGCCGCAACTGTCGCGCGCCGCCGAGGAAAACGCCGAGGGCGACTACTGGGTCGACGAGAAGGGCCATCAGGTCCATCTCTCCGAAGCCGGTTACGAGCACGCCGAGCAACTGCTGGCCGACGCCGGCATGCTGGCCGAAGGCAGCAGCCTGTACGACGCCGCCAACATCACGCTGATGCACCACCTGAACGCCGCCCTGCGCGCGCTGACGCTGTTCCACAAGGACCAGCACTACGTGGTGCAGAACGGCGAGATCATCATCGTCGATGAATGCACCGGTCGCCTGATGGTCGGTCGCCGCTGGTCGGACGGCCTGCACCAGGCGGTCGAGGCCAAGGAAGGCGTCGCCATCCAGTCGGAAAACCAGACGCTGGCGTCGATCACCTTCCAGAACTACTTCCGCATGTACGGCAAGCTGGCCGGCATGACCGGCACCGCCGATACCGAAGCCTACGAGTTCCAGCAGATCTACGGCCTGGAAACCGTCGTCATCCCGACCCATCGGCCGATGGTGCGCAAGGACATGAACGACCTGGTGTACAAGACCGCCGACGAGAAGCACACGGCGATCATCGCCGACATCAAGGACTGCGCCAAGCGCGGTCAGCCGGTGCTGGTCGGTACCACCTCGATCGAGTCGTCGGAGCTGCTGTCGTCGTTGCTCGACAAGGAAAAGCTGCCGCATCAGGTGCTCAACGCCAAGCAGCACGCCCGGGAAGCCGAGATCGTCGCCCAGGCCGGTCGCCCGGGGATGATCACGATCGCCACCAACATGGCCGGTCGCGGTACCGACATCGTGCTCGGCGGCAACGTCGAGAAGCTGCTCGACGCCGTTCGCGGCGACGAGTCGCTGGCGCCGGAAGCCCGCGACGCCAAGGTCGCCGAGATGAAGGCCGAGTGGCAGAAGGTGCACGACCAGGTGCTGGCCGCCGGCGGCCTGCACATCATCGGTTCCGAGCGCCATGAGTCGCGCCGCATCGACAACCAGTTGCGCGGCCGTGCCGGTCGCCAGGGTGACGCCGGTTCGTCACGCTTCTACCTTTGCCTCGACGATCCGCTGCTGCGCATCTTCGCCGGCGAGCGCCTGCGCGGCATCATGGACAAGCTGAAGATGCCGGAAGGCGAGGCGATCGAGCATCCGCTCGTCACCCGTTCGCTGGAATCGGCGCAGCGCAAGGTCGAAGCCCGCAACTTCGACATCCGCAAGCAGTTGCTGGAATACGACGACGTCGCCAACGACCAGCGCAAGGTCATCTACCAGCAGCGCAACGAGTTGCTGGAAACCGAGGATATCGCCGAGACCATCGCCGCAATGCGCGACGGCGTCATCACCGACATCTTCCGCAAGCATGTGCCGGCCGAATCGGTCGAAGAGCAGTGGGACCTCGACGGGCTGCAGAAGGAACTTGCCGCCGATCTGCTGATCGCACCGCCGGTCGCCGACTGGGTCAAGGCCGAGCCGACGCTGAGCGACGAGGAAATCCTCGCCCGCATCCTTGAAGGCGCGGCCCAGGCCTACCAGGCCAAGGTCGAACTGGTCGGTACCGAGACCTTCCGCCAGTTCGAGCGCAACGTCATGCTGCAGAGCCTCGATTCTTACTGGCGCGAGCATCTGGCGGCGCTCGACCACCTGCGCCAGGGCATCCACCTGCGCGGCTACGCACAGAAGAACCCGAAGCAGGAATACAAGCGCGAAGCCTTCGAACTGTTCGAGACGCTGCTCGACCAGGTGCGGACCCAGGTCACCCGCGTCGTGTTCACGGTGCAGATCCGCTCGCCGGAAGACGTCGAGGAAACCGCGCCGCACGCCGACGTCAGCAACGTCAAGTACCAGCATGCCGGTTACGACGAGGCGCTCGCCGACGAGGGCGGCGACGCCAACCAGCCGGTCGAGAACGGACCGAAGGTCGGGCGCAACGACCCCTGCCCCTGCGGTTCCGGCAAGAAGTACAAGCACTGTCACGGCAAGCTGTCCTGAAATTCGAGTAACCCGATCCAAGGCACCCTTCGCGGTGCCTTGATGCTGTTGGAGTCCTTACCATGCCCGTCAATTACGCCACCCCGTCCTCCGACCAACTGTTCGCCGTGGCCGGCGTCCGCCTCGGCGTCGCCGAAGCTGAAATCCGCAAGAAGAACCGCCGCGACCTGACGCTGGTAGCCCTCGACGCCGGCTGCACGGTGGCCGGCGTGTTCACCCAGAACCGCTTCTGCGCGGCGCCGGTCCAGCTGTGCCGCCAGCATCTGGCGAGCGGCAAGGAAATCCGCGCCCTGGTGATCAATACCGGCATCGCCAACGCCGGCACCGGCGAGCCCGGCCGCCAGACCGCCCGCCAGACCTGCGAAGCGGTCGGCGAACTGCTCGGCGTGGCGGCGGAACAGGTGCTGCCGTTCTCTACCGGCGTCATTCTCGAACCGCTGCCGGTCGAACGCATCAAGGCCGGCCTGCCGGCGGTCTTCGCCGACCTCAAGGCGGACAACTGGCACGCCGCCGCGCACGGCATCATGACTACCGACACCGTGGCCAAGGCGGCTTCGCGCGTGGTCGAGGTCAATGGCAGGAAAATCACGATTTCCGGCATTTCCAAGGGCGCCGGCATGATCCGGCCGAACATGGCGACCATGCTCGGCTTCCTTGCCACCGACGCCGGCGTCGCCCAGCCGCTGCTCGACCAGCTGGTCAAGGAGGCGGCCGAAGCTTCGTTCAACTGCATCACCGTCGATGGCGATACCTCGACCAACGATTCCTACGTGATGATCGCCACCGGCCAGTCGGGCGCCAGCTTCGCCTCGGCAAGCGACGCCGGCTGGGCCGAGGTCAAGGCGGCGATCGTTGCCGTGTCGGTCGAGCTGGCGCAGGCCATCGTCCGCGACGGCGAAGGCGCGACCAAGTTCATCACCGTCGCCGTCGAGGGCGGCAAAACGATCGAGGAATGCCGCCAGGTCGGCTACGCGATCGGCCACTCGCCGCTGGTCAAGACCGCCTTCTTCGCCTCCGACCCCAACCTCGGCCGCATCCTTGCCGCCGTCGGTTACGCCGGCATCGCCGACCTCGATGTCGATGCCGTCAAGGTCTGGCTGGACGACGTGCTGGTCGCCGAGAACGGCGGTCGTGCCGCCGCCTACCAGGAAGCCGATGGCGCCCGGGTGAGGGCGCAGGCCGAGATCACCGTGCGTGTCGCCCTCGGTCGCGGCGACGCGGCGGCCAAGGTCTACACCTGCGACTTCTCGTACGACTACGTCAAGATCAACGCCGACTACCGCTCATAAGCGATGCGCGACATCCACCGCGACCTGACCCGCAACACGCTGGCGATATTTTTTGTCGTCGGCCTCGGTGGCCTGTCGCTGTGGGTGCTGCGGCCTTTCCTGGCTGCCGGCGTGTGGGCGGCGATGATCGTCGTCGCCACCTGGCCGGCTTTCCTGGCGCTCGAAGCGCGGCTGGGCGGCCGGCGGGCGCCGGCAATCGCACTGATGACGCTGGCCATGCTGTTGCTGCTGGTGCTGCCGCTGTGGCTGGCGGTCGATACCATCGCCGGCAACGCCGGCACCCTGACCGCGCTCGCCGATCATCTGATCGCCAACGGCCTGCCGCCGCTGCCGCGCTGGATCGCCGAACTGCCGCTGGTCGGTGCCACGCTGGCCGGGCTGTGGGCGCAACTGGCGACTGGCGGCACCGATGGCATCATCGCCCAGGTCACGCCCTATGCCGCCGATACCGGCAAGTGGGTGCTGGCTCAGGTTGGCGGGCTCGGCGGCATGCTGGTGCAGTTCCTGCTGATCGTCACCATCGCTGCCATCATGTATTCCGGCGGCGAACCGGCGGCGCGCCTGGTGCGCCGTTTCGGCCGCCGCCTGGCCGGCGCGCGCGGCGAGAATTCGGTGATCCTGGCCGGTCAGGCGATCCGCGGCGTGGCTTTGGGCGTCGGCGTCACCGCGCTGGTGCAGACGGTGTTGGGTGGGCTTGGCCTGGCGCTGGCCGGCGTCCCCTTCGCCGCCTTGCTGTCGGCGGTGATGCTGCTGCTGTGCATCGCCCAGGTCGGTCCGGTGCTGGTCCTGCTGCCGGCTGCCGGCTGGCTGTTCTGGATGGGCGATACCGGCTGGGCGGTGTTTTTGGTGGTGTGGAGCGTGATCGTCGGCAGCCTCGACAACTTCCTGCGCCCGATGCTGATCCGGCGCGGCGCCGATCTGCCCTTGCTGCTGATCTTCGCCGGCGTCATCGGCGGCATGCTCGGCTTCGGCCTGATCGGCATCTTCGTCGGACCGGTGGTCCTGGCCATCACCTGGACGCTGCTGCAGGCGTGGATTGCCGACGCCCTCGGCGACGAGTCAGCGGCGGATCAGGCGGATGCGGCGGAACCAGCCGCCGGCGAAAGCGGGGCTGTCGTCGCGCAGGGCGAGGCCGGGGCTGGCGTCGAGCAAGTCCTCGAAAACCACGTCAAACCGGGTGGCGATACGCCGCGCTAGCGGATTGAGCAGGCGCCGCAACGGCGCCTTCTGCTGGCGGCGCAGGAACTTGTCGAGGATCAGCGCTTCGCCGCCCGGCTTCAATACCCGCGAAATTTCCGCCAGGCACAGCGCCGGTTGCGGCACCACGGCCAGGATCAGGTGGGCAACGACGGCGTCGAAACTGGCATCGGCAAACGGCAGATGGTGCACATCTCCCTGCACCGGGCAGAAATCAAGCCGACCGGCGCGCGGCAGACTGCGCCTGAGCATGGCGCCGGTCAGGTCGATACCGACGTAGCGGTGCTGCGGTGGCAGATGGGGCAGGTCGAGGCCGGTGCCGACCCCCGCGAGCAGGATGGTGCTCGGCCGCGAGGGCAGACCGTGCAGGCTGTGCTGGCGCATGCCGCGCGTCGCCTGCTCCACGGCCAGGTCATAGAAAGGTGCGATCAGGCGGTAGCTGCGTTTAAGTGAGCTTGTGGCGGTCATTCTGCGAGGCGGGGTATTTGATCGACATTTCCCGGTTATGTCTTTGGTCTATCTTGTTCGAGATGTAAATCGATGCAAAAATCCGGCGGGTCCGTTGCCCGCTGGTGGCGACATTTTGCATTGATCAAGGAGTTTTCATGAAGGGTTTCAAGCGTAATCTGCTTTTTGCAGCAGTGGTTTCGGCATTGGGCGGCGCAGCGCATGCCGCCAGCACTATCGATATGGTCGTCGCGATTGACGAAAGCGGCTCGATGTCCGGAGAGCACAACCAGTTCATCGGCTCGTACATCGAAAACCTCGACAACGTGCTCAATGCCCAGAGTGTGACGGTCAACCGTTATGGTCTGGGTGGCTTCGGTGGGAGTTCATATCAGGGGACCTCGGCCAATGAAGCCGGGCGCGAAACCAGTAGTAGCGCGCTTTACCGGCACCTTGACCTGTCCAGCGGTGTCGATGCCGTGTGGGGGGATGCTGCCGAGTTCAAATTGGTGACGCCGCAGCTAGATACTTCTGGCGGTACCGAAGACGGTTACCGGATGATCGATTACGTGTTGCGCAACTATCAGTTCCGTAACAACGCCGGAGCATCGATTCTGCTGATTACCGACGAGGATCGCGATGTCGATACTGGCGGTACGCCGGTTACCAGCGGATTGCCGCAAGGGCAGACGATCTACGATACGAACACGGCCAACAATACCGCAACGATGCAGCAGATGCTGGCGCAGAAGCACATCGTCCTGCACAGCGTAGTCAATCAGCGCTTCACCGACAGCCAGGGCCGCACCGCGATCGCCATTGTCGGTGCCGATCCGGCGACAGGTTTTGCTTTCGTCAAGGACCCGGTGACCGGCGTGGTGAGCAAGGTCCAGGGCTACGCCATCGTGCCTAATTCCTCCAGCAGTATTGCCGCCACTACCGAAGCCGATTACACCAAACTGTCGCTGGCGACTGGCGGCACCGTGATGGATATCGACCAGTTGCGCAGCGTATATCACGATTTGACGGCCTTGGGTTCGCTATCGCAGGAGTTGGCCAAGATCGTGGCGGCGATTTCGCAGGGGCAGGGGACCGTGGTCGGTATCGATTGCAGCGTGGCAACCGGTCAGGCGGCCCGGCTTTGCCGGGCGCTGGGCCAAACCAGCAACAACAGTCTGCAGGCGCTGCTTCCTTCGGGCAGCGCCGCTGCAGTGCGCGCCGGCCTCGGTCAGATGTTGCCGCACTCCATCATGGCGGCGCGTAGTTCGATCATCCATGGAACTGCCCAGTATCGGCGTCAGATCTTCAGCCGCTTGGCGAAAATTCGCGGCAATTACAATCCTTCCGCACAGCACATCTCACTGGCGCCGACGCCGATGGGCGCAACCGGGCTTAGCGGTGGTGCTGCCAGTGCCGACGATATGGATGACACCGGATTCTTCATCCGGGGCAGCTACGGCGAGGCGCGCCAGTCGAGTGATGACGGGATCAATGGCTATCGCTCGGATACCTACAGTGTGGCAGTCGGTGCCGACCGACGGATCAACAGCAAGCTGTTGCTCGGCGCGTCGTTCGGCTACGTACACGGCGATTCCGATGTAAGCGGCATGTCGGGCACCGGTTCGGAGAACAGCATGTACATGCTTTCCGGTTTCGGTTCCTACGAGTTCTCGCCTTCCTGGTTCGTTGAGGGCATGCTGGGCTACGGGCGCGTTGTCATCGATACGCAGCGGACTGTTGCTGGAACCCGCCTTTCCGGCGACACCCATGCCAACCAGTGGAATCTTTCGGTCGGTTTGGCCAAGGAGATCGCGCTGAACGAAGCGACCACGCTGAGACCTTTCGGTCAGTTGCACTACACCAATGTCGCGATTGACGGCTATCGCGAAAAAGGAGGGGCGCCGGCGCTGCTCTACAAGGACAACACGATCGATTCCCTGGTTTCCGAGATCGGCCTTGCTGCCGAGCGCAAGCTGAACAACGGTTGGTCGGTCAATGGCAGTCTGGCTTGGGAACACGAGTTCAGCAACGATAGCCGCTCGATCCGTACGGCATTCGTCGCCGATCCGGCCAATACCGTCTTCCGCGTCAAGGGCGTGGACGGCCAGCGTGACTATGGCCGCGTTGCCGTCGGTGTCAGCAAGGAGATCGATCGTGACCGTTCCTTCTTCGTCAACCTCGATGGCGTCGTCGGTAACAGCGATTACCGCGATTACACGCTGGAATTCAAGTATCGCCAAAGCTTCTGATCCGGCGAGCATGTCGCGTTTGAAAAGTACGCTGGCGGGGTTGCTCCCGCCAGTTTTTTTATCTTTTCTGCTGGTGTTTTCGGTCGGTGGGCTGGTGGCCGGTTGTGCCGGTTCGCAGGCCCGCTTCGAAAGCTTGCGTGACAGCGCTTCCTTGCGTCAGGAAGTCGTTTCGGCGCAAGGGTTTCGCCTCTTGCTGCTTGAGCGCTCAAGGCTGATCGAGCAAGGGGGGCACGTTCATGTTTACATCGAAGGCGATGGGCGTCCCTGGATTGCAGGGGGCGAGGTGGTTGCCGCCGACCCGACCCCGCGCAAACCCATGGCGCTTGAGCTGCTTGTTCAGGACGAGCGCGCTGCGCTATATCTGGGGCGCCCCTGTTATTTCGTCGGCGTTGGCGATGCCGTCTGCTCGCCGCAATGGTGGACCAGCCAGCGTTATTCAGAGCGCGTGGTTCAGGCAATGGCTGACGCGCTTGCCGACTGGCTGGCGCGTCGACCAGCGATCAATAGTGTCAGTCTGGTTGGCTACTCGGGGGGCGGTGTCCTCGCCATGCTGCTTGGCGAGCGTGTGCCGCAAGTCCGGCGGGTCGTGTCCATCGTCGCACCGCTGGACCATGAGCGTTGGACGGCCTTGCACGGCTATTCGCCGCTCGCCGGCTCATTGAATGTTGCCAGTGCGCGACATTGGCGCCCGGACGTTGTGCGGCAGGCGATATTCGGTGCCGAAGACAAGAATGTCCCCGCCGTGGCAATGCTGCATGCGCTACCGCCGGGCACGGAAGTGCTGGTCCTGCCGGGAATGGCGCACGAATGCTGCGGCGATCAAGCCTGGACAAGCATCCTGGGGCGCTTGAACAAGGCAGCGGCCGCTTCGCCTTAGTGCAGCGCGCGCGGAATCGCCAGGACGAACTCGGGAATCTCGGCGTCGAAATGCGTGCCGTCCTCGGCCACCATCTGGTAGCTGCCCTTCATCGTGCCGATCGGTGTCGTCAGCGAGGAGCCGCTGGTGTATTCGAAACGCTCGCCTGGTTGCAGCAATGGTTGCTTGCCGACGACGCCGAGGCCGCGCACTTCCTGCACCTGATTGTTGGCGTCGGTGATGATCCAGTGACGCGACACCAGTTGCGCCGGCACGCTGCCGACGTTGCGGATGGCGATCGTGTAGGCGAAGACGTAGCGGTTGTCGTCGGGGTCGGACTGCTCGGGAATGAACTGCGGGGTAGGGATGATTTCGATGCGGTACTTGTCGGGGGCGCTCATGGGATAATTTGGTCTCTTGTTTTCAGGGAAACATCATGTCAGCCAGGGATTTCGTCATTGCACCGAGCATTCTGTCCGCCAATTTCGCCAAACTGGGCGAGGAAGTGGCCAACGTCATCGCCTCTGGCGCCGACTGGATTCACTTCGACGTGATGGACAACCATTATGTTCCCAACCTGACCATCGGACCACTGGTCTGCGAGGCGATCCGCCCCTGTACCGACGCGCCGATCGACGTGCATCTGATGGTCAAGCCGGTCGATCGCATCGTGCCTGATTTCGCCAAGGCCGGCGCCAACATCATCACCTTCCACCCGGAAGCCTCAGAGCACATCGACCGCACGCTGTCGCTGATCCGCGATGCCGGCTGCCAGGCCGGCCTGGTTTTCAACCCGGCGACGCCGCTCGATTACATGGACTACGTCATGGACAAGCTGGACGTCGTCCTGCTGATGAGCGTTAATCCGGGCTTCGGTGGCCAGAAGTTCATCCCCGGCACGCTGGCCAAGGCGCGCCAGGCGCGGGCCAAGCTCGACGCCTATGAGCGCGACAGCGGCCGGCGCATCCGCCTCGAGATCGACGGCGGGGTCAATACCGGCAACATCGCCGAAATCGCCCGCGCCGGCGTTGATGCCTTTGTTGCCGGTTCGGCCATCTACGGCGCCGGCAAGGACAGCGACGCGCACCGCTACGACTCGATCATCGCCGCCCTGCGCAGCGAACTGGCCAAAGTCTGAGGCGAGACCGGGTGGACAGCGGCAAAGCGCATGCGCTAGACTGCGTTCCACCCGCTGCCTCCGGCCGGGCCTTCTCTAGACCTCACGACAAATGACTGCTTCCCACAACTGGATCATCGAGCTTCGTTGGCGCCCCTGGCGTCCATAATCTCTCGCCCGTCTGGCGCCGAGTCTGTCGGCGCACCCAGTTGCAGCACCCCGTCATCGTTGTCGTACCCGAGGTATCCCATGACCGAAACCGAATTCAACGCGCTCGCCGCGCAAGGCTACAACCGTATTCCCGTCACGCTGGAAACGTTTGCCGATCTCGACACGCCGCTGTCGATCTACCTGAAGCTGTGCAATGGACCCAACGGCGGGCCGTTCACCTACCTGCTCGAATCGGTGCAGGGCGGCGAACGCTTCGGCCGCTATTCCATCATCGGCCTGGCGTCGCCGACGCGCATCGTCGTCACCGGCCACGAGGTGCTGGTGCTGACCGGCAACCGCATCGCCGAGCGCGAGCACGACGCCAACCCGCTCGATTTCATCGACAGCTACATGAAGCGCTTCCGGGCGCCCGAGGCGACCGGCCTGCCGCGCTTCCTCGGCGGACTGGTCGGCTGCTTCGGCTACGACACGATCCGCTACATCGAGACCAAGCTGACCAAGAGCCAGCGTCCGGATGAAATCGGTACGCCCGACATCCAGTTGCTGCTGTCCGAGGAAATCGCCGTCGTCGACAACCTGTCCGGCAAGCTGACGCTGATCGTCTATGCCGAACCCGGCTTTCCCGGCGCTTACCAGAAGGCGCGCGCCCGGCTCAAGGAACTGCTCGCCAGGCTGCGCCAGCCGGTGACCATTCCCGCCGAAAAGCCGGCGCATTCGGAACCGGCGGTGTCGGTGTTCGGCGAGGCGGCGTTCAAGCAGGCGGTGAAGAAGGCCAAGGACTACATCACCGACGGCGACATCATGCAGGTAGTGCTGTCGCAGCGCATGACCAAGCCCTTCCACGCCAGCCCGCTGGCGCTGTACCGGACGCTGCGCAGCCTCAACCCGTCGCCCTACATGTTCTATTTCGACTTCGAGGACTACCACGTCGTTGGCGCCTCGCCGGAAATCCTGGTGCGGCTGGAAGGCGACCGCGTCACCGTGCGCCCGATTGCCGGCACGCGCAAGCGCGGCGCCTCGCCGGAAGAGGATGCGGCGCTGGCCGAAGACCTGTTGTCGGACGCCAAGGAGCTGGCCGAGCACACCCAGTTGCTCGACCTCGGTCGCAACGACTGCGGCCGCGTCGCCAAGATCGGCAGCGTCAAGCTGACCGAACGCATGGTCATCGAGCGTTATTCGCACGTGATGCACATCGTCTCCAACGTCGAAGGCCGGTTGGAAAAAGGGCTGGATGCGGTCGACGTGCTCAAGGCAACCTTCCCCGCCGGCACCGTCTCCGGTGCGCCCAAGGTGCGGGCGATGGAAATCATCGACGAACTGGAACCGGTCAAGCGCGGCATCTACGCCGGTTCGGTCGGTTACCTCGGCTTCAACGGCGACATGGACCTGGCCATCGCCATCCGCACCGCCGTGGTCAAGGACGGCAAGCTGCACGTCCAGGCCGGCGCCGGCATCGTCGCCGACTCCGATCCGCAGTCCGAGTGGGAAGAAACCCGGAACAAGGCGCGCGCCGTGCTGCGCGCCGCCGAACTGGCCGAACAGGGCCTGAACACGCGGATGGATTGAGGGGCGCACCATGTTATTGATGATCGACAACTACGACAGCTTCACCTACAACCTGGTCCAGTACTTCGGCGAACTCGGCCAGGAGGTGAAAGTCTTCCGCAACGACGCCATCACGCTGGCCGAGATCGCCCGTCTCAAGCCCGACTATCTGGTCATTTCGCCCGGCCCTTGCGCGCCGGCTCAGGCCGGGGTGTCGCTGGCGGCGATCAAGGAATTCGCCGGCAAGATCCCGCTGCTCGGCGTCTGCCTCGGCCACCAGTCGATTGGCGAAGCCTTCGGCGGGCGCATCGTGCATGCCAAAACGTTGATGCACGGCAAGGTCTCGCCGGTGCACCACAAGAACGAGGGCGTCTTCCGCAACCTGCCCAATCCGCTGACCTGCACCCGCTACCACTCGCTGGCCATCGAGCGCGCCAGCCTGCCCGATTGTCTCGACGTCACGGCATGGACCGAGGACGGCGAGATCATGGGCGTGCGCCACAAGACGCTGGCCGTCGAAGGTGTCCAGTTCCACCCGGAATCGATCCTGACCGAACGCGGTCACGACCTGCTCAACAACTTCCTCGAGGAGCACAAGCAATGACCCCGCAAGCCGCCCTCCAGCGCGTCATCGAGCATCGCGAAATCTTCCACGACGAAATGGTCTCGCTGATGCGCCAGATCATGAGCGGCGAAGTCTCGCCGGTGATGATTGCCGCCATCGTCACCGGACTGCGCGTCAAGAAGGAAACCATCGGCGAGATCGCCGCCGCCGCCAGCGTCATGCGCGAGCTGGCGACGCCGGTCAAGGTGCCCTACGACAAGCACTTCGTCGATATCGTCGGCACCGGCGGCGACGCCGCCCACAGCTTCAATATTTCCACCACCTCGATCTTCGTCGCCGCCGCGGCCGGCGCCAAGGTGGCCAAGCACGGCGGGCGCAGCGTGTCGTCAAGCTCGGGTAGCGCCGACGTGCTCGAAGCGCTCGGTGCCAACATCAACCTGGCGCCGGAAAAGGTCGCCGAGTGCATTGAGCAGTGCGGCATCGGTTTCATGTTCGCGCCCAACCACCACAGCGCGATGAAGCACGTCGCGCCGGTGCGGCGCGAGATGGGCGTGCGTACCATCTTCAACATCCTCGGCCCGTTGACCAACCCGGCTGCCGCCCCGAACACCCTGATGGGCGTCTTCCACCCCGACCTGGTCGGCATCCAGGTGCGCGTCATGCAACGCCTCGGCGCCGAGCGCGTGCTGGTCGTGCACGGCAAGGACAACCTCGACGAAATTTCGCTCGGCGCGACGACGCTGATCGGCGAACTGAAGGACGGCGAAGTCCGCGAGTACGAAGTGCATCCGGAAGACTTCGGTCTGCAGATGATGTCGCTGCGCAATCTGCGCGTCGGCAGCGCCGACGAGTCGAAGGCGATGATGCTTGCCGCCCTCGACAACCAGCCGGGCCCCGCCCGCGAGATCGTTTGCCTGAATGCGGGCGCCGCGCTCTATGTCGCCAACGCTGCTGACAGCATCGCCGACGGCATTGCGAAAGCACGCGAAGCCATCGCCAGCGGCGCCGCTCGGGCAAAGCTGGCGCAGTTCGTCGAATGCACGCAGGCTTTGGCGGCATAATCACGGAAGCGCAGACCACAGGAGTTCGTCATGGCCCTGGTGCGGGAAAATGCGAAATTCGACGCTGCTGGCTATCTGGCATGGGAGGCGGAACAGCCAAACCGTAACGAGTACATCGCTGGCGAAGTCTTTGCGATGGTTGGCGTGCGCTTGTCCCATAACGTTGCTACCGGAAATTTGTACAACGCCTTGCGCAATGCTCTCAGGGGCAGCCCCTGCCGGGTGTACATCGAATCGGTCAAAACCCGCGTCGAAGCAGCAGACTGCTTCTTCTACCCCGACGTCGTCGTTACTTGCGATGCCCGTGACTGCGCCACGCCGGACTACATCAGCCACCCGCTACTGGTCGTCGAAGTGCTTTCCGAAACAACCGCCGCCTTCGATCGCGGCGACAAGTTCGCCGCCTACCGCAAGCTGGAAAGCCTGCAGGAGTACGTCCTCGTTGACCTGCCGGCTAAACGCCTTGAAATCTTCCGTCGCAACGCCGAGCAGCACTGGGTACTGTACGAATATTTCGACGGTGACGAAATCGACTTCGCCTCGCTATCGCTGAAGCTTCCCGTTGCCACAGTGCTGGAGGATACCGAGGAAATCGCCGATCTGCCGGCGCAGCAGGCTTGACGCAAGCGAGTTGTTGTACGATTATTTGTACAAAGGAGTTTGCCATGGAAGCCATGACCTACAGCTACACCCGCCAGCATTTCGCCGATGTGATGGATCGCGTCAATGAAGATCGTGCGCCCTTGCTGATTACCCGTCAGCAGGGCAAGCCGGTGGTCATGATGTCGCTCGACGATTTCAATGCGCTGGAGGAAACAGCCTATTTGTTGCGCAGTCCCGCCAATGCCGCGCGCTTGATCGAAGCTGTGGGGCAGTTACGCAGTGGTGGTGGTGAGGTCCGGGAATTGCGGCCCGATGCTGATTAAGTTTTCCGATCGCGCCTGGGATGATTACCTTTACTGGCAACAGTCCGACAAAATCACCCTGCGGCGCATCAACAGTCTGATCAAAGACATACAACGCAGCCCGTTTGAAGGGATCGGCAAGCCCGAACCCTTGCGCCACAACCTTGCCGGCTTCTGGTCGCGTCGCATCGACGAACAGCACCGTCTGGTCTATGCCATCGAAGCGGATTGCATCCTGCTTGCCCAATGCCGTTACCACTATTGAACATGTCCGACATCCTGAACAAGATCATCGCCACCAAGCGTGAGGAAATCGCCGCCGGTCTGGCGCTCAAGCCGCTTGCTGCGCTTGAGGCCGAAGCCGCGCAGCAGGCCGCACCGCGCGATTTCGTCGGCGCCATCCGCGCCAAGCTCGCCTGCGGCCAAGCTGCCGTGATTGCCGAAATCAAGAAGGCCAGCCCGTCGAAGGGCGTCATCCGCGCTGATTTCCGGCCGGCCGATATCGCCCGCAGCTACGCCGAACACGGCGCCGCCTGCCTGTCGGTACTGACCGACCGCCAGTATTTCCAAGGGGCGCCCGAATACCTGCAGGCCGCCCGCGCCGCCTGCAGCCTGCCGGTGCTGCGCAAGGACTTCATCGTCGACGCCTACCAGGTCGCCGAAGCCCGCGCCATGGGCGCCGACGCCATCCTGCTCATCGCCGCCGCGCTGAGCCTGCCGGAAATGCAGGAATTGGAGCGCCAGGCCATGGACTACGGCATGGCCGTGCTGGTCGAAGTGCACAACGGCGAGGAACTCGACGCCGCGCTGCAGTTGCAGACACCCTTGCTCGGCATCAACAACCGCAACCTGCGCACCTTCGAGGTCAGTCTCGACACCACCCTCGGCCTGCTCGGGCGCATCCCGCAGGAGCGCATCGTGGTCACCGAAAGCGGCATCCTGAAGCCCGAAGATGTCCGTCTGATGCGCCAAAACGCGGTTCACGCCTTCCTCGTCGGCGAGGCCTTCATGCGTGCCGACGAGCCGGGCGAAGAACTGGGCCGGCTTTTTTCCTGAGTCATGTTGCATCGATGCAACAGAGTTTCACAATGTGTAGTGACTCTCCGGATTAAGCCTTGCCGCCTGCAAGTCCCCCTTGCACAATGCCCTTCAACTTCTCGATCCGAGAGGTAAAGCTTGGCCGGTTCCGCAAGGGGGCGGCCAAAAACTAACCACTAAGGAGATTTTCTGATGCAAAAGAAGATTATCGCTCTGGCCGTCGCTGGCCTGGCTTCCACCGCTGCTTTCGCGCAGTCGAACGTTCAGATCTACGGTGTTGTTGACGTCGGTTACAACCGTTCTTCCAGCTCCGACACGGGCGCTCTGAAGAGCCGTAACGCTCTGGACAGCGGTCTGCAATCCGGCTCGCGCATCGGCTTCCGTGGTACGGAAGACCTGGGCAACGGCCTGAAGGCTTCCTTCGTTCTCGAATACGGCATCACCGCCGACACCGGCGCTGGCCTGTCTGGCCCGGCTCGCCAGTCCTTCCTGGCTCTGTCCAACAGCTACGGTACCGTTGCCGCTGGTCGTCAATACACCCCGCAATACGGCCTGGTTTCCAAGGTTGATCCGTTCGGCGCCGGTACCGTTGGTGATGTGACCTTCGGTCGTGGCGTTTATGCCATGGGCGCTTCCGCCGCTCCGACTACGATTCGTCTGGACAATCTGATTGCCTACGTTTCCCCGAACTTCAGCGGCTTCAATGTCATCGCTGGCTATACCGCTGATGGTATCGGCGACGAAGAAGCGACCGCTACCGGTGTTAAGAGCACGAACGCCAAGATTTGGGCGATCAATCCGAACTACTCGAACGGTCCGCTGTTCGTCGGTTTGAACTACCACCAAGTCACGATTGATGGCGTCAGTGCCAACTGGGATAACAATAATGCTACCCCGAACACTGTTGTCGATGTTGACTACAAGGACAAGATTTGGGATCTGGGTGCTTCCTACGATTTCGGCGTTGTCAAGCTTGCCGGTCTGTATGGTCAGCTGAAGTCTAATGCCTTCGATACCAAGACCAAGCAGTGGATGCTCGGTGCTACGGTCCCGGTTGGTGCAGCCGGTAACGTTCTGGTTTCCTATTCGCGTAACTCGACCGATCTGAACGTGGCTGGTGTTTCCGATGCCAAGGCTTCTAAGTGGGCTCTCGGTTATACCCACAGCCTGTCGAAGCGTACCAACCTGTACGCGGTTTACGCCAAGATCAGCACGAACAACGAAGCTGAAGGTATCTTCTCTGTGCAGGGTGGTGCATTCAACCCTGTCGCCTCGGTTATCGCCGCTAATAAGCTTACCGGTGCCGGTCTCGATTACACCTCCGGTCTCAATATCGGTATTCGTCATCAGTTCTAACCCAGTCTAACTGGTTTGGTTCGATAAAACGGTCACTCTTCGGAGTGGCCGTTTTGCGTTGTGCACTGAGTGATTAAATCGCGGCGGTGATGCTTTGCTCTGCCTCGCTTCTTTCGATGGTGGCTCGAACGAGGCTTATGTTTTTTTGCGGGTGCAGTCGCGAATGTGGTCCCGGCAAAGTGTCTTGTCAGTCGCCGAGAATCAGATTGTCGCGGTGGATCATTTCCGGCTCGTCCAGGTAGCCGAGGATGCTTTCGATGTCGGCGGTGGACTTGCGGGCGATCAGGCGGGCTTCGCCGCTGCCGTAATTGGCCAGGCCGCGGGCGACTTCGTGGCCGTCAGGGGCGATGCAGGCGACGGCGGCGCCGCGCTCGAATTCGCCGTCGATGGCAACGATGCCGACCGGCAACAAACTCTTTCCGGATTTGAGTGCCTGGACTGCGCCGTCGTCGAGGATGAGACGGCCGGCCAGTTGCAGGTGGTCGGCCAGCCATTGCTTGCGCGCGGCCAGCGGTGGTGTCTGGGCGACGAGCAGGGTGCCGAGGGCTTCGCCGGCGGTCAGGCGCAGGATCGGGTTGGCCTCGTGGCCGCTGGCGATTACGGTGTCGGCGCCGCTGCGGGCGGCGCGCTTGGCGGCGATGACCTTGGTGATCATGCCGCCGGTGCCGACGCGGCTGCCGGCGCCGCCGGCCATGGCTTCCAGTGCCGGGTCGCCGGCGCTGGCCTGGTCGATCAGCGT
>JAFIHA010000060.1 GCA_017848965.1 Dechloromonas aromatica (nom. nud.) | reverse complement strand
CCGGCGCCGGCGGCGCGGCCATCGGCATCGTGTGCCCGGCATGCGGATCGTCCGCCTGGGCGCGAGCGGCTGGTGCCTGGCTGGCTGCCGGCTTGCCCGGGCGAGCATCAGCCGCCGGCGGCGCCTTTTCGGCTACCGGCGCAGCGACTTCTGCAGCGACCGGTGCCGCCTCGGCCTGGCGCCGCTCGGCCGCCCGCGCCCGCCAGAAGGCCCGTTTTTCTTCGTCGGACGCATCGGCCGGCGGCCGCGGCCCAGCGTAATCGCCACGACTGACGCCGGGCGGCGGTCCGCGCCGCTCGCCGGTCTCCTGCGCCGGCACGCTTGCCGCACAGAGCAGCATCGACAACAGAACCAGTTCTTTCACCATGCGCACGTTTCGCTCCCGTCAGAAGTTGTAGCTGACGCCGGCGCGCAGGGTCAGCGGTTTGTAGCCTTCGTCGTAAGTCGCCTTGCCGGCGGCGGTCATCCAGGCCCGTTCGGCGTATTTCTTGTCGAACAGGTTGAGGACGTGGAACCACGCGCTCCAGGTCTTGGTCTTGTAGGCGATGCGCAGGTGGAACAGGTCCGGTCGCTTGTAGGTGCCACCGACGTTCTCGTTGTTGCGGTAGTAGGAGGCGATATGGTCGTACTCCAGCTCCGCGCGCAAACCTTCGATGGGCTTGACCCCGACGCGCAGGTTCAAGTGGTGCGCCGGCGCGCCTTTCCAGGTATTCCCGGAGTAGTCGTAGGTCGGTGTCTTGTAATCCTTGTACTCGACGATGCTCCAGGTATGAGATAGCCCGGTATCCAGCCAGCGCGTGACGTCGAACACGATGGAGGTTTCCAGGCCGTGCAGGCGGGCCTTGCCGGCGTTGACGTTCCTTTGGTAGCACGGCTCGGTCGGCGCGCAGTCTTCGCGGACAATCATGTTCTTGATGTCGGTGTCGAAATACGCCGTATCGAAGCGCAGGCGCTTCGCCAGCAACTGGCCGCGCAAGCCCAGCTCGTAGGTCATCGACTCGATCGGCTTGAGGCTCATGTTCATCGGCACATAGGTGGTTTGATTCGGGGTTCCGCCGCTGCCCAGCATGTCGCTCACGCTCGGCGCCAGAAAGCCTTCGGCGGCGCGCGCCCAGAGCAGATACCCGCCAGCGAATTCGTAGGTGGCACCGAGCTTGCGGACCAGCCGGGAAAAGCTCTTGCGGCCATCGCCCTTGTCGCCCAGCTTGTTGTCCGTCTCGAGATCGAAGTCGTCCTTGCGGATTCCCATCGACAGGCGGAGCGAGTCGAGCGGCGAGAACTCGTAATGGAGGAAGGGCGAGGTGTGCTTTTCCTTGCCCACGGTATGGGTGTTCAGCGCGCCCTTGGCAAAATCGCCGTCCAGTGCCTGGGCATAGGAGGTCGCGTTCTTGAAACTTTTGGATCTGGCATCCATCCAGGTCGTATCGACGCCCAGATACAGCGTGGACAAGGCAAACGAGAAGTCGTGGCGATACATCGACTGGATGCTGTTCTCCGTCGTATCGCCCTCGCCCACGCTCATCGCCGTTGCCGAGGTGGCACTGAGGCTTTTCGAGGTCGTCATGCGATTCAGCGCCGAAACGTTCAACTCGCCGTTGTCGCCGATCCGCCGCTTGTATTGAAACGACGGCGTGACGTAAGTGGTATCCGTTTTCTTGTACTGGGTCGCCAGAGCCTCGCGCCAGTCGTCGTGAAACTGCTGTTCGGAAATCGACCCGGGATCGCGCGAGATATCGTTCAGATATTCCAGACGGGCGGTCAGTTTCGAGAACTCGTCCGGGCGATAGACCAGTTTGCCGCTCAGCGCACCCTTCTTTTGCGAAGCGCTGTCGTTCTCCCGCCAGCCCTTGTTATCCATGTAATTCAGGTTGAAGAAATAGCCGAGGTCCCGGCTCAGTGGCCCGCCCTGGGAATAGTCGGTCCGGTAGAGGTCGAAAGCGCCGATCTCCTGCGATATCCGGCGCTCCAGTTCGCGCGGCGGATCGCGCGTGATGACGTTGATCGTTCCGCCGAAGGCGTTGCTGCTGCTCAGCACGGAGCCCGGGCCGGTGATCACTTCGACCCGCTCGACGTCCGACGGGCTGGTCTCGTCGAGCGCGTTGAAATTGCCGGTGCTGTAGGTATTCACCCGCATCCCGTCGACCCGCTTGTCGGTGTAGCTCTTGCTCCCGTCGGGAATCCGGATGTTGCGGATCATGGTCATCCCGGGAACGCGCCAGAGCAGTTCGCGCCGGGGATCGACGAACTTCACCGTGTCCAGGACCTCGGGCGAGATCGTCGTCCCGGACATCGGCGAATACGGGCTGAAGGTCTCGATTGCCGATTTTTCCTGAACGCTCAGATCGGCGTCGGCGGTCGTTCTGACCGGCGCCAGGAGCTTGTCCTCGCTCTGCGCCAATGCCCATTGACAGGACACCCCCAACACAACAAGGGCGATTGCCCGTGGCACATTCGCTGCGCCATCCCGAACGTTCTTTTCCGACATGAATTCACCTAGAGAAATACGGTTTTGCATCAGAACTGGTAGGACAGCCCGACCCGGATCAGACGCGGCGTGTAGCCGGCGTCGAAGGAGTTGCGCACGCCGGCGTCGGTGGAGCCGACGCGTTCCGCGTACTTGCTGTCCATCAGGTTGAAGACATGCAGCCAGGCGCTCCACGACTTGGCGCTGTAGCTGGCGCGCAGGTTGTAGAGGTCGGGACGGCTGTAGCGGTCGGTATTGGCCTGGTTGGTGTAATAGCTGTCGATGCGATCGCCTTCCAGCTCGACCCGCCAGCCGGCAGCCGGCTTGACCACAACGCGCAGGTTGTAGTGGTTGCGCGGCGTGTAGTAGCGCCGGGTGCCGGTGTAGTCGGCGCTCGCCGTCTTGTAGTCGCCATAGCGATAACGGGCGTAGGTGTGCGACAGGCCGACTTCCAGATACTTGTTGATATCGTAGGAAAGCGCCGTCTCGAAGCCGTGGGCGCTGGCCTTGGCGGCATTGACGTTACGCGTACGGCAATAATCGACGTTCTGGATGCAGGCCTGGGAAACGATCAGGTTCTCGAAGTCGGTCTCGTAATAGCCGGTGTCGTACTTGAGGCCGGAATCGAAGCTGCCACGCACACCGATTTCGTGGGTCATCGACTCTTCCGGCTTCAGGTCCATGTTGGCCGGTATGTAGCGGGACGCCCAGGCCGCCGCAGGCGTCGCCGGGGTCGGTGTGCCGCTGCCGAGCAGGGTGCTGACGCCCGGACCCATGAAGCCCTCGGCGACGTTCGCCCAGATCAGGGCGCGCGGCGAGATTTCATAGACGGCGCCGAACTTGCGCACCGTCTTCTGGTAGCTGGCGCTGCCGTCCTTGTTGTCGTTGATCTTGTCATCGATGCGGTAACTGATGTCGTCGCGCCGCACGCCCAGTGTCAGGCGCAGCGGATCGAGCGGCGAGAACTCGAGCTGCAGGAAGGGCGACTTGTTCTTTTCATAGGATTTCGAATAGCCGGTCAGCGCGCCGCGCGAGAAATGAAAGGAGTTCGGGCTGAGATCCTTGAATTTCCGGCTGTCGCTGGCCGTGTCCAGATAATCGAAACCGCCGGTGACCGAGGTCTTGGCCAGGCTGAAATTGTGCTTGTAGATCAGCTGGAAATTGGTCTCGTACGATTCGGTGTCGCCGAGCGTCGCCCCGCCGCCGGAGAATCCCGACGAGCGCGCCGTCTGATCGGTGTGGCGCTGCTGGCCGTAGAGGTTCAGCTCGCCGAAGTCGCCGAACATCTTGCGGTAGTGCAGCGACGGCGTCGAATACTTGACCGCCGTGCGCAGGTAGCTATCCGGCTCGGCCTGCCGCCAGTTGGCACGGAACTGCGCTTCATCAAGGGAACCGGCGCTCTGGTAGTCGTCGTCGATGTATTCGTAGCGCAGCGCCAGCTTGGAGCTGCTGTCCGGACGCCAGACCCACTTGGTGCTGAGCGAGGTCTTCTTCTGATCGGTGTGGTCACGCCAACCGTCATGGTCCAGCTGGTTGATGTTGAAGAAATAGCCGAGGCTGTCGCTGAGCCGGTCGCCGCCGCTGAGGCCGGTACGGTAGCCGCCGTCCTCGAAGGCTTCGCCGCTGACCTGGAATTCCCGTTTGGCCGGGGGATCGCGGGTGATCACGTTGATCGTGCCGCCGATCGCGTTGCTGCCGCTCAATACCGAGCCCGGCCCGCGGATGAACTCGATGCGCTCGATATCGCCCGAGTTCACCTGGTCGACGAAACCGTAGGTGCCGGTGTTGCGGGCACGCATGCCGTCGATGCGGTTTTCGGTGTAGTTCTTGCCGCCGTCGGTGAAGCGCATGTTGCGGCTCATGCTGACGCCGGGCACGCGCGGCAGCAGTTCGTGGAAGGAGTCCACGAAGCGCACCGTCTCCAGCTCCTCGCGCTCGACGACGCTGCCGGCGAGCGGCGTGTATTCAGTCAGGCGGCCGAGTTCGGTGCGCGACTGGACTTCGACTTCACGCGCCGCTTCGGCCTTGACCGGTGACAGGACGCGGTCGCCGTCGTCGGCGGCGGACGCTGGTTGGACGAACGCGGTCGCCACGGCGACGGCAAGCAGGCGTTGCCTGGATTTCATGAACTACCCCCTGGTGTTTTCTTATGGAATGAATGAGCGATTCACTTCGCCTCGCCCTTGGGCTGCGTGACGAAGGCGATCTTGACGATGCCGCTGCGCTGCGCCGCGGCCATCACGTCGGCGACGGCTTCGTAGCGCGCTTCGCGGTCGGCGCGCAGGTGCAGTTCGGGCTGGCGGGCGCTGGCTTCGGCGAAGCGGGCGTCGAGCGCGTTGCGGTGCACCGCCTCGCCGTTCCAGTAGGCGATGCCGTCGGCGTTGATCGCCAGCTGGATGACCTCGGGCTTGTCGTCGAGTTTGGTCGAGCTGACGCGCGGCAGGTCAATCGGAATCGCCTGGTGGAAGAGCGGCGCGGTGATGATGAAGATGACCAGCAGGACGAGCATGACGTCGACCAGCGGGGTGGTGTTGATGTCGGCCATCGGGGCGTTGCCGCCCTCGTTGAAGGAACCGAAGGACATCGCGCGCTCCTCAGGCCGCCCGCGCCAGCGTGATGCGGGTGCCGGTGGTCAGGTAGGCGTGCAGGTCGTGGGCGAAGCCGTCGAGGTAGGCGGTGACCAGCCGGTTGGCGCGGCTCAGCGCGTTGTAGGCGAGCACCGCCGGGATCGCCACGAAGAGGCCGGCGGCGGTCATGATCAGGGCTTCGCCGACCGGCCCGGCGACCTTGTCGAGCACCACCTGGGTGGCGCCGGAGAGGCCGACCAGCGCGTGGTAGATGCCCCAGACGGTGCCGAACAGGCCGATGAAGGGGGCGGTGGAGCCGACCGAGGCGAGCAGGGTCAGCCCCGATTCGTTGCGCGCCTGGGCGTGCACCATGTAGTTGCGCAGCGCCCGGGTCAGCGTTTCGCTGTGCGAGACGCCGCTGCCGATGCTCTGCCCCTGGCGCCGCTCGTGCGCTTCCATCACCTGCGCCGCGGTCTGCGCCATGCCGGCGAAGATGCCGCTCTTGTCCTGTTCGCCGATGGCGGCGACGCCGCTGGCCAGGTTGGGCGCGTCCCAGAAGGCGTCGAAGGCACGCTCGATGCCGCGGTTGACGCGCAACTGGGCAAAGAAACGGCTGCCGATGATCATCCAGCTGAGGACCGACAGTATCGCCAGCAGGATGGCGATGCCGTGGGTCACCCAGTCGCCCTGGTTCCAGAAATGCATGATCCCCATCGAGGACTCCTTTTTTAAGAAAGCTCAAATACGATTGGCACGACGACCCAGGCGGCAACCGCCTCGTCGCCCCGGCGGGCGGGAACGAAGCGCCAGCGGGCGACGGTTTCCAGCGCCGAGTTGTCGAGGCGCTCGAAGCCGCTGCTCTTCTTGAGCTGGACCTTGATCGCCTCGCCGCTGGCGCTGACATGGACGCGCAGATGCACGGTGCCGGTCTCGCCCAGTCGGCGCGACGCGGCCGGGTACGGCGGCTTCGGGTTGGACAGGTAATCGGCGTCGAAACGGGCCTCGACCAGAGCCGGCGCGGCCGGTGCCGGCGGCGCCTGGACCGGCGCCGGGGTGGCGACCGGTTGTTCGGCAACGACGAAAGTGCTGGTTGCGATAGGCGCCGGCGCGGCCGCCAGCACCGGTTGTGCTACCGGTTTGACGGTAGGCCGCGTCACCTTGGGCGGTGCCGGCGGCAGCGGTTGCGGCGGCGTCGGCGCCGCCTCATTGAGCAAGCGCACGGCGATCGGTTTCGCCGCCTCGACGATGCGCTCGCCCTGCGTCGCCCCGAAGGCGATCAGCGCAAACAGGATTCCGTGCACCAGGATGGCGGAGCCCACGCCACCGGCGGACCGCAGCCCGCCCGGCGCCCCCCGGCCCTGCGGGAAAAACAAAGACATCGGCAAACCCCCTCCGGTTACCCAGACCCACTGGCCTCTTGGCGGGCCGCTCGGATCACTCGAACAAACTGCGCCAACGCGGCGCGACGCGAATTCTGGAGAAAGGTTCCAAGCAGGAGAAGTGACAAATTGTCGCACCATGCGATGCGGCAATTTGCCGCATAAATCTCAACAAACAATGACTTAGAATCTCCGGTTCGATTTTTTCGGCAATGAAGGAAGGCAGCCGCGTTGACCGCGCCCAGGCCGATGACGCGCCGTTCAGGGCGCTGTCGCGGCGGGCATTCCCTTTTCCGCAGCCTGCCCCGCAGCCGCCTGCGCACAACTGCGTATTGGCCGGCGGCCGCCGCCGGGAGACAATGCCGCCATGACGCCCGCCCTGCCCTCGCTGCAACTCGCCCGCCTGCTGCAACTCGCCAGCCCGGCCCTGCCGGTCGGCGCCTACACCTATTCGCAGGGGCTCGAATGGGCGGTCGAATCCGGCGTCGTCGGCAACGAGGCCAGCGCCGGCGCCTGGATTTCCGACCTGCTCGCGCACGGCATCGGCCGCTACGAGGCGCCCCTGGTGGCGGCGCTGATCGCCGCCTGGGACGCCGGCAACGCGGCGGAAGTACGTCGCCTCGACGGCGACTTCCTGGCCAGCCGAGAAACCGCCGAGCTGCGCGCCGAAACGGCGCAGATGGGCTTTTCGCTGCGCCGCCTGCTGCGCGACCTGCGCGACGAGTCGCTGGCCGGTGTCGGCAGCGTCGTCGAAGCGCAGCCCGAAGTCGCCTTCCCCACCGTCTGGGCCGGCATCGCCGCCGCCTGGAAGCTCGATCCGGCGGCAGCGCTGACCGCCTACCTGTGGGCCTGGGCGGAAAACCAGGTGATGGCCGCGTTGAAGGCGGTGCCGCTCGGCCAGGCCGCCGGCCAGCGCCTGCTCGCCGATCTCGGTGCCCGGCTGCCGGCGATCGCCGAGGCCGCGCTGACGCTGCCGGAAGCCGCCTGGTCGAACTTCACGCCGGCCTTCGCGATCGCCAGCGCGCGCCACGAAACCCAGTATTCCCGTCTCTTCAGATCTTAGGAAAAACATGAGCAAACAAGCCCTCAGAGTCGGCATCGGCGGCACCGTCGGTTCCGGCAAGACCGCCCTGACCCTGGCGCTGTGCCAGGCCCTGCGCGAGCAGATCGACATGGCCGTCGTCACCAACGACATCTACACCGCCGAGGACGCCAAGTTCCTGGTCAATCACTCGGCGCTGGCGCCGGAACGGATCATCGGCGTCGAAACCGGCGGCTGCCCGCACACCGCGATCCGCGAGGACGCCTCGATCAACCTCGAAGCGGTCGACCGCCTGCAGCGTGCCTTTCCCGGCGTCGAGCTGATCCTCGTCGAATCCGGCGGCGACAACCTGGCGGCGACCTTTTCGCCGGAGCTCTCCGACCTCACCATCTACGTCATCGACGTTGCCGCCGGCGAGAAGATTCCACGCAAGGGCGGCCCCGGCATCACCAAGTCCGACCTGCTGGTGATCAACAAGATCGACCTCGCGCCGCTGGTCGGCGCCTCGCTCGAGGTCATGGCGCACGACGCTAAGGCACAGCGCGGCGAGCGCCCCTTCGTTTTCAGCAACCTGAAGACCGGCGAGGGACTGGCGACGATCATCGCCTTCATCCGCGAGCGCGGCATGCTCTGAGCCCTCTTCCGCAGCGCACCAAAAACAGCCAACGCCTACCCTCCATCGCACCATCGTGATTCGTCAAAACCATTGCTGGACAATGGTCTTGACGGCAAGCCGCTGATTTTTCAGGCCCCTTGCTGCAGCGCCGCAACCGGCACGATTCTCGCTAATCTCCAGTTACCCCGACCCCAACGGGACAGCCAGACCAGAACAGGAGAACAGCGCATGGACAAGACGATGGAAACCGCGCAGCGACTCGCCCGCTTCAAGCTGCAGGTCAAGCGCACGCTGGGCCAGACCGTCGACCTCGAACGCCTGACCCGCGACGCCGGCTATGCCCGGCAGCGGCTGGCCGAAATCGAGGAAGCGGCCGAGGACGAGGAACTCCTGGTCCAGCTTCTGCAGTTGCGCGACCTGCTGCTGCCGGCAGCCAGCGTGCCGAGCGCAGCCCCAGCGACCCCGGCTACCGCCGCCGAGCCGGCAACGCCGCGCACGGCGCCGCTGCGCAACTACCTGCAGGGCGCCCGCGCCTGGTAGGCCGGCGGCACGCCCGGCGGCGGGTATAATCCGGCCTTCGTCAAAGCCATCCCCGTACCGCCATGCGTCTTTCCCGGCCCCTTACCGTCGCCCTGCTTTCCGCCCTTCTCCTCGCCGCCTGCGGCGAAGCCGAGGACACCCGCCCCGGCCAGCCGGTCAAGACCCGGCAGACCGCGTTCAAGGAGATCATCAAGGTCTTCGAGCCGATGGGCGTGATGCTGCGGGAAAAGCGCTACGAGGAAGAGAAGTTCCTGCGCCTGGCGAGCGCGCTGCACGAGAAGCGCGACGGCCCCTGGGCGCATTTCGGCCCCGACACCAATTACCCGCCGACCAAGGCGACGCCGCTGGTCTGGCAGGAGCCGGAGCGCTTCGCACGCGAGCGCGACAGCTTCCTGAAGGCCACCGACGAACTGCTGGCTGCCGCGCGAAGCAAGGATCAGGCGCGCATCCAGGCCGCCTACGACGCGGTGCACGCCAGTTGCCAGGACTGCCACAAGCCGTTCAAGACGCGCTGACACCATGCTGCGCCTGACCGAACTCAAGCTGCCGCTCGACCATCCGCCGGCAGCGCTGCGCCCGGCGCTGTGCGCCCGCCTGGGGATCAGCGACGACGAGTTGATCGATTTCCGCATCGTCAAGCGTAGCCACGACGCGCGCAAGAAGTCGGCGATCGTCCTCATCTACCAGATCGATGTCGAACTGCGCGACGAGGCCGCCGTCGCCGCCCGTCTGGCTGATGACCGCCACGTCGTGCCGGCGCCGGACATGGATTACCACTTCGTCGCCCACGCCCCGGAGGGACTGAGCGAGCGCCCGGTGATCATCGGCATGGGCCCCTGCGGCCTGATGGCCGGGCTGGTACTGGCGCAGATGGGTTTCCGGCCGATCATCCTCGAACGCGGCAAGGCGGTGCGCGAGCGCACCAAGGACACCTGGGGCCTGTGGCGCAAGCACCAGCTCGACCCGGAATCCAACGTCCAGTTCGGCGAGGGCGGCGCCGGCACATTTTCCGACGGCAAGCTGTACAGTCAGATCAAGGACCCGAAGTTCCTTGGCCGCAAGGTGATGACCGAGTTCGTCAAGGCCGGCGCGCCGGAAGAGATCCTCTACCTGAGCAAGCCGCACATCGGCACCTTCCGCCTGGTCAAGATGGTCGAGAACATGCGTGCGACGATCCGCGAACTGGGCGGCGAGATCCGCTTCGGCGCCCGCGTCGAGCGCCTGCTGACCGAGAACCGCCAGGTCACCGGCGTCGAACTGGCCGACGGCGAACGCATCGCCAGCCGCCACGTCGTGCTGGCGATCGGTCACAGCGCCCGCGACACCTTCGAGATGCTGCACGCCGAGGGCGTCTATGTCGAAGCCAAGCCCTTCGCCATCGGCTTCCGCATCGAGCATCCGCAGACCTTGATCGACCATGCCCGTTTCGGCCCCAACGCCGGCAACGAACTGCTCGGCGCCGCCGACTACAAGCTGGTGCATCACTGCGCCAACGGCCGCGCCGCCTACAGCTTCTGCATGTGCCCGGGCGGCCAGGTGGTCGCCGCGACATCGGAACCGGGGCGCGTCGTCACCAACGGCATGAGCCAGTATTCGCGCGCCGAACGCAACGCCAACTCGGCGCTGGTGGTCAATGTCGAACCCGAGGATTTCCCCGGCGATTACCGGCAGAACCCGCTGGCCGGCATCGACTTCCAGCGCCACTGGGAAAGCCAGGCCTTCATCGCCGGCGGCAGCAGCTACGACGCGCCGGCGCAGCGGGTCGGCGATTTCCTCGCCGGCCGCCCGTCGACCGCACTGGGCAGCGTCGAACCGTCGTACCAGCCGGGCGTGCACCTGACCGATCTGGCGCAATGCGCGCCGGCTTTCGTGATCGACGCGCTGCGCGAGGCGATTCCCGCTTTCGACCGGCAGATCAAGGGCTTCGCGATGGCCGATGCGCTGCTCACCGGGGTCGAAACGCGCACCTCGTCGCCGATCCGCATCAAGCGCGGCGACGACTACCAGAGCATCAACACGCGCGGCCTCTACCCGGCCGGCGAAGGTGCCGGTTACGCCGGCGGCATCCTGTCGGCTGGCGTGGACGGGATCAAGGTGGCGGAAGCGTTGGCGCTGGCCATGCTCGAGCGCTGACCGGCGCTTGACGAAGGCGGCCGGAGAACGCAATCTGGCTGCCAGGAAACCGTAGGGGCAGTTATGGAAGGAATCAATCTGGCGGCGATGCTCGGCGGCGTCGGCCTTTTCCTGCTCGGCATGACGATGATGACCGACGGCCTCAAGCTGGCGGTCGGCCCCTCGCTCTCCGGCCTGCTCCACCGGTGGACGGCGACCCGCCTGCGCGGCCTGCTGTTCGGCATCGTGGCGACGGCGCTGGTCCAGTCGTCGAGCGCCATCACGGTTGCCGCCATCGGCTTCGTCAATGCCGGCCTGCTGCCGCTCGGCCAATCATTGTGGATCTTCTTCGGCGCCAACGTGGGGACCACCTTCACTGGCTGGCTGGTCGCCGTGATCGGCTTCAAGCTCAAGCTGGAAGCGGCGGCGCTGCCGTTGATCGGCGTCGGCGTCCTGCTCCGCCTGTCCGGCCAGGAAACGCGGCGCGGCGCGATCGGCAACGCACTGGCCGGCTTCGGCGTCCTCTTTCTCGGCATCGGCTTCCTGCAACAGGCATTCGCCGCCGGCGGCAACGCCATCGACCTCAGCCAGTTGTCCGGGCACGGCCTCTGGTCGATCCTTGCCTTCGTCCTCGCCGGCGCCGTGCTGACGGCGATGATGCAGGCCTCGGCCGCCACCCTGGCCATCGTCCTGACTTTAGCCGAAGCCGGCGTCCTGCCGCTGAGCGAAGCTGCCGGCGCGGTCATCGGCGCCAACATCGGCACCACGGCGACCGCCCTGCTGGCCTCCATCGGCGCCACCCCGAACGCCCGCCGGGCGGCACTGGCGCATGTGCTGTTCAACCTGCTGACGGCAGTCGTCGCCCTGCTCGCCCTGCCGCTACTGCTATCGCTGATCGCTCGCCTGCGCGAGCTGCTCGAACTGGGCACCCAGCCGGCAGTGACGCTGGCACTTTTCCACAGCGTCTTCAACCTGCTCGGCGTGATCCTGATGTGGCCGCTCACCGCCCGCCTCAGCCGTTTCCTGGAAACCCGCTTCCGGACGCGCGAGGAAGAAATCGGCCGCCCCCGCTACATCGACCGCAACGTCGGCGCGGTGCCGGCGCTGGCGGTCGATGCGCTGCATCGCGAAGTCTCGCGCCTGGGCAACATCGTCCTCGAACTGGCGCGCCAGCGCAGCACGCCGGCAGATGGCGACGGCGCCCCCGACTGGCCGGCACTCGATCCCTTCCCGGCGCTGGCGCGCGCCATCGTCGATTTCGTCACCGAGGTCAATCGCCACCCGATGCCGGCCGATACGGCACGCAATCTGGCGGCGCTGCTGCGCGTCCATCGCTATTACGATACCTGCCACGAACTGTGCGCCGAGCTTGCCGACATCCATGCCCTGCCGCCGCAAATCGATGCCACCTTGGTCGAGGAAATGCGCGCGCTCAGCGCGCAGGCGCTGCACCTGCTGGCACAGCTCGACCCGCAACCGTCAGGCAAACCGCAACTCGGCGAAAATGCCCTGGCCGATTTCGAACTGGCCTACCACGCCCTCAAGGCCCGCTTGCTCGAAGCTGGCGCCAGCGGCGGCCTGGCGATCGACGCCATGGAACAACTGCTCGGCGGTTTCAGCGCCCTGCGCCGCCTGGTCGAGCAGGCGCACAAGGCGGCGAGCACCCTCGCCGGCTTCGCCCCGCTGCCCGCCGAGGCGGCAGCGGGCGCTAGCTGAGACTCAGGCGGCCTCGGCCATCGGCACCAGGAAGTCCTTGCTGATGCCGTCGCCGATCAGGTAGATGCGGTCCATGAAGTCGGTCAGCCACTCGTGCAGGCCGCCTTCCAGCAGATCGTCGATACGGCCGTAGCGTAGCTGCGAGTAGAGCTGCCCGGCCTGCCGCGTCGTCTCCCCGGAATGGCTGTTGGCAACCAGTTCCAGGTTCTTGACCACGCCGCTCAGGCAGAAACGCAGCGAGCGCGGCATGTCGCTGTTGAGGATGAGCAGTTCGGCGACTCGCTCCGGCGTGATGACGTCACGGTAGACCTTGCGATAGACCTCGAAACCGGACACCGAGCGGAGCAAGGCGCCCCACTGGTAGAAATCGGTCGCTTCCTCTTCCTCGCCGTGCGGGCGCAGCACGTGATACTTGACGTCGAGGATGCGTGCCGTGTTGTCGGCGCGCTCGAGCAAGGTGCCGAGACGGATGAAGTGGAAAGCCTCGTCCTGCAACAAGGTACCCAGCGTCGTCCCACGCGACAGCGAGGAACGCATCTTGACCCACTCGCAGTAATCGCCGATGCCGGCGTTAACGATCTGCTCGAAGCTCTTTTCGCGGGCTTCCAGCCAGGTCGAGTTCATCGTTTCCCACATCTCGGTGGTCAGCGTGCCGCGTACGGCGTGGGCGTTCTCGCGTGCCAGGCGCAGGCAGCTATGGATCGACGAGAAATTGTCGGGATCGCTGACCATGAAGCGCAGCACGTTTTCGCCATTGACCGTCGAATACTTGGCGGCATAGGTTTCTTCCAGGCTGTTCAGGGCAATGATCCCGGCCCAGCTCTGGTTGGCCGCTTCTTCGGATTGCGGCACCAGCGACATCTGCCAGGTGACGTCGAGCAGGCGGGCGAGATTCTCGGCGCGCTCGATGTAGCGCGACATCCAGAACAGGTGATCGGCAGTGCGGCTCAGCATGATTCATCCTCCAGAACCCAGGTATCCTTGGTGCCGCCGCCTTGCGACGAATTGACGACGAGCGAGCCCTTGGTCAGTGCGACCCGGGTCAGGCCGCCGGGCACCATGTTCACGCACTTGCCCGAGGACAGCACGAAGGGGCGCAAATCGAGGTGGCGCGGCGCGATGCCTTCCTCGACGAAGGTCGGGCAGTTGGACAGCGCCAGCGTCGGCTGGGCGATGTAGCCGTCCGGCTTGGCCAGCAGTAGCTGGCGGAACTTCTCGATCTGCTCCTTGGTCGAGGCCGGGCCGACCAGCATGCCGTAGCCGCCGGCGCCATGCACTTCCTTGACCACCAGTTCGGCCAGGTGGTCGAGCACGTAGGCGAGATCGTCCTTCTTGCGGCACATGTAGGTCGGCACGTTGTTCAACCTCGGCTCCTCGCCGAGGTAGAAGCGGATCATCTCCGGCACGTAGGGGTAGATCGACTTGTCGTCGGCGACGCCGGTGCCGATCGCGTTCGACAGGGTGACGTTGCCGGCCTGGTAGGCCTTCAGGATGCCGGGCACGCCGAGCGCCGAATCGGCACGGAAGGCCAGTGGATCCATGAAGTCGTCGTCGATCCGCCGGTAGATCACATCGACGCGCTGCGGCCCCTGCGTCGTGCGCATGTACACCGTGTCGTTCTTGACGAAGAGGTCGCGCCCCTCGACCAGCTCGACACCCATCTGCTGGGCCAGGAAGCTGTGTTCGAAATAGGCGCTGTTGTAGGCGCCCGGCGTCAGCACCACCACCGTCGGGTCGGCGATGCCCTGCGGCGCGACGGCGCGCAGTTTTTCCAGCAGCATGTCCGGGTAATGCTGGACCGGCGCCACCTTGTGCCGGGCGAAGAGTTCGGGGAAGAGCCGCATCATCATCTTGCGGTCTTCCAGCATGTAGGAGACGCCGGAAGGAACCCGCAGATTGTCTTCGAGCACGTAGAACTCGCCAGCCCCGGCGCGCACCACGTCGACGCCGGCGATGTGCGCGTAGATGCCGGCAGGCACATCGACGCCCTGCATCACGGCGCGGTACTGAGCGTTGTTCAGCACCTGCTCGGCCGGAATCTTGCCCGCCTTGAGGATCTCCTGGTCGTGGTAGATATCCCACAGGAACATGTTGAGCGCCCGCACCCGCTGGCGCATCCCACGTTCCAGCGCCTTCCATTCCTGGGCGGGGATGATGCGCGGAATGATGTCGAAGGGAATCAGACGTTCCTTGCCGGCTTCCTCGCCATAGACGGCGAAAGTGATGCCGACGCGGTGAAAGGCCAGGTCGGCTTCGGCCCGCTTGCGCTCGATGCGCTCCGGCGGCGTCTCGCGCAGCCAGTTTTCGTATCCCTTGTAGTGCTCCCGGACGCCGCCGTTGGCGTCATACATCTCGTTATAGAAGTTCATGTTGGACTCGTCACTGAGGATGCTCTCGAAGATCTTTCAGCAGAATCCATGCCACGCCCCAAAATGGCATCGAATCAGTGAGTTGGCAAAACCCTACGCAAACCACCGCCCCAATCTGGTGCTGCACCAATTCAAGCTGGTGCAAAAAAAATCGCCGGCGGCTGCCGGCGATTTTCAAGGCTGGAACATATTTGCGTCAGGCGCGTTCGAGAATGACCGCAATCCCCTGGCCGCCGCCGATACACATGGTGACCAGCGCGTACTTGCCGCCGATGCGTTCCAGTTCGTACAGCGCCTTGGTAGCGATGAAGGCACCGGAACAACCAACCGGGTGGCCGAGGGCGATGGCACCGCCGTTCGGGTTGGTCTTGACCGGATCGAGGCCGAGCACCTTGGACACCGACAGGGCCTGCGCGGCAAAGGCTTCGTTCGATTCGATGACGTCCATCTGGTCGAGCGTCAGGCCAGCCTTCTTCAGCGCCAGCTTGGTCGCCGGGATCGGGCCTTCGCCCATCACGTCGTTCGGCACACCGGCAACGGCGTAACCGGCGATGCGGGCACGCGCCTTGTAGCCAGCCTTGGCGGCGACGTCGGCGGCGGCGAGCACGAAGAAGGCGGCGCCGTCATTGATGCCGGAAGCGTTACCGGCGGTAACCGTACCGTCCTTCTTGAACGCCGGCTTCATCTTGGCCAGGCTTTCCATCGTCGTGCCGCGCTTCGGATGCTCGTCGGTATCGAAGACAACTTCGCCCTTGCGCGTCTGCTTGACGATGGGAACGATCTGCGACTTGAAGTAGCCGGCGTCGATGGCGGCGGCGGCACGACGCTGCGATTCGACGGCGAAGGCATCCTGCGCTTCACGGGTGATGCCATGCTTTTCCGCCAGGTTTTCGGCGGTAATGCCCATGTGGCCAACGCCGAACGGGTCGGTGAGGACGGCGACCATCGAATCGACCGCCTTGGTGTCACCCATGCGCGCACCGGAGCGCAGCGCCGGCAACAGGTAGGCAGCCTTGGACATGACTTCGACACCGCCACCGATACCGTAGTCGGCATCGTTCAGCATGATGTTCTGGGCGGTGGTGACGATGCCCTGCAGGCCGGAAGCGCACAGGCGGGAAACCTGCATGGCGACCGATTCCATCGGCAGTCCGGCCTGGATCGAAGCGACGCGCGAGGCGTAGGCATAGCGGGAGTCGGTCGGCATCGTCGTGCCGACGGTGACGTAGTTGATCTGCTGCGGATCGACGCCGGAACGGGCGATCGCTTCCTTCATCACGATGCCGGCCAGTTCGCTGGTATCGAAATCGGCGAGGGAACCGCCGAAGGCGCCAATCGGGGAACGGACTGCGCTCAGGACAACAACTTCTCTGCTCATGTAGAACTCCTCTTAAAAATTATTTTCAGCCCGCCAGATTGGCCAGCCCCAACAAAAAGAGCAACAACACCCACAACACCGTCGCCCGCCAGACCAGACCGACGGCGCTCTGCATGAAATCGACGTCGGCCGGTTCGCCGAGGCCGAGTTCGGCCCGGTCGGAAACCTCGCCTTCATCGACCACCGAGCCGCCCAGCTGCACGCCGAGCGCTCCCGCTCCGCTCGCCAGCACGATGCCGAGATCACGGTCCGGCCACAGCGCCGGCTGCGTCCGCCAGCAATGCACGGCGTCCTCGAAATCGCCGACGACGGCGAAGGCCGACGCCGTCGTCCGCAACGGCAACCAGTCGATCAAGGCGAAAGCCTGCCGGGCGAATGTTACGAACTCATTATGCGCCGCGCCGCCGAGCACTGTCCAACGCTCGCGCATGACCAGCGCCAGACGATAGAGCAGCGCGCCGCACGGCCCCGGCAGCAACACGAACCAGAGCAGGACGGCAAACACGTGGCGGTGCGAGGCGGCCAACGCGCCCTCGATCGACAGCCGCGCCACTTCGCGCGCGCTCAGCCCCTGCGTCGGCCGATCCTGCCATTCGCCCAGCAGTTGGCGGGCGCGCTCGAGATCGCCCAGACGCAAGGCCAGCTGGATTTCGGTGTAATGGTGACTGAACTGCCGAAAGCCCATGGTCAGGTAGAGCACACCAACATTGAGCAGCCAGGCAAGCGCCGGACTCACCGCGTAGCAAGCGTAGTAGAACCCGGCCAGCAGCACGACCGGCAGGGCAACCGCGACCAGCCAGGCGCCGATCCCGTGGTGGTGGGCGCCGGCATTGAAGCGCGATTCGATGAAATCGGCCCAGGCCTCGAGTGGCGTCGCGACGATGCGCCGGTAGTCCAGCGGTTTGAACTGCTCGATCAGGAAAACGGCGATCAGCGAAAGGAGGCTCATGGGGCAAGGCGGCAATCAACTGCCATGTTTCTTCGTATCGGAGTCAAGATACCACAAGCCTTTCGCTCAGCGAACGGATCATGCCGGCGGTTGCCCCCCAGATGAAATGTCCGGCATAGGGCATGGCATAAAAATGGCGCAGCGCGCCGCGCAGATGGACCGAATGCCGCTGGTGGTTGGACTGGTCGAGCAGGAAGGTGAGCGGCACCTCGAAAATCTCGGCCACCTCGAAAGGATCGGGCGTCAGGTCGAAAGGCGGGGTCACCGCGGCGACCACCGGCACGACGCAAAACCCGGTGCCGGTACGGTACTCCGGCAGGTAGCCGAGGACTTCGACATGGCGCCGGGAAAGGCCAATTTCTTCCTCGGTTTCACGCAACGCGGTAGCCAGCGGCGAATCGTCGGCCGCCTCGACCCGCCCGCCGGGAAAGCTGACCTGGCCGGCGTGGTCGCGCAGATGGGCGGTACGCTGCGTGAGCAGCACGGTATGACCGGCGGCGCGCCGGATGATCGGGAACAGCACGGCGGCAGGCGTCAGGTTGGCGTTCGTCGCACCGTCCTCGACCACCACCTCGCCTGCCGGCGGATTGGTCAGCAAGCTGCGGCGCAGGCTTTCCAGGTCGATGCTCATGCGCCGGCCGAGTCCTCCTCGATTTCGGCGTGCACCGCCGACAGCGCATCCTGCAGGGTTTCCTCGCTCAGGCCATTGATGCTGGTGGCGACGACGTCGGCCGCCTCGACGGCGGCCACCGGCAAGCGCTTGCTATCGAGCGAAGCGATCAGCGCGGCGCTGGCGCCGACCACGCGCAACAGCGCCTGGCGTTCGCCCATCAGCATTTCCAGTTCCTCGCGCAGCAGCGCGATCTCGTTTGCCTGTTGTGGCATGGTCTCTCTCCTAATAGCGCTTTTTCAGCGTCATCGTACTGCCGTCGCGCTGCATTTCCATCCGGTTGAGAAAACTCATCCCGAGCAGGGCGATCGGCAGGTCATGTTGGTGGATCGCCGCGTCAACCTGGTGCAGCGTGACGCCGCCGACGCGCACGCTGTCCAGCTTGACCACGCTGATCATGGTCTGGCCGTTGGCGGTTTGCGAAAACCCCTTCTGGCCACGGTTGAAATCCAGCCCCATGCGCCGCGCATCGCTGGCGCCGAGGGAAATCATGCTCGCTCCGGTGTCGACCAGGAAACGCACGGAAGCGCCGTTGATCGTCCCAATGGTGACGAAATGCCCCTGGCCGTCGGCGGTCAGCACGATCTTCTCGCCGGCACCGTCGGAGGCCAGGCCGACCGCGTGCTGGCCGACGCGCAAGGGGCGCTTGCGGCCGCCGATCTCGATCACCGCCTGATCGCCCTGCACCGAAATCACCTTGATCCCGTCGACCGTGCTGCCGACCGGCACCGCCCGCGGCGGCGCGCCGTTGATCATGAGCAGCGCCTTGCTACCCATGACACCGGCCAGGCCAACCTCCTGCGCCAGAGCGACGGAGCTCAGACAGGCCAGGCATGCCAGCGTAGAATGCGGCATCCGGAAACGCTTTGCGAGTACAGCCATGAAACCCGTTGCCATCTTTCGTCACTCCCCCACCGAAGGTCCGGGCTATTTTGCCATATTCCTTGAGCGACAAGGGATTCCGTGGAAATTGATCGCCGTCGACGAAGGCGCGGCGGTGCCCGGGAGCGCCGAGGATTTCGCTGGCCTCTGTTTCATGGGCGGGCCGATGAGCGTCAATGATCCGCTGCCGTGGATCGATTCGATCTGCGCCCTGATCCGCGACGCAGTCGCCCGCGATATCCCGGTGATCGGCCATTGCCTGGGCGGCCAGTTGATCAGCAAGGCGCTCGGCGGCCAGGTGACGAAGAACCCGGTCAAGGAAATCGGCTGGGGCGAGGCGCTGGCCGAGGACAATGAAATCGCCCGCCGCTGGCTGGGCGATTTCGCCGGCCGGGCGAACACCGTTTTCCAGTGGCACGGCGAGACTTTCAGCATTCCGCCCGGCGCCAGCCGGCGGTTCGCCAACGCCTACTGCGCCAACCAGATGTACGTGCTCGGCCCGCACCTGGGCATGCAGTGCCACGTCGAGATGACGCCGGAAATGATCGCCACCTGGGCCAGCCAGTGGGGCGACGAGGCACTGGCCGTCGGCGATCAGCCGAGCGTGCAGACGCCGGACGAGATGAACGGCCAGATCGGCGCGCGCCTGCCGGCGATGCGCTCACTCTCCGACCAGCTTTACACCACCTGGATCGCCAACCTGCGCCGGTAAACGCAAGCGGGCGGCCAAGGCCGCCCGGCGGGTCCGCTGCCGGCGATCAATCGCGGTAGTTGCCGTCCTTGATCGGGAAGTCGGTGATCTTCGAGCGGACCAGCGCGATCGCTTCACGCAGCTCGTCGATCTTCTTGCCGGAAACGCGCACCGCGTCGCCCTGGATCGAGGCCTGCGCCTTGAGCTTGGCGTCCTTGATCAGCTTGACGATCTTCTTCGCGAGTTCGCTGTCGATGCCGTCGCGGATTTTCATTTCCTGCTTCGACTTGTTGCCGGAAACGCTCTGGATCTTCTGCACGTCGAGCCGCTTGACGCTGTCCTTTTCCTTCTTTTCCATGGCCGGGAAAAGCAGGTCCTTGATCTGGTCAAGCTGGAACTCGGAATCGCCCCACAGCGTGATCACTTTGTCCTTCTCGTTCAACTCGACCTTGGCCGAGGTGCCCTTGAAGTCGTAGCGGTTTTCGATCTGGCGCGATGCGACATCGACGGCATTCTTCAATGCCACCATGTCGGCTTCGGAGGTGAAGTCAAATGACGGCATGATGGCTCACCCGAAGTGGCAGACGTAGTGGTAAGGCTCGTCGCAGGCGATCTCGAAGCTGGAATTGCCCGGCACGTTGAAGGATTCGCCAGCGCCGTAGGTCTTCCACTCGCTCTCGCCCTTCAGCTTGACGCGGCAGGCACCGCCGACGCCTTCCATGATTTCCGGCGCGCCGGTGTTGAAGGTCAGGCTGGCCGGCAGGATCACGCCGACCGTCTTCTTCGTGCCATCGGCGAGGATGACGGTGTGGCTGACGCACTTGCCGTCGAAATAAACATTGGCGGCCTTGACCACCGAAACATTGTCGAATTGAGACATCAGATACCCCAGATTTTTTGAATCACTGACTTGGCGATGAAGCCGAGCATGCCGAAGGAGAGGACGAAGAAGAGGACGAAGGTCCCCGTCTTGCCGGCCTTCGACCGCCAGGCGATCTCGCCGATGATGAACAGCATGTAGAGGATGAAGGCACCGACTCCCCAGGTCGAGAAGAAGTCGGCGATCTGCTCCTCGTTGAAGCCGAATAAGGTGCCTTCCACCGATCAACCGCCCTTGCGCGCCTTCAGGTTGGCGGCGATGCGCATGCGCAGCGCGTTCAACTTGATGAAGCCGCCGGCATCCTTCTGGTCGTAGGCACCAGCGTCGTCCTCGAAGGTGGCGATGGTCGAGTCGAACAGCGAATCGGTCTTCGAATCGCGGCCGACGACGATCACGTTGCCCTTGTACAGCTTGACGCAGACGAAGCCATTCACGTTCTGCTGGGTGTGGTCGATCAGGGTCTGCAGCGCGACGCGCTCCGGGCTCCACCAGTAGCCGTTGTATACCAGGCTGGCGTAGCGCGGCATCAGGTCGTCCTTGAGGTGGGCGACTTCGCGGTCGAGGGTGACCGACTCGATGGCGCGGTGGGCGCGCAGCATGATCGTGCCGCCCGGGGTTTCATAGCAGCCGCGCGACTTCATGCCGACGTAGCGGTTCTCGACCAGGTCGAGACGGCCGATGCCGTGCTTGCCGCCGAGCTGGTTGAGCTTGGTCAGCACCTGCGCCGGGCTCAGACGCTCGCCGTTGAGCGCGACGATGTCGCCCTTCTCGTATTCAATGTCGAGGTATTCGGCCGCATCGGGCGCCGCTTCCGGCGATACCGTCCACCGCCACATGCTTTCCTCGGCTTCCGCCGCCGGGTCTTCCAGGTGACGGCCTTCGTAGGAAATGTGCAGCAGGTTGGCATCCATCGAGTACGGCGAACCGCCCTGCTTGTGCTTCATCTCGACCGGGATGCCGTGCTGTTCGGCGTAGGCGAGCAGCTTCTCGCGCGACAGCAGGTCCAATTCGCGCCACGGCGCAATGACCTTGACGCCCGGCTTCAGCGCGTAGGCGCCGAGCTCGAAGCGGACCTGGTCGTTGCCCTTGCCGGTGGCGCCGTGCGAAATGGCGTCGGCGCCGGTCAGGTTGGTGATGTCGATCAGGCGCTTGGCGATCAGCGGGCGGGCGATCGAGGTGCCGAGCAGGTATTCGCCTTCATAGACGGTGTTGCAGCGGAACATCGGGAAGACGAAGTCGCGCACGAACTCTTCGCGCAGGTCGTCGATGAAGATGTTTTCCGGCTTGATGCCGAACTTCAGCGCCTTGGCACGCGCCGGCTCGAGCTCTTCGCCCTGGCCGAGGTCGGCGGTGAAGGTCACCACTTCGCATTGATAGGTGTCCTGCAGCCACTTGAGGATGACCGAGGTATCCAGACCGCCCGAATAGGCGAGAACCACTTTCTTGACGTCGCTCATTTGCTTTTCCAGTTTCGTTTTGACAATGCGCCGATCAGACCTTGAGACGGCCGAGCAGCAGGTATTCCATCAGGGCTTTCTGGACGTGCAGGCGGTTTTCCGCCTCGTCCCAGACCACCGACTGCGGACCGTCGATGACGTCCGCCGTCACTTCCTCGCCGCGATGCGCCGGCAGGCAGTGCATGAACAGCGCCTTCGGATCGGCGACACCCATCATCTCGGCGTCCACGCACCAGTCGGCGAAGGCCTTCATGCGCGCCTCGTTCTCGGCCTCGTAGCCCATCGACGTCCACACGTCGGTGGTGACCAGGTCGGCGCCGCGGCAGGCGTCCATCGGGTCGGCGAAGACCGCGTAGCGCGACGGGTCGACCCCGGCGATCAGCGCCGGATTCAATTCATAGCCGGGCGGCGTCGACACATGGACCTTGAAGTCGAGCACTTCGGCGGCCTGCAGCCAGGTGTTGCACATGTTGTTGGCGTCGCCGACCCAGGCCACCGTCTTGCCGCCGATGCAGCCGCGGTGCTCGATGTAGGTGAAGATGTCGGCGAGGATCTGGCAGGGGTGATACTCGTTGGTCAGGCCGTTGATCACCGGCACCCGCGAGTTGGCGGCGAAGCGTTCGATGATGTCCTGCTCGAAGGTGCGGATCATCACCAGGTCGCTCATGCGCGAGATCACCTGCGCCGCGTCCTCGACCGGCTCGCCGCGCCCGAGCTGGGAATCGCGGGTATTCAGGTAGATCGCCGAGCCGCCGAGCTGCTGCACGCCGGCCTCGAACGACAGGCGGGTGCGCGTGCTCGCCTTCTCGAAGATCATCACCAGCGTGCGGTCGGTCAGCGGCCAATATTTCTGGTAGGACTTGAACTGGTCCTTGATCCAGCGCGTGCGCTCGAAGACGTACTGGTGTTCTTCGCGGGTGAAGTCCTTGAACTGCAGGAAATGCTTGATCGCCATCGTCTCACCCCGCCAGGAAGGCCTTGATCAGCGGCAGCATGCGGGCCACCAGTTCGCGGGCGTCGGCCTCGCTGAAGTTGAGCGGCGGCAGCAGGCGGATCACGGTGTCGCCGGTGACGTTGATCAGCAGGCCGGCGGCCAGCCCCTGGGCGACCAGGGCGCCGCACGGACGGTCGAGCTCGACGCCGATCATCAGGCCGTGGCCGCGGATATCGACGACGCCCGAAGTGCCGGCCAGGCCTTCGGCAAAGCCCTGGCGGATCAGCGCGCCGATGCGTTCGGCGTTGGCCAGCAGTCCTTCTTCCTCGATGCAGTCGAGGGTGGTCAGCGCCGCCGTACAGGCGAGCGGGTTGCCGCCGAAGGTCGAGCCGTGGTTACCCGGCCCGAACAGTCCGGCAGCGCGGCCGCCGGCCATGCAGGCGCCGATCGGCACGCCGGAACCGAGGCCCTTGGCCAGCGTCGCGACGTCCGGCTGGACGCCGACCTGCTGGTAGCCGAACCACTTGCCGGTACGGCCCATGCCGCACTGCACTTCGTCGCAGATCATCAGCCACTCGTGGGCGTCGCAGATTTCGCGCACGCCGCGGTAGTAGGCCGCGTCGCGCAGATGGATGCCGCCCTCGCCCTGGATCACTTCCAGCATCACGCCGACGATGTTGCGGTTGTGCTCGGCGACCGCGCGGATGGCGTCGAGATCGCCGTAGGGAACGCGGACGAAGCCGGCGACCAGCGGCTCGAAGCCAACCTGCACCTTGTAGTTGCCAGTCGCCGACAGGGTCGCCATGGTCCGCCCGTGGAAGGACTTTTCCATGACGATGATGGTCGGCAACTCGATGCCCCTCTTGTGGCCGTAGAAACGCGCCAGCTTGATCGCCGCCTCGTTGGCTTCGCAACCGGAATTGCAGAAGAAGACTTCCTGCATGCCGGACAGCGCGCACAGCCGGTCGGCCAGCTTGTCCTGACCGGTGACGCCGTAGAGGTTGGAAGTGTGGATCAGGCGTCCGGCCTGTTCGGCGATCGCCGCGACCAGCTTGGGATGGGCGTGGCCCAGGGTGTTGACGGCGATCCCGGAGAGCGCGTCCAGGTACTCGCGGCCCTCGGTATCGGTGACCCGGCTGCCCTTGCCGTGACTGAAAGCCACCGGCAGGCGGGCGTAGGTGTTCATGACATGCGACATGAGGCAGACCCCATAAAACGAAAACGGCGGCCATCGCCGCCGGAACGATTGCAACGCGGACCGGCGAAAATAACCGGAAAGAGTTGCAGAAAGCTGAATGTTAAGTGAAAAATAGCGCCTTGTATAGAATGGCCACACCATGCGAATCGCCATATTCAACCAGAAAGGCGGCGTCGGTAAAACGACCACCGCGCTCAACCTCGGGGCCGCCCTGCATCGTTCGGGAAACGCCCCACTGCTCATCGATCTCGATCCGCAAGGCCATCTTTCCAGTATTCACGGCAACATCCCGCTCGCCTCCGACAAGAGCCTGTTCGCCTTTTTCCAGGACCAGCAGCCGCTGCAGTCGCTCGAAGTGGCGTGGGAACACATCGGCCAACTGATTCCCGCCCACCAGCAACTGATCAAGGTGGATTCGATCTTCGGCAAGGGACCGGCCGTCCTCAACAAGCTGCGCCTCGGCCTCGACGTGCTGGATGCAGCCCATCCCGACCGTCACTGCCTGATCGACTGCTGCCCCTACATCGGCGTCCTGGCGCTCAATGCCATCTTCGCCTGCGACACGCTGCTCATCCCAGTGTCCACCGACTACCTGTCGCTGCAGGCCGCCGAGCACATCACGCGCACGCTGCAGGTGCTCGAACCGGTGATGAAGCGCCGCGTCAACCGGCTCTACCTGCTGACCCGTTTCGACCGCCGCCGGCGAATGAGCGAAGACGTGCGCCAGCGCCTGTGCGAACGCTACGGCGACGATGTCCTCGATGTCGCGATTTCGGAAAACGTGACCGTGGCCGAAAGCCCGTCGCTACAGCAGGACGTCTTCCGTCACAACGCCTCGAGCACCGGCGCCCACGACTACCGCAGCCTGCTCGCCGAACTGGCCGAACGCGGCTGCCTGCCGATCACGACAAGCTGAGCGGCAGCGCCAGACTTTCGTAGTTCACCGTCCCCAGCCGGCCGTTCATGCTGACCCGCCGCTGCGTGCATTCGAGCACCTCGCAGTGGTTGTAGATCTGCGCCACCTTGCGGCGCGCCTCGTCCTCATCACGCCCGTAAAAGGAAAGATGGTCGACGACGACGCCGTTGCGCGTCCTGATCCGGAAGAGAAATTTGTTCATCGTCCCAGCCAGCATAAAAAGTCCAGATAGATCAATGTGCTACGGGGAGTATATGCCGTTGGTACTAACAACACAATCCATTTACATTGTAAAAAACTGCGAACCACGATCTACTTCGCAGCGCCGCCACCAGACCCCGGCAGGGCCTCGCTGCGCCCGACGAATGCCGACACCAGACGGTCCATGAAGGCGAACAGCAGTTCAACGCTGTAGCCGGCAAGGAAAGCCAGCGCGAACGGGGTCAGCGAGGCGAGCGGACTGGTCGCGTCGCCGCCGACACCGAACCAGGCGATGACCAGCCCGGTCAGCCCACCGGTATAGATACGCACCTGATAGAGGCGGCCGGCGACGTGGGTACGGCGCTCGATGCCGGCCGCCAGCGTGCGCAGCACGTGCAGGCAACTGCCGAGCAGGCCGTAGAGCAGCGGCAGCAGGTAGAGTTCGACGCACTCCTTGGCCAGACTGGCCTCCAGCCGGGCCTTGCGCATCGTCGAGAAGGGACTGGGACTGCCGGCGGTCTCGTCGAGCGCCGCACTGCGGCGCGCAATACCGGGCACCAGCGCGCGCCAGATGTCGTTCCACTGTTCGAGGGCGGCGACGCGGATCGCCAGATCGAGGTTGAGTTGCTCGCCGGCCGCCTCAAGCTTCAGCAGTTCCCGATCGTCATCGGCGAGCTGCGCCTTGTTCAGCGTCGCCAGCCGTTCGCCGACCCGCTCCGCGTCGGCGACCAGTTGCGCCGCCTGGGCTTCGAGACGGTTGCCGATCACCCAGTACATCTGCACCACCAGCAACAGGACGAGCACGACGAAGGAAGCGAGCGAGAAGCGGTAGATGCTGCGCTCGGCCAGCGTCGTCAGCTTGGGGCCGAACAGGCGGTCGAGCAGCCGGCCAGCGAAACCACGCCGCCCCTGGCGGCTCATCGTCGCCTCGATACTGTCCGAGCTGACCGGCTGCACGGCACGGGCCAGACTGCCGTAGGCCTCCCAGAATTTCGTCGTCGCCGCCACCGCCGTCGCATCGGCAGCCACATCCGGCAGTTGTCGGGCACCGACGATGGTGGCCAGTACGCCGTCGTCGAGTTCGATGCCGTTCTCGGCGGCGTAGGCGAGCAACAGGTCGGCTTCGGCGATGGCGCGGCGCAGTACCGGGTTGGCTTGCGGGGTCGGCTCCATGTCATTTCACCGTGATCGAGTAGCGACAGGGCTTGCCGCCGTCGCACAGGACCGGCGTATGGTCGGCATAGACGACGGCGACGCTCCAGCGGCCGGGACCGGGGCGCGCCTTGGCGCTCCAGGTCCGCCAGTCGAAATGACCGCGCGCGCTGACTTCCTGGCGCAGCGCGGCGAGCAGTTCGCGACTGCCGGCGCTGAGGGCGATCGAATCGGTCATTTCGGTCTGCCCCTCGGCCTGCACGCCGGCAAAGCTGTCGCGGAACCAGCGGTGGCGGATCGGCAGGCGCCCCGCCTGTTCGAGGCGAGCGAGCGCCGCCTCGCTGGCCCGGATCCGCATCCACAGTACCAGCGGTCGGCGCGCCCGGGCGTCGTTGAGGAGGACGGCCGGCTGCCGCGATCCGGGATCGACCGCGGAAGCCCAACGCGCTTCGGCGATTTCAACCAGAGGCGGGGCGGCGCCCGCGGTATCTTCCTGCTGCGCCGCGTCGGCCGATGCCGCCAGGGCAGCCAGGATACCGGCCAGAATATTTGCTGCCTTCATCGATCGCCCGCCTTTCCACCTGCTTCCTTGCATAGCCAGGCAAAATAGGCCGCGCCACCAGCAATGTCAACGACATTGCTTCACGCCAAAAGCATGAACCAAGAACTTCAGGAAAGCCCCTGCGGTGCGCCGCCGAGCAGCCGGACCTCGCGCTGCGGGAAGGGAATCTGCACGCCGTGTTCGCGAAAACAGCGCCAGATGTCGAGGTTGATCGCCGACACCACGTTCATCTTGCCGTTCTCCGGGTCGGCGACCCAGAAGCCCAACTCGAGATTGATGCTGCTGTCGGCAAACTGGGTCAGCAGCACGCTCGGTGCCGGATCGGCGAGCACCCTTTCCTGGCGCTGCGCGCACTCGACCATCAGGCGCATCGCCAGTTCGAGATCGCTGTCGTAGGCGACGCCAACCGTGGTGAACAAACGCATGCTGTTGTCGGAGTAGGTCTGGTTCTGTACCGTGCTGCCGATCAGGGTTTCGTTGGGAACGATGAATTCGGTACCGCCGGGATGGCGCAGCACCGTGTAGCGGGTCGTGATCTGGGTGACCGTGCCGCTGTCGGTACCAACCTGGACGATGTTGCCGATGCGGATCGAGCGGTCGAGCAGGATGATGAAACCGGAAACGTAGTTGCTGGCGATCTTCTGCAGGCCGAAGCCGAGGCCGACGCCGAGCGCCCCGGTGAATACCGAGAGCGCCGTCATGTCGATGCCGACCAAGGACAGACTGATGAGCACGGCGACCACGGTGAGCACCGCCTTGGCGACGCGCACGCCGACGATGCGCAGGTTGCCGTCGACCGACTGCATGCGCATCAGGCGCCCTTCGATGACGCCGGCGATCCACAAGGCGAAGACGACGGTCAGGAAGACGGTGACGATGCCGCTGAAAATCAGCCACAGGTTGAGATGCTGCTTGCCGATGGTGAAATCGACCTGCTCCAGCGCATCGACCACGTAAGGCGCGAGATCGGTGATGTAGAGCGCCAGCCAGCCCCAGACCAGGCTCGCGATCAGCTTTTCCCAGGCGGCCAGCCAGCCGGCGCCGGGAAAGGCCTGGCGCAGGACGAAGACGACGCCACGCACGAGCGCCATCGAAGCAAGCAGCGACATCGCCAGCTTGAGCAGGGTGACCGGAAAGAAGTGCTTGAGGATCAGCATTGCGGCGCCGGTCAGCAACATGCCGGAAAGCGGGAAGGCCAGCCGGCTGCCGACCTGGCGCAGGTGCCAGCCGGCTTCCGGCGGATGCGCCGCCCGCCACCAGCGAGCAATGCTCCAGGCCAGGCCAAGCGCGCACAGCAAGGCCACCACCTGCCAGACGAAGCTGGGCTCGTGGAAATCGTCGAGCAGGTGGCTGATCAGCCTGCCGAAAGCGACGCCGGAATCGTTCATGCCTGGCGCTCCAGGACGGCGGCGAAGAAGCCGTCGGTATCGTGCTGCTGCGGCAGCAGTTGCAGCATGGCACCGGGCAACTCGCAGCCGAAGCGGGCCAGCACGCCGTCCGCCGGCACCAGGACGAAGCCGGGATGAGCGGCGAGGAAGGCCTCGACCACCGCCGCATTTTCCTCGCGCAGCAGGCTGCAGGTCGCGTACACCAGGCGCCCGCCGGGGCGCACCAGGGTCGCCGCCGAGGCCAGGATGGCCGCCTGCTTGGCGGTCAGTTCGGCGACCGCGCCGGCGTCCTGACGCCATTTCAGGTCGGGATTGCGGCGTAGCGTGCCGAGCCCGGAACAGGGCGCATCGACCAGCACGCGGTCGGCCTTGCCGGCCAGGCGCTTGACCTTGAGGTCGCGCTCGTGCTCTATGCGCACCGGATGGACGTTGGACAGCCCGGAACGCGCCAGGCGCGGCTTCAGGTTGGCGAGCCGCTTGTCGGAAACGTCGAAGGCGTAGAGACGACCGGTGTTCTTCATCTGTGCGCCGAGCAGCAGCGTCTTGCCGCCGGCACCGGCACAGAAATCGACGACCATCTCGCCGCGCCGCGCTTCGAGCAGCAGGCCGAGCAACTGGCTGCCCTCGTCCTGGACCTCGAAACTGCCATCGAGGAAGGCCGGGTTTTTCGCCAGCGCCGGCTTGTCGCGCAGGCGCACGGCGAGCGGCGACCAGCGCCCGGGCGCGGCGCCGATGCCGTCGCCGGCGAGCCGGGCGAGCAAGCGCTCGCGGTCGATCTTCAGGGTGTTGACGCGCAGGTCGAGCGGCGCCGGCCGGTTGAGGGCGGCGGCCAGGGCGCGGATTTCCTCGTCGCTGTACTGCGCCAGCAGGCGCTCGTACAACCAGTCCGGCAAGTCGCAGCGCACCGCCGGCGGCAGGTCGTCGTCGCGCACCGCCTTGACGCCGGCCAGCCAGGCCTCCTCACTCGCCTTCAGCACCGGCGCCAGCTCGCGCTGGCTCCAGCCGCGGGCGACGGCCAGCGTCGCCAGCAGGCGCTGCCGGTTGTCCGGACGTTCGCCGCAGCGCGCGTCCAGGCTGCGCCGGCGGCGCAGGAAGGCGAACACCGTCTCGGCGACGAAGGCGCGGTCGGCGTGACCGAGTTGGCGGTGCTCGCGAAAGTAATGCGAGACGACGGCGTCGGCCGGATGGTCGAAGCGCAACAACTGGCCGAGCAGGTGTTCGGCGTGAGCAAACAGGGCGGGTGTGAAACGGGCTTTCGTGGTCACTGCGGTTCGGCCTCGGCAATATCTATCTCGGTGGCGCGCAATTCGTAACTGTCGCCCTTCTTGTCGGTGAAGCGGATTTTAACCGGGAGTCGCCAGCGGTCGAGGGCGATCCAGATTTCGGTGATGGTGTCGCCGGCAGCCCGCAGGTGCAGGGTGCGGAAACTGCCGGCCGGCGTTTCTATGGTTTCTTCCCCGAAGGCATCGAGGCTGTAGGGCTGGTACTTGCGGCCGGTGACGACGCCGATCGTGCTTCCGTTTTCCGGCGCCGCCAGGTAGGCCAGCTGGTAGTTGAGCGACAGCAGGTCCTGGCTGCCGCTGGCCACCGACTGCACGCTGCCATCGCGCTGCAGCCGGACCTGGCGCGTCGCCCAGTCGAAATCGGCGTCCTCGCCGCGCGACACGCCGTTGCGCAGGACGCGGAAACTTTCCGGTTGCAGACCGCCCGGCCCCAGCCGGCCACGGCTCTCGTGCTCCTGGCGTAGCGGCTTGAACAGCGCGGCCAGACCGCTGGTCTCGATCATCGCCTGCAGGCGGTAAGTGCCGTCGCCGGTAAACTCCCAGCGGTGCTCGGCGCGGCCGATCTGCATGCCGAGCGTATCCTTGACAACGACGAAGGCGAGCCGGCCGCTGCCGGCCAGCACCGGCGCCGCCGGCGGTGTTACGGCAGGAGCCGGCGGTTCCGGCGCCGATGCCACCTCGGGCGGCAGCAGTTCGCCCGGCGTCAAGGCGTCTTCCGGCGCACTGCTGGGCGGCACAAGCGGCGGCGGCGCGCTGGCCGGCGCCGGGGTCGGCAGCTTGGGTTTCTTCGCCGCGGGCGGCGGCGGTGCCGGCTGCGCGGGTGGCGGGGCAGGCGGCGGCAGGCGTCGCAACTCGGCCTGCAACGGCGCCGTTTCCGGCACTTCGCCGAACATCCCGAAGTCGAAGCCGAACAAGGCCAGGGCGTGCACCAGCACGGACAAGGCGACGGCGACGACCAGGATGTAGCGCATCCCTGATCAGCGCGGGCTGGGAGCGATCAATACCGCGTCGTCAATCAGCGAGGCATCGCACACGACCCGACCGTCGACCAGGCGCGCCCGGCCCTCGGCGAGCCAGCGCACGGCCTGCGGGTAGATACGGTGTTCCTGGCGCAGCACGCGCGCCGCCAGGCTCGCTTCGTCGTCGCCGTCGACCACCGGCACCGCGGCCTGGATGACGACTGGCCCGTGGTCGAGTTCGGCGGTGACGAAGTGCACCGTGCAGCCGTGGATGCGCACCCCTTCGTCGAGCGCCCGCTGGTGCGTGTGCAGACCGGGGAAGGACGGCAGCAGCGAGGGATGGATGTTGAGCAGGCGACCTTCGTAGTGACGCACGAAGTCCGGCGTCAGGATGCGCATGAAGCCGGCGAGGATCACCAGGTCGGGCGCGAATTCGTCGATGCAGGCGGCGAGCGCGGCATCGAACTCGTCGCGCCCGGCGTAGGCCTTGTGATCGAGGCAGCGGGTGGCGATGCCGGCGGCGGCGGCGGTTTCCAGCCCCTGGGCGGCCGGCCGGTTGCTGATCACGGCGGCGATGTCGACCGGCAGGCGGCCGCCGTCGCGTTCGGCGATCAGCGCTTCCATGTTGCTGCCGCGGCCGGAAATCAGGATGACGATCTTTTTCATGTTCAGAGACCTACGGGAAGAAAAATGGCGGTCGCCAGCGACTGGGTGACCCGCGACAGCGTGCGGCCGTTGCGGTCGGCGACGATCTGCGCCATGAAGTCGAGCAGGCCGATGATGCGGCCGAATTCGCGCTCGAAGGAGATGTTGCGGTTGCCGGGGTCGAGTTCGTTGGACAGGAGGAAGAACTCGCCGCTGGCCCGGTGGTCGTGGCCCAGCTTCCAGATGGCGATTTCCATATTGCGCGCGGCGTTGTGCAGCTTGGTCTCGTCCAGGCTGTCGAGGACGTAGAAATCGTCCTTATGCTCGTAAGCGGCATCGACCATGGTGAGCAGCCCGAACATCAGCGCCGCCACGCGGTCGCCGGCAAAGTCCTCGGCAAAGGCCAGGTTCGCCGCCAGGCGCTCGCGCTGACCGCGCAATTCCGGCCAGTCGGCGCTGACCCGCTGGCGCAGGCGCTGCACCGCCGCCTCGCGGCTGGCCGCGCCGGCCTGCTTCCATTCGCGCGGATTGCGCTTGTACAGCTTGTCGGCGATCGTCAGCAGGCCGGTGACGACCTCGCGCCGGCTGGTGTCGGTGATACGGTCGACCTCGGTCTTCAACAGGTAGCGGGCATTGACCGTCGTCTCGGTACGACCGTCGCGCCCCAGCTTGGTCGCGCAGGCGAGCTGCGACAGCGCGAGGACGACGACGATCAGCCAGCGCATCAGGCGCTCCGCCGGTGCTGCAGGTAGCCGATCGCCGCCGGCAGCAGCGAGACGGCGATGATGGCGAGGATCAGCAGCGACAGGTTCTGCTTGACCCAGGGCAGGTTGCCGAGCCAGTAGCCGGCCAGGCACAGCGACAGCACCCAGGCGGCGGCACCGATCAGGTTGAAGAAGGTGAATTTGGCCCAGGACATCGCGCCGATGCCGGCGACGAAGGGCGCGAAGGTACGGAACAGCGGCAGGAAGCGCGAGATGATCAGGGTCTTGCCGCCGTGCAGCTCGTAGAAGGCGTGCGTTTTCTGCAGCGCCGCCTTGTTGAAGATGCGCGAGTTTTCCCAGTGGAAGACCTTCGGCCCGAGGAAGCGGCCGATCTGGTAATTCACCGTGTTGCCGAGTACCGCGGCGGCGAGCAGGACGGCGCACAGGGTGGTGATGTCCATGCCGCCCTGGCCGAGCGCGGCCAGTGCCCCGGCAACGAAGAGCAGCGAATCGCCGGGCAGGAAGGGAAAGACGACGAAACCGGTCTCGGCGAAGATGATGAAGAACAGGATGGCGTAGATCCACAGGCCATACTGCTGGACCAGGAGGGCGAGGTGAACGTCGAGGTGGAGGACGATGTCGATGAATTGGGTGAGCAGTTCCATGCGCAGGGCCGGTCTTTGAACGAGGCGGCATTATAATCCGGGCATGCCCACGATCGCCCGCCTCCCCGACCTCCTGATCAGCCAGATTGCCGCCGGCGAAGTCGTCGAAAGACCCGCTTCGGTTTTGAAGGAACTGCTCGAAAACAGCCTCGACGCCGGCAGCACGGCGATCCAGGTGCACCTGGAGGAAGGCGGCGTCAAGCTGATCCGCATCACCGACGATGGCTGCGGGATTGCCAGGGACGAGCTGGCGCTAGCGCTGACCCGGCACGCCACCTCGAAGATCGCCAGCCTCGACGACCTCGAACGCGTCGCCAGCTTCGGCTTCCGCGGCGAGGCGCTGGCCTCGGTCGCCGCCGTCGCCCGACTCGCCATCACCAGCCGCGAAAGGGGCGCCGGCCACGCCTGGAAGTTGCGCGGCGAGAACGGTGCCGAACCCGAGCCGGCGGCGCTGATGGCTGGCACCGTGGTCGAGATGCGCGACCTCTATTACAACACCCCGGCCCGGCGCAAATTCCTCAAGTCGGAAAGCACCGAGTTCGCCCACTGCGCCGACGCCGTCCGCCGCCTCGCGCTGACCCGGCCCGACGTCGCCATCAGCCTGACGCACAACGGCCGCAGCCTGTTCCAGCTGGCCCCGGCCGACCGCGCCCGACGCATCGCCGAAGTGGTCGGCGACGACTTCGTCGCGGTATCGCGCGCGGTCGACGCCGCCGCCGGTCCGATAGCGCTGACCGGCTTCGCCATCGATCCGACCCGCGCCGGCGAAGCCAAAGACGGCCAGAACGTCTTCGTCAACGGCCGCTTCGTGCGCGACAAGATCATCGGCCACGCGCTGCGCGAAGCCTACCGCGACGTCCTGCACGGCGCCCGCCAGCCGGCCGTCTGCCTGTTCCTCGAGATCGACCCCGGGCTGGTCGACGTCAACGTCCACCCGGCCAAGACCGAAGTCCGCTTCCGCGACTCGCGCGCCGTACACCAATTTGTCTACCACGCCATCCAGCGCACCTTGGCGACGCCGATCCAGGCGCCGGCAGCCGCGACCAGCGAAAACCGGGGACCGGCCACGCTCATTACGGAGCACAGGCCGCGGCCGGCCGCCCCCGCCTTCCCGCCACCGCTGCGCCACCAGGCCAGCCTCGGCGTTGCCGAACCGGCTGCCACGGCCTACCTGGCCTTCGCCCAGGCCGCCCAGCGCCCGGCGCCGACTAGCAGCAGTAGCGCGGCCGACGCGCCGCAATTCCGCCCGCAAGTGCCGGTCGACCGCGACGGCCCGCCGCTCGGCTACGCGCTGGCGCAATTGCACGGCATCTACATCCTGGCGCAGAACGCGGGCGGACTGATCGTCGTCGACATGCACGCGGCGCACGAGCGCATCCTCTACGAAAAGCTGAAGACCGCCTTCGACAGCCGCCAGGTGGCGACCCAGAACCTGCTCATCCCGGCCGTGTTCTCGGCCGATCCGCTCGATGTCGCGGCGGTCGAGGAGCATGCGGAAGCGCTGGCCGAACTCGGCTTCCGGATTGCCACGCTCGGCCCCGGCCAGCTCGGCGTACGCGCCGTGCCGGCGCTGCTCCAGTCGGGCGACCCGGTGGCGCTGGCGCGCTCACTGATCGCCGACCTGCGCGAGCACGGCATCAGCCAGCTGGCCACCGCCCGGCGCAACGAACTGCTCGCCACCATGGCCTGCCACGGCGCGGTGCGCGCCCGCCGCCAACTGGCGATTCCCGAGATGAACGCGCTGCTGCGCCAGATGGAGGAAACCGAGCGCGCCGGCCAGTGCAACCACGGCCGGCCGACCTGGACCGCGCTGTCGCTCGACGAACTCGACAAATTGTTTCTTCGCGGTCGATAATCCGGATTCATCACGCCCGGAGCATCGATGAAGTTTCTTATTTCGCGAATCCACAATCTGGTTTCGCACCAGCAGGACAACTGGCGGCGCCTTGCCCTGCTGGGACTGGGAACGCTGGCCTTCATCACCTACGCCGCGCTGCTGACGATCGGCCTGCTGATCGCTCATCAACGCGAAAGCGACTTCGCCCTGCGCAACCTGGACAACCTCGCGCGCGTCCTCGAAGACCACGGGCGCAACACGATCGACAAGGTCGACACCATCCTGCTCGCCGGCCAGCTCCACCTCTCCGCGCTGCGCAGCAACAAAGCGAACGGCAGCATCGACATCAACGCCAGCCTGGCCCGCCACCTCCAGTTGATCGCCAGCGAATCGCAAAGCCTGCGCGTCGCCGATGCCCAGGGCCGTTTCATCTTCGACGCCAGCGGCCGCACGGCGCCGGCTCGCATCGACGATCGCGCCTATTTCCAGCGCAACCGCGACGACCCGTCGGGCAAGCTGGTGATTTCCGAACCGCTGTACGCCCGCATCACCCACAACTGGGTGGTCACGCTGAGCCGGCGGATCGAGGACAGCCACGGCAATTTCGCCGGCCTGATCCAGGCGGCGATCCGCACCGACCATTTCCAGAACTTCTTTGCCAACCTCGACCTCGGCAGCGGTCAGAGCGTCGCCCTGCTCGACGACCAGCAACGCCTGATCGCCCGCTACCCGGCGGTACCGGCAAAGATCGGCCAGGTCGTCAGCCACCCCAGCATCACCGAGCTGATCCGCCGCCAGGGCAAGCACACCAGTTTCACCACGGCATCGGCGATCGACGCCGTCGAACGCCTCTTCGTCGCCCGCCGGGTCGGCGACTACCCCTTCTATGTCGTCGTCGGCCATGCGCCGGCGCACTTCCTGACCAACTGGCGGCAGCAGGTCTTCTGGGCGAGCCTGAGCGCTGCCCTGCTCGCCGCCGTGCTCGCCGGCTGGATCGTCGTCTGGATGCGTACCTACGACCGCGCCCGGGAGATCGCCCAGGGCATGACCCGGGCCTACGAAAACACCTTCCGCCGTACCCGTGCCCTGCTCGACAGCCTGCCCGACCCAGCCTGGCTGAGCGACCGCCAGGGCCTGCTGATCGCGGTCAACGACGCCTACGCCGCACTGTCCGGCAAGTCGGTCGATGCCATCCTCGGCCAGCCGGTGGAAAACGGGCTGCCCAGCACGCTTGGCCAGGCACTCGCCGCTCTCTCCGCCGAAGCGCTGCTGCAACAATGTCAACAGAAGCGGACCGGCAGCCTGCAATCCGAACGGGACGGCCAGCGCCACTACGAATACATCGCCACCCCGGTGTTCGACGATCGCGGCGTGATCGCCGGTGTCGCCGGCGTCGCCCGCGACATCACCCAGTTGCGCGAAGACCAGCAACGCATCCGCCATCTCGCCGAACACGATCTGCTGACCGACCTGCCCAACCGCGTGCTGCTCACCGAGCACATGGCCAGCGCGCTGGCCGAAACGCTCGGCAACCAGGCCGAACTGGCGCTGATGTTCCTCGACCTCGACCATTTCAAGAACATCAACGACACGCTCGGCCACGACATCGGCGACCAGTTGCTGCTGCAGGTCGCCCAGCGGCTCAGCGCCAGCCTCGACGAACGCGACACGATCAGCCGCCAGGGCGGCGACGAATTCGCCATCCTGATCCGCGGCCACGGCGCGCCGGCGCGCCTGGCGACGATCGCCCAGCGCCTGATCAACGCCATCAGCCATCCCTTCGTCGTCGCCGGTCACGAATTGCGCGTCGGCGCCAGCATCGGCATCTGCACCTACCCGCACGACGGCAACGACATCGGCAGCCTGCTGAAGAACGCCGACACCGCGATGTACCAGGCGAAGGCGGCAGGCGGCAACACCTACCGCTTCTTCACGCCGGAAATGAACCTGCGTATTTCGGAACGGGTGACGCTGGAGAACAACCTGCGCCGCGCCCTCTACGGCGATGAGATCTTTGTCCATTACCAGCCGCAGACCGACGTCCGCAACGGCCGCCTGATCGGCTTCGAAGCACTGGTCCGCTGGCAGCACCCCGAACTCGGCAACATCCCGCCGGCGCGCTTCATTCCAGTCGCCGAGGAAAGCAGCCTGATCTACCAGGTCGGCGAACGCGTCCTGCGCGAAGCCTGCCAGCAGAACCGCCGCTGGCAGGATATGGGGCTGCCGCCGGTGGTGGTCGCCGTCAACCTGTCAGCGGTGCAGCTGCGCCTGCCCGACCTGCCGCAGCGGGTCGCCCGCATCCTCGCCGAAACCGGCCTCGACGCACGCTGGCTGGAACTGGAGATCACCGAGAGCGCGTTCATCCACGACACCGAGCGCATCATCGACGTCCTCCAGCAGTTGCGGGCGATCGGCATCAAGCTGTCGGTCGATGACTTCGGCACCGGCTATTCCAGCCTCGGCTACCTGAAGCGCCTGCCCTTCGACCGGATCAAGATCGACCAGTCCTTCGTCCGCGATCTGCCCGACGGCAGCGACGACGTCGCCATCGTCCGCGCCATCATCGCCATTGCCGCCAGCCTGCAGAAGGAAGTCATCGCCGAAGGCGTCGAGCAGGAAGCGCAGAGCGAATTCCTGCTGCAGCTCGGCTGCGAGCTGATGCAGGGCTACCATTTCGGCAAGCCGGCCAGCGCCGCCAGCGCCGAAGCCCTGTTGCGCGGCATGGCGCAGCAGGCTTGATTCAGGCAGTACCCAGTCTTTCCCGGGCGTAACTGCGCAGGCGGGCCATGTCGCGGGCGCGCGCCTCGCGATCCGCCGCGTTGAGGACGACCAGGGCGACGACCCGGCCGCCGAACTGCTCGGCCTCGGCCAGGCAGAAGCCGGCCGCCGAGGTGAAGCCGGTCTTGCCGGCGAGCAGCGCCACCGAACGATCATGGGCGAAGCGGTTGACGTTCAGCTTGCCGCCCACCGCCGTCTTGCGCGACAAGTCCTGGAAATAGGGAATCTGCGCCAGGGTCACCAGCAGCACGCCGAGATCGCGGGCGCTGGCGCGGTTGGTCGACGAGAGCCCGGCGGCGTCGCCGAAATCGAAGCTGAACAACTGCATCTGCGTCATCAACGCCCGCATTGAGTAACGAAACTCCTCCCAGCCGCCGGGGAAGCTGCGCGCCAGCGCCGCCGCCGCCCGGTTGTCGGAAGTCACCACCAGCCACTCGAGCAGTTGCTCGCGCCGCCAGCGCGTCCCGACCTCGAGGCTGGAGCGCGTGTATTCGGAACGCACGACGTCGTCCTGCTCGATGCGGATGCTCTCGCCCAGCGGCAGTTCGGCACTGAGCACGACCCAGGCGGTGATCAGCTTGCTGATCGAGGCAATCTGTACCGGCCGCTCGGCGTCGATCGCCAGCAGCGTGTCGTCGAGGCTGCCGACGTAGGCGTGGCGGGCGCTCAGCCCGGGCAGGCGGTCGGCCGCGGTCGCCCCGGCCAGCGCGGGCAGGCAGAGCGTCGGGGCGAGCAGACCGCCGGCGAGCAGGCGGCGACGGGAGAGATGGGAAGGCATGGTCGAAGAATTATAGCCCTCTGCCGTGCTAGCATTCGCCGCCATGAATCTGCCGCCCGCCATCCTGATCATGGGCCCGACCGCCTCGGGCAAGACCGCCGCCGCGATGGCGCTCGCCGACCGCTTCCCCGTCGAACTGATCAGCGTCGATTCGGCGCAGGTCTTCATCGACATGGACATCGGCACCGCCAAGCCGGACGCCGCGACGCTGGCCCGCTACCCGCACCGCCTGATCGACCTGATCACGCCGGAAGAACGCTACTCGGCTGCCCGCTTCCGCGCCGACGCCCTCGCCGCGATGGCCGAGATCACCGCCGCCGGCCGCGTGCCGGTGCTGGTCGGCGGCACCATGCTCTACTTCCGCGCCCTGCTCCATGGCCTGGCCGAACTGCCGCAGGCCGACGCCGCGTTGCGCGCCGAACTCGACGCCGAAGCGGCACGTGCCGGTTGGCCGGCCATGCATGCCCGCCTCGCCGCGCTCGACCCGGTCACCGCCGCCCGCCTGCCGCCGAACGACAGCCAGCGCATCCAGCGCGCGCTCGAAGTCTGCCTGACGAGCGGTCGGCCGATGTCGGAACTGCTGCAGGAGAGCGCCACCGAGAAGCCGCCCTACGACTTCCTGCAACTGGCGCTGCTGCCGTCCGAGCGCGCCGTGCTGCACGAGCGCATCGCCCGCCGTTTCGACGAGATGCTGCTCGCCGGGCTCGACGACGAACTCGCCGCGCTACGCCGCAAATACCGGCTCAGCGCCGACCTGCCGTCGATGCGTTGCGTCGGCTACCGCCAGGTCTGGGAGGCCCAGGACGGCGTGATCACGCGCCGCGAGATGCGTGAGCGCGGCATCTTCGCCACCCGCCAATTGGCCAAGCGGCAAATCACCTGGCTCGGCAACTCGTTCGCCGCGGAAAGCCTCGACTGCGTCGCGCCGCAACTGAGCGAGCGCGTCGCCGACCGCGTCGCCCGTTTCCTCAGCGCCTGAGCACGTCCTTCAGGCTGGCGGCGAGCGCCTGCAGTTCGCCGATCGTCTGCAGGCTGGCGTCCTGGCTGGCAACCATGCGCTGCATGTAGGCGTCGGCCAGCGTCGTCAGCGAGTTTTCCTGCGCTTCGCTGAGACCGAGCGAAATGAAGGATTTGCCGAGCGCTTCCTGGAACTCGATCATCGATTGCGTCAGTTCCAGCGAATTGCGCCGGTAGTTGGCCTGTACCGATTCCAGCGTGCACTGCACGCGCGGCAGCGCCGCCTCGATACCGGCGCGGCGGTGGCGCGCCAGTTCCTCGGCTTCGATCGCCTGCATGCGGGCGTCCGCCCCCTCGGCGAGCAGCGCGACGTTGTCGCGGATGCGGCCGCAGCGGTCGGGATCGGCCAGCGGCATGTCGTTGATCAGCACCGTCACCCGACCGTAGTTGAAGACGCAGCGGCTGCGGAACTGGAAGATGCGACCGGAATGGCGGACGTGGTTGAGCACCGAGACTTCGAGCGGCAATTCGCGGCCGTTGTCGCTGACGGTCAGCGCACCGTCGCCCAGGCGCAACTGCAGCGCGGCGTTCAGTTCGTACTGGCGTAGCGCGTCGAGCAGCGCGGCGCCGAGTTCCTCCTGGCTGCCGCAGGCGAAGGACTTGCTGAGGAACTGCAGGACGACGCCCAGCTCGCCCATGCTGACCATCGCCGACATCGCCGTGCGTTGCGCGTAACCGGCCTGTTCGTGGAGGGCGCGCTTCTCGTCGAGAATGCGGGCGGCGACGCGCACCTTGCGCAGCAGCTCGGCGGGGTCGAAGGGCTTGGTGATGAAATCCTCGCCGCCCGCCTCGTAGCAGAGCAGCCGGGTGTCGATGTCGTCGCTGGCGGAGATGAAAAGGATCGGAATGTCGCGGCTTTCCCAGTCGCCCTTCAGGCGCTGGCAGACCTCGAAGCCGCCGATGCCGGGCAGGCTGAGATCGAGCAGGACGATGTCCGGCCGGCACTCGGCAAGCCGCGTCAGGCAGGCTTCGCCGGCGGTGAACGACTCGCGGCGGAAGTCGTCGGCGAGCGCCGCATCGACCACGTCGAGGAGGACCTGATCGTCGTCGACGATGAAGACCAGCGGTTTTTCTTCCATGTTCACTCCTGGCTTGCCAAGGCGGCCTTGCGCGCCGCCAGCAGGGTATAGACCGCCGGCACCACGAACAGCGTCAGGAAGGTGCCGAGCAGCAGGCCGCCGACGATCACCCAGCCGATCTGCTGGCGCGATTCGGCGCCGGCACCGCTGGCCAGCGCCAGCGGTACGGCGCCGAGAACCATGGCGCCGGTGGTCATCAGGATCGGCCGCAGGCGCAGTTCGGCGGCCTCGATCACCGCCTCCCGCACGCTGCGCCCTTTTTCCTGCAACTGGTTGGCGAACTCGACGATCAGGATGCCGTGCTTGGTGATCAGCCCGACCAGCGTGACCAGGCCGATCTGGCTGTAGACGTTGAGCGTGCCGTTGGTCGCCCACAGCGCGAACAGCGCGCCGGCCATCGACAGCGGCACGGTGAGCAGAATGATGAAGGGGTCGCGGAAACTCTCGAACTGCGCCGCCAGCACCAGGTAGATGAAGGCCAGGGCGAGCGCGAAAGTCAGCGCCAGCGACGCCGACGACTGCCGGAACTCGCGCGACTGGCCGTTGTAATCGACGGTGTAGCCCGGCTTCAGGACCTGCGCGGCAAGCTGGTCCATCGCCGTCAGCGCTTCGCCCATGGTGTAGCCGGGCGCCAGGTTGGCGGTGATCGTCACCGCCCGCCGCTGGCCGAAGTGGTTGAGTTCGCGCGGCGCCACGGTTTCGCCGACGTCGAGCAGGTTGTCGAGCGAAAGCATGCTGCCGTCGCCGCCACGCACGTAGATGTCCCGGATGTCGGCCGGATTGGTACGGTCGGCGTCGGCGACCTGGACGATCACGTCGTACTGCTCGCCGTCGCGCTTGAAGCGGGTGACCTGGCGGCCGCCGAGGAAGGTTTCCAGGGTGCGGCCGATGGTCTCGACCGGCACGCCGATGTCGGCCGCCTTGTCGCGGCGCACGGCGACCGAGAGTTCCGGCTTGTTCAGCTTGAGGTCGGTATCGACGTTGGTCAGCCCGGGGTTCCTGGCCAGTTCGCCGAGGAATTCCTGGGTCACCTTCTGCAGTTCGGCGTAGGGCGCGCTGGTGACGATGACGAAATTGATCGGCCGTTCGCGCGGGCTCTGGCCGAGCGACGGCGGCGTCACCGGGAAGGCCATGACGCCGGGCACGGCGCCGAACTTCGGGAACAGTTCCTTGGCGATGTCGGACGAACTGCGTCGGCGCTCGCTCCAGTCGGTCAGGCCGACGAAGGAAATCCCCTGGTTGACCACCGGGTTGCCGGAAACGACGAAATAACGCTCGATGTCCTGAGTCCGGCTGTAGATGTCCTCGATCTGCCGCGCGTACTTTTCCGTGTAGTCGAGCGTCGCGCCGTCCGGGCCGTTGAACATGCCAAGGATAACGCCGCGGTCCTCGACCGGCGCCAGCTCGGATTTCAGCGCCTTGAGCAGGACGCCGCAGGCGAGCGCGACGACGACGAAGCCGATGAAGACGATCCAGCGCTGCCGCAGCGCCGCGCTCAGCACCCGGCGATAGCCGGCGTTCAGCCCATTGAGGAAGTTCTCGACGAGGACGAAGCCCTTCGAATGTTTTTCCTCGTGCCTGAGCAGCACCGAGCACATCATCGGCGACAGCGTCAGCGCGACGAAGCCGGAGACCAGCACGGCGCCGGCCAGGGTCAGCGCGAATTCGATGAACAGCTTGCCGGTGCGCCCGGTCATGAAGGCGACCGGCGCGTAGACGGCGGCCAGGGTCAGCGTCATCGCCACCACCGCGAAACCGATCTCCTTCGCCCCCTTGAACGCCGCCTCGCGGCGCGGCATGCCTTCCTCGATGTGGCGGAAGATGTTTTCCAGTACGACGATCGCGTCGTCGACCACGAGGCCGATCGCCAGCACCAGCGCCAGCAGCGTCAGCGTGTTGATCGAGAAGTCGAGCATGAACATGATGGCGAAGGCGCCGACCAGCGAGACCGGGATGGTCACCAGCGGAATCAGCGTCGCCCGCAGGTTGCGCAGGAAGAAGAAGATGATCGCCAGGACCAGCACGATGGCCTCGCCGATGGTGGTGAACACCGACTTGATCGAGCGGTCGATGAAGATCGACGAATCGTAGGAGATGTCGACGGTCATCCCCGGCGGCAATTCGCTGGCGATGCGCGGCATCTCGGCGCGCAGCGCCTTGGACAGTTCGAGCGGGTTGGCGGTGGCCTGCTTGATGACGCCGAGCGAGACCGCCGAACGGCCCTTGAAGCGCACCGAGGTACGCTCGGCGGCAGCGCCGATTTCGACCCGTGCGACATCGCCGAGACGCACCGGGTAACCGTCGACGCTGCGCAAAACCACCGCGGCGAACTGTTCCGGCGTCTGCAGGTCGGTGCTGGCGACCACCGAGAATTCGCGTTCGCGGCTCTCGATGCGGCCAGCCGGCACCTCGACGTTCTGCTTGCGCAGCGCGTCCTCGACGTCGGCGGCGGTGACCCGGTAGGCGGCGAGGCGCTGCTTGTCGAGCCAGATGCGCATGGCGAACTTGCGCTCGCCGAAGACGCGCACGTCGGCGGCGCCGGGCAGCGTCTGCAGGCGCGGCTTGACGAAGCGGTTGGCGACGTCGGTGACTTCCAGCGGCGAATGCTGGTCGGAGGAAAAGGCGAGCCAGATGATCGGGTTGGCGTCGGCCTCGACCTTGGCGATGACCGGCTCGTCGACCTCGTCGGGCAGCCGGTTGCGCACCCGCGAGACGCGGTCGCGGACGTCGGCGGCGGCCGAATCGGGCTCGCGCTCGAGCTTGAAGCGGACCGAAATCTGGCTGCGCTCGGCGCGCGAGATTGAGGTGATGACCTCGACCCCTTCGATGCCGGCCAGCGAATCCTCGAGCGGCTTGGTCACCTGCGACTCGATGATGTCGGCGGAGGCGCCGCGGTAATCGGTCGACACGGTGACCACCGGCTCGTCGATCTTCGGGTATTCGCGCACCGACAGCCGGTCGTAGGAAACGATGCCGAGCAGCATGATGACGAGCGACAGCACGGTCGCGAAGACCGGCCGCTCGATGCAGATCTCGGAAATTCTCATGGTTGCGCCGCTTGCGGCATCTTCACCGGGGCGCCGGGGCGCAGCTTCAACTGGCCGGCGGTAACGATCAAATCGCCGGCAGCCAGTCCCACGACCACCTCGACCTGCGCGTCGCGGCGCAGGCCGAGCCTGACCGGCGCCACTTCCGCCTTGCCATCGACGACGCGGAACACCGACGGCTTGGCGCCCGGTTGCACCGCTTCCTCGGGAATCATCAGGACACCCTTACGCTCGCCGAAGGCGACGCGGACGCGCACGAACATGCCCGGGCGCAGCTTGCCCTGGCGGTTGTCGAGGCGGGCGCGGACGGCGATCGAGCGCGCCGCCGGATCGATCTGCGGGTCGATCGGCTCGACCGTCGGGGCGAAGGTCTGGCCGGGCAGCGCATCGCTGGAAAGTTCGAGCGCCAGACCCGGCCGCAGGCGACCGAAATAGGCTTCGGCGAGCCGGAAATCGACGCGCAGGCTGGAGATATCATCGACATTGACCAGTTCCTCGCCTTCCTTGACGTAGCCGCCGACGCTAACGTCGCGCAGCCCGACGATGCCGGCAAACGGCGCCACCAGGCGCATCTTGGCGGCCTTGGCGACGGCCAGCTGGAGCGCCGCTTCCTGCACCTTGAGCGTCGCTGCCGAGGCGTCGAGCGCCTGCGGGCTGATGAACTTCTTGGCCAGCAGTTCCTCGTTGCGCCGGAAACTTGTCCGCGCCAGCTCGACGTTGGCCTTGGCTTGCGCCAGCTCGGCTTCCTGGATCGTCGCGTCGAGCCCGATCAGCAGATCGCCGCGCCGCACGGTCGCGCCGTCACGGAAACCGATGCGGGCGATGCGGCCGCTGACTTCGGGGCGCAGCACGACCGATTCCGCCGCCTTCAGCGTACCGACCGCGCTCGTCTCGTCGCTGAAATCGACCGCCTGCACCTTGGCCAGTTCGACCGCCACCGGCTTTGCCGGGCTGCCGGCCGGCGCCGCCTTGGCCGCCGGTTCCGGCGCGGCGACAGCCTGGTCGGCACGGTTGGCCGACCAGGCGAAATAGCCGAGCCCGATCAGGCCGACCAGGGAAAGCGCGACGATGCCGCGCCGCTTCATCTGCTTCATGGCTGGGGGATTCCTTGGGAAATGCCGTTTTCGATCTGTTCCAGCAAGCCGGGTTCGCCGCGCGGCGCCTCGCCGCCGGTGAAGGCTTCGCCGCAGGCCTGCGGACCGCGCTCGCGCCAGTTATCGGGCAGGTGCGCCAGACGCACCTGGACGATGCCTTCCTTCAACATTTCGAGGTAATCGGCGGCGGCCGCCGACAGGTCGATGACCCGTCCGCCGCGTTGCCGGTGGTGCATGCGGTCGTTGATGCGGACGATGACGCACAGCCCACTCGCCGGTCGCAGCACGGCGACGTGGCTGCCGAGCGGAAAATGATTGCTGGCGGCGGTGAGCTGCTTCTTGTCGAACCGTTCGCCGGTGGCGGTCTTGCGACCGTGGAAGCGGTTGCTGTAGAAACTGGCCAGCCCATCGACGATCGAGTTGCCGCTCGCCGCCGGCAACTCGAGCGCCAGCGCCGCCCCCGCCAGGCCGAAGCCGGCGCCGATCAGCGCGGCCTGGCGCAGGCGCTCAGACCACCAGGGTCTGCGCTTCGTCACCCTGCCGTGCCCGGATCCGGCCGATGCGGTAAACCGCCTCGCCCTGCGCCTTCAGTTCGGCTTCGGCGGCATCCGCCTCGGCGGCCGAGACGATGATGACCATGCCGATGCCGCAATTGAAGGTGCGGTGCATTTCCTTCTCGTCGACCTGGCCTTCCTGCTGCATCCAGTCGAACAGCTTCGGCCGCGGCCAGGCGGCCTTCTGCAGTTCGGCAACCGTATTCTCCGGCAGCACGCGCGGCACGTTCTCGAGCAGGCCGCCGCCGGTGATGTGGGCCATGCCCTTGATCGTCACCTTCTGCATCGTCGCCAGCACCTGCTTGACGTAGATGCGGGTCGGCGCCATGACCACGTCGGCGAGGCTACGTTCGCCGTCGAACGGCGCGTCCATGTCCGGGTTGGAGCGCTCGATGATCTTGCGCACCAGCGAATAGCCGTTGGAATGCGCGCCGGAGGAAGCCAGGCCGAGCACCACGTCACCCTCGGCGATCGACTTGCCGTCGATGATCTTCGACTTCTCGACGACGCCGACCGCGAAACCGGCCAGATCGTATTCGCCGGCCGGATACATGCCCGGCATTTCGGCGGTTTCGCCACCGATCAGCGCGCAACCGGCCAGTTCGCAACCCCTGGCGATGCCGCCGACCACCGCCGCTGCGGTATCGACGTGCAGCTTGCCGCAGGCGAAGTAGTCGAGGAAGAACAGCGATTCGGCGCCCTGCACCAGGATGTCGTTGACGCTCATCGCCACCAGATCCTGGCCGACGGTGTCGTGGCGGTTCAACTGGAAGGCCAGCTTCAACTTGGTGCCGACGCCGTCGGTGCCGGACACCAGCACCGGTTCCTGGTAGCGCTTGGGCACTTCGAACAGCGCGCCGAAGCCGCCGATGCCGCCGAGCACGCCATCGCGCAGCGTCTTCTTGGCCAGCGGCTTGATGCGGTCGACGAGCGCATCGCCGGCATCGATGTCGACACCGGCGTCGCGGTAGGAAAGCGGGGTATTCTGGGTCATGGTAGGGAAGCGCAAATTGCTGAAAAAAGCGGATTTTACCCGAAACGGAGCGACTTCCTGAAACTCCCGGCAGCCAACGGCTGTTCTCCTGGCGCAACGCCCCCCGTCAGCAGGAAAAACCAATGAGATCGATAGTTAAAAGTCATGGCTAAAGAACTTTTAATTAATCAAAGCGGTGCTAACCTGAATTCACGCCGGATCGCCAAAGCCAGACGGCGATCGAAAATTCAACCTGACAGGAGAGACGAACATGGAAGGCAACACCCCGAAATCCACCGGCCAGTGCCCGGTGATGCACGGCGGCAACACCGCCAGCGGCAATTCCAACATGGCCTGGTGGCCGAAAGCCCTCAACCTCGACATCCTGCACCAGCACGACAGCAAGACCAACCCGCTGGGCGCCGGCTTCAACTACCGCGAGGCGGTGAAGACGCTCGACGTCGAAGCCCTGAAGGCTGACCTCAAGGCGCTGATGACCGACAGCCAGCCCTGGTGGCCGGCCGACTGGGGCCACTACGGCGGGCTGATGATCCGCATGGCCTGGCATTCGGCAGGCACCTACCGCATCGCCGACGGGCGTGGCGGCGCCGGCACCGGCAACCAGCGCTTCGCGCCGCTCAATTCGTGGCCGGACAACGCCAACCTCGACAAGGCGCGCCGCCTGCTCTGGCCGATCAAGAAGAAGTACGGCAACAAGCTGTCCTGGGCCGACCTGATGATCCTCGCCGGCAACATGGCCTACGAGTCGATGGGCCTGAAGACCTTCGGCTTCGCCTTCGGCCGCGAAGACATCTGGCATCCGGAAAAGGACATCTACTGGGGTTCGGAAAAGCAGTGGCTGGCGCCGACCGGCAGCGAGGGCAGCCGCTATTCCGGCGAGCGCGACCTGGAAAACCCGCTCGCCGCGGTGATGATGGGCCTCATCTACGTCAATCCGGAAGGCGTGGACGGCAAGCCCGACCCGCTGAAGACGGCGCAGGACATGCGCATCACCTTCGCCCGCATGGCGATGGACGACGAGGAAACCGTCGCCCTCACCGCCGGCGGCCACACCGTCGGCAAGGCGCACGGCAACGGCAGCGCCGCCAATCTCGGCGCCGCCCCGGAAGCGGCCGACGTCGACGAGCAGGGCCTGGGCTGGAACAACCACACGAGCCGCGGCATCGGCCGCGACACCGTGACCAGCGGCATCGAAGGCGCGTGGACGACGCACCCAACGCAATGGGACAACGGCTACTTCGAACTCCTCTTCAAGTACGACTGGTGGCTGACCAAGTCGCCGGCCGGCGCGCACCAGTGGGCGCCGATCAACATCGCCGAGGAGGACAAACCGGTCGACGTCGAAGACGCCTCGCTCCGCTGCCTGCCGATGATGACCGACGCCGACATGGCGCTCAAGTTCGACCCGGCATACCGCAAGATCGCCGAGCGCTTCCGCGATGACCCGGCCTACTTCTCGGAAACCTTCGCCCGCGCCTGGTTCAAGCTGACGCACCGCGACATGGGCCCGAAGGCGCGCTACATCGGCCCCGACGTGCCGGCCGAAGACCTCATCTGGCAGGACCCGGTGCCGGCCGGCCGCAGCGACTACGACGTCGCCGCGCTCAAGGCCAAGATCGCCGCCTGCGGCCTGTCGCTCGCCGAGATGGTCGCCACCGCCTGGGACAGCGCGCGCACCTTCCGCGGTTCGGACAAGCGCGGCGGCGCCAACGGCGCCCGCATCCGCCTCGCCCCGCAAAAGGACTGGGCAGGCAACGAGCCGGCCCGCCTGGCCAAGGTGCTGGCGGTCTATGAGCGGATCGCCGGCGAAACCGGCGCCAGCGTCGCCGACGTCATCGTGCTCGCCGGCAACCTCGGCATCGAACAGGCGATCAAGGCCGCCGGGCTCGACATCGCGGTGCCTTTCGCCCCGGGACGCGGCGATGCCAGCCAGGAAATGACCGACGTCGAATCGTTCGAGGTCCTCGAACCGCTGGCTGACGGCTTCCGCAACTGGCAGAAGCAGGCTTACGTCGTCACGCCGGAGGAAATGCTGCTCGACCGCGCCCAGCTGATGCGCCTCAGCGCCAGCGAAATGACCGTGCTCATCGGCGGCCTGCGCGTCCTCGGCACCAACCACGGCGGCAGCGCGCACGGCGTGTTCACCGAGCGCGTCGGCGTCCTCTCCAACGACTTCTTCGTCAACCTGACCGACATGGCCTACGCCTGGCAGCCGACCGGCCGCAACAGCTACGCCATCGTCGACCGGCAAAGCGGCGCCACCAAATGGACCGCGACTCGCGTCGATCTCGTCTTCGGTTCCAACTCGGTGCTGCGCGCCTACGCCGAGTTGTACGCCCAGGACGACAACCGCGAGAAGTTCGTCCATGACTTCGTCACCGCCTGGAGCAAGGTGATGAACGCCGACCGCTTCGACCTGAGCTGAGCCTGACCGCCCCCGCTGCCGACAAGGCAGCGGGCGGCTTGCCGAACACGGCAATTCCGGGCACGATCAGGTGATGACAAAGCCATGTCGGCGCTGTCACCAATCGCTCAACGGGGTTGCCATGGACGAAACGGATGTCGAATACGCGGGTTTCTGGGTCAGGGTTGGTGCCAGCTTCATCGACTCGCTATTGATCGTGATCATCACCTTCCCGCTGCTCATTTCCCTCTACGGCTGGGAATACTTCAGTTCCGAGCAGCTAGTCGCCGGGCCGGCCGATTTCCTGATCACCTGGATTCTGCCGGCAGTCGCCGTGGTCTGGTTCTGGATGCAGCGCCAGGCAACGCCGGGCAAGGCAGCGCTGGCGCTGCGCGTGGTCGATGCCGAGAGCGGCGCCAGCCTGTCGCTCGCGCAAAGTATCGGGCGCTACCTGGCCTATTTCGTTTCGATCATTCCGCTCGGGCTCGGCCTCCTGTGGGTGGGCTTCGACAGCCGGAAACAGGGCTGGCACGACAAGCTGGCGAGCACCGTGGTGGTCCGCGCCAAAACGCGCGGGCCGCAGCCCGTCCGCTTCCCGCACGGCTGAGCGGCGCGCAGTACGGGTTCAAGTGCCCGACAGGCGTTTGCTCAAACCAACCGGCAAGGCTACTGCCCTTGGGCCAGGCGCCGGGCGTGGCAAGGGTTCGCTCTGCCGCCGCGCAAACTCGGCCAGGCTCAGACCGCTCGACCGCGGCCGCTTGCCGAACAGGAATTCGCCGACCTCGCGCGGCCAGACGCGGCGCCCCATCTGCACATACCAGCGCATCGCGTGGCGGAACTCCGGGTCGCGGCTGAAGTAAGTACGCAGCAGCGCGCGCGGCCGCAACTGCAGCGCCACTTCGATGCCCTTGACCCAGAGCAGCAGGCGCCAGGGCGGCATGCTCGGCGTCGCCAGCACTTGATGCTTGTAGTCCCACAGACGCGTATCGGTCTGCACCACCTCGCGCTGGGCGACCGTCTCGAAGAAACGCGTCCATTGGTGCGGCGTCGCGTAGAGCAGCTGGATCTGGTCCGGGTCGTAGCGCAGCAGGTGTTTCAACGACCGCCAATAATCGCGGTCCGTCTCAGCGCCGAAGCCGACCACGTAGGTGGCCATCGAAACAATGCCGTGGCGGCGCAGCAGGCGGATCGCCTCGGCGTCGTCGCGCGGCGTCGCGTCCTTGCGGATGGCCTGCAGTGTCGCCGGATCGTAGCTCTCGATGCCGAGCAGGAAGCGGATGACCCCGGCGCGGCGGTAGAGATGCAGGATGTCGGCGTCGCGCACGATGTCGCCGGCGCGCGTCGAGCCGACCAGGGTGAGATTGACGTTTTCCGCGATCAGCGCTTCAAGGAAGGCTTGCCAGGCGGCGCGCGAGGCGGTCGGCAGTTCATCGGCGAAGTTGATCACCTCGACGCCGTGTTCGCGATGCAGCCAGGCCAGTTCGCGGGCAAAACGGAGCGGATCACGATGCCGCCAGCTGCGCCAGAAGCCGCGCTGGCCGCAATAACTGCACAGGTAGGGACAGCCGCGCGAGAACTGCACGACCACCGCCCGCCGGCCACCCCAGTAGGAATAGCGGGCGAAGTCGATCAACTCCCAGCCGACACGGTAGTCGTCCAGATTCGCTATCGGCTTCGCCTGCCGCGTCGCCCACACCCGCCCGTCCTGGCGGAAGGCGACGCCGGGCACGGTAGCGACCAGGCCGTGGCTGACGATGGCCTGCGCCAGCAGCAGCGCCGTGCGCTCGCCCTCGCCGCGCACGACCACGTCGATGGCCGGGCACTGGGTCAGCGTCTCGCGCCAGTGATAGGTCGGGTGGACGCCGCCATAGACGATGCAGACCTCGGGCAGCGCCGCCTTGATGCGGGTCGCCAGTTCAAGGATGGTCGCGTGCGCCGTCGACGAACCGGCGTGGCCGACCATGACGATGCGCGGCGCTGCCGCCCGCACGCGGCGGACGATCTCTTCCGGCGACAGCGGGTCGTAATCGGCATCGAGCAGTTCGACGGCAAAGCCGGCGTCGAGCAGCGGCCCGCCGATGGCGAGCAGGCCGAGCGGCGGCAGATGGTCGTCGGGAACGCGGCTACCGATGGCGGTATGCGGCGGATTGAGCAGCAAAATCTTGGCGTTGCGGTTCATGGCGGTCTCCTGAAATACACGCCGCCACTGTCGACCGGCCGGGTGAGGAGAGCATGAAGCGAGGGTGAAGTCGGCGCGGCCGGTGTTAAAGTCGCTGCTCCAACGTAAAAACCGCCCCGCCGCACGCATCGAGATGAGCCGTCAGCAAGCCCCCCGCGCCTGGGTCCGCCAACCCTCCGGAAAGCGGCTCGACCTGCTCAACCCCACGCCCTTCGACTGGGACGACCGCGACCTAGCCATCGGCCTGGCGCGGACCTTCCGCTGGGGCGGCCATTCGGTCTGGCCGCGTCCCCTGTCGGTCGCCCAGCACAGCATCCTGGTCCTGACGCTGCGCCGCCAGATGTCGCCGGAACCGCTCGCCCCCGCCGTCGCCCTGCGCGAACTCCTGCACGACGCCGAAGAAGGCTTGATCGGCTTCGACCCCATCTCGCCGCTCAAACCCATCCTCGGCGACGCCTTCGCGGCGCTGACCGAACGCCTGACGCAGGCGGTCTTCCTGCGCTACGGCCTGCCCGCCTGGAGCGACGAGGAAAAGCGCCGCCACAAGGAAGCCGACCGCCTCGCCGCCGCCAGCGAAGCGGTGCACGTTGCCGGTTGGTCGGCCGAAGAAGTGCGCGCGGTACTCGGCATTACCAGCCGGCCGCTCGCCACCGACCCGCTGATCAGCCAGTACGGCGGCACGCCCTGGGAACCCTGGCCGGCCAGCGTCGCCGCCGAACGTTTCCTGGCCGCGCTGGGCAATCCGTGAACCGAACGCAGCACTAGCCGGCAGGTTTCAGCCGAGACGGGCGATGGGCGCGCTTGCCTCGTCGATGTGCCGGCGTAACGCCACGATGCAGGGAGAAAAACGGGCGGAAAAGCTGCTGCAATCGCCAATCCGGGTATGGAACATTTCCGCCAGACGCAGCGCCTGGCGCCAGGTCTGGCCATCGACCGCCGCCGTCAGCCTTGCCTTGACCACGAAATCCCATTTCATCTGACCAGACGATATCGACGTGTTGCACAAGAGGCGACAGGTAGCAATCGGCCACAAGTGGACACTTCGTTACCCCTCCTCAAAGCAGACGCGCAACTTGCGGAGTTATCTGGCATATTGGTATTGTTATGCAGCCCTCAACTTCCGTGTAAAACTGTAACCCGTTATGAATATGCAGCCATTCAATCTCATTGACCGCTTGCAAGTCCGTGCTGCCATGCTTGCAATCGGACGCTCCACCCTGCGAAGTCAAGGCGCACCAGGCATGGTGGCGGAAGCTAGGCGGTTTCTTCGCAACTTAGACCTGAACTTGTTCGCTACTGGAAAAAGTGCTCAGTTCATGGATGTATTAAATGAACAAACCAGTCTACTTGCTAGCCGGTTCCCTGATGGAGGTAGAGGCAACTGGGGGGCTGCACGAAAATCCCTCAACATTTTCTTGCGCGACGTTATTTATTGCCGCCCCCTCTGCGAGCACTACAAACTTGCAGTTCTCGAACCTTGGCTCGAAGTGCCGCTAGATAGCAACGTACACGAAGGGCTACTGAGTGATGCCACGGGCACTGTCGTGCCGTGGCCTGGTGTGAAGGCTCTTACGCCCGCTGTCAGCGACCAGCTTCAGAGCACAGCGTCGGCCGTCGCTAAGTCTCTCGGAGTGGCCAGGGTTCACCTCGACATACGGTACTGGCGCAGAGCCGCCCTTGATGAGCTTGAGGGCTAAGCCATAATTAGCAGACCTGCGCAAAAAAAAGTGCGGGTCGGTGAATTGAAATATTCAGAACGTCCGCTTTTCTAAGCTCGCTACTTCCGCTTCGGGTCGATTCGAGTCGCTCAAGTACCCGCGATTCCGTGGTCTGCCACTAGCGATATCGCACAAAAAATTCAGCCTGTTTTCCGCGTCAGCCGAGCGACCCCCCCGTTCCCAGTCGACGACGCTTGCCGCAGCCCATGCCATACGCCTAAAATCCTCGCCACTCCTGACCAACGAGAATTCGATGATGCAGCTAAGCGCCGGCGAAATCCTGCAACTTTCGCCCGACGAGTCTTCGAGCAAGGCGGCCAAGGGGCTGGTGGTTCCGGCCAAATGGCCGCGTCTGGAATACGACGAACAGGCCATCTGGGGTGAATGCCAGGGCAGCGGCAGCAAGCCTTACCAGGTGCAGGTGGACAAGTCCGGGCCGGCTTTCCGCTGTTCCTGTCCCAGTCGCAAGTTTCCCTGTAAACACGGCTTGGCGCTGTTGCTGCTGATGGCGCAGGATGCCTCCCTGTTCTCGGCCGCCACGGCGCCTGCCTGGGTGGCCGAATGGCTGGCCGGGCGCCAGCAACGCGCCGAAAAACAGGAGGCCAGGATCGCCGAGAAGCGCGACGCGGCGCCCGACCCGCAAGCGGCCGCCCGACGCGAGGACAACCGCCGCCAACGCATGGCCGGCGGGCTCGAAGAACTGGAGCGCTGGCTCAACGACCGGCTGCGCCAGGGTCTGGCGCAATTGCCGGGGCAAACGGCAATCTGGGAGGACCTCGCCCGACGCATGATCGACGCCCAACTGCCCGGCCTCGCCTTTCGCCTGCGCCAGATCGCCAGCCGGGTCGGCCGGGACGAAGCCTGGCCGGCGCAGGTGCTGAGTGGACTCGGGCAACTGCGCTTGCTGATCGATGCCTTCAGCCGCCTCGATTGTCTGCCCGCGCCCATCCGGCAGGATGTGCGCAGCGCCCTCGGCGTCAACCTTGACCGCGACGAAGTGCTGGCCGGCGGCGAGCGGCTGCGCGACGACTGGCTGGTGCTCGGCCAGTCCATCGACGAGGAAGGTAATCTGTGGTCGCGCCGCGTCTGGCTGCTCGGCCAGCAGTCGCAACGTTTCGCCCTGCTGCTCGATTTCGCGCACGGCAGCCGCCGCTTCGAGCAGAACTACCTGACTGCCAGCCGCCTGCACGGCGAACTGGCTTTCTTCCCCGGCAACCGGCCGCTGCGCGCGCTGAGCACCGGCGATACCCAATTGCTGCCCGCCGCCAATCCGCCGAGCGTCGCCCTCGACGGTGCGCTGTCCGGGCTGGCCGAAGCCGTCGCCGCCAACCCGTGGCAATCGCCGCAACCGATGTTGATCGACGGCGGCATTCCCCAGCCCGACGTCGCCGGCTGGTCGCTGCGCTGCCCGGAAAACCGGCAACTCCGGCTGCAAGTGCGCGACGAGGACGGCTGGACGCTACTGGCACACAGCGGCGGTAAGCCGCTCACCGTATTCGGCGAATGGCACGGCGACGTCCTGCATCCGCTCGCCGCCTGGCAGGGCAAGCCGGTCTGGCAGAAGGGGATGGAAGAAGCATGAAGTTGCTGCACGAACTGGCCACCCAACTGCTGCTCGGCAGCGAACGCCGCCCGCCGACCCTGCCGGACACGCCGGGCGAACTCGGCGCTTTTCTCCAGGCCCTCGCCCAGCCGGGCGACGACAGGGAAATCGGCCTGCTGCGCCAGGCGGGCAGCCTGGCCGTCTGCGCGGCGGCCGGCTACGCCCCGGCCGCCGCCGCAACGCCGCCGCTTCCGGCATGCCCGCCGGAACCGACGGCCGTGGCCGACGACCGGCAACTGGTGGCGACCCTGCAACAGATTCTTGCCGACGGCCCCGACGCCTTGCGCCGCGAAGCCTTTTCCCGGCTGGCAAGCCGGGCAACTTGCCTGGCGCCGGAACTGCTCGTGCCGGCGCTGACGCTGGGCCAGAAAAACCGCGACCTGCGCCCTTCCCTCCTCGCTGTCCTCGGCGAGCGCGGCCGCTGGCTGGCCGCCCTCAACCCGGACTGCTCCTACGCCGCCGGCAGCCCCGAAGCAGCCGCCGACCCGAGCCTGTGGGAAGAAGGCAGCCAGGAACAGCGCAAGCAGCTACTCGGCAGCTTGCGGCAAAGCGATCCCGATCGGGCGCGTTGCCTGCTGCAGGAGGGTTTCGCGCAACTCGAAGCGCGCGAGCGGGCCAGCCTGCTGGAAACGATGGGGCACGGACTGGGACCGTCGGACGAGGATTTTCTTGAAAATTTGCTGGTCGACCGCAGCAAGGAAGTCCGCCAACGCGCCGCCAGCCTGCTCGCCGCCTTGCCCGACAGTCGTTACAGCCAGCGCATGGCACAGCGGATGGCGGCCTGCCTCGGCGCGGAGCGCAAGCTCTTTCGCACCGTGCGCACCCTGGAAGCGCCGGCCGCTTTCGCTGCCGACTGGAAGAACGACGCGCTGGAAGAAAGCCGACCGAAGAGCGAAAGCCTGGGCGAGCGCGCCTGGTGGCTGTACCAGATCGCGCGCGGCCTGCCGCTGGGCTGGTGGGAGAAACAGACCGGCCTGAGCCCGGCGGAACTGATCAAATGGGTACGCGCGACGGACTGGAGCGAAGCCATCCTGCGCGCCTGGCACGAAGCCCTGCTGCGCCAGCCGGCAGCCGCCTGGGCCGGCGAGTTCTTGACTCACGGCGGGTCGTGGGGAATCGAGATCGACGTCTTCGCGCTGCTCGCCTTCCTGCCCGCCCGCGAGCGCGAACAATACTGGCTCAGCTTGCTGAAAGAGAAGTCGCCGGGCCATACGCGCGGCTGGGTCCTGGCGCGCCTGGTCGAAGATTTTTCGCGCGGCCAGGAGCCCCCTTCGGCCGATTTCAGCCAGCATGTTCTGGCCGAAGTCCGCCAGTTGCTGAACCAACCCGCCTACATCACCAGCGGCATCTACGAAATCGGCCAGGCCCTGCCCGAGTTCGTCTGCCTGATTCCACCAAGCTGCTTCGCTACCGCCTGCGAAAACTGGCCGGCCGGCCCGGCCGCCGAACATTTCAGCAAGACCCTGGCGAGAATCCTGACCATCGTCGAACAACGCAAAATCCTTCACCAAATTCTCAGATAGCGGAAACCAACATGAGCCAAACCCTGCGCCAGCATGCCGAACAACAATTCGCCGAAGAACTTGAAGAACTGAAGAAGGCGGATAACCGCGAACGCCCCGAAAACTGGGTGCTTTCGCCCTGGGCGGTGGCCGAATACCTGATGGGCGGCACGCTGGCCAACGGTTTCCAGGTCAGCGCCAAGTACATCGGCAACCGGCGCCTGATGGAGACCGCCATCGCCACGCTGGCCACCGACCGCGCCCTGCTCCTCTTCGGCGTGCCGGGCACCGCCAAGTCCTGGGTGTCGGAACACCTGGCGGCAGCGGTGAGCGGCGATTCGACCATGCTGATCCAGGGCACTGCCGGTACCAGCGAGGAACAATTGCGTTACGGCTGGAACTACGCCGAACTGCTGGCCAAGGGACCGTCCAAGGCGGCACTCGTTCCCAGCCCGCTGATGCGCGCCATGGAACAGGGCAAGACCGCCCGCGTCGAGGAACTGACGCGGATTCCGGCCGACGTCCAGGACACCCTGATCACCATCCTCTCGGAAAAATCACTGCCGGTACCGGAACTCGGCAGCGAAACCCAGGCGGTACGCGGCTTCAACGTGATTGCCACGGCCAACAACCGCGACAAGGGCATCAACGAACTGTCGAGCGCCCTGAAACGGCGCTTCAACACGGTCATCCTGCCGGTGCCGGCGAGCGAGGACGAGGAAGTCAGCATCGTCAGCAAGCGCGTCGCCGAACTCGGCCGGGCCCTGCAACTGCCGGGCGAACCGCCGGCCCTCAAGGAGGTGCGCCGGGTGGTGCAGATTTTCCGCGAACTGCGCAACGGCCAGACCGAAGACGGCAAGACCAAGCTCAAGACTTCCAGCGCCACCCTGAGCACCGCCGAAGCAATTTCGGTAATCAACAGCGGCATGGCCCTGGCCGGCCATTTCGGCGACGGCGTGCTGCGCGCCGGCGACATCGCCGCCAGCCTGGTCGGCGCCATCGTCAAGGACCCGGTGCAGGATGCGGTGGTCTGGCGTGAATACCAGGAAACGGTGATGAAGGAACGCAACGACTGGAAGGATCTCTACCGCGCCTGCCGGGAACAGAACTGAGCCCCATGGCCGAAGCCACTTCCCCCTTCCACCTGTTCGGCATCCGCCACCACGGGCCGGGCTGCGCCCGCAGCCTGCTGCGCGCGCTCGAAGAACTGCAACCCGACTGCCTGCTCGTCGAAGGCCCGCCCGACGGCGAGGAGATGCTGGCCTTGCTGCTCGACGAAGGCCTGGTGCCGCCGGTCGCCCTGCTCGTCTACAACCCCGACGATGCCCGCGAGGCGGCCTTCTACCCCTTCGCCGCTTTCTCGCCGGAATGGAATGCCCTGCGTTTCGCGCTGGAACGCCAGATTCCGGCCCGCTTCATCGACCTGCCAGCCGCCCACCAGTTCGCGCTGCCCCGTCCGGACGAGACAGAGGCTGGCGGCGAAACACCGGCGGCGGAGACGGAAGCGCTCGCGCCGCACGGCGACGCTGAAATCGCACCCGAAGATGACGCCGGGGATGCCGGGCCGAGCGGCGATCCGCTCGACTGGCTGGGCCGCGCCGCCGGTTACGGCGATGGCGAAGCCTGGTGGAACCACATGGTCGAGGAACGCGGCGACAGCCTCGAACTGTTCGCCGCCATCCGCGAGGCGATGAGCAGCGTGCGCAACGAAGCGCCAGCACGCGTTCGCACCGCCCTCGCCGAACAACGCGAAGCCCTGCGCGAGGCGCACATGCGCAAATGCCTGCGCCAGGCCCAGAAGGAAGGCTTCCAGCGTATCGCCGTGGTCTGCGGCGCCTGGCACGTGCCGGCGCTGGCCGAGATGCCGCCGGTCAAGGTCGACAACGAGCTGCTCAAGGGGCTGGCCAAGATCAAGGTCGCCGCCACCTGGGTGCCCTGGTCCTACCACAACCTCAGTTTCGCCAGCGGTTACGGGGCCGGCGTCGCCTCGCCCGGCTGGTACGAACACCTCTGGCAGAGCGCCGGCGACCGCGCCATCGGCTGGCTGGCGCGGGCCGCCCGGCTGTTCCGCGACGACGGTCTCGATTGTTCGTCGGCCCACATCATCGAAGCCGTCCGCCTGGCCGAAGCTCTGGCCGCCCTGCGCGAGCGCCCGCAACCCGGCCTCGACGAACTCGACGAAGCCTTGCGCACCGTCGTCTGCATGGGCGACGACGCGCCGATGCAGTTGATCCGCCGGCAGATGATCGTCGGCGACCGCCTCGGCCGCACACCGGAAACGGCACCGGCCGTCCCCCTGCAACGCGACCTGGCGCAACAGCAGAAAAGCCTGCGCCTGAAAGCGGAAGCGACGCAGAAAACGCTCGATCTCGACCTGCGCCAGGCCAACGACCTGGCGCGCAGCCACCTGCTGCACCGCCTCAACCTGCTCGACATCGGCTGGGGCAGTCTGAGCCGGACCGGGCGCAGCGCCAAGGGCAGCTTCCACGAAATCTGGACCCTGCAATGGGACCCGGAACTGGTCATCGCGCTGATCGACGCCAGCCGCTGGGGCAACAGCGTGCGCCAGGCCGCCGGCAACCGGGCGATCGACCGGGCGCAGGCGGCCGACAGCCTGCCCGAGCTTTCCGAACTGGTGAACCAGGTCCTGCTCGCCGACCTCGAAGAAGCCATCGCCCCGGTTTCCCAGGCCCTGGAAAACCTCGCCGCCATTGCCAGCGACGTGCAGCAACTGATGGCCGCCGTGCCGCCGCTGGTCAATGTCGCGCGCTACGGCAACGTCCGCCAGACCGACGCCGGCATGGTCGAACACCTGCTCGACCGCCTCGTGCCGCGCGCCGCCATCGGCCTGCCCGGCGCCTGCGCGGCGCTCGACGACGCGGCCGCCGAAACGATGCGCGAACATCTCGTCGCGACGCACCAGGCACTGCGCCTGCTCGGCCGCCAGAACCTGCTCGAGGAATGGCAGCAGGCCCTGCAGCACCTGACCCAGCTTGGCAGTTGCCACGGGCTGATTTGCGGCCTGGCCAGCCGCCTGCGTTTCGACGAACAGCTCGCCAGCCCGGAACAGACGGCGCAGGCCATGAGCCAGGCGCTATCGGTCGGCAACGAGCCGGGACCGGCCGCCGCCTGGCTCGACGGCTTCCTCAACCGAAGCGGCATGGTGCTGCTGCACGACCCGCAGTTGTGGGGCATGGTCGATGACTGGCTGGCCGGCCTGAGCGACGACAGCTTCACCCGCGAACTGCCGCTGCTGCGGCGCGCCTTCGCCGCCTTCAGCATGCCGGAGCGTCGTCAGCTCGGCGAACGCGCCGGCCGCCAGGGTGCCGCTCCCAAGACCATCCTGGCCGACTGGGATGCGACGCGCGCCGAAAAACCCTTGCCACTGCTGCGCCTGCTGCTGGGAATCGAATCATGAACGACAACACCCACCCCGATGCGGCCCGCCAGCGGCGCTGGCGCCTGGTCCTCGGCGCTGCGGCCGAAACCGCCTGCAGCGGTTTGCTGGCCGGCGACGACCTGCGCATCGACGAAGCGCTGAGCGCGCTCTACGACGCCGACGAACCGGGCGGCCTGCGCGGCGGCAGCGGCGCCTCGTCGCCGCGCGTCGCCCGCTGGCTGGGCGACATCCGCCGCTACTTCCCGGCCTCCGTGGTCCAGGTCATGCAGAAGGACGCCTTCGAGCGCCTCGACCTCAAGAGCATGCTCTTCCAGCCGGAAATGCTCGAAGCCGTGCAGCCCGATGTGCACCTGGTCGCCACCCTGATCTCGCTGCGCGGCGTGATCCCGGCGAAAACCCGCGATACCGCGCGCACCGTGGTCAGCAAGGTGGTCGACGCGTTGATGAAGAAGCTGGAGGAACCGCTACGCAGCGCGGTCACCGGCGCCCTCAACCGGGCAGTCCGCAACCGCCGGCCACGGCATGCCGAAATCGACTGGAACCGCACCATCCGCGCCAACCTCCGGCACTGGCAGGAAAGCCATCGCAGCATCATCCCGGAAACCCTGATCGGCTACGGTCGCAAGAGCCGGCGCACGCAGCGCGAAGTCATCCTGTGCATCGACCAGAGCGGCTCGATGGCCGCCTCGGTCGTCTATTCGAGCATTTTCGGCGCGGTGATGGCCTCGCTGCCGGCGGTCAGGACGCACATGGTGGTCTTCGACACCGCCGTCGTCGACCTCACCGAACAACTGAGCGACCCGGTCGAACTCCTGTTCGGCGTGCAACTCGGCGGCGGCACCGACATCAACCGGGCGGTCGGCTATTGCCAGTCGCTGGTCCGCGACCCGCGCAACACCATCATGGTGCTGATTTCCGACCTCTACGAAGGCGGCGTCGAACAGAACCTGTTGCAGCGCGCCAGCGAACTGGTCCAGTCCGGCGTCCAGGTGATCACCCTGCTGGCACTGAGCGACGAAGGCGCCCCGGCCTACGACCATCGCCTGGCCGCCAAGCTGGCCGCCCTCGGCGTCCCCTCCTTTGCCTGCTCACCTGACCAGTTCCCCGGCCTGATGGCCGCCGCCATCCGCCGCGAGGATGTCGGACTATGGGCCGCCCAGCAAGGCATCGTCACCGCCCGGGCGGAAGGCTGAAATGACGCCGCCCGACGCGCGGGCGTCTCTTTGCGGGTCGCCCGGTCCGGCAAGACTCAGAGATCTTCGGCGGGCGGTACCTGCTTGATCAGTTCTTCCATCGTAGTCAGCCCCTGGGCGACCTTCAGGGCGCCGGAAATGCGCAAGGGGCGCATGCCTTCGCGGAAGGATTGGTCACGCAAGCGGGGAATTTCCAGGTTGGGCCGGATCAGGCGCCGGACTTCCGGCGAGTTGAGCAGGATTTCGTAGACACCGACGCGCCCGCTGTAGCCGGTCATCCGGCATTCCAGGCAACCGACGGCGTGAAACAGATGGGTTGGCTCAGCCGCCTTCCAGGGCTGCACCAGTGCCCGCCAGGCGGCGCGTTCTTCCTCGTTGATCGGCAGGCTCTTCTTGCAGTGCGGACAGAGGGTGCGTACCAGTCGCTGCGCCATGACGCCGAGCAGCGTCGAATTGATCAGGTAGGCCGGCACACCGAGATCGAGCATGCGCGTGATCGCCGCCGGCGCATCGTTGGTGTGCAGCGTGGACAGCACCAGGTGGCCGGTCAACGCCGCCTGGATCGCCATTTCGGCGGTCGCCAGATCGCGGATTTCGCCGATCATGATGATGTCCGGGTCCTGCCGCATCAGGGCGCGCACGCCGTCGGCGAAATCGAGCCCGATCGCCGGATGCACCTGCATCTGGTTGAACGCCGGCTCGACCATTTCGATCGGGTCTTCGATCGTGCACACGTTCACTTCCGGCGTCGCCAGGTGCTTCAAAGTCGTATAGAGCGTCGTCGTCTTGCCAGAACCGGTCGGCCCGGTGACCAGGACGATGCCATTGGGCAGCGCCGTCATCTGCTGCCAGCGTGCCTGGTCGTCCTGCGAAAAACCGAGCGAGCGGAAATCGCGGACCAGCACTTCCGGATCGAAGATGCGCATCACCAGTTTTTCGCCGAACGCCGTCGGCAGGGTCGACAGGCGCAATTCCACTTCCTGACCGCCCGGCGTCCGGGTCTTGATCCGCCCGTCCTGCGGCCGCCGTTTCTCGATCACGTCCATACGCCCGAGCAGCTTGATGCGGCTGGTCATCGCGTTCATCACCGTCATCGGTATCTGGTAGACCTGATGCAACACGCCGTCGATGCGGAAGCGGACGATGCCGAGGTCGCGCCGCGGCTCGATGTGGATGTCGGAGGCCCGCTGGTCGAAGGCGTACTGCCACAGCCAGTCGACGATATGGACGATGTGCTGGTCGTTGGCATCGTATTGCCGGTTGCCCTTGCCGAGTTCGACCAGTTGCTCGAAACTCGACAGCCCGCTGGTCACCTCGCCCTTGGCGGAAGCCTTCTTGACCGAGCGGGCGAGGTTGAAGAATTCGATCAGATAACGGCCGATGTCCTCGGGATTGGCCATCACCCGGCGGATGTCCTTGCGCAGGATCTGGCGCAGTTCGCCCTCCCATTCGCGCAGGAAGGGCTCGGCGGTGGCCACCACCACCTCGCGCGTCGTCACCTGCACCGGCAGGATGCCGAAACGCCCGGCGTAGGCGCTGGACATCACTTCGCCAATGCCGGTGAAGTCGATCTTCAGCGGATCGATATGGAAATAATCGAGCCCGCAGCGCGCCGCCAGCCATTCGGTCAGCACGTCGAGCGTCAGGAGTTTGACTGGTGCCGACGGGGTGCGCCACTTCTGGTCGGCGATGACGATCAGCGGATGGACCTTGTTGCCGTGCAGCTTGCGCTCGATCTTCAGCGCCTCTGCCGCCTCGCTCTCGACCAAGCCATCGGCGATGGCCATTTCGAGCACTTCCGCCAGGGAAAGACGATGCTCATGTACTGCGCTGTCTTGCGTCGAATCCATTCTTGGGCCTGCCCGAGCCAGAAAAACAGCTTGCGACTATAGCCCAAAAACATGCCCCGGTTCTGCTTTTAAAACCCTTTTACGCCCTTCTGGCGCAGTGGTGCGAGCAAGCCGCTGAGGCCATTGTGATCAAGCTCATGCATCAGGGCAAGCAGCCGCCCGAGTTCGCCCTCCGGAAAACCTTCGCGGGCGAACCAGGCGAGGTAATGCCCGGGCAGGTCAGCGAGCAGACGCCCCTTGTACTTGCCGTAGGGCATCGTCCACTGGACCAGCAGTTCGAGATCTTTGGCCTGCATGAAAGAAACGGGGCCGTGGCCCCGTTTGCTTACTTGGCGGAAAGCGCCAGCATCAGGTCGTTGATGCGCTTGACGAAACCGGCCGGGTCGTCGAGCTGGCCGCCTTCGGCCAGTTGCGCCTGCTCGAAGAGCAGGGCCGCCCAATCGTCGAAACGGCTTTCTTCGTACTTCAGACGGAGGACCGCCGGGTGCTGCGGGTTGATTTCGAGGATCGGCTTCGCGGCGGGAATCGGCTGACCGGCTGCCTTCAGCATGCGGGCCAGGTTACCCGAGGGATCGTGCTCGTCGGCAACCAGGCAGGACGGCGAATCGGTCAGACGATGCGTGATGCGCACTTCCTTGACGCGCTCGCCGAGCGCGCCCTTGACCTTGTCGAGCAGTTCCTTGAACTCGTCGGCCGCCTTTTCGGCTTCCTTCTTCTCGGCTTCGTCTTCCAGTTGGCCCAGATCGAGCCCGCCCTTCGCCACCGATTGCAGGGACTTGCCCTCGAACTCGGTGAGGTGACCGACCACCCATTCGTCGACACGGTCGGAGAGGAGGAGGACTTCGATGCCCTTCTTGCGGAAGATTTCCAGATGCGGGCTGTTCTTGGCCGCGTTGAAACTGTCGGCGGTGACGTAGTAGATCTTCTCCTGGCCTTCCTTCATGCGGCCGATGTAGTCGGCCAGCGAGACCACCTGCTTGTCGCCGTCGCCATGGGTCGAGGCGAAACGCAACAGGCCGGCGATCTTGTCCTTGTTCGCGAAGTCCTCGCCGACGCCTTCCTTGAGCACAGCACCGAAGGCTTCCCAGAACTTGGCGTACTTCTCCTTTTCCGCCGCGTCATCGCTGCTCGCCATGCCTTCGAGCATGGCGAGCACCTTGCGCGTGCAGCCGGAGCGGATGTTGTCGATATCCTTCGATTCCTGCAGGATCTCGCGCGAAACGTTGAGCGGCAGGTCGGCGGAATCGACGACACCGCGCACGAAGCGCAGGTAGAGCGGCATCAGCTTCTCGGCGTCGTCCATGATGAAGACGCGTCGGACGTAGAGCTTGATGCCGTGGCGGGCGTTGCGGTCCCAGAGATCGAACGGCGCGCGCGCCGGGATGTAGAGCAGCTGCGTGTACTCCTGCTTGCCCTCGACCTTGGCGTGGGTCCAGCACAGCGGCTCCTCGAAATCGTGTGCGACGTGCTTGTAGAACTCGGCGTACTGCTCGTCGCTGATCTCGGATTTGCTGCGCGCCCAGAGGGCGTTGGCCTGGTTGACCGTCTCGTCTTCGTCACTGACGACCTGCTCGCCCTTCTCCTGGTCCCACTCCTCCTTCTTCATCAGGATAGGCAGGGTGATGTGATCGGAGTACTTGCGGATGATCGACTTGAGCTTCCAGCTATTCAGGAAATCATCCTCGCCGTCGCGCAGATGCAGGATGACGTCAGTACCGCGGCTGGCCTTGTCGACCATCTCGACGGTGTAGTCGCCCTCACCGGCCGACTCCCAGCGCACCGCCTGAGCGGCGTCCAGGCCGGCGCGACGGGAAATCACCGTCACCTTGTCGGCAACGATGAAGGAAGAATAGAAACCGACGCCGAACTGGCCGATCAGATGCGCATCCTTGGCCTGATCGCCGGTCAGCGCAGAGAAGAATTCCTTGGTCCCGGACTTGGCAATGGTGCCGAGATGGGCAATCGCTTCCTCACGGCTCAGACCGATGCCGTTGTCGGAAATGGTGATCGTGCGCGCCGCCTTGTCGAAGGCGATGCGGATCTTCAGTTCGCTGTCGTCGCCATAGAGCGCGGCGTTGTTCAACGCCTCGAAGCGCAACTTGTCGCAGGCGTCGGAAGCGTTGGAGACCAGTTCGCGCAGGAAGATTTCCTTGTTGCTGTACAAGGAATGGATCATCAGGTGCAGCAGTTGCTTGACTTCCGTCTGGAAGCCGAGGGTTTCGCGGCTGGCGGTTGCTGATTCGGACATGCGTCAAACTCCCAATCGAGGTATCAAAAAGTACTCAGGAGTTGGGGATGAGCCAGCGTATTTCAAGCCACCCAGGGCAAATTTTCTTTGATTTACCCGGCGCGTAGACGGCAAAAGGCCCCGCCTAGAAGCTAGGAGGGGCCTTTTGGAATGGGAGCCTGGCGGTGACCTACTTTCGCGAGCGAGGTGCTCACTATCATCGGCGCGATTCTGTTTCACGGTCCTGTTCGGGAAGGGAAGGGGTGGGTCCAGAAGGCTATTGCCGCCAAGCGAAACTTGTGTG
>JAFIHA010000059.1 GCA_017848965.1 Dechloromonas aromatica (nom. nud.) | reverse complement strand
GTGCGTCCTCTGTCTGTGGACTTCCCAGGCAGAAAATCCGCTATGCGTGACCACTGGTCATCGGTGAGCATTCGGCGATCCATGTCTTGTATCCAAAAGACAGGATGTAAACACAATTCCGCAAATGTGAACAGCCCCTAGGGGAAATGGCGCGGGAGGAGATCGCGATCTGGGGCAACGACAACCTTCTCTAAAATTTCAAGTTCAGTGGGGAAATCTGTTGAATTGCTTCAAATTGAGAGCCTTGGAATGCCTCGCAGCACAAAGCAGGCTGATCTCAAAGTGAGTGATCAACGACATTTATCGCCGATCGCTCATCATCGCTACGGATAGCAGCCTCTTCCCTGCGCAGCCCCTTCTGGCGCCCGAGTCGATCAGGCGCGACTCATTCGACGGGGGCGAACCCGTAGTAGGAACCGTAAGCCGACGGCGCCGGCGCGTAGGCGGCGACCTTGATCGCATCGGCCAGGGTGACTCGGTTGGTGAGAGCATCGACGCCCCCCTCTTCCCTCAACCAACGCTCTTCAACTTCCTTTTCGCTCAGTCCGTTGAGATTGAGATTCCGGTCGAAGCGCTCGGCGCGGTATTCGAAAGCCGTGTCATGAGCGATGAACAAGGTGTGCAGACAGGCGGTGATGCGGGTCTCGTCCGCCGGGTCGGCGCCCATGACCCGGGTGCCGCAGAAGGGGCAATGCACGGGCGTGTAGTAGAAAGTCTTGAGTTCGGTGCGCTGGATGGTTTTGTTCATGGCGTGCTCCTTATATTTTGAAAACAAGCGACGGCGACGCTTCAGGGAAGCCCTGCCAAGTCACCAAGTTGTTCGCCCACTGCAACAGAGGACGACAATCCCCGATCGGCACGAAACCGCGCCGCCATGTTTTCTGGGTATTGCTTGATTCAGGTGATCTGAGGGCCAGCCCGGAAATTGTCGGTTGCCGACTCGGGCGCCCGGCCGGCAATCTCTTCCGGCACGTAGGGGGCGGGCAGCCACATTGATGCGGCTGCCCGAGAGAGCGCCTAAAACCTCAGGCGATCTGGATATTGCTGGCTTGCTTGCCCTTGGGACCGGTGGTGATATCGAAACTCACCCGCTGGCCTTCAGCCAGGGTCTTGAAACCGGGGGATTGAATTGCCGAAAAGTGCGCGAAGAGATCTTCGCCGCCGCCTTCCGGCGTGATGAAGCCAAAACCCTTGGAATCGTTAAACCACTTGACGCTGCCTGTTGCCATATCTTGAATCTCCGAAAATTGACGGGGCCGAAAGCCCCTGGTAGGGGCGAGATCAAGGGGGCGAGGTGACAGTGGGGGAATGGCGCCGCAGAACTGCGGGTACTAGACCAACAAAATAACAACACAACTAGAAATCGCTGCGGTGCACAATACGCGCCATTGATCCCCACGGCAAACGATATTTGAAATTTCTATCGTCCCCGATGACCGGCCAAGCTTTTCCGTGCCCAGGACATCACCATTCGCCGCGCCCCGGGGGGAACGTCAGAATGGACAGCGAATGCCAGAAATGTCAGCCAGCGAAGACAAACGGCACCGGCAAAGGCCCGTTTTGTCTGGCCGAAGCGCCCTTGATGGCGTGGTATGGCTCTTGCGAAGCTGTGCTTGCCCGGCGCGCGTCGATCTCAGCACAGTAGGCAAGAGATAACCATAGCCAAGAACAATCGCCGGCATACGGAATAACGATTGGCCCAATAACTGGCCGGCGACGAAAATAAGCAAACGCTGATTGACGATGTCAATCGCAGAAACCCCGGAATGTCGCGATCGGAGCAATCCGACCTGGCTTCGATCCGGTTTTCCCCGGTGTTTGTCTCACCCCGGAATCTCCCGCCGCACGCGGGAGCTTCCAGTTCGCAAGGAGATGTCATGAGTTGTGATACCGGTATCAAACCGCGCAAGACCATCAAAAACAATCCCCCCCCTTCATCCGAAACCGTTCAGGAGAAAAAAACCATGAGTTCCACTATGGTCCGCCGTGAAATGCCCGAATTCACCATGGAAGCCTACGATGCCAAGGCCGGCCACTTCACCAAAGTGTCCAGCGCCGACTACAAGGGCAAGTGGGCCGTCGTCTGCTTCTACCCGGCCGACTTCACCTTCGTCTGCCCGACCGAAATCGCCGCCATGAACGCCAAGTACGACGAGTTCCAGAAGATGGGCGTCGAAATCCTCGCGGTTTCCGTCGATTCCAAGTTCTCGCACAAGCGCTTCGTCGAAACCGAGCCCATCCTCAAGGGCCTCCAGTTGACCATCGGCGCCGACACCACGCAGGAAGTCAGCGCCATGTTCGGCGTCCTGATCGAGGAAGAAGGCGTCGCCCTGCGCGGCCGCTTCCTGTTCAACCCGGACGGCATCTGCGTCGCCCAGGAAGTGCAGGCGGATTCAGTCGGCCGCAACGTCCATGAGTTCATCCGCCAGGTCGAAGCCTGGCAGCACGCCACGAAGACCGGCGAAGTCTGCCCGGCCGGCTGGCGTCCGGGCAAGAAAACGCTGCCGGTGAACACCGACGCGGAAAAGATGACCGGTCGCGTCGGCGACTACATCACGATCGAAGAGATCATGAGCTGAAGCTGACGACCTCCAGCATCACCGCCCGCCCCGACCTGCCACACCCGGGACGGGCGGGCCTTCCCCACGCCACCCGGAAACCCAATGCAAACGCACCGCAAGCTCATTTACCGACTCGCCTTCCTCGACGGCATCGCCCTGCTGCTCCTGGTCTTCATCGCCGTACCGGTCAAGTACCTGCTCGACCTGCCGCTCGGCGTGAAGATCCTCGGACCGATCCACGGCACCCTCTTCCTGTCGCTGATGATCGCCAGCCTGAGCGCCGTCAGCCGCGGGGCGCTACGCCCCGGTCTGGCCGCCCTGCTTTTCGTCGGCGCCCTGCTGCCGCTCGGCGCGTTCTATGCCGATTACCGCCTGCGCCAGGCCTATCCGGAACTCGCCGCTTAGTCGGGGACGCCATTACGCCAGACTTACCCGCACAACCCCGTCGCTCTCTTCAAAAACGTGGCGTACCGACAGAAACTTCTCGATGACCAGGCAATTGGTCCCGAGGTGCAAGGAAAGCGCCGGGGTTGTGAAACTGCCCTGGCCTGCCAGGGCCATCGGCAGCAGCAACTGGTCGGCCAGATATTCACCGACTGTTGCGCCGCTGTCCCGGAACAGGCGAGCCTCGCGCGCGGCGCGGTCGGCCACTGTCTCGGACGGCACGCCGCGCTCACCGAAAGCACAGAAGACCTCGGTGATATTCGCGTACTCCTGCACGACCATCAGCACATTGCCCGGCCCCTCGTTGCTCGGCAGCACGCGCAACTCCTCGTCGAGCACACCAAGCTGGCTGGCTGCCCGCTGCATCTCGCGCTTCGCGACGTCGACCGGTACGCCGGCCACGATGCCGATAGCCGACTGGCGGCGCAACTCACCACGCGCCTCCAGTTGCAAGGGCTGCCAGGCCGTGACCGGTACCGTCGAAGCCAGTACCTCGCCGCCGCCCGCCGGGTAAAAGCCGTGCCGCAGCAACTGGATGTCCAGCGTCACGCCCATGCGCCGCAGCAGCGGCTGCCAGCAGCGGATCAGGAAGTCGGCCGGCGGCGCCGCCGGGTTGTGGGTGCCGCCGCTGACCCGCAGCGTGCTCGGCCCATCGGCGAACCACAGCGCCGGCAACACCGTCTGCAGCACCAGGGTGGAGCTGCCGGCGGAACCGATGGCGAAAGCGTAATCGCCGCCCCGGATCGGCCCCGGCTGGAAGCGCAAGCGTTGCGAGCCGGGCGCCGCCCCTTCCACCTGCGCCCCGCACACCGCGGCCGCCGCCTGCACGGCCGTCAGATGCTGGCGCAGCAGCCCCGGCTTCTTGCGCCCGGCGCGAATGCGCTCGATGGCAAAGGGGATGCCGGTGATCATCGACAGGCTCAAGGCCGTCCGCAAAATCTGGCCCCCGCCCTCACCGCGGGAACCGTCGAGTTCTATCCATTCCATGTTGTTCTCGTTATCTGTCTTTCAGGAAACCGCCAGCACCGTCCGCATCAGGAAGGCATCGAGTTCGCCGGCATCGCCTTCCGGTTTCTTGTAATTCGCATCGACCACGGTCCGCGCCAGCTCGCCTTCGATGAAGGCGTGGATGCGCGGCCAGCGCGGGCTGTGTTCGGCCTCGCCGGCGCGCATCTTGATTGCCAATAGCGCGTTGATTTCGTCGAGCAAGGCCGCATCCGTCACCATGCGCTCGGCCAGATCGGCAAAGCGCATCGGCGGCTGGCCGAGGCCGTGTTCGATCCACTGCACCGCCAGCAGCGGACGCAGCACGTAGAGGTACTTTTTCAGGCGCACGCTGTCGCCTTGCAGGTGCTCGCGGAAATTGCGCCGCGCCATCGCCAGGTAGTGATAGCGCCCGCGCAGCGGCGAAAACCAGTGCGTCGCCAACCCGCGGATGCCTGCGGTCAAGGCCGTGTCTTCCCGGTAAACCACCGGCGAATCGAGCCATTCGAGCAGCACCGGATTGGCCCGCCGCAACAGGCGCAGCGCCTTGCGCAACTCCCAGCCGCCGACGTCCAGCTCGTCGCTGATCGGCAATTCGATCACGTCGTGCTGCGGCTCGACGGCGAGATACCAGGGCAGGCGATGGACGTAGAGGAAACGCACGTCGTAATCGCTGTCCGGCGACGCAAAGCCCCAGCCCCGACTGCCGGATTCGCAGGCGTAGAGCACCGTGACATCGTGTTCGGCCTCGATGTCGGCGAGCGCCTGCATGACCCGTTGGCGAACTTCCGGGGCGATGGGGTGGGCGCTGCGCACCTTGCCGGCTTCCATCAATTCGGACATTTCCTATCCCTTCACACAAACCACCTGGCGCAGCGTATGCACCACCTCCACCAGCTCGCGCTGGGAGTGCATCACGGCGTCGATGTCCTTGTAGGCCATCGGGATTTCGTCGATGACTTCGCTGTCCTTGCGGCATTCGACGTGGGCGGTGGCCTTGATCTGGTCGTCCACGGTGAAGCGGCGCTTGGCTTCGTTGCGGCTCATCGTACGGCCGGCGCCGTGGCTGCACGAGCAGAAAGCTTCTTCGTTGCCGAGGCCGCGCACGATGTAGCTGCGGGCCCCCATCGACCCCGGAATGATCCCGAGTTCGCCCTTCCTGGCCGACACCGCGCCTTTACGCGTAACCAGCACCTCGCTTCCGAAGTGGGTTTCGCGCTGCACGTAGTTGTGGTGGCAGTTCACCGCTTCGACGTCAGCCGTGAACGGCTTGGCGATCACCTGACGCGCGGCGGCAACCACGTTCACCATCATCACGTCGCGGTTACGGCGCGCGTAATCCTGCGCCCAACCGACGGCTTCCACGTAATCGGCGAAGTGCTCGGAACCTTCCTCGAAGTAGGCGAGATCCTTGTCCGGCAGGTTGGCGATGTGCTGACGCATGTCGGCTTGAGCCAGTTCGATGAACAGGTTGCCGATGGCGTTCCCCACCCCGCGCGAACCGGAGTGCAGCATGAACCACACATGATCGGCCTCGTCGAGGCAGACTTCGATGAAGTGGTTGCCGGTGCCCAGCGTTCCCAGATGCTTGTGGTTGTTGGTGTTCTTCAGGCGCGGATATTTTTCGGTAATGCGCGCGAAGCCCGGCAGCAACGAGGCCCACATGGCATCGACAGCTTCCGGCGGGTTTTCCCAGGCGCCCTTGTCGCGGCGGCTCTGGCGCGGCGGCGTGCGGCCGTGCGGGACTGCCGCCTCGATCGCCGAGCGCAGGCCGTGCAGGTTGTCCGGCAGATCGGCGGCGGTCAGCGTGGTGCGCGCCGCCATCATCCCGCAGCCGATATCGACGCCGACCGCCGCCGGGATGATCGCCCCTTGCGTCGGGATCACGCTGCCGATGGTCGAACCCTTGCCCAGATGCACATCCGGCATCACCGCCAGGTGGCGGAAGATGAAGGGCATCTGCGCCGTGTTCATCAGCTGCTTGCGGGCATCGTCCTCGACCGGCACGCCTTCGGTCCACAGCTTGATCGGCTTGCCTGCGGTCACGTCTTGTACTTGATAGCTCATGTTTTCCTCATTCTTTTTGCCGCCATGGTAGCGGCTTTATTTCATTTGCATCCGTCGCAGGGCTGCCAAAGTGCGCGCCATCGCCAACTCACCCGGAAATCCTGGACGGCGCTGGAATCCTTACTTCGCCAGCGTCACCAGCCCGTTCAGCACCTGATCGAGGCCGCCGAAGACCGAGATGCGGTCGATCCGTTCGGCGACCCGTTCCAGCGTTTCCAGTTCCTTCAGGCGCAGGGCGACCGGGTTGTCTTCCATGACCTTGGCGGTGTTGAGCAGCGAACGGGTCGCCGCCGTTTCCTCGCGCCGGCGGATCACGTTGGCTTCGGCGGCTTTACCCGCTTCCACCACCTGCGCCAGGATGGTCTTCATCTCGCCCGGCAGCACGATGTCCTTGACGCCGACACCGCCGATTTCGAGGCCGAAACCGGCCAGTTTTCTGGCGACATGGCCGCTCACCACCTCGTCGATCAACTGCTTGTTCTCCAGCAGTTCGTCGAGGTTGCGCGTGCCGACCGCCGCCCGCAGGCCGAATTGCAGCTCGCGGTAAAGGTGTTCGGCCGGCTTGGCGAGCTTGGAGAAAGCCGTGCTCACGTCGTCAAAACGCCAGGTGGCGGCGAGGTTGAGGCGCAGCCCGACCTTGTCGCGGGTGAGGATTTCCTGGCCCGTCACTTCCATGGTCTGCCAGCGCATATCGACCAGTTCCAGTTGCAGATCGCGGTTGAAGCGCCAGTAGGCGGTGACGCCCGGCGCCAGCAAGGGCTGTTGCACGCCGTCGATACGCAGCAGGCCGACGTGCGCGGCCGGCACCTGGACGACGAAAACGCCGTTCAACCCCAGCACCGGGCGACCGCGCAAGGACGGTTGCAGCAGGCGTTTCACCATCTCCGCCGGCAAGGCGGCGCCGGCGCGCAGGTCAAGCTTTTCCAGCCGCTGCGCGAGCAGACCGCGCCAGAAGAAACGGCGCGCCGCTGGCGGCAGCACTTCGACCAGAACCTCGTTTTCATAGCGCAGCCCGACCTCGTCCTCGCTCAGTTCCATGCAGACGAAATGGCGCTCCGCCTCGGCGGGCTCGTTCTGGCGCAGGTAATCGACGAGTTCGCTATCGAGCATCGGCGTATCGGTATGCCACACGGTCAGCGACAACTCGTTGAGCGGGTCGAAGAAATAGTGGCGGCCCGGATTCAGGATGCGCTGGAAATCGCCGTTGCGCAGCAGGGCGGCCCGTTCGTTCTTTTTCACGATGAAACGCTTCAACATTTTTCTACTCCCTCTTCGTCTTCAAACATCGTCGTCAACAATCACTGCTCAAACTTGCCGGCTCACGCCGGTCCAGCGGGCGCTTCGCCTGGCTTCCGCGGGGAGGCAGCCGCTGCGGACAACCGGGGCTGGCAGCGACCCGGGCCAATCGCCCAGGCCACGCGGCCCCTGCCGCCCGACAGCGGATGCCCTGCCGCGCAAGCGGAGCGAAGCACCGGGCCGGACCGGCGGCGGGTGCTTGCGCATACCGCAGCCGGCGGGTACTGCTTTAACCACTGTCGTGGAAGGACAGTTTTGGAGCGGGAGTCGAACCCGCGACAGACCGTTGATGAGACGGTTGCTCTACCAAACTGAGCTATCCAGTGGGGGATGACCGGGAATCGAACCCGAACGCGCCACCAGGCACCCCAATATCGCTTTCCCGCGACGGCGGCATACGGCGGAATGACCGGAAACCTCCTGATTCCACCGCACCGGCGGGGTCACAACCCCTAACCCGTCGGCCTTGCCGCAAGTCGGCGATGACTTCCCTATTGCCAGAGTCGTGCCAGGGCAGCAGAAAATCGGCAAGCCATTGATTTTCATCGGATTGATGAAAATCACGGCGATCACAAATCCTTATTTCGCGATATTTTGCTATAGTGATTTATAAATTTTTCCAGTCTTCAGGCGGGCCGCACCGCCAGATTCCCCGTCACCATGAAAAAAACCATCGTCATCGGCTTTCTCGGCACCCAGCTCGACTACGCCGGCAAGGGCAGCCCGCGCTGGGACAAGTGGCGGCCGACAGTCGCCCTGTGCCAGCAGGAAGACCTGGTCGTGCATCGTCTGGAACTGATCCACGACCTGCGCAACCGCGGCCTGGCCGAGCGCATCGGCAACGACGTCGCCCGCATCTCGCCGGAAACCGAGTTCAAGCGCGTGGAGATGGAACTGCGCGACCCGTGGGATTTCGAGGAGGTGTACACCGCCCTGCATGATCTGGCGCGCAGCTATCCCTTCGATACGGAAAACGAGGATTACCTGATCCACATCACCACCGGCACGCACGTCGCACAGATCTGCTGGTTCCTGCTCGCCGAGGCGCACTACCTGCCGGCGCGCCTGTTGCAGACCTCGCCGCCGCGCAAGAAGGAGATCGCCAATTCGGTCGGCAGCTACGAGATCATCGACCTCGACCTCTCACGCTACGACCGCATCGCCCAGCGTTTCGCCCGGGAACGCGACGACAACCTGTCCTTCCTCAAATCCGGCATCGCCACGCGCAACCCGGCGTTCAACCGGATGATCGAGCAGATCGAACAGGTCGCCGGCCGCTCGCGCGCACCGATGCTGCTGGTCGGCCCGACCGGCGCCGGCAAGTCCTTCCTCGCCCGCCGCGTCTTCGAACTGAAACGCCAGCGCCAGCAACTGAAAGGCCGCTTCATCGAAGTGAACTGCGCCACGCTGCGCGGCGATTCGGCGATGTCCACGCTCTTCGGCCACAGCAAGGGGGCTTTCACCGGCGCCCAGCAGGAACGGCCGGGGCTGCTGCGTTCCGCCGACGGCGGCCTGCTCTTTCTCGACGAAATCGGCGAACTCGGTCTCGACGAGCAGGCCATGCTGCTCAAAGCCATCGAGGAAAAACGCTTCTTCCCCTTCGGCAGCGACCAGGAAGCGAGCAGCGACTTCCAGCTCATCGCCGGCACCCACCGCGACCTGCGCCAGTGGGTACGGCAAGGCAAGTTCCGCGAAGACCTCTACGCCCGCATCAACCTGTGGACCTTCGACCTGCCCGGCCTCGCCGGCCGCCCGGAAGACATCGAACCCAACCTCGACTATGAGCTGGAACGTTTCGCCGCCGAACACGGCCAGCAGGTGCGTTTCAACGTCGAAGCGCGGCGCCGCTACCTGGCTTTCGCCACCTCACAGGCCGCACGTTGGCACGGCAACTTCCGCGAACTCGGCGCTTCCCTCACCCGCCTCGCCACGCTGGCCAGCGCCGGACGCATCACGGAAAGCGACGTCGCCGACGAAATCGCCCGCCTCACCGCCGCCTGGGCCGATGCCCCGGTGGCGGACGCCAGCGCCCAGGTACTCGGCGAGCTTGCCGAGCAGCTCGACCTCTTCGAGCGCTGCCAGTTGAACACCGTGATCGACACCTGCCGCAACAGCCCCAGCCTTTCCGAGGCCGGCCGCCGCCTGTTCGCGATTTCCCGCGCCGGGAAGAAACAGAGCAACGACGCCGACCGCCTGCGCAAATACCTCGCCCGTTTCGCGCTCGATTTCGAGACGCTGAAGAGCGGCGCCCGCCGCTGAGCTGACGCCGCCCCCGCTCAGACGACGCTGACGACGCGCGCGGCGATGCAGCACTCGCGCTCGCGTTCCGGCCGGTAGAGCCCGGTCACCGGGCCGATGACGATCAGCGACGGCGATTTGAGTCCGGCGTCGCGCACCGCGTCGGGCAGTTCGGCGATGCTCGCGTGCACCGTGCGCTGCGCCGAGGTGCTGGCCGACTGGACGACGACGCCTGGCGTCGCCGGGTCGAGGCCGTGTTCGATCAGGCGCTGGCAGATGATGGCGAGCGCCCCCAGCCCCATGTAGATCACCACCGTCTGCTGCGGCCGGGCGAGCGCCGGCCAGTCGAGGTCGGGGCTGCCGTCTTTGAGGTGGCCGGTGGTGAAGATCAGGGTCCGGGCGTGGTCGCGGTGGGTCAGCGGGATGCCGGCGTAGGCGCCGACGCCGGCCGCCGAGGTGATGCCGGGAACGATCTCGCAGGCGATGCCAGCGGCTTCCAGCGCTTCCATCTCCTCACCGCCGCGGCCGAAGATGAAGGGGTCGCCGCCCTTCAGCCGGATCACGCTGATGCCTTCGCGGGCCAGTTCGATCAGCAGGCGGTTGGTTTCCTCCTGCGGCAGCGCGTGGTGACCGGCCTCCTTGCCGGCATAGACGCGACGCGCGCCAGCCGGCAGCAGATCGAGGATGCCTGGCCCGACCAGATGGTCATAGACCACCAACTCGGCCCGGGCGAGCAGCCGGGCGGCGCGCAGGGTCAGCAGCTCCGGATCGCCGGGACCGGCGCCGACCAGGTAAACCTTGCCAAAAACTTCTCGTTCGATAGCCCTCATTTTTCTCCTCCGCGATGCCGATCCGGTGGCTGGACGATGCCTGCCGGCCAGCGACGAAACCACTCTATCTGCTCGCCGGACGGAAAAAATTAAGAGACATCAAGGATTTCCCCGGCATGAAAAAAAGATACTGCCCGCACCGTCAATAACGGCTGCGTATTTCGGAGCGGTTTTCAAGGAGAGGGAAATGAAACGGAATAAATGGTTGCAACGGTCGCTGGGACTGGCAATGCTTCCCCTGGCCATCGGCGTCGCCTTCGCGGACAACGCGAAGAAGGACGCCGCGGATGTGCAGTACCACGCCGGCGGTTCGCCGCTGGCCAACGTCGAGATGTATCAGGACATCAACCCGAAGGCGCCGCCGATGACCAAGGCGGAATTCGACAAGGCCCGCCGCATCTACTTCGAACGCTGCGCCGGCTGCCACGGCGTGCTGCGCAAGGGCGCCACCGGCAAGCCGCTGACCCCGGACATCACCCTCGACAAGGGCACCGACTACCTGAAGGTCTTCATCCAGTACGGTTCGCCGGCCGGCATGCCGAACTGGGGCACCTCCGGCGAACTGACCGACGCCGAAGTCGACCTGATGGCCCGCTACGTGCAGCAGACCCCGCCGCAGCCGCCGGAATACGGCATGGCCGAGATGAAGAACACCTGGAAGGTGATCGTGCCGCCGGAAAAACGGCCGACCAAGAAGATGAACAGCTACAACCTGGACAACATCTTCTCGACGACGCTGCGCGACAGCGGTGAAATCGTCCTGATCGACGGCGACAGCAAGCAGATCATCAACATCGTCAAGACCGGCTACGCCGTGCACATCTCGCGCACCTCGGCGTCCGGCCGCTACCTGTACGTGATCGGCCGCGACGCCAAGATCAACCTGATCGACCTGTGGATGCCGAAGCCGGACAACGTCGCCGAAGTGCGCATCGGCCTCGAGGCACGCTCGGTCGAAACTTCGAAGGCCAAGGGCTACGAGGACAAGTACGCGATCGCCGGCGCCTACTGGCCGCCGCAATTCACGATCATGAACGGCGACACCCTGGAGCCGCTGAAGATCGTCGGCACCCGCGGCATGACCGTGGACACCCAGGAATACCATCCGGAGCCGCGCGTCGCCTCGATCGTCGCTTCCCACTTCAAACCGGAGTTCGTGGTCAACGTCAAGGAAACCGGCAAGATCCTGATGGTCGATTACAGCAACATCAACGCCCTCAAGACCACCGAGATCGGCGCCGCCCGCTTCCTGCACGACGGCGGCTGGGATGCCTCGAAGCGCTACTTCATGGTCGCCGCCAACCAGTCGAACAAGGTTGCCGCGGTCGACGCCAAGGACGGCAAGCTGGCCGCCCTGATCGAAGTCGGCAAGATCCCGCACCCGGGACGCGGCGCCAACTTCGTCCATCCCAAGTTCGGCCCGGTCTGGGCGACCGGCCATCTCGGCGATGAGACGGTCAGCCTGATCGGCACCGATCCGCAGAAGCATCCGAAGCAGGCCTGGAAGGTCGTCGAAACCCTGAAGGGCCAGGGCGGCGGCTCGCTGTTCCTGAAGACCCATCCGAAGTCGAAGAACCTCTGGGTCGACACCGCGCTCAACCCGGACCCGCAGGTCAGCCAGTCGATCGCCGTCTTCGACATCGACAACCTCGGCAAGGGCTATCAGGTGCTGCCGATCGCCGAATGGGCCGGTGTCGGCGAAGGTGCCAAGCGCGTGCTGCAGCCGGAATACAACCTGGCCGGCGACGAAGTGTGGTTCTCGGTGTGGTCGGCGAAGAACCAGCAGTCGGCGATCGTCGTCGTCGATGACAAGACGCGCAAATTGAAGGCAGTGATCAAGGACTCGCGCCTGATCACGCCGACCGGCAAGTTCAACCTGCACAACACCCAGCACGACGTCTATTGACCCGTGCCGTGCGGAACCGGCCCGGCCGGTTCCGCTTCCGGAGGAGAAAACCATGAAATTCCTGATGCTTCCCGTCGTCCTCGCCCTCGGCGCCAGCCTGCCGCTGACCGCCATGGCGTCCGAGGCGATTGCCAAGCAGGCTGGCTGCCTGGCCTGTCACGCCAAGGACAAGAAACTGGTCGGCCCTGCGTTCAAGGACATCGCCGCCAAGTACCAGGGCGATGCCGGCGCGCCGGCCAAGCTCGCCGACAAGGTGCGCCAGGGCGGCAAGGGCGTCTGGGGGGCGATCCCGATGCCGCCGAACCCGGCGGCCAGGATCGGCGATGCCGACCTCAAGGCCGTCGTCGCCTGGATCCTGAAAGGCGGCGTCTGAGCGCCGGCCGCGCCATGCGCCCCCGCCTCGCCCTTTTGCTGCTGCCCGCCTGCCTAGGCGCGGCGGCGGCCCCGGACGCCGCCGCCGAACGCCGGCTGGTGCACCTGGTGCGCCAGGATTGCGGCTCCTGCCACGGCCTCACCCTCAAGGGCGGCCTCGGCCCGCCGCTGACCCCGGCCGCCCTCGCCGACAAGCCGGCCGACGGTCTCGCCCAGACCATCCTGCACGGCCGCCCCGCCACCCCGATGCCGCCCTTCCGCGGCCTGCTCGACGAAACCGAAGCAGCATGGATCGTCGACCGCCTGCAGCGCGGCTTCCCGGCCGAATGAAACGGACTCCCGCCATGCCAGCCATCCCCGCCCTCGCCCGCTGCCGCAGGCTGCTCGCCGGCCTGCCCTTCCTCTTCCTCGCCGCCTGCGCCAGCCAGGCACCGCTGCGCGGCAGCGGTGGCCTCGGCGTTGTCATCGAACGCGCCGACGGTCAGGTGCAGATCGTCGATCACCTCGCCCGCCGCAGCCTGGCCAGCGTCGCCGGCCTCGGCGACCTCTCGCACGCCTCCGTCGTCTTCTCGCGCGACGGCCGCTACGCCTATGTCTTCGGCCGCGACGGCGGACTGAGCAAGGTCGACCTGCTGCAGGCACGCGTCGAGCGGCGCATCGTCCAGGCCGGCAACAGCATCGGCGGCGCCATCTCGCAGGACGGCCGCCTGGTCGTCGCCCAGAACTACGAACCCGGCGGCATCAAGGCCTTCGACGCCGAAACCCTCGAACTGCTTGCCGACGTCCCGGCCGACTACGGCGACAGCCAGCGCTCCAAGGTGGTCGGCCTCGCCGACCTGAGCGGCAACCGCTTCGCCTACGCGCTGTTCGACGCCGGCGAAATCCGCATCACCGACCTGTCCGACCCGAAACAGCCGCGCACCCAGCGCTTTCCCGCCGGCAAGCAGCCCTACGACGCGCTGGTGACGCCGGATGGCCGCTACTACATCGCCGGCCTGTTCGGCGAGGACGGCCTCGCCCTGCTCGACACCTGGCAGCCGGAACTCGGCACCCGCCGCATCCTCGCCGGCTACGGCCGCGGCGAAGCGCCGCTGCCGGTGTACAAGATGCCGCACCTGCGCGGCTGGGCGATCGCCGGCGGCCGCGCCTACCTGCCGGCGATCGGCCGCCACGAGGTGCTGGTGGTCGACACCGCGAGCTGGCAGGAAGTCGGCCGCATTCCGGTCAAGAGCCAGCCGGTCTTCGTCATGGCGCGGCCGGACGGGCGCCAGATCTGGGTCAATTTCGCCTTCCCCGACAACGGCTGGCTGCAGCTCATCGACCCGCTGCGCCAGCAGGTGAGCGCCACGCTACAGCCCGGACGGGCGATCCTGCACCTCGAATTCTCGGCCAAGGGGGAGCAGGTCTGGGTCTCGGCGCGCGACGACAACGCCGTGCTGGTCTTCGACACTGCCAGCCAGCGCCTGCTGCAGACGCTGCCGGCGCGCAGCCCGAGCGGCATCTTCTTCACCCAGCGCGCCTTCCGCATGGGGTTCTGAGATGCCTGCCGACAGCCTCGCCGCCCACCTGCCGCTGCTCAACGACTACCAGCAGCGCTTCCCGCTGTGCCCCGAGCCCTTCGCGGCGATCGGCACAGCGCACGGCCTGACGCCGGCGGCGGTGCTCGACCTCTACCGGCGCTGGCAGGCCGACGGCCTGTTCACCCGCATCGGCCCGGTGATCGCGCCGCACCGCGCCGGGACCAGCACGCTGGCCGCGCTGGCGGTACCGGACGAGCGCCTCGACGCGGTCGCCGCGCAGGTCAGCGCCTACGCCGAGGTCAACCACAACTACGAGCGCGAACACCGCTGGAACCTGTGGTTCGTCGCCACCGCCCCGGACGCCGCCCACCTCGCCGGCGTCCTCGCCCGGATCGCCGCCGAAACTGACTGCCCGCTACTCGAACTGCCGCTGCAGACCGCCTACCACATCGACCTCGGCTTCGACCTCGCCGCTCCGCCCGGCCACCGGCCGGCCGCCCCGGCGCCGGCGACGGGCGGCGCCCCGGCCTGCGCCCTGGACGGCATCGACCGCGCCCTGCTCGGCGCCCTGGCCGACGGCCTGCCGCTGTGCGAACGCCCCTACGCGCCGGTCGCCGCCGCCGCCGGGGTGAGCGAGGCCTGGCTGCTGTCGCGCCTCGCCGAATGGCTGAACAGCGGCCTGCTCAAGCGCTTCGGCGTCGTCGTCCGGCACCATGAACTCGGCTACGTGGCCAACGCGATGTGCGTCTGGAACGTCCCGGAAGAGCGCATCGACGCGCTCGGCCGCGAACTCGCGCGCGAACCCGGCGTCACCCTGTGCTATCGCCGGCGCCGGCAGATGCCGGACTGGCCGTACAACCTCTACTGCATGATCCACGGCCGCAGCCGCGAGGGCGTACTGCAACTGCGCGACGCGCTGGCCGGGCGCACCGGGCTCGACCGCCACCCCAGCCAGGTGCTGTTCAGCCGCCGCCGCTTCAAGCAGTGCGGCGCCCGCTACCAACTTTCCGCCGGAGCCTGCCATGACTGAGCTCGATACCATCGACCGCGCCATCATCAACGCCCTGCAGGGCGATTTCCCGCTCTGCCCGGCGCCCTTCGCCGCCGCCGCGGCGCCGCTCGGGCTGAGCGAGGGCGAACTGCTCGAACGCCTGCGCGCCCTGCGCGACGCCGGCACCCTGAGCCGCTTCGGCCCGCTCTACCAGATCGAACGCCTCGGCGGCGCCTTCTGCCTGGCGGCGATGGCGGTGCCGGAAGCGGACTTCGAGCGGGTCGCCGGTATCGTCAACGGCTTTGCCGAAGTCGCCCACAACTACCGGCGCGACCACCGCCTCAACATGTGGTTCGTGCTCGCCACCGAGACGCCGGCGGAGATCGCCGCCACCTGCGCCGCCATCGAGGCGGCGAGCGGCTTGCCGGTGCTGCCCTTTCCCAAGGACAGGGAATACTTCGTCGACCTGAGGTTGCAGGCATGAACGCGCCCACCGCCCCCGATGCCTTCGAACGCCGCCTGGTGCGCGTCACTCAGGAAGGCCTGCCGCTGGTGCCGCGCCCTTACGCCAGCATCGCCGCCGTCCTCGGCGTCAGCGAGGCGCAGGTCATCGAGCGCCTGCAGGCGATGCTCGAACGCGGCGCCATCCGCCGCATCGGCGCCGTGCCCAACCATTACGCCATCGGCTACACGGCCAACGGCATGAGCGTCTGGGACATCGACGACGCCGCCGTCGACCGGGTCGGCGAACTGCTCGGCCGGCAGGCGGCGGTCAGCCACTGCTACCGCCGGCCGCGCCGCCTGCCGGACTGGCCGTACAACCTGTTCGCCATGCTGCACGGTCGCCAGCGCGCCGAAGTGGACGCCCAACTGGCGGCGCTGGCCGCGCTGGTCGAGCGCGAATGCGGCGCCGTGGTGCGCGCGCGCGACATCCTGTTTTCCAGCCGCATCCTCAAGAAAACCGGCCTGCGCCTTGGCGCCGGCCCCCGGGAGACCTGAACCATGTTCCGCATCAGCCAGTTCCTCAGGGAAATCGATCAGCCGACGCCGGCCGGTCCGCGCCGCCACCCGCCCGGCCCGGTGGTGATCTGGAACCTGCTGCGTCGCTGCAACCTGACCTGCAAGCACTGCTACTCGATCTCCGCCGACAAGCACTTCCCCGGCGAGCTGAGCACGGACGAAATCGACACCGTGATGGACGACCTGCGCGCCTTCCGCGTGCCGGTGCTGATCCTTTCCGGCGGCGAGCCGCTGCTGCACCCGGACATCTACAGCATCGCCAGCCGCGCCAAGCGCCTCGGCTTCTACGTCGCGCTGTCGACCAACGGCACCCTGATCGACCGCGACAACATCGACCTGATCGACGCCATCGCCTTCGACTACGTCGGCATCAGCCTCGACGGCATGGCCGCCACGCACGACCGCTTCCGCCGCCAGGAAGGCGCCTTCGCCGCCTCGCTGGCGGCGCTGCGGCTGTGCCGCGAACGGCGCATCAAGGTCGGCGTCCGCTACACGATGACCGAGGACAACGCCCACGACCTGCCGGCGCTGCTGCGTCTGGTCGCCGACGAGGGCATCGACAAGTTCTACTTCTCGCACCTCAACTATGCCGGCCGCGGCAACAAGCACCGCGCCGACGACGCCCGCCACGCCAGCACGCGCGCCGCCATGGACCTCCTGTTCGACACCTGCCTGGACAGCCTGCGGCGCGGCGAGGACAAGGAATTCGTCACCGGCAACAACGACGCCGACGGCGTCTACCTGCTGCACTGGGCGGCCCGCCGCTGCCCGCAGAGCCTGCCCCAGCTGCTGGCCAAGCTGCGCCAGTGGGGCGGCAACGCCAGCGGCGTCAACGTCGCCAACATCGACAACCTGGGCAACGTGCACCCGGACACCATGTGGTGGCACCAGACCCTGGGCAACGTCCGCGAGCGGCCCTTCTCCGCCATCTGGAGCGACCCGGCCAACCCGCTGCTCGAGCGCCTGCGCGAACACCCGCGCCGCCTCGAAGGGCGCTGCGCCGGCTGCCGCTACCTCGCCATCTGCAACGGCAGTTCGCGCGTGCGCGCCGAGCAGGTCACCGCCAACCCATGGGCCGAAGACCCCGGCTGCTACCTCGACGACGCCGAGATCGGCGGCGCCGCCAGCGAACGCATCCGCACCACGCCGTGGACCCGCCTGGAGAAAGTCGCATGACCGCCCGCCTCCTGCTCTGCCTCGCCATCGTCTGGCCGCTTTTCGCCAGCGCCGCCGAACCCGCCGCCCTCTACCGCCAGCACTGCGCTTCCTGCCACGGCGCCGACCGCCTCGGCGGCATCGGCCCGGCGCTGCTGCCGCAAAGCCTCGAACGCCTGCGCCGCCCGGAAGCCGAAAAGACCATCCGCGACGGCCGCATCGCCACCCAGATGCCTGCCTTCGCCACCAGCTTCGACGACGCCCAGGTCAAGGCGCTGACCGACTACCTCTACCAGCCGGTGACACCGGCACCGGCCTGGAGCGAGGCCGACATCCGCGCCTCGCGCATCGCGCACGTCGATCCGGCGACGCTCGCCGACCATCCGCTGTTCAGCGCCGACCCGCTCAACCTCTTCGTCGTCGTCGAAAGCGGCGACCACCACGTCAGCATCCTCGACGGCGACCGCCTCGAACCGATCCACCGCTTCGCCTCGCGCTACGCCCTGCACGGCGGCCCCAAATTCTCGCCGGACGGCCGCTACGTCTATTTCGCCTCGCGCGACGGCTGGCTGAGCAAGTTCGACCTGTGGAACCTGACCACCGTCGCCGAAGTCCGCGCCGGCCTCAACACGCGCAATGCCGCCGTCTCCAGCGACGGTCGCCTGGTCATCGTCGCCAACACCCTGCCCGGCAACCTGGTGGTCTTCGACAGCGAGCTGCGCCTGGTCAAGACGATCGCCGCCACCAGCCTGGACGGCCGCCAGAGCTCGCGCGTCTCGGCGGTGTATGACGCATCGCCACGCAAGAGCTTCATCGCCGCACTGAAGGACCTGCCGGAAGTCTGGGAAATCAGCTACGACGAGCAGGCGGCGCCGATCCACGACGGCCTGGTGCACGACTACCGGATGGGCGAGGCGATCGCCCGCCCCGGCTACCTGCATCCGCGGCGGACGCCGCTCGACACCGTGCTCGACGATTTCTTCTTCGACCAAAGCTACACCCACGTCATGGGCGCCAGCCGCGACGGCAAGGGCCAGGTAGTCAACCTCGACATCCGGCGCAAGGTCGCCGACCTGGCGCTGCCCGGCATGCCCCACCTCGGCTCCGGCATCACCTTCACCTGGCAGGGCAAGCCGGTGATGGCCTCGACCAACCTGAAGACCGGCGAAGTCAGCGTCATCGGCATGAGCGACTGGCAGCTGGTCAAGACCATCCCGACCCGCGGCCCCGGCTTCTTCCTGCGCAGCCACAGCCAGTCGCGCTACGCCTTCGTCGACTCGATGATGAGCCGCGAAGGCCGCAACCACCTGCAACTGATCGACAAGGAAAGCCTCGAGGTGGTGCGCGAATTCACCGCCCCGCCCGGCCAGACGCTGGCCCACGTCGAATTCACCCGCGACGGCCGCTACGCGCTCGCCAGCCTGTGGGAAATGGACGGCGCGCTGGTCGTCTACGACATGCAGACGCTGCAGGAAGTGAAGCGCCTGCCGATGAAGAAGCCGGTCGGCAAGTACAACGTCTGGAACAAGACGCGCAAGGACGAAGGAACCAGCCACTGATGGACGACTTCAGCGCCCTCTGGCTGGCCCGCGCCGCGCACGTGATCGGCGTCCTGCTATGGATCGGCGGCGTCGCCTTCGTCACCACCGCGCTGCTGCCGGCGATCCGCCGCGACTTCCCGGTCGCCGCCCAGCTCGCCGAATTCGAACGCTACGAACGCGGCTTCGGCCGCCAGGCGCGCTGGACCACGCAACTGGTCGGCGGCAGCGGCCTGTTCATGATCTGGAAACTCGACCTCTGGTTCCGCTTCGCCACCCCCGACGCCTTCTGGATGCACGCGATGCTGGCCATCTACCTGCTCTTCACGCTGCTCCTCTTCGTCATCGAACCGCTCTTCTTCCACCGCCTGCTGCGCCACCTCGCGCAACGCGACCCAGCCCTGCCGCTGCGCCTCCTCGGCCGCCTGCACTGGCTGCTGCTCACCCTCAGCCTGCTCACCACCGGCTTCGCGGTGGCCGGGGCGCATGGCTGGGGTTGAGCGAATTGCGGCCAGTGGAATAGAACAGTTTGACGTCCCTCCCGGCGTCTCGTCATGCCTGAGTCGGACTGATACAATGAACGCCGATTTTTTGGGCGTTCCAATTCATTCGCCATGAAGCGTTGCATAGTCGGTATTCGCCCCTCAGGTACGCACGATGCCACGGCGATTGAGCCTTGATGATTTACCCCAACCTTAATCCCGAGAAGGCGCTGATCTGGCGCATTGTCCATCGCGACAACCTGCCGTGGATTCTGGACAACGGCCTCCACTGCGGCAACAGTGCGCTGAAGGCGCCAGCCTGGGTAAATATCGGCAACCCGGAACTGATCGACAAGCGGGCCAATCACCCGGTCCCTTTGCCGCCCGGAGGTTTGTTGAACGACTATGTGCCGTTCTACTTCACGCCGTTTTCGCCCATGCTGCGCAACATCCACACCGGTTGGGGCGGTATACCGAAACGGCCGAATGAGGAAATCGTGATTCTGGTCTCCAGCCTGCATCACATTGCCGGACTGGGCTTGCGGTTTTTATTTACCGATAGCCACGCCTACTACCAGTGGGCAAACTTTTACGCTGACCTTGCCGATCTGGACAAGATCGACTGGCCCCTGCTGCAAAGGCGGGACTTCAAGCGGGACCCGGAAGACCCCGCCAAATTCGAGCGCTATCAGGCTGAAGCGCTGGTTCATCAGCACTTGCCGGTGTGCGGACTTCGCGGCATCGTGTGCTACACGGAAGCATTGAAACAACGTATCGAACCGGAAATACAGGCCAGAAATCTGAACCTGCCGGTTCATGCCAGAACAGGGTGGTACTTCTGATGATCACATTCACTCAAGGCAATCTGCTGGCGGCCCGCGCGGAGGCGCTGGTCAACACGGTCAACACCGTCGGGGTGATGGGCAAGGGCATCGCGCTGATGTTCAAGGAGCGTTTCGACGAGAACTTCCGACGTTACGCTGCAGCCTGCAAAGCCAAGGAAGTGCAAACCGGCAAGATGTTCGTGACGCAGGTACACGAGTTGGATGGCCCGCGGTGGATCGTCAACTTCCCCACCAAGCAGCACTGGCGGGCGCCCTCGCGCATGGAGTGGATTGTTGAAGGGCTGCAGGACCTGAAGCGCTTCTTGATTGAGCAGCAGGTCAAGTCCATTGCCATTCCGCCACTGGGTGCGGGCAATGGCGGGCTGGAATGGGTCGAGGTACGCGAACAGATTGAGCAGGCACTGGGCGACCTGGATATCGACATCCTGGTGTTCGAGCCCACCAGACAGTATCAGAACGTAGCCAAGCGCAGCGGCGTCGAGAAGCTCTCCCCGGCCCGCGCACTGATTGCCGAACTGGTGCGCCGCTACTGGGTGCTGGGCATGGAATGCAGCCTGCTGGAGATACAGAAGCTGGCGTGGTTCCTGGAGCGCGCCATCGAGCGTCACAACCCCGGCGACAACCCGCTGAACCTGCAGTTCGCGCCGCACAAGTACGGCCCCTACGCCAACCGACTTGACCATCTGCTGAACAATCTCGACGGCAGCTACCTGCACTCCGAAAAACGTATCAGCGATGCCGATCCGCTGGACGTGATCTGGTTCGACGATGAGCGCAAGGCTTTCGTACAGACCTATCTCAAGAGCGAGGCAAAAGCCTACACGCAAGCGCTGGAATCCACTGCCGCACTGATCGATGGCTTCGAATCCCCCTTTGGCATGGAATTGCTGGCTACCGTGGACTGGCTGCTTGCCCGCGAAGGCGTCGCCCCCAACGTTCCTGCCTTGCGCGCTGGGCTGCGTCGCTGGCGCGGCGGTCCCGATGCGGCGGCGCGCAAGGAACGCCTGTTCGACGACCGGGCGCTGGGCATTGCCCTGAATCGGCTGACACAAGCGACCACCGTGCCGGCTTGAGGGCCGGACTCGGCAAAACCCGGAACTCGCCCCCTCACGCAACTCGCAGATCAAACACCGCCGGATCATCGCGGTGTTCGGTGAGCAGGCGGGCGACGCGGTCCTGCCAGATTTCGCCGAAGCGCTGCCGGGCGGCGGCATCGGCGGTGCCGAAGGTAACGGCGGCGAGCAGGTCGGAGAACGCCGGGTCGGCGGGCAGCTGTTGCGGGTGGGCGGCGGCGTCGACGCGGGCGCCGGTGTCGAGGCGTTCGAAGCGCAGGTCGAGCGGGATGGCCGCCGAGAAGTTGAGCAGGCCGCGCCGGGCGTAACGGCCGCCCAGGCCCTTGAAGCCTTCGCTGCCGGCGGCGCCGGTAAGGAGGCCGACGACGGCGGCGGTGACGCCGGTGACGCCTTCGTCGCGCGGCTGGCGGAAGCTGACGCGGATTTCGCCGCGCACCGGCAGCGCCGTGCCGTAGAGCAGCGCCAGCGCCCGCCAGGTCAGCCAGTAGGCGGCGGCGACGGTGGGACAGGAATGGCCGGCCAGGCGGACGGCGTCGGCGTAGCCGTAGTCGAGGATGCCGTCGGCGCTGGCGCCGAGCAGCCCGGCCAGCGGATCGCGCAGGCGCAGGCGGGGAACGTGTTCGTAGAATTCAGGGAAGGACATGGCGGGTTCCTTGGACGAAGTCAGACGAGGCCGGCGCGCAGGCGGCCGATGTCGGGGACGTGGATGAGGCGGCCCTGGACGACGACCAGGCCTTCGTCGACCAGTTCGTGAAGGATGCGCGAGAAGTGTTCCTGGGTCAGGTTGAGGCGCGAGGCGATGGTGCCCTTGTGCGTCGGCAGGCGGATCGTCACCGCGCCGGCGGTGGCGACCGGGCCGGCCATTTCTTCCTCGCGCAGCAGGTAGCCGATGATGCGCTCGCGGCCGGAACGCAGCGAGTGCGCTTCGAGGTCACCGATCAGGTGGTGCAGGCGCATCGACAGGCCGGCGATCAGCTTGCGGCACATCTGCGGGTCGCGCGCCAGTTCGGCGAACACCGCGTCCTTGGCGATGTGCAGCAGGCGGCAGTCGGTCAGCGCCTGCGCCATCAGCATGTAGGGGCGCTCCATGAACATCACCGCCTCGCCGAAGGTCTGGCCGGGGCGGATGATCTCGACCACTTTCTGGTTGCCGTCCTGGGAGATGAAGGCGAGCTTGATCTGGCCTTCCAGCGCCAGGTAGAAGCCGTGGCAGGGGTCGCCCTTGTGGAACAGGATGTTGCCCTTGTCGTAGTGCTCGCGCCGGCAACCGGCGGCGAGGCGCAGCAGGTCGTCGGGGCGCAGCCCGGAGAACAGCGGCGTACCGGCCAGGATGCGCGCCACTTCGAGCAGCGCCGGGTCGCTGGCGGCGTGGTCGTCGAAATCGGGCCGGGGAATGCAGGTCATCATGGCTTCACCTCGTCAGTTGGGCGTAGAACAGGGGAAGATGGAGCGGCAGTTCCTCCGGCTTGCGCAGCACGGCGTAGCCCTGCGGCCCGAACAGGTGGGGCAGGTAGCCGGCGCCTTCGCGGTCGATCGTCAGGCAGAAGGGCAGCAGGCCGAGGCGGCGCGCTTCGAGCACTGCCGCCCGGGTGTCCTCGATGCCGTAGCGGCTGTCGTAGAGGTCGAGGTCGTTGGGCTTGCCGTCGGACAGGATGAGCAGGATGCGCCGGCTCGCTGCCTGCGCGTCGAGCAGCTGGCTGGCGCGGCGGATGGCGGCGCCGAGCCGGGTGTAGTAGCCGGGGCGGATGGCCTGGACGCGGCCGCGGATGCGGTCGTCGAAGGGATCACCGAAATCCTTCAGGCGATGGAAGCGGACCTGCTGCCGGCGTACCGAGGAAAAGCCGCACAGCGCGAAGGCGTCGCCGGTGGCGGCGAGTGCTTCGCCGAACAGCAGCAGGGCGTCGCGGATGACGTCGATGACGCGCGCCTCGCTCGACACCCAGGCGTCGGTGGACAACGAGAGGTCGGCGAGCACCAGGCAGGCGAGGTCGCGTTCGCGCCGTTCCAGCGACAGGTAGAGCTGCTCGCCGGGATGGCGACCGCAGGCGCGGTCGGTGCAGGCGCGGACGACGGCGTCGAGGTCGGCCTCGCTGCCGTCGGGCTGCCCCTTGAGCCAGCGCCGGCCGGGCTGCAGGGCGGCGAACTGCTGGTGCAGACGGCGCGCGGTGCGGCGCAGGCGCGGCGGTAGCGGCGTCGGCACAGCATGGCGGGAGGCCAGCTCCTGCAGGCAGACGTGGTCGTCGAGCAGGCGGCTCTTGCGGTAATCCCATTCCGGCAGGCGCAGCCCGGGGCCGAGCACGATGTCGTCCTCGGCCGCCGACGGCAGGTCGAGGTCGAAGCGCACCCGCGAGGCGACCCGCTCGCCGGGCGCCGCTTCGGTCAGCGACAGGCGGTCGAGGTCGGCGGCGACCTCGGCGGCGTTGGCATCGGGATCGTCGTCGACGCCGCGATTGACGCGGATGAACTCGGCCACCGAGAGCAGGCTTTCGGCGCGGAAGTACATCATGATGCCGTCGCGCTGCGGCCCGGCATCCACGCGCTCGGCGCGGTGCGCCTGGGCGCCGCCGTCCTGCACCGCACCGGCGGCCGCGGCGCCGCCGTCGCCGGTCTTGTTCGGCGCGCCGGCGGCACCGGCCTCGCACCAGAGCAACACCGGCGCGGCCGGTGCGGCATCGGCCGGCAGTTGCGGCCAGGCGCTGACGCTGCCCGGTTCCAGCAACGCCTGGCGCAGCGCGCTTTCCAGCGCCGCCTCGGCTGGTGGCAGTTGTGCCGGCGCCAGGCGCAGCGGCAGGTAGGCAGCGACCAGGCGCCGGTAACGCGTCGCCAGACCGGGGAAGTCGGCGAGCGCGGCAACCGTCGCCGCCTGGTTGCGGGTCGCCGGGTCGGCCCCGGCGAGCGCCGCCGGCAGCCGATGCAGGCAGGCCGCCTGCGCCGCCAGCCAGTAATAGAGATCGCGGTTCAGCGCACGCTCCGGAAACACCGCCAGGCGCGCCGGCAGGCGCAGGCTGGCGAGGTCGATGCGGGCCTGCGCCTGCCGCTCGCCGCTGCCAGCGACACGCGCCAGCCAGGAACGGCGGGCGCCGTGGGCGTCATTGGTGGCGGCGGCCAGACGCAGGCCGGGGTCGCCGCCGAGGGCGCGGAAATAGATGCCGAGCGGGCGCTGCATCGCCTTCAACTCGACGACCGCCGCCGGATACTCGGCGCCGGCGGCGCGCGTCACCCAGCGATGCCAGAGCTTGCCAACCCATTCTTCCATTTAATCATCTCTCTCGTCGGCGAGGCGGTTGCCCGGGCGGAAGCCGGCCTCGTTGCGGCGCGCCGCGGCCGCCGCCACCCAGTGCAGCAGCGGGCCGTCCGGGTTGGCCGCCTGGCTCTCGGCGCAGGCGCTGAGGCATTGGCCGCACTGGGTGCAGGTGAACATGTGGCGCTTGATGTTGCGCGGGTTGAGGCGCATTGGGCAGACCATGTCGCAGGCGGCCTGGCGGTCCGGCAGGCAGTCGTTGCAGGCGGCGCCGCGAGCGCGCTGGAAGCCGACCACCATGGCGTCGCGGTTGCCGATCCAGATCAGCGACTGAAAGAGGCCGACGGCGCAGGCGTAGCGGCAGAACAGGTGGCGGGCAAAGAGGAATTCCAGGCTGAGGACGACGGTGGCGGCGCCGATTAACAGCGCCTGGTTGCGCGTCGGCGCGGCGCGCCACAGGTTGCCGTAGACCTCGGCCGGCGGCAGCAGGTAGGTGAGCAACACCACCGCCCAGCACAGCGCGAAGGCCACCGCCGCCGGCACCACCAAGAGCCACCAGCGGCGGTCGGTGCGGCGCGGCCGGCCGTCCGGCTGCCACGGCGGCAGGGTTTCCTTTTCCCACAGGCTGGGCTTGCCGGAGGCGCGCAGCATCAGCGTGTTGATGGTTTCGACCACGGAAAAATGCGGGCACAGCCAGCCGCAGTAGAGCCGCCCCCAGCGCCGGGCGACGCCGAGGAACAGCGCGGCGCCGGCCAGGAGCGGCAGGAACAGGCGCAGCAGCACGTTGCCGGCGGCCTCACCGGCGCCGATGCGGCCGGCGATGAAGTCGTCGAGACCGAGCCGCCATTCCATGCCGAGCAGCCAGGCGTGGCCGGCGTTGAGGTCGTAGCGGAAGAGGTCGAACACCGGCGCCAGCACGAAGAGGACGAAGAAGCCCGCCTGCCAGGCCAGCCGCCGCCGCTGCAGTCCCGCCGGCGCACCGGCGTTGCGGATCGGGATGACCCGGCGGGCGGCGCCCTCTGCCCCGTTCATCGTCCCGCCCCGGTCAGCGGCCGAAGGTGGCGGAAACCACCTCCATCAGCGCTTCGGCGACTTCCGGATCGTCGGTCAGGCTTTCGACGATGGCGCTGCGGCAGGCCAGCACCGGGTCCATGCCGTCGCCGACGAGGAGCGCCGCGTACACCAGCAGGCGGGTGCTCGCCACTTCCTCCAGGTCGTGGTCGCGCAACTGGCGCAGGGCGGCGGCAATGCCGGCGAGGCGGCGGGCGAGGTCGGCGTCGCAGCCGGTTTCGCGGCGCAGGATGGCGGCCTCGCGCTCCGGCGTCGGGAAGTCGAAGCGCAGGCTGACGAAGCGCTGCCGGGTCGATGGCTTCATCCCCTTGAGCAGGTTCTGGTAGCCGGGGTTGTACGACACCACCAGCATGAACGACGGTGGCGCCGCCAGCAGTTCGCCGGTGCGGTCGATGGGCAGCAGGCGGCGGTCGTCGGCCAGCGGGTGGAGGACCACCGTGGTGTCCTTGCGCGCCTCGACCACCTCGTCCAGGTAACAGATGCCGCCGGCGCGCACCGCCCGGGTCAGCGGGCCGTCGCACCAGACGGTCTGGCCGTCGCCGATCAGGTGGCGGCCGACCAGGTCGGCGGCGGTGAGGTCGTCGTGACAGGCGACGGTGAACAGCGGCAGCCCCAGCTTCGCCGCCATGTGGGCGACGAAGCGCGTCTTGCCGCAGCCGGTCGGCCCCTTGATCAAGAGCGGCAGGCGGTTCTTCCAGGCCGATTCGAAGACCGTCGCCTCGTCGGCGCAGGGTTCGTAGAAGGGCGTGAGGTCGGCGGAGGCGGCGGCGTTCATGCGGACATTCCTTTCCAGTAAGCGAGGGCGATGACGACGCCGACCAGCAGCAGCCAGCCGACGATCAGCGCCGGCCAGAGCAGCGGCGCGCGGCGCAGCGCCATGAATTCGAGGGCGACGACGCTGCCCTTGGCGATGGCGAGCAGCAGCAGGACGGCGGTCAGCGCCGGGCCGCCCTGCCCTTCGCCGAGCGCCCAGGTGAGCAGCGTGGCGAGGACCAGCAGCAGCCAGAGCAGCGCGGTGCGCGCCGGCGTGCCGTGCGGGCCAGCGGAAGACGGATCAATGGATGACATAGACGAGCGGGAAGAGGATCAGCCAGACCAGATCGACCATGTGCCAGTAGGCGGCGCCGCTTTCCAGGCCGTTCATCGCGCCCGGGCCGTAGTGGCCGCGGCGCAGGCCGTGCCAGAGCACGGCGAGGATGACCAGGCCGAGGATCACGTGCATGAAATGGAAGAAGGTCAGCGACAGGTAGAACATCTGGAACGGCCCACCCGACAGATTGACGCCGGCGGCGAAGGCGAGCGCGTATTCGTGGCCCTTGACGCCGAGGAAGGCAAAACCGCAGACGATGGCGCCGAGCAGCCAGGGCGCCGCCCGGGCGCCGTCGCCACGCGCCGCGCCCTGCACGGCGCGGACGACCAGGGCGCTGGCGCTCAGCAGCAACAGGGTGTTGATGGCGCCGGCGTTGCGGTCGAGCAGTTGCTGGCCGGCTTCGAACAGCGCCGGATGGCGGGCCCGGGTGAAGGCGTAGGCGGCAAAGAAGACGCCGAAGGCGAGCAGCTCGGCGAGGATGAAGATCCAGATGGCGAGGTCGCCGGCCAGGTGACGCGGCGGCGGCAGGGAAAGATCGACTTGCATGCCGCGCAGTCTAGGCGCCGCCTCCGGGCGGGGCTTTGATGCGTGCTAAATTCGTCCGGCCGCAACCAAGGTGGACAAAAAAGGGGCGGCTCGCGCCGCCCCGAAAACACCACTATCCACTCGCTTGTTATTGGGCGCCAACCCGGCTTTCGCCCTTGACGAAGAAGCTGATCAGGTAGATCACCAGGCCGATCAGGAAGATCACGCCGCTGATCTCGCGCAGCCAGTAGAACAGCGAAATCTGGTCCTGCGTCGCCATGAAGGACAGCGGCGCGGTCGAGATGCGCTGCAGCCAGACCTGCAGGATGCCGGCGGCGGTCAGGAACAGCGTGATGAAGACCATGGCGATGGTCATCAGCCAGAAGCTCCACATCTCCAGCACCTGGGCCCGCGGCGAATTGGCGGCACGACCGCGCAGGATCGGCATGGCGTAGCTGATCAGCGTCAGGACGACCATCACGTAGGCGCCGTAGAAAGCCATGTGACCGTGGGCGGCGGTGATCTGCGAACCGTGGGTGTAGTAGTTGACCGGGGCCAGGGTGTGCAGGAAGCCCCAGACGCCGGCGCCGAGGAAGGCCATGACGCCGGTGCCGAGCGCCCACAGCACGGCAGCCTTGTTCGGATGCTCGCGGCGGCGACGGTTGACCATGTTGAAGGCGAAGACGGTCATCGCGAAGAACGGGATCGGTTCCAGCGCCGAGAACACCGAACCCCACCACTGCCAGTATTCCGGCGCGCCGATCCAGTAGTAATGGTGGCCGGTACCGATGATGCCGGTGACCAGCGTCAGGGTGATGATCACGTACAGCCACTTCTCGATCACTTCGCGGTCCACGCCGGTGACCTTGATCAGGACGAAGGCGAGCAGCGCACCGAGGATCAGTTCCCAGACGCCTTCCACCCAGAGATGGACGACCCACCACCAGTAGTACTTGTCCTTGACCAGGTTGTGCGGGTTGTAGAAGGAGAACAGGAAGAAGATCGCCAGACCCCACAGGCCGAGCAGCAACACCATCGAAATCGCCGTCTTGCGCCCCTTCAGCATGGTCATGCTGATGTTGAAGAGGAAACCGAGGGCGACGATGACGATGCCGATCTTGGTCAGCAAGGGCTGTTCAAGGAACTCGCGGCCCATCGTCGCCAGGATGTCGTTACCGGTCATCTCGGCCAGCGTGGCGTAAGGCACGAACAGGTAACCGAGGATGGTCAGCGCCCCGGCGACGAGGAAGATCCAGAACAGGCCGAGCGCCAGCTTTGGGCTATACAACTCGGTTTCCGACTCCTCCGGCACCATGTAGTAGGCCGCGCCCATGAAACCGAACAGCAGCCAGACGATCAGCAGGTTGGTATGAACCATCCGGGCAACGTTGAAAGGCAGGGCGGGAAAGAGGAAATCCCCGACCACGTACTGGAGGCCCATGATCAGTCCGAAGACGATCTGCCCCACGAACAGGCCGATTGCCGCCACAAAATAGGGCTTGGCAACCGCTTGGCTCTTGTATTGCATCGCGATACTCCTTGAATGTCGAAACTCGGCGGGCTCAGCCTTCGATGTTGGGCGGCCAGTTGGCGGTGTTGATCTCGGAGGCGTACTTCAGGAAGGCCACCAGATCGTCGAGTTCCTTGTCGCTCAGATGAAACTGCGGCATCTGCCGCCGTCCCGGCGCGCCGGTCGGCTGCGCCTGGATCCACGCCTTGATGAAGTCCGGACCGCGACGGACATAGACGTTGCCGAGCTCCGGCGCGAAATAGGCGCCCTCGCCGAGCAAGGTGTGGCAACCGATGCAGTTGCGCGTCTCCCAGATCTTCTTGCCGGCGATCACCTCCGGCGTGAGATTCTGGCTGTTGTCCCGCTTCGGCAGCGCCTGGTTGGTGTCATAGGTGAGAGCCAGGAATAGGAGGAAGAAGAAGACCGTTCCCCCGTAGAAAATATTCCGGGCCATCGATTTCGTGAAAGTTCCGCTCATCGTGCGCTCCTGTGCATGGTGTGGAGCGCATTGTCCGCGTCAGCCCGGCGGGCCATCCATGATGTACATCAAGAACGAAAATCCGGCGGAAACGGCCGGCTGGCGGGGGTGTGAGCGCTTGACAGGAGGTGAAGTGTGCAGGCGGGAACGGCAACGGATGTTGTGATGTTTGCCATTTGTTGATGGCTGTCGGTTGCTCGGCCGAAGCTGTCGTTGGGCTTTTCCCCTGAATCAGACTGCAAAATATCGCTACCTGTCGTTCTGAGTCGTCCTCCATAAACTGAGCAAATTTGAATGGATGCCCAGCCACGTCGCTCACGAATATCCTGGATGCAAATGGCGCCAAGTCATACGATTGGCGGATGCTTCCAGCATCTGGTGTTATCCTTTAAAGGCCTTCGGAGGAGATGCTGTGCCAACCCTGACAATGCTAGTTGACTACGATAACGTCGATCCAAATCTGACGAGAGCTGGACCAATTAACCTTGCTAAAGTACTTGCGACCAACATACCAGCCGGCGTTTTAGGTCAATATGACACTATTAAAGCTCGCCTTTATGGCGGTTGGAGGGTCCAGGGGAACCTTACTGTGTCGGCTCAACGCTTGATCCCAGACATTCGATCGGGGTCTCCAACAATAATTTACACGCCAACTTCAACATCGCACCAAGCGTTGCGATTAGTGGTAGAGCTTGCCGAAGGTCCGATAGGAACTTCAGTGGTACTTGAGGAAACTCTAGTCAGAGATCGCAATCTCCGAAGATTTCGTGCACGCACTTCTCCTTGGAATGAATGTGCCAGCCCAAATGGTTCTTGCGGCTTTGCGCATATTGCGGGATTAACTCACAATACCTCTTGTACTTCTTCTGGATGTGGAACTCGCCTTAGTGACATATTTGTACGCGACGAACAGAAGATGGTCGATACGCTGTTGGTGGCGGACATAGCCCATCAGGCATTTGTGCAACGCGCAAACGATGTCGTTGTGGTTTCATCTGACATCGATATGTGGCCAGGATTATTACTGGCAGTCCAGGCTGGTTGCAATGTTATCCATATTCACTCCAAACAAGGATGGCGAACCCAAAGACATCTCATTCGGACGCTTAATGTCCAAACATCGCGGTGTTACCAACAGACTAGCATCTAGGACTATACGGTATGGATATTATTGATTTTAAGAGAATTCTTACGGCTTTTGCCGATGAACCATCTGATGTGGACATTCGCGCGGGGAAAGTCGTTGCACAAGTCCGAGATGAAGTAATTGATGCAGCAATAGCCTATTCCATCGGGGAGGATAGGCAGTTGCGCATTGTTGAGAACGATCAGGAATACGCTGCTCGAACGTGGTTAGTAAATAGGATAGCCCGACTTCCTCAACTTGCTGATCGAATAATTAGCTCAGCAATTTCTGGGACTAAAAGCGGTACTGTGTCTCCCTTTATCACTCCTACCGGCTTCATCTCGTCAGACATATCTAATGGGATAGATTCTGATGAGCCGACACAAGATGTAGTTCAGACAATGCTCGCTAAAGCATCCAGTCCTTTACCTGGTGCTACGTCCGTTTTATACCTCACATCAGATGCGGGGGAGGGAAAAACAACGGTTATAAACAGAGCAGCCCGCCATCAGGCTGAGCTTTACAAACAAAAGCAAGCTCATAGCTTAATAGTTCCAATCCCCTTGAGCGGAAGATCGTTCTTGACATTCGATGACGCAGTTGTTGCTGCTCTAGTAAATAAACTACGGTTCAATTACCTATATTTCGACGCATTCATTGAGCTAGTCCGTATGGGGGCTATTGTTCCCGCTTTTGATGGATACGAGGAAATGCTTGTCGAAGGATCGAAGGGAGAAGCAGTTTCAGCTCTTGGAAACTTGGTCCAGCGGTTAGATTCGTCAGGGACGATATTCGTGGCAGCCCGAAAGGCGTTTTTTGAATACCTTAGCTTTAGAACTCAAGCTAGACTTTTTGATGCCTTGGGAGACCGATCTGCAGCTTTTTCACGACTTGCACTGTCTCGTTGGAACCGTGATCAGTTCTGCGACTATGGCAAGCTACGGTCTGCAAAGGCGCCCGAAGAAGTTTACGACATTGTTTCCGCGAGGCTTGGTAAGGGGCATCCCCTATTAACACGCGCAGTATTGGTACGGCGTCTTTTTGATGTTTTAGAAGGGGTTGATCGTTCAGAGTTGGCCGATTTGTTGGGTGCTAATCCCCATGATTATTTCTTCACATTTGTTGATGCGATAGTAAAGCGGGAGGCTTCAGAAAAGTGGCTGTCGAGGATATCTGGCGACGTGATGGAGCCTTTGCTTGAGGTTGGAGAACATCACCAGCTTTTGTCGCAAATTGCATTGGAAATGTGGCAGTCATCTACAACGTCCCTCCGATATGACGTGCTTGATGTAATAGTTGACCTCTTTTGTGAGACTCAAAGGAAGGGGGCTGTCGCCACTCGGCAGGTCAAAGAGAGAATAAAACAGCATTCACTGTTAACTACAGACACGTCAAGAGGTCAGGGCCTTGGGTTCGACCACGAAGATTTCCAGAACTTTTATTTAGGTGAAGGTCTTGGAATACTACTTATCAAAGGCACCCGCACCGAACTTCATGCATTTTTGTCGGTAAATATTGTCCCGCTAGCAACGATTGAGCAGGCGGTACAGTTTCTGAATAGGCACCATACTAATGCTCTTGATGCAATAAACAAGGTGATCTCCATCAATTTTTCTGAGACAGGTTACTCTTTCTGTAAGGAAAATTGCGGATCTTTGGCTATCCGTCTAGCTGAATACATTCAAGTCGAATCGAATCCGACCCGGCTAGATAATATGTTCTTCCCCGCGAGCATTCTTGCTGGACGCACTTTGCGGAATATTGAATTCTGCGAATGCCACTTCCAACCAACTCTAATAAATAATAGTAGCTTTGATACTGTTAAATTCATTAAATGCGAATTCGAACGCCTTGAAATTGACAGCAGAGACAAATCATTGGGGTGTGGATTTATCGACTGCAAGGTTGATTCTCTTGTGATCCAGCCTGATGAAGAATACGTCTATGACCCCAGCTTAATCGAGACGCTGCTAAAAAACATTGGAGCAACCATTGGTAAAATTGAAATGGATGTATCATCGATCAAAGAAGCAGATGAAAGGACAAAAATAGTCGAGCGAGTCCTGCGTTCATTCTTGCGACATAGCCACATTGATGACGAAGGAATTCGCACTCGTCTAGGAAAAGCTTACACTTCGCTTTTCTATGACGAGATTCTTGGCACTTTGTTGAGTGAAGGAATTCTCGAAGAAGCTCCTTGGCGAGGTCAAGGGGTACAAAAGCGTTATAAGCTCATGAAGCCAATGTCGGAGCTGGGAGCGGCCCTTGAGAAATCCCAAGGAAAGTTTGATGACTTCATTGAAGACTTAAGACGTTGACTGTGATGACAATATTAATTTCCCATGTTTTGAATTTCGTGTTTTCTTAGTGCGCACAACCCACACTCAAATGACAGCAACGAACGGTCATTCGTGTGGAGAGTGCTCTAGTTTTTATTTTGAGTAGTTAATCGCATTCGCTGGATAGAAATACTACCGTTGGTGGTATCTTTGAGTTAATCGGCTGCTAACCGGCGAATTGCAGTCATATCTAGGACGGAGGCTCAAGGTCTGCTCAGACCGAGGACTTGCCAAGGGTTTGCTTGAGTCCCCCAGTTCGGAACTGACTGCATAATGAAACAAGGCCTGCTTTTCAGGCAGGCCTTGGTGGGTTTCAGTTTCCGACGGAAATCATTTTCTGCAACGGACTTGATTTTCCGCCTTCAGAACCGCCTCACCAGCTCGCCTCACGTTCCGGCGTTGCGGTGATCTTGTGGATGCTGAGGTCGGCGCCTTCGTATTCTTCTTCCTGGTCGAGGCGCAGGCCGAAGACCTTCTTCAGCAGGCCATAGACGGCGAAGCCGCCGGCCAGGGCGATGGCGATGGCGAGCAGGGTCATCAGCAGTTGCGGCATGAAGGCGACGCCGCCGGCGCCGCCCAGGGCCTTGCTGCCGAAGATGCCGGCGGCGATGCCGCCCCAGGCGCCGCACAGGCCGTGCAGCGGCCAGACGCCGAGGACGTCGTCGATCTTCCAGCGGTTCTGGGTCAGCGTGAACATGACGACGAACAGGGCGCCGGCGACCAGGCCGACGACCAGCGCGCCCATCGGGTGCATCAGGTCGGAACCGGCGCAGACGGCGACCAGGCCGGCGAGCGGGCCGTTATGGACGAAGCCGGGGTCGTTCTTGCCGAGCACCAGCGCGGCGAGGATGCCGCCGACCATGGCCATCAGCGAGTTGATGGCGACCAGGCCGGAGATGTTCTCGATGGTCTGCGCGCTCATCACGTTGAAGCCGAACCAGCCGACGGTGAGAATCCAGGCGCCGAGGGCGAGGAAGGGAATCGACGAGGGCGGGTGCGCCGACATCCGGCCGTCCTTGGTGTAGCGGCCGTAGCGGGCGCCGAGGAGGAGCACGGCGGGCAGCGCGATCCAGCCGCCCATGGCATGCACCACGACGGAGCCGGCGAAATCGTGGAAGGGCGCACCAAAAGTGGTCGTCAGCCAGTCCTGGATGCCGAACATCTTGTTCCAGGCGATGCCCTCGAAGAAGGGATAGACGAAGCCGACGAGCAGGAAGGTGGCGGCCAGTTGCGGGTAGAAGCGGGCGCGCTCGGCGATGCCGCCGGAGATGATGGCCGGGATGGCGGCGGCGAAGGTGAGCAGGAAGAAGAACTTGGTCAGCTCGTAGCCGTTCTTCTCCATCAGCGTGTCGACGCCGCTGAAGAAGTGGATGCCGTAGGCGATGCCGTAGCCGACGAAGAAGTAGGCGATGGTCGAGATCGCGAAGTCGGTCAGGATCTTGACCAGCGCGTTGACCTGGTTCTTCTTGCGGACGGTGCCGACCTCAAGAAAGGCGAAGCCTGCGTGCATGGCGAGCACCATGATGCCGCCGAGCAGGATGAAAAGAACATTACTGCCGGAATGAAAGCTATCCATGAAAACCTCCAGAACGAATCCGGCGTGGAAAGCAAGCACCATTCCAGTGCATTATTTTCTTTTCAAATCAGGGCGTTGAATTTTGCACCAAGTTGAAAAGCGCACCTCTATCGTGCATTGCAGGGCGCTCGCGCCCCGCAATCGTGCATCGCCTCAGTCCAGCGGGTAGCCGCGCGGCAGCAGCACCCACATGCGGCCGCGCTGTTTCATGCGCCCGGCGAGGTTGCCGGCTTCCTTGCCGAAGCCCCAGAAGAAGTCGGCACGCACCGCACCGCGGATGGCACCGCCGGTGTCCTGGGCGAGCATCAGGCGGTTCAGCGGCTGCGCCGAATTGGGCCGGGTGGTGGCAAGGAAGACCGGCGCGCCGAGCGGGATCGAACGCGGGTCGATGGCGATGCTGCGTTCGGCGGTGAGCGGCACGCCCAGTGCGCCGAGCGGGCCGTCGTCACTGGCCGGCATTTCGCGGAAGAAGACGTAGCTGGGGTTGGCGTTGAGCAGTTCGTCGAGGCGCGCCGGGTTGGCCCGCGCCCAGGCCTGGATGCCCTGCATCGAGGCTTCTTCCAGCTTGAGGTCGCCGCGGTCGACGAGCAGGCGGCCAATCGAGCGGTAGGGATGGCCGTTCTGGTCGGCGTAGTTGACCCGCATCAGGCTGCCATCGGGCAGGCGGATGCGGCCGGAGCCCTGGATCTGCAGGAAGAAAAGCTCGACCGCGTCATCGACCCAGGCCAGCGTCTTGGCCGGCAGACGCTTGCCCTGGGCGGCGATCTCGCCGCGCGACCAGTAGGGAACGACCTTGTTGCCCTCGATCCGGCCGCGCACGCGCTTGCCCTTGAGTTCCGGGAAGAGGTCGCCGAGTTCGATGGTCAGCAGGTTGTCCGGCACGCCATGCACCGGGTAGAGGTTGCGCTTGTCGCGCTGACGGCTGCCCTGCAGCAACGGTTCGTAGTAGCCGGTGATCATGCCTTCGACGGCGCCGCGGTCGTCGGTCGATACCGTGTAAGGCTGCATGACGTTCTCGAAGTAGCGGCGGATCGCTTCGGCGGACCGGGCGTCGACCTCGGCGGCGTGGGCGCAGGCCTGCTGCCAGGGGGCGCCGCCGGCGCGGCTGCGCAGCGCCTGGCAGCTTTTCAGGAAGGGTTGCCAGGCGGCGCTCAGGTCGTCCTCCTGCCAGCCCGGCAGCTCGCTCCAGGCGGCCAGCGTGAACACCCGGCTGAACGCCGGGGCGGCCGGCTTTTCCGCGGCGGCCTCGGCGCAGGGCGGACAGTCCGGCGCCTTGGCCGCGCCTTCCGGCGAAACGGTACGCGGCGGCACGGCGCAGGCGGCCAGCGCCAGGGTGGCGGCGAGGATGGCGGTTTGGAGTTTTGACATGGCTTTGGTTAGAGTGATCGACTTTTCCCGAGTATACCTGTGACGATGATCGATCCCGCCCAACTCGAACGTTTGCTGAACCGCGCCGAGCACGTCCTGTCCCGCCTCGAAGGCATCCTGCCGCCGCCTCCGGCGCAGCCCGACTGGTCCGGCGCGGTGGCTTTCCGCTGGCGCAAGAGTGGCGGTCGCGGCTGGCTGCAAGGGGTGGCCCATCCGCACCCGATCCGCCTCGCCGACATCGAAACGGTCGACGACCAGAAGGCGCGCATCGTCGCCAACACCCGCCAGTTCGTCGCCGGCCACGGCGCCAACAACGTGCTGCTGACCGGCGCCCGCGGCTGCGGCAAGTCGTCGCTGGTGAAGGCGGTGCTCAATGAGTTTTCGGCCGACGGCCTGCGCCTGATCGAGGTCGACAAGCACGACCTGGTCGACCTGCCGGACATCGTCGACCTGGTCGACGGGCGCTCGGAGAAGTTCATCATCTTCTGCGACGATCTCTCGTTCGAGGCCGGCGAAACCGCCTACAAGGCGCTGAAGTCGGTGCTCGACGGTTCGGTCGCGGCGCCGCCGGCCAACGTGCTGATCTACGCCACCTCCAACCGCCGCCACCTGATGCCCGAATACATGGCGGAAAACCTCGAAGTGCAGCGCGTCGGCGACGAAATCCATCCCGGCGAGGCGGTCGAGGAAAAGGTCTCGCTGTCCGAGCGCTTCGGCCTGTGGATTTCCTTCTATCCTTTCTCGCAGGACGATTACCTGGCGGTCTTCGCGCACTGGGCGCGGCAGTTCGGCATCGCCGAGACGGTGATCGCCGGCAGCGAGCGCGAGGCGCTGAACTGGGCGCTGTCGCGCGGTTCGCGCTCGGGCCGGGTGGCCTGGCAGTTCGCCCGCGACCTCGCCGGCCGCCAGCCGGGGGCCAGCGCGTGAGCGGCATCGTCGAAGTCGCAGCGGCGGTGATGCTGCGCGCCGGCGGCAGCGAGTTCCTGCTCGCCCAGCGCCCGGTGGGCAAGGTTTACGCCGGTTACTGGGAGTTTCCCGGCGGCAAGGTCGAACCCGGCGAAAGCGTGCGCGACGCGCTGGTGCGCGAACTGCAGGAAGAGCTGGGGATCACCGTCACCGCCTGCCATCCCTGGCTGACCCGCCAGCATGTCTATCCGCACGCCACGGTGCGCCTCAATTTCTGGCGGGTCACTGCCTGGCAGGGCGAAATCGGCATCACCGCGCCGCTCGAACACAGCGCGGTGGACTGGCAGCGGCGCGGCGCCGCCGCCACCGTCGCCCCCATCCTGCCGGCCAACGGGCCGATCCTGAAAGGCCTGGCGCTACCCGAGACGATGCTCATCTCGTCGCTCGACGAAACGTCGCCGGCGGCCTGGCTGGCACGCCTGGAACGCCGCCTGCAGAGTTCCGGCGACGTCCTGCCGCCGCTCGTCCAGGTTCGCGACAAGACGCTGCCGGCAACCGAGCGCGCCGCCTTTGCCGCTGCCGTGGTCGAACTGGCGCACCGCTACGACGCGCCGGTGGTGATCAACGACGACCCGGCGCTGGCTGCCGCCTGCGGCGCCGACGGCGTGCACCTTTCCGCGGCGGCACTTGCCGCCTGCGAGGAGCGCCCTGTTTTCGCCTGGGTCGGCGCCTCTTGCCACACGGCGGCGGAAATCGCCCGCGCCGGCGAGCTGGAACTCGATTACGCGCTGCTCGGCCCGGTCATGGCGACGCCGACCCACCCCGAACACCCGGGACTGGGCTGGGCGGAATTCGCCCGCCGCGGCGCCGGCAACACGCTGCCGCTGTTTGCGCTGGGCGGCATGCGCGAGACGCTGCGCGACAGCGCCTGCCTGCACGGCGCCCACGGCATTGCGCTGATGCGCGGCTGGTAGAAAGAAGAAGCGGCGCGCCGTTCAGCGCGGCGTGCTGCTGAAGTCGATGCCCGGCGCCGCGGTTTCCTCGTCGGTCGGCGCGCCGGGGATGGTGTAGCTCTCGCTCGCCCAGGCGCCGAGATCGATCTGCTTGCAGCGCTCGGAGCAGAAGGGCCGCCAGCGGTTTTCCGGCGACCACGGGGATTCCTTGCCGCACTGCGGGCAGCGCACGAGACGGGGCGGTTTCACAGGTTGCAGAAGGTCAGTGCGAACTGGACGTCGCGCTCGCAACCGCGGGCCTTCAGCTCGTTGAGCGGCGGCTTGGTGAAGCGGATGTTGAGGAAGTACTTGTTGGCGCTGACTTCGGGCACCGCGGCTTCTTCCGCCGCCAGCTCGACGCGCACCATCTGCGCCGAGGTGCCGCCGAGGTTGAGCTGGAACTGGCCGTTGCTGGCGACGTGGTGCTTCGGCCGGCCGCTCGAACGCAGCAGGCGGAGAACGATCGCCGATGCGTCGCGCAGCGCGAACAGCGGCTTGCTCCAGGCCTCCAGCGCATTGCGCCGGGCGTCCGGCGTGCGGTGCAGCCACCAGTGGTAGGACGGCAGGTCGAATTCGCAGACGCCGCCGGGAATTGCCGCCCGGCTCTTGATGCTCATCAGCCAGTCGTTGTCGCGCAGATACTGGCCGATCTTGCCGCTCATCGCCAGCAGCGAGGCCGACGACTGCTCGATCTCGTAGAGCGCGCCGGACAGCGCCTCTTCGGAAATGTCCGGGTTGTTTCGGAAGGCGAGCAAGGTCTGGCGCTGCCGTTCGAGCTCCTGGATCAGGTCCATCTTGAGGTCGGCACGACCGGCGGCTTCGAGGATTTCAAACAGCGTGACGAGGGCTACGTGATGTTCGTGCTGACCGTCGGCACGAGCGAAATACGCCGTCTTCTCGAAAAGATCTTCGAGACGCAACAGCGTGCGGATGCGCTCGTTGAACGGGTATTCGTAGGTGATCACTCGGCCGGGTTCCGGAAATCGGAAAAATTTGCTGAATTCTGAGGCATTTGCGAGCAAATCTCAACAGCCAGCTTTAAGTTCTGCCGGCAAGATGAAGATATTTTGCATGCAGCTCGGCAACCGCCCGGTAAAGAATTGTGCGCTCGCCGTCATTGACCACGATGTCGTCGGCAATCGCCAGCCTTGCCTCACGGCTGGCCTGGGCGGCGAGGATGGCGCGCACCTCGGCTTCGCTGATGCCGTTGCGCGCCATGACGCGGGCGATCTGCAGGCTTTCCGGGCAATCGACGACCAGGATGCGCTGGCAACGCTCGCGGTAGCTGCCGGATTCGACCAGCAGCGGCACGGCGAGGATCACGTAGGGCGCGCTCGCCGCCCGGCAGCGGGCGGCGGACAACTCGCGGATCAGCGGATGGAGGATGCCTTCCAGGCGCTGGCGCACGCCGGGGTCGGCGAAGGCCAGACGGCGCATCGCGGCGCGGTCGAGGGCGCCTGCCGGATCGGCGATCGCTGGCCCGAAGGCGGCGATCAGCGCCGGCATCGCGGCGCCACCGGCCGCCGTCAGTTCGTGGGCGATGGCGTCGGTATCGACCAGCGCCGCGCCGAGTTCGACGAAGGCATCGGCGACCGTGCTCTTGCCGCTACCGATGCCGCCCGTCAGGCCAACGACGAAATCGCTCACGGACAGCGCTTCGGCGCGTTCTTCGGCAATGCCTGGGCAAGCGCTGCGCGCAGGGCGTCGGCACGGGCGGCCGGGCCGCGGACTTCGAGGCGCGGTTTGCTTTCCTTGCCTTCCTTGTCCGGGCGCTGGCTGACCCGCGCCGAACGGACGCCCTTGTCCTGCAGGCTGGCCAGGTGGTCGCTGGCGCCTTTCTCGCTGCTGAAGATGCCGAGCGAGATGGCGTGACGCTGACCGCCCTCCTGGATGATGAAGTAGTCGGTGATGCCGATCGCCTTCAGCTCGGCCGCCTTCTTCTCGGCTGCCGCGCGGTTCGCCTGCGGCGGGATCGACACCCACCAGCCGCGGTTCTCGAGGCTGGTTTCACGCCAGGTGAACTCGTCGAAGCCCCCGGCCAGGACCCGCCGCACCCGGTCGCCCTCGACCTGGCTCAGCCCTTCCCAACTCAGGCAAACGGCGCCCGACGCCTGGGCTTTGGCGGATTCCTTGGCTGCTGTCTCCTTGGCTGCTGTCTCCTTGGCTGCTGCCTCCTTGGCTGCTGCCGCTTCCTTTGCCGCAGCTTCCTTTGCCGCAGCTTCCTTTGCCGCAGCTTCCTTCTTGGCCGTAGCCTCTTTGGCCGCGGCTTCCTTCGCTGCCGCTTCCTTGGCCGCCTTGGCCGCTTCCTTGGCCGTCAGCGCCGGTTTTTCCGCTGGCACCTCCTCCGGCTCCGGCGCTTCGGCTTCCAGCGCCGGAGCCGGCTGCGGCAGCGGTGGCGCCTCGCCGCGGGCGACGATGCGGATGCTTTCCGGCTTGATCTGCTGCGTGATGCGCACGCTTTCACCGACGTCGGACGGACCGATCAGGCCCTGGCTGAAGGCGTAGAACAGCAGGTTGCCGAGGACGAGCAGGAAGACGATGAACTTCACGATCTCAGCCGACCTGGGGCAGGTGCTTCAGCGATTCGACGATGGCTTCGGCCGGGTACTCGTAATCCTCCAGCTTGCCGGCGAAATACTTGTCGTAGGAGGCCATGTCGAAGTGGCCGTGGCCGGTCAGGCAGAAGAGGATCGTCTTGGCTTCGCCGGTCGCCTTGCAGCGCAGGGCTTCGTCGATCGCGGCACGGATGCCGTGGCAGGATTCCGGCGCCGGGATGATGCCTTCGGCGCGGGCGAACTGGACGCCGGCCTCGAAGGTGCCGACCTGCGGCACCGCCACCGCTTCCAGCAGCTTCTCGTGGAAGAGCTGCGAGAGGAGCGGCGAGGCGCCGTGATAGCGCAGGCCGCCGGCGTGGATACCGGGCGGCATGAAGTCGTGGCCGAGCGTGTACATCTTCATGATCGGCGTGTAGCCGGAGGCGTCGCCGTAGTCGTAGGTGTAGGCGCCCTTGGTCAGCGTCGGGCAGGAGGTCGGCTCGACGGCGACGCAGCGCAGGTTCCTGGCGCGCGGGTCGCCGGCCGCCTTGTCGGCGAGGAAGGGGAAGGCAATGCCGCCGAAGCTGGAGCCGCCGCCACAGGGCCCGAAGATCACGTCCGGGTAGAGGCCGATCTTGGCGAACTGCTTCTTCGCTTCGAGGCCGATCACGGTCTGGTGCAGGAGCACATGGTTGAGCACCGAACCGAGGGTGTAGCAGGTGTTGGGATCAGCGGCGGCTTCCTCGACCGCTTCCGAGATGGCCAGGCCGAGCGAGCCTTGGCATTCCGGGTCGGCAGCCAGCGCGGCACGGCCGGCGTTGGTCAGATTGGTCGGGCTGGCGAAAACTTCGGCGCCCCAGGTCTGCATCATCGAGCGGCGGAAAGGCTTCTGCTGATAGCTGACGTTGACCATGAAGACGCGCACCGGCAGGCCGAACATCTGGCCGGCGTAGGCGATCGACGAGCCCCACTGGCCGGCGCCGGTCTCGGTGGTCAGCTTCTTGGTGCCTGCCAGCTTGTTGAAATAGGCCTGCGGCACGGCGGAGTTCGGCTTGTGCGAACCGGCCGGCGAAACGCCCTCGTACTTGAAGAAGATCTTGGCCGGCGTACCTAGTGCCTGCTCCAGGCGAAGCGCCCGACACAGCGGCGCCGGCCGCCATTGGGCGTAGATCTGGCGCACTTCCTCGGGAATCGGAATCCAGCGCTCGGCGCTCATTTCCTGTTCGAGAATCGGGTCGGGGAAGATCGCCCCCATCGCTTCCGGCGGCACCGGCTTGCCGTCCGGCCCGAGCGGCGGCGCCGGCGGGTTGGGCATGTCGGCGACGACGTTGTACCAGTGGGTGGGGATTTCTTCTTGTTCGAGGTTGATGCGCAACGGTGTCATGTTTTTTCTCTCTCCCTGCGGCCTGCGCCGCAAAGCCGGTAAATTACTCCAAAACCCCGCCCGGACCAAGGGCGCGGCCGTCCGATCCGGGGTAAAGTAGCGCCTGAATTCCACCCGCAAACTGGTGCCGACCATCAACTTCCAGCCCCTGTCCTGTCATGCCACCGGCAAGCCACCGTCCGGCCTGGCGATCGCCGTCGCGGCCCGGCGTGGAGCCGCTGGCGAGCTGCTGCTCGACTACCGGCTGCATGGCGTCGCCGCCCTCGCGCTGCCGCCGCCGGCCGTTCCCGGCCCGGCCGACGGGCTATGGCAACAGACCTGCTGCGAAGCCTTCGTCGTACCGGCCGCAGGCCCGGCCTACCGCGAATTCAACTTCGCGCCGTCCGGCCAGTGGGCGATCTACGACTTCGCCGGCTATCGCCTGCGCAACGAGCGCTGGCAGCCGCCGGACGCGCCGCGCATCGCCTGCCGGATCGACAGCGACGCGCTGTTGCTCAGCGCTGAAATCCCCGCCATGCTGCTGCCGAGCGGTGCCGCCCGCCTCGGCCTCAGCGTCGTCGCCGCCACGCCCGCTGGCGACAAGAGCTACTGGGCGCTGGCGCACGCCGCCGACCAGCCCGATTTCCATCTCGCCGCCAGCTTCATGCTGCCCCTGCCATGACGCAAAAACTCCTGTTCGGCATCGACCGCCTGCTTGCCGACCCCGAGCTGCGCCGCCCGCTCGCCGGCCGCCGCCTCGCCCTGCTCGCCCACCCGGCGTCGGTGACCGCCGACCTGACGCACAGCCTCGATGCCCTCGCCGCCCTGCCCGCCCTACAGCTCCGCGCCGCCTTCGGGCCGCAGCACGGGAGCAAGGGCGACCAGCAGGACAACATGGTCGAATCGGCGGATTTCATCGATCCGCAGCACTGCATTCCGATCTTCAGCCTGTACGGCGAGGTAAGACGACCGACGGCGGCGATGCTGAACACTTTCGACGTGCTGCTGGTCGACCTGCAGGACCTCGGCTGCCGCATCTACACCTTCATCACCACGCTGCGCTACGTGCTCGAAGCCGCCGCTGCGCACGGCAAGAGCGTCTGGGTGCTCGACCGCCCGAACCCGGCGGGCCGGCCGGTCGAAGGCTTCACCCTGCGCGCCGGTTGGGAAAGCTTCGTCGGCGCCGGCCCGATGCCGATGCGGCACGGCCTGACGATGGGCGAACTCGGCCACTGGTTCATTGCCCAACTGAAACTCGACGTCGATTACCAGGTCGTCACCATGCAAGGCTGGCAGCCCCACGCGGCGCCCGGTTACGGCTGGCCGCTGGGCGAGCGGACCTGGATCAATCCCAGCCCGAACGCGCCCAACCTGTCGATGGCGCGCGCCTACGCCGGCACCGTGCTGCTCGAAGGCACGACCCTGAGCGAAGGGCGCGGCACGACGCGGCCGCTGGAATTCCTGTTCGGCGCGCCGGACATCGACGCCGCCAAGGTACTCAAGGAAATGCAGGCGCTGGCGCCGCACTGGCTGGCCGGCTGCAAGCTGCGCGTCTGCTGGTTCGAGCCGACCTTCCACAAGTTCCAGGGCCAGCTCTGCCAGGCGCTGCAGATACACAGCGAAGGCCCCTACTACGATCATGCCGCGTTCACGCCCTGGCGCCTGCAGGCGCTGGCCTTCAAGGCGATCCGCCGCCTTTACCCGGATTACCCGATCTGGCGCGATTTCGGCTACGAGTACGAATTCGATCGCCTGGCGATCGACCTGATCAACGGTTCGCCGCTGCTGCGCCAATGGGTGGACGACCCGGCCGCCACCCCGGCCGACCTGGAGCGCGCCGTGCTCGCCGACGAAAGCCTGTGGGTTGCCAGACGCGAGGCTTTCCTGCTCTATCGATGAGCCCGGAACTCGCTGCACCGCTCATCGCCATCGAGACGCACCCGCTGCAGACGGCCATCGTCGCCGTCTTCGCCGTCGTCTACCTTGGCATGTTCCTCGGCGGCCTGCCGAAGCTGAAACTCGACCGCAGCGGTGTCGCGCTGCTCGGCGGCATCGCCGTCGTCGGCATCGGCGCGATGACGACCGAAGAAGCGGCGCGCGCCGTGCATCTGCCGACGGTCCTGCTGTTGTTTGCCTTCATGGTGGTTTCGGCGCAGATGCGCCTGGGCGGCTTCTACACCGAAGTCACCCGCCGCGTCGCCGCGCTGCCGCTCGCCGAACCGTGGCTGCTCGGCGCCCTGATCTTCGTTGCCGGCGCGCTGTCGGCGGTGTTCTCCAACGACATCGTCTGCCTGGCGATGACGCCGGTGGTCGCCCGCCTGTGCATCGAGCGCCGGCTCGACCCGGTGCCCTTCCTGGTCGGCCTCGCCTGCGCCGCCAACATCGGCTCGGCGGCGACCTTGATCGGCAACCCGCAGAACATGCTGATCGGCTCGGTGCTGCAACTGCATTTCGCCGACTACCTGTGGCGGGCACTGCCGCCGGTCGTCCTCGGCCTGTTCGCCCTGTGGGCCTGGCTGGTCTTCGCACCGCGCCGCGCCACCCTGCCGCCGGCCGCCGCCCCGGCCACCGAGGCGCTGCCCGAGTTCGACCGCTTGCAGACCGCCAAGGGTCTTGCCGTCGCCGTCGTGCTGCTGGTCGTCTTCCTGGGCACCGACTGGCCGCGCGAAGTCGCCGCCCTGGTCGGCGCCGGCGTGCTGCTGCTGTCGCGGCGTTTTCACTCATCGCACGTGATGGGCTTCGTCGATTGGGAACTGCTGGTGCTCTTCGTCGGCCTGTTCGTCGTCAATCAGGCTTTCGACAGCACCGGCCTGGCCGCCATCGCCGTCGCCTGGCTGGCCGGCCACGGCATCCACCTGGGCGACGCCGGCCCGCTGTTCGCGGTCGGCGTCGGCCTCTCCAACCTGGTGTCGAACGTGCCGGCGGTCATGCTGCTGCTGCCGCACCTGAAAAGCACCGACGCCGGACTCACCCTGGCGCTGGTCAGCACGCTGGCCGGCAACCTGCTGCTGGTCGGCTCGATCGCCAACCTGATCGTCGTCGACCTCGCCCGCAAGCAGGGGATCGCCATCGACTGGCGCCAGCACCTGCGCATCGGCCTGCCGGTGACGGCGCTGACGCTGGCGATCGCCTGGATCTGGCTGAGTCTGTAAAAAACTCGGGAACCGAATGGCGATCCGGCACCCCAAGTCGTTTCCCGAACATCTCCAGAAACCCATGTCCAGTCCGCAACTGAAAGAATTCTTCACCTCGCTGCAGTCGAGCATCGTCGCCGAACTCGAAGCCTTCGACGGCAAACCCTTCCTGACCGATACCTGGCAGCGCCCCGAAGGCGGCGGCGGAATTTCCCGGCTGATCGAGGAGGGCGACTTCTTCGAGCGCGGCGGGGTCAATTTCTCGCACGTCACCGGCCACGCGCTGCCCGCTTCCGCCACCGCCGTCCGCCCGCAACTGGCCGGCCGCGCCTGGGAGGCGATGGGCGTCTCGCTGGTGCTGCATCCGCGCAATCCCTACTGCCCGACGGCGCACATGAACGTGCGCTGCTTCGTCGCCAGCAAGGAAGGCGAGGACGATGTCTGGTGGTTCGGCGGCGGCATGGACATGACGCCCTATTACGGGCAGCGCGAGGACGTCGCGCATTTCCACCGTAGCTGCCGCGACGCGCTGGCGCCCTTCGGCGACGACGTCTACGCGAAGTACAAGCAGTGGTGCGACGAGTATTTCTTCCTCAAGCACCGCAACGAGCCGCGCGGCGTCGGCGGCGTCTTTTTCGACGATCTCAACGAGGGCGGGTTCGAGCGCTGCTTCGCACTGACCCAGGCGGTCGGCCAGGCGTTCACCCGCGCCTACCTGCCGGTGCTGGCGAAGCGCCGCGCCACGCCCTACGGTGAGCGCGAACGCGATTTCCAGGCCTACCGGCGCGGCCGCTACGTCGAGTTCAATCTAGTCTGGGACCGCGGCACCTTGTTCGGCCTGCAGTCGGGCGGCCGCACCGAGGCGATCCTGATGTCGCTGCCGCCTATCGTCAAATGGCGCTACGACTGGCAGCCGGCGCCGGGCACCCCGGAAGCGGAACTCTACGAGGTCTTCCTCAAGCCGCAGGACTGGGTCTGAGCCGGCACAGCGGCCGGCTCACTTCAGCGTGTTCGGGGCGACCGCCGCGCGGTAGTGGCGGTTGGCGTCGTCGACACGCTCGAGCTGGTCGTCGAGACGGGCCAGTTCGAGGTGGCCGGCTTGCGTATCCTCGACCGCCAGCGACGCCTCCAGGAAACTCTGCGCCTTGCCCCACAGCCGCTGGCGCGCGCACATCCGGCCCAGCGCCAGGAGCAGCGCGGCGTGCGCCGGCCGCTGCCGCAACCAAGCTTCGCCGCGGGCGATACGCGACAACTGGTCGCCGCCGGCGAGGCTGCCGTAGATGGCTGGCAGTTCGCTCTGCCAGGACTCGTCGTCGTTACCTTCCAGTTGTTCCTCGATCAGCTTCTGCGCGTCGGCGTCTGCTCCCGCCGCCGCCAGGCCGCGCACCGCGGCGAGGACGACCTTGAGGCTGCGCTCCGCCTCCGGCAGCTTGCGCAGGTAGGCGACCAGCGCCTCGCGGTCGGCGCCGCAACGGGCAAGATTGGCCAGATGCGCCTTGCTCGACAGCGCGCTGACCAGTTCCGGCGCCAACGCGTCGCGCTTGGCCAACTGGCGCAGCAGCTTGAGCACGCCGTCCCAGTCGCCGAGCCCCTGGCGCGCCCGCAATTCCAGGCGCAGCGCGGCGATGTGCCGGCCCTGCTTGCCCTGCAGGCGTTGCAGCGCGGCCAGCGCTTCATCGAAACGGCGCTCCTCGTTGTACATCTCGGCTTCCAGCATCAGCGTCGCCGCTTCGTTGCGCGCATCCTGCTGCTTGGCCTTTTCCAGCCATTCCTGCTGGCGCCCCGGCTCGCCCAGGCGCTGCGCCGCACGGGCGGCGATCAGCGCCGCCAGCGCCGGCGCCCGGCCGGCATCGTAGGCTTCGCCGGCGCGCTTCAGGGCCTGGCCGAAACGGCCTTCGAAGAGATGGCGCACGGCATCCTGGAACATCTGCCCGGACTTCTCGCGCAACTGGCGCCGGCGATAGGCACCGACCTGCGCCGGCATGCCCAGGGTCAGCGAGACGGCGCGCAGGGCGGCGTAGGCGACGAAGAAGCCAATCAACAACGCCAGCACGAAGAAGTTGAGCGACACCTCGACGCGCCAGGGCGGCACGACGAGCAGCACGTAACCGGCATTGAGGCTGGCGGCAAGCGCGACGACCACCGCCAGGGCGAACAGCAGGAGCAGCCAGAACAAGCCCTTCACTGTTTTTCCCCGGCTTCGCGCAAGGCCGCCAGCGCCTGCTGGCTGGCCCGCAGATCGGGCAGTTCGAGGACGATGTCGGCGGCGGCGAGTTCCTTCAACTGCGCCTGGGCCGCCGCCACCGCGCGGTCATCGCCGGCGAAGTAACGGCCCAGCCAGGCCTGCGCTTCCTTCAGCTCGTTACGGAAACTCGCCTCGTCGCGGGCGAACAGCGCGAGACGGGCGCTGAGCAGGCGCAGCTTGAGGGTTTCGCGCAGGAAGAAACCCTGCTCAGGCGCCAGCAGCGGCGCTTCGGCGCGGTCGAAACGCTGGATGCGGATCAGGTTGCGCACTTCCTGCCAGGCATCGGCCAGCGCCAGGCGCCACCAGGGCAAGGCCGGCGGCGTTTCGTCCGCTGCCGCGACCGGCGCCTCCTCGTGCGGCCGGGCATGCGCGGCGAAGGGGAACTTGTCGATGCCGCGCAAGACTTCCTCGAGACGCAGGCTGGTGCCGGCGAGGTCGACACGCGGCAGGCCGTCGAGACGGGCGATATCGGCGGCCAGCGCCTTGCGCAACGGCAGCAGGCTGGCCTTGTCGAGGCGGGCGAGCTGGGCGTCGGCGGCGCGCAGGGCAAGTAGCGCGACCGGCACGTCGCCGGCCAGTTGCAGTTGTTGCGCGGCCAGCGTCACGTCGCGCTCGATTTCGAGCAGGTCGGCCGCCTCGCGGCCGCTGGCGACGTCCTGGAACAGCGCCTGCAGTGCCGCTTCCTGGTCGCGACTGGCTTCCTGGCGCGCTTCGAGGGCGGCGATGCGCTCACCCAGGCCGGCCAGCATTTCCTTGTGCGCCGGACTGTCGAGATCGGCGAAACGGCGGTTGATCTCGCTGCGCAGGCTGTCGATTTCACGCCGGCTATCGACCACGTGCCAGGCCAGCACACCACCGAGCAGCAGCGCCGGAACCAGCCACAGCGCCCCCTGAGCGCCGCGGCGGCGGGGCGTCACGCGGGGCGCTTCCGGCTCGACGGCGGGAGTAGAAGATTGTTCTGCGTTCATGCGCACCAATTATAAGCAAGTAATCCGCGGATCAGACCGCTGTCGGCGCCTTCGGTCAGCACCACGTGCTCGAGACCGAGGGCGCGGGCGCTTTCGGCGATCCGGGCGTGCGGCACGAAGAGCGGGGTTTGCTGCAAATATGCCCGCCCCTCGGGGGGCAGGCCGTCGACCAGATAGCGCAGCGCCTCGCTGCTGGAGACGACGATGGCGTCGAGGCGTGCCTCGCGCCAGGCGTCGACCAGGCTGGCGAAGCCGCCGGCTGGGCCGCTGCGTTGGTAGCAGGTGACGGCATCGACGCTCGCCCCGCGCTGGCGCAAGGTGTCGGCGAGCAGTTCGCGGCCGCCGTCACCACGCAGGATGGCGACGCGGCAACCGGCGACGGCGACCGGCGCCAGTTCCGGCAAGGCGAGCAGGCCTTCCGAGTCGAAGCGCTCGCGCGGCGCGATGCAGCCAGCGATGCCGGCTTCTTCGAGCGCCCGCACCGTGCCCGGGCCGACCGCGGCCGGGATCAGCGATGCCGGCCAGTCGCCGGCGGCGAGCAGGGTCGGCAGGGCATGGGCGACGGCGTTGGGGCTGACGAAGACGGCCAGCCGATAGTCGGCGAGTTGGCGGGCGAGCGCCTCGAGCGGCCGGCGGTCATCGGCCGGGGCAATTTCCAGCAACGGAAAGAGAAGGGCATCGCCCCCGGCGGCGGCGATCAGCCGGGCCAACGGCGCCGCCTGGTCGCGCGGCCGGGTGACGACGATGCGGCGACCGGCCAGCGCGCCGGAATCCATCGTCTTCAGTGGCAGGCCAGCCCGGCGAGGATGGCGTCCGCCCCCTGCGCCCGCAGCATCTCGGCGAGCTGGCGGCCGAGCGCCTCGTCGGCGGCCGGCGCACCGCGCACTTCGCCGCTGACCATCTGCTGGCCGTCGACGCTGGCGACGAAACCGCGCAGCCAGAGTTCGCCGTTGTCGATGATCGCGTAGCCGCCCAGCGGCACCTGGCAGGAACCGCCGAGGGCCCGCGACAGCGCGCGTTCGGCCTTGACGCAGTGGGCGGTTTCCGGATCGTTCAGTGGGGCGACGACGGCAGCCATGGCGGCATCGCCGGCCAGCAGTTCGATGCCGAGCGCGCCCTGACCGGGCGCCGGCAGCGACTGTTCGGCGCTGAGCACCGCCTTGACCCGGTCGGCCAGGCCGAGACGGATCAGGCCGGCGGCGGCCAGGATGATCGCGTCGTACTCGCCGGCGTCGAGCTTCTTCAGCCGGGTGTCGAGGTTGCCGCGCAGGCTCTTGATTGTCAGCTGCGGATAGCGGGCGCGCAGGGTCGCCTCGCGGCGCAGGCTGGAGGTGCCGACGACGGCACCGGCCGGCAGTTCGTCGAGGCCGGCGTACTTGTTCGAGACGAAGGCGTCGAGCGGATTCTCGCGCGCCGAGATGGCAGCCAGGACGAAGCCTTCCGGCATCGTCATCGGCACGTCCTTCATCGAATGCACGGCGAGGTGCGCCTGACCGGCCTGCATCGCCACTTCCAGTTCCTTGATGAAGAGGCCCTTGCCGCCGATTTCGGCGAGCGGGCGGTCGAGGATCTGGTCGCCGCGCGTGGTCATGCCGAGAATGACAACTTCCGAGGCCGGATTTAAACTCGCCAGACGACCCTGGACATGGACTGCCTGCCACATGGCGAGACGGGATTCACGGGTGGCGATGACGATTTTCTGAGGAGCGGACATGAGGCAATCCTGGAATGACGGGGTCAGGCTGATCGGGGCCCTGATTCTAGCATGCCTCCCCCTGGCCTCCCCGGCCACCGAAGCGCTGCCGGCGGCCGCCGCGCTGGATGCCGAAGCCGCTGCCGCGGCCCGCGCCGGCGGCCCGCTGATCGTCATTTTCAGCCGCGCCGACTGCAGCTTCTGCCAGGCGGTGAAGCGCGACTATCTGCAGCCGCTGGCCGCCGACCCGCGCTACGGCAAGCGCGTCGTGATTCGCGAAGTCCGCCAGGACAGCGACGCCGCGCTGCGCGATTTCGCCGGCCGGCCGACGACCCACGCCGCCTTCGCCGCTGCCGAGAAGATCAAGCTGGTGCCGGTGGTCGCCTTTTACGGACCGGGCGGGCGTCGCCTGCACCCGCCGATCGTCGGCGCCCGGCTGCCGGATTTCTACCAGAGTTACCTCGAGGACGCCGTCGAACAGTCGGCGCTCGCCCTGAAGAAGCCATGAACGACATCGTCAAACCGACCACGCAACGTCCGGAACACCCGGATTTCTGGTGCAGCCGCTTCGGCGCCGGCGCCATCCCCTGGGATGCCGGGGGCGTTCCCGCCGACTTCGCCGCCTTCGTCGCCGCCCGGGCGCCGCTCGAAACCCTGGTTCCGGGTTGCGGCAGCGGCTGGGAAGCGGCTTTCCTGGCCGGCGCCGGCTGGCCGGTGACGGCGCTCGATTTCTCGCCGGTGGCAGTGGACAAGGCGCGTGCCGTGCTCGGCACGGCGGCGGTCGACCTGGTCTGCGGCGATTTCTTCGCCTACCAGCCACCACGGCCCCTCGAACTGATCTACGAACGCGCCTTCCTCTGTGCCTTGCCGCGCAAGCTGTGGGACGACTGGGGCCGCCAGGTCGCCGCGCTGCTGCCGACTGGCGCCCTGCTCGCCGGCTATTTCTTCGTCTGCGAGCAGCTCAAGGGGCCGCCCTTCGGCATCCGGCGCGAACAGCTCGATGCGCTGCTCGAACCGGCGTTCGAGTGCATCGAGGACCGGGAAGCCGCCGACTCGATCCCGGTCTTCGCCGGCCGCGAACGCTGGCAGGTCTGGCGCCGGCGTTAAGGCGCGCCACCGGCGAGGTGGCGCAGCAGCATTTCGGCCAGCCGTTCCGGCACCACCGGCTTGGCCAGGAAATCGTCCATGCCGGCGGCCAGACAGCGTACCCGGTCCTCGGCGAAGGCATTGGCGGTCATCGCGATGATCGGCGTGCGCGCGTGGCCAGGCAGGCGGCGGATCGCCTGCGTCGCCTGCAGGCCGTCCAGGCGCGGCATCTGCATGTCCATCAGGATCAGGTCGTAGCTTCCCGCTTCGGCCATCGCCACCGCCTGCTCGCCATCTTCGGCCGTATCGACGACGAGACCGAAGTCTTCGAGCTGGAAGACGGCAATCTCGCGGTTGATCGGTTCGTCCTCGGCCAGCAGCAGGCGGCGCCCGGCGTATTCGCTGCGCAAGCGGCTTTCCGCGTCGCCCATGGCGGGCGCCGGCAAGTGCGCGCTGACGTCGCGCGCCAGGCGCACCGTGAACCAGAAAGTGCTGCCCAGCCCCGGCTGACTGCTGACACCGGCGTCGCCGCCCATCAGCCGGGCCAGCCGGCGGGTGATCGCCAACCCCAGCCCGGTGCCGCCGTAATGCCGGGTGGTCGACGCGTCGGCCTGCTCGAAGGCGGAGAACAGGCGCGGCAACGCCGCTTCGGGGATGCCGATGCCACTGTCCTCGACTTCGAAACGCAGGGTCAGCGCCGCTTCGTCCTCGCCTTCGACGACGACGCGGACGACGATGCGGCCGCGCTCGGTGAACTTGAGCGCATTGGTCACGTAGTTGAGCAAGGCCTGCTGCAGGCGGGTCGGATCGCCAAGCAGCGAAACGGCGACCGGCGCCACCTCGCTGTGCAGCGTCAGCCCCTTGGCCTGGGCGCGCTCGTGGATCATCGACAGGACATTGGCGACGATGGCCGCCGGCTGTACCGGCAGCGACTCGAGGACGAAATGGCCGGCCTCGATCTTCGACAGGTCGAGCACGGCGTTGATGATTTCGAGCAGGTGGCCGCTGGCAATCTCCAGCTTGTCCATCTGCGCCGCCTGCCCGTCGCTCAGCCCGCCCCTGCGCACCAGCCGGGCCATGCCGAGGATGGCGTTCATCGGCGTGCGGATCTCGTGGCTCATGTTGGCCAGGAAGGCGCTCTTGGCGACGCTGGCGCTCTCCGCAGCCTGCTTGGCCTGCGCCAGTTCGCCGGTGCGCAGTTCGACCAGTTCCTCAAGGTGTTCGCGGTAGGCCGCCAGTTCGGCCTCGATCCGCCGCCGCTCGGAAATGTCGCGCAGGCTGCACTGGATCAGCGTCCGCCCGCCGGAATGAATGCGGCCGAGCATGATTTCGGCGACGAAGGGACGGCCGTTGTCGAGCCGGCGATGGGTCCATTCGAAACGCGGGAAACTCCCCTGCAGCGCCGCCTCGATCAGCCGCCCGGCCAGTTCGCGGGACGGTTCGCCGCCCGGTTGCAGCGGCGGCGACAGATCAAGCGGCGAACGGCCGCGCAGCGCCTCGCGGCTGGCGGCGCCGAACAGGGCGAGGGCGCCGGGATTGCAATCGACGATGGCGTGACCGTCGAGGATCAGCACGCTTTCGGCGGTCGACTCGAAAAGGCTGCGGTAACGCTCCTCCGATACCTGCAGCGCCTCGGTGCGCTCGGCGACGCGCCGTTCGAGATCGGCGTTGGCTTCGTGCAGCGCATGGTCGGCGCGGCGCCAGCGGCGGCTGAAGCGGAACGCGAGGAGCATGCCGATCAGGCAAGGAACCAGGACCATCAACGCCACCGACTGGATGACGCGTTGCACCTGCGGCGCGATCGCCGCGCTCAGCGCCCGTTCGCTGCGCGCCAGACTGAGGTGCCAGCCGTGGGCGAGCGGCACGACGAAACGCAACCAGGGTTCGCCGCTGGCATCGCTGACGCGCTCGACCCCGTCCTTGCCCGCCAGCGAATGATCCGGCGCCTGGCCCGTGCTGGCGCCGACGCGCGAATCGGCGACCTTGCCGCCGGCGGCGTCGAACAGCGCGGCGTGCTCGAAGGGCGCGATGCGCTCGGCAACCAGCAGGTCGGCCAGGTGGCTCAAGTGCAGGACGCCGCCCAGATGCAGCACGATGCGACCCGAAGCGTCGCGCACCGGCACGTCGATCGCCACCGCCGGCACCCCGTCGGCACCGAGGAAACCGCCGGAGACGACGGCTTCGCCGCTGCTCGCCGCGTCTCGGAAATAGCGCCGATCGGCCAGGTTGAACTTGCGCAGCGCGCGCTGCACGCTGAAGGGATGCGAGATGTAGTGGTCGCCTTCCGGGGTCAGCACGAAGAGGACTGAGAAATTGCCCTGGCGGCGCAGGCTTTCGAGAATCTCGCGTTTCTCCGGATCGGCGCTTTCGGGAATGCCGTTGATGCCGCGGTCGATCTGCGCCAGCGCCGGCAGGTCGCCGAAGGCGCGCGTCTGCGCGGCGAGGCGCAGCAGTTGCAGCGGCCGGTCGATCTCGGCGTCGAGCCGCGCCGCCAGCGCGGCGACGAAGGCGCGGTTGTCCTCGGCCCAGCGCGCCACCGCCCAGTCGAGCAGCGAAGCGCGCAGGAAGAAGAGGAGCAGGACCAGCGACAGCAGCGTCGGCAGCAGCACCAGGGCAACGATGTGTCGCCGCTCTTCCTTCATCCCGGTCGCGCCCCCTGCCAATGATTGCAATTTTGGCAATTATGCGCGCAAACCCCGGCGAAGCAAGCCGGGAAATCCCGCCCCCGGCCGATTGCCGCTACGGCGCCGCCGGGTCGCTGACGAAGCCGATCCTGGCCAGGCCGTTGCGCGCCGCGACCGCCATCACCTGCGCCACCTTTTCGTAGGGCACCAGGCGGTCGGCGCGGATATGCAGTTCCGGCGGCGGCGACTGCGCGGCGGCGGTGGCGCAGCGCGCGGACAGTTCTTCGAGCGTCACCGGCTCGCCGTTCCAGAACATCTCGCCGCTCTCGCGCAGTCCGAATTCGATGTGCTCGGGCTTGGTCAGGTTCACCGCGCTCGCCGCCTTCGGCAGGTCGATCTTGACCGCGTGCGTGAGCAGCGGCGCGGTGACGATGAAGATGACCAGCAGCACCAGCATCACGTCGACCAGCGGGACGACGTTCATCTCGGCCTTCGGGCCGTCGGCCCGGCCGCGGTAGCGGCGGAAGTCGCCGGCCGCCATCAGCCGCCCCGGGCGCCGCCGGCGGTTTCGTTCTTCACCGTCAGCAGCACGTAGAGGTCATGCGCAAACCCTTCCAGACGCGCCAGCCACAAGCGGTTGCGCCGGCTGAAGGCGTTGTAGGCGAGGACCGCCGGAATCGCCACGGCGAGGCCGAGTGCGGTCATGATCAGCGCCTCGCCGACCGGCCCGGCGACCTTGTCGAGCGTCCCCTGGCCGGACAGGCCGATCTGCACCAGCGCGTGGTAGATGCCCCAGACTGTGCCGAAGAGGCCGATGTAGGGCGCCGCCGAGCCGGCCGAGGCGAGCACGGTGAGGCCGTGTTCGGCGGCGGCGGCTTCCTGGTCGATGGTGTTGTTCAGCGTCCGCGTCAGGTATTCGGCGAGACCGCCGGCGGTCGCCAGCTTGTCGTCGCCGGCCGCCGCTGCCTCGGCCGCCTCGATGGCGTTCAACGCCAGGCGGGCGAAGGCATTGTCGATCTTCTCGGCGCGCAGGCGCTGGCCGAGGCCGCTGCGCGAGCCGCCCTGCCAGAAGCGGGCGAGGAAGGCCGCCGCCTGGCGCTGCGCCAGATAGTTGGCGAGCCACTTGGTGATGATCAGGTACCAGCTCGCCACCGACAGCAGCAGCAGCAGGCCGAGCACGATGCGCCCGACGCCATCCGCCTGGGCAAGAAAATGGGCGAAGCCCAGGCCTTCGACAACTGCGGGTTGCATCGATCAGTTTCCTTCCAGCACGAAATTAAAGGGTTGCAAGGCCGTTGCCTCGACCGCCTGGCCGTTGCGCCGGGCCGGCGTGCAGCGCCAGCCGCGCACGGCGCCGAGCGCCGCTTCGTCGAGCCGCGGATAGCCGCTGCTGCGCTCGACATTCGCCCGGGCGACGCTGCCGCGCTCGTCGAGCGTCACCCGCAGCACCACCTTGCCGGTCTCGCCAAGCCGGCGCGACATCGGCGGGTAGGCCGGCGCCTGCCGCTCCGGGCAGACCACCGACAGCTCGCCGCCCAGCGCCACCGGGCCCTGCGGCAAGGGCAGGGGCGGTGCCGGCGGCGCCACCTCGACCGGCGGGGCCGGCGGTGGTGGCGGGGCCACCGGCTCGGCCGGACTGAGCACCGGCGCTTCGGCGACCAGTTGACGCGGCGCCGGCTTGGGCAAGGGCTTCGGCTCGGGCGGTCGCGGTGCCGGCTTGGGTGCCGTCTGCTGCGGCGCCGGCGGGGCGATGAAATTGACCATCAGCGTCGTCGCTTCCTCCGGCAGCGGCAGCAGCCGCTGCGCCAGCAAGACCCACAACGCCAGGCCGTGCACCGCCAGGACGAGGGCGATGCCCAGCCAGCGGGTGGCCACTGGCGAGGAGGGAGGAAGGGACGACGGGCGCAAGGTGGGCGGCGGACGGTGGCGAAGCTTCGGGATGATACGCAAGAAGTAGCGCGCTGGCATCCGCCCGCCGCTTGCCAGCGCCCTTTCAGAAGTTCGCGTAGAGGCCGGCGGTCACCGTGCGTCCGGGCGCCAGGTAGCCAATGCCGTCGTAGACCTTGTCGCCGACATTGACGACGTTCAGGCGGGCGCTGAAGGTCTTGCCCAGCGGGTAGCTGGCGCTCAGGTCGAGCGTCGTGTAAGCCTTGTAGGACTTGCTGTTGATGTCGTCGGCGTAGCGCTTGCCGACCCGGTTGACGGCGGCGGACAGGGTGGCGCCGCCGGGCCAGCGGTAATCGGCGCGCACTTGTCCCTGGCGGCGCGGCACGCTGGTCAGCGACTTGCCTTCGAGCGCCGGGTTGCTGGCGTTCTCCTCGATCCGCGAGCGGTTGTAGGTGAAGCTCGCGCTCAGCGCCAGCGCCTCGCTCGGGCGGTAGGCGGCTTCGAGTTCCAGGCCGCGCGTGGTGACGGCGCCGACGTTGATCTTGTCGACATTGGTCGCGTCGCGGCGGACCGAATAGATGAAGTCCTTGGCGTCGTTGTAATAGAGCGTCGCCTTGACGTAGCCACGCCGGCCGAAATAATAGTCGGCGCCGAGGTCGTAGGCCTTGACGGTTTCCGGATCGAGATCTGGGTTCGCCCAGTAGGTCGTCGTGCCGCGCCGGGTATTGGCGTAGAGGTTGAACATGTCCGGCAGATTGAAGGCACGGCCGGCGCTGGCGCGCAGGTTGAAAGCATCGTTGACCTTGAACAGGGTCGCCAGCTTGGGCGAGAAATCGCCGGCGGAACGCTCGCGGTAGCTCGTGCTGGGCTGGCCGACGCCGCTATCCACCTGGTTGCCGCCGGTGGTCCAGTGGTCGTAGCGACCGGCGAGGTTGAGTTTCCAGCGCGCCGTCAGTGCCATCTCGTCCTGGATGAAGACGCCGTAGCGGCGCAGGTCGCCGCGCGTGTCGCGCAGGCGGCTGCTGCCCGGATAGGAGAAATGGTTGTCGACGTCGCCATCGAGAAAATCGAGGCCCAGCGTAACCCGGTGGATGGAACCCAGGGCGTGCGAATGCTGGGCGTTGAAACCCAGGCTGCGATCCTCGTACAAGCCCTTCTCGGAAATCGTCCGGTAGGTGACCGGATTGAGCGTGTCCGCCCACTGCTTGCCGAAACGCCCGTAAAGCGCGACCGAGGTATTCGAACTCTCGTCGTCACGGACATAGCGCACGGTCGGCACGTATTGCTCGCGTTTCGACGGCTGGTAACCCGGCGCCCCCGGGCGGTAGAAACCGGTGGCCTCGTCCTTGAGATAGCTGACGCCGGCCTCGATGAAGGAACGGCTATCGATCTCGTGCAGCAGCTTGATTGCGGCGTTGTCCTTGAGCGTACCGATCTTGTCGCGGTTGGCGGCCGGGATGGTGGTATCCGGGCGCCACATGTCGTAGCCGTCGCTGGTGAAGTGGCTGGCCGACACCCGTACCGATGTGGCACCGAAACGCTGCGAATGCGAGACCAGCAGGCGCTTGCTGTTCAGGCTACCGTACTCGGCACCGAGCCGCGTCTTCGTTCCCGGCTCGGGCGCGCGCGACAGCACGTTGATCACGCCGCCCATCGCGTTGGCGCCGTAGAGCCCGGAACTGGCGCCGCGCACCACTTCGACGCGCTCGACGTCCTGGGTGCTCAGTTGCGACCAGTCGACCTGGCCGTCGTAGAGCACGTTCATCGGAATGCCGTCGAGCAGCACCAGGGTCCGGCTGTTGCCGGGCAGGCCGCGGGTATAGGTCTGGGCGATGCGGTTCGGCGACGAGGCATCCATGCGCGCCGCGTAGACGCCCGGTACGCCCTGCAGCACTTGGTCGACGGTGGTCGCGCCGGAGGCCTCGATGCGCTCGCGGTCGATCACCGATACCGCCGCCGGCACCTCGCGGATCGACTGCTCGGTGCGGGTTGCAGTGACCACGACCTGGGCGAGGCCGCGTTCGTCTTCGGCAACAACATTGGTCGCGGCAAGGCAGCCGCAGGCCAGCAGCAGGCGGCGGGCCGGCTCGGACATCTGGAACATGGTTTTCCCCCTGAGATTCTTCAGCGGCCGGCTCCCCTGCCGTCCGCCGTGCAGGGGCGGACTATACGGAGCGCCCCGGCGCCCCGGAATGTGGCAAATTGCCGCATCCCGCCGGGCAAGCCGGCGACAGTGGGGCATCCACTTCACGTATCATTTCCGGCTTCTCTCCGGAACCTGCACACGATGAATAGCGAAACGCCCCAAACCATTTTCCTCAAGGACTACACCCCGCCGGCCTGGTGGATCGACACCGTCGACCTCGATTTCGTCATCGAAACCGGCGCCACCACGGTTACCGCCCGCCTCGCGCTGCGCCGCAACCCAGCCGTCGCCGCGCAGCCGCTGGTGCTCGACGGCGAGGAACTGGAAACGCTCGGCGTCAGCGTGGATGGAAACGCCGCGTCCTACACCGCGACGGCGAACAGCCTGACGCTGAACGATCTGCCCGACGCCTGCACGCTGACCACCGTCGTGCGCATCGATCCCGACAAGAACACCCGCCTCTCCGGCCTCTACCGCTCCAAGGACGGCTACTTCACGCAGTGCGAGGCGCAGGGTTTCCGGCGCATCACCTGGTTCCTCGACCGGCCGGACGTGATGTCGGTCTATACCGTGACCCTGCACGCCGACAAGGCGGCTTTCCCGGTCCTGCTCGCCAACGGCAACCCGGTCGCCGCCGGCGACGAGGCCGACGACCGCCACTGGGCGAAATGGGCCGATCCGTTCAAGAAACCGGCCTACCTGTTCGCCGTCGTTGCCGGCAAGCTCGACGTACTGCGCGACAGCTTCCGCACCGCCTCCGGGCGCGAGGTGCAACTGGCCATCTACGTCGAACCGGGCAAGCTCGACCAGTGCCCGCACGCGATGGCGGCGCTGCAGAAATCGATGCGTTGGGACGAGGAACGCTTCGGCCTCGAATGCGACCTCGACCACTACATGATCGTCGCCGTCGGCGACTTCAACATGGGCGCGATGGAGAACAAGGGGCTCAACATCTTCAACACGAAGTATGTGCTCGCTCGCCCGGACGTCGCGACCGACGTGGATTTCGAGAACATCGACCGGGTCGTCGCGCACGAATACTTCCACAACTGGACCGGCAACCGCGTCACCTGCCGCGACTGGTTCCAGCTCTCCTTGAAGGAAGGCCTGACCGTGTTCCGCGACCAGGAATTCGGCGCCGACCTGCACAACCGGCAGACCGCCCGCATCCGCGAGGTGCGTGGCCTGCGCGCCGCGCAGTTCCCGGAAGACGCCGGGCCGATGGCGCACCCGATCCGCCCGGCCAGCTTCGTCGAGATCAACAACTTCTACACCGCCACCGTCTATGAAAAGGGCGCCGAAGTCATCCGCATGATCCAGACGCTGATCGGCCGCGACGCCTTCCGCGCCGGCATGGACGAGTACTTCCGCCGCCACGACGGGCAGGCGGTGACCTGCGAGGATTTCGTCGCCGCGATGGCCGCCGCCAGTGGTTTCGACTTCACCCAGTTCATGCGCTGGTACAACCAGCCGGGCACGCCGAAGGTCGTTGTCGACGGCCATTACGATCCGCTTGAACGCAGCTACACGCTGACCTGCACGCAGAGCAACCCGCGCGCCAGCGACGATGCGCCGGCGCTGATCCCGATCCGCGTCGCGCTGTTCACCGAAGCCGGCGAACTGATCGCCGGCAGCGAACGCACCCTGCAACTGACCGCCAACAGCCAGTCCTTCGTCTTCAACGACATCGGCGACGAGCCGGTGCCCTCGCTGCTGCGCGACTTCTCGGCGCCGGTCAATCTCGAGTTCGACTACACGCCGGAACAGCTGACCCTGCTGCTGGCCTTCGAGACCGACCCGTTCAACGCCTGGGAAGCCGGCCAGCGCCTGGCATCGACGCTGATCCTCGGCGCCGCCGCCGAAATCGCCGCCGGCCGCACCCCGCAGTGGCCGGACAGCTTCACCGCTGCCTGCCGCCGCCTGCTGCAGACGCAGGGTGAGCGCGGCGCCGCCTTCGTCGCCGAAGCGCTCACCCTGCCTGGCGAAACGACGCTCGCCGAACAGTTGGAGATCGTCGATCCGGACGCCCTGCACGCCGCCCGCAACGGCCTGCGCCGCTACCTCGCCGAACAGCTCGAAGGCGAGTTTGCCGGCCTATACGCGGCGTTGACCGTCAAGGAAGCCTACGCCCCGAACAGCGACCAGGCTGGCCGCCGCGCCCTGCGCAACTTGTGCCTGTCCTACCTCCTCGAACTCGACAGCGACGCCGTCCGCCAGCTGGCCTACGCGCAGTTCCGCGACGCCGACAACATGACCGACCAGTTCGCCGCGCTCGCCGCGCTGGCCAACGTCAACGCCGCCGTCTGCCCGCAACGCGAGCAGGCGCTGGCCGAGTTCTACGCGCGCTGGAAGGACGAAGCGCTGGTCGTCGACAAGTGGCTGCAGGCGCAATCGACAAGCCGCCGTCCGGAAACGCTGGCGACGGTGAAAGCACTGACGCAGCACCCGGCCTTCGACGCCGGCAACCCGAACAAGATCTACGCGCTGATCCGCGCCTTCGGTGCCAACCTGGTCCGCTTCCATGCCGCCGACGGCAGCGGCTATGCCTTCATGGCCGAACGCATCCTGCTGCTGCACGACAAGAATCCGCAGGTTGCCTCGCGGCTGGCGCGCAGCTTCGACCGCTGGAAGAAATTCGACGCCGGCCGCCAGGCACATGCCCGTGCCGCGCTGGAAAAGATCCGCGCCCACCCCGGTCTGGTCCGCGACGTGCTGGAAGTCGTCGAAAGGGCGCTGGGCTGACTGCTGGCTGCCGCCGGATGCACCGATCCGGCGGTCAAGCCAGCCGATAGAAATCGCTGAACCAGCGCGCGAAGTTGGCAACGCCCTGGTCGACCGGCGTTGCGGGCCGGTAGTCGAACTGCTCGACCAGATCGTCCACGTTCGCCCAGGTGTCCGGCACATCGCCCGGCTGAAGCGGCAGGAAGGCTTTTTCCGCGGTCCGGCCCAGCGCATTTTCCAGCGCGCCGACATAGGCCATCAGGTCGACCGGGCGATTGTTGCCGATGTTGTAGACCCGCCACGGCGCCCGACTCGTCCCCGGATCGGGCTGCTCGCCCGACCAGTCCGGGTTGGGCGGCGCGGGGCGATCGAGGACGCGGATCACGCCTTCGACGATGTCGTCGATGTAGGTGAAATCCCGGCGGTGCCTGCCGTGATTGAATAAATTGACGGCCTCGCCCTTGACGATGGCCCGGGCAAACTTCTGCAAGGCCATGTCCGGCCGATCCCACGGACCATAGACGGTGAAAAAGCGCAGCCCGGTCGTCGGCAGCCCGTAGAGGTGGCTATAGGAATGGGCCATCAACTCGTTGGCCTTCTTGGTCGCGGCGTACAGGCTGAGCGGATGGTCGACGTTGTCGTGCACCGAAAACGGCAGCGCGGTATTTGCCCCGTACACGCTGGAACTGCTGGCATAGACCAGGTGTTCGACGCCGTTGTGGCGGCAGCCTTCGAGGATATGGGCAAAACCGACGAGGTTGCTGTCGATGTAGGCCAGCGGGTTCTCCATCGCGTAGCGCACCCCGGCCTGCGCGGCCAGGTTGACCACGCGCCGGGGCTGGTGGGTCCTGAACAGTTCCGCCATGCCGGAACGGTCGGCCAGGTCGATGCGCAGGTGGGTGTAGTTGGGATGCCCGAGCTGACGGGCCAGACGCGCTTCCTTCAGCGCCGGATCGTAGTAGTCGTTGTGATTGTCGATCCCGATGACGGTGTCACCACGCGCCAGCAGGCGCAGCGAGACGGCCGAACCAATGAAACCGGCGGCGCCGGTGACGAGTACTGTCAATTGATCGCTCCCAAACGAGTCACGGAAAAACCTGTCCGCCGCGCCAGGACGCGGCCGGGTGCACGATAGGCGCGCTATTTTTCAGTTTGATGAGCGTCGCCCGGCGGCGTCACAAAGCCTTAACGGCCTTGCCTTAGTCTGCTGCGACTCGATCCACCGGAGCATTCCTTGTCCGCCCAGCCAATCGTCACGGCCTTGGCGTCCGCCACCTTGCTGCCCGCCTCAATTCCCCGGCACGTCGCCGATGGGCAATGCCCGCGGCCTTTCCGGTCCGGCCTCGCCGCGATCGGGTGGCCCGCCCGGAGGACGATGCGCCGCTCGCCGCCGACGCTGCCGGCTCGCGGCAACGCCCCCCGGGGCCTGCGGACGGCAATCCGTTGATCCTCCGGCTGTCCGTCTCCCTCCTGATCAGCGCCGCCTTGCTGTTCTGGCTGCTCGGCAGCCGCCAGGCAGCGGCGGCCTGGGATGCCGTCCGCCTGCTGGCGCCGGGCGTTCTCGGCCTGCTCGTGCTGCTGCAATGCCTGTCCTATGGCTGTCGGGCGGCGCGCCTGTCGACGCAGTTCGCGACGCGCCTCGCGCTGGGTTGGCGCAGCACGCTGCGCATGACGCTGCTGCACAACCTCGGCATCAACGTCATTCCGTTCCGGGCCGGCGAACTGCTGCTGCCGGCGATGCTGCACCGTGCCGGCCTGCAACTCTCCGAGGCACTGGCCACCCTGCTCTGGTTGCGCGTCCAGGATGTCGTCGTGCTCGCCGGACTGGGCGTCGTACTGTGGCCTGGATTGCCGCTCGCGCTGCGCGGCGCCGCGCTGCTCGGGCTCGCCGCCGCCTGGCCGCTGACCCGCCATCTGGCGCGGACGGCCGAGGCCAACCAGTGCAGCGGCTTCCCGTTCCGCCACCTGCAGCGCCTGCGGCCGATGTTCGACGGTTCGCGCGCCAGTTGGCTGTGGACCGTCGCCAACTGGCTGAGCAAACTGAGCGGCCTCAGCCTTGCGCTCGCCGCGCTCGCCGGCCTGCCCGTCGCCACCGCCGTGCCCGGCGTCCTTGGCGGCGAACTGTCGGCGATCCTGCCGGTGCAGGGGATCGCCGGCTTCGGCACCTACGAAGCCGGCGTCGCATTGCCGCTGGCCGGTTTCGGCCTGCCCTGGCAGCCGCTGCTCGCTGCCGCGCTGTCCTTGCACCTGATCACCATCGCGATCGCCCTCGTCGCCGGCGCCCTGGCCTGGGTCGCCCGTCCCGCCAGTGAACTCCCCCCCCCCGCCCGCGTGTGATTCCGCCCCGCTCCGTCCCCGCCCACAGCCTGTCGCTGGTGGTTCCGCTCTACAACGAGGAAAAATGCGTCGCCCCGCTGGTCGACCGCATCCATGCCTGCCTCGGCGATTACCCGTGGCGCTGGGAAGTGCTGCTGGTCGACGACGGCAGCAGCGACGACACCGTAGCCGAGATCGGCAAGGCCCGGCAGCGCTGGGGCGAGCACGTGCGCTGCGTCGAACTGGCGCGCAACTTCCGCCAGACGGCCGCCATGCAGGCCGGCATCGACCAGGCGGCGGGCGATGTCATCGTCACCCTGGACGGCGATCTGCAGAACGATCCGGTCGACATCCCCGCGCTCGTCGCCAAGCTGCTCCGCGAAGACCTCGACCTGGTCGCCGGCTGGCGGCGCAACCGACAGGACGGGCTGTGGCTGCGCAAGATTCCGTCACGCATCGCCAACCGCCTGATCGGCCGCGTCACCGGCGTCCGCCTGCACGACTACGGCTGCAGCCTGAAAGCCTTCCGCGCCAGCGTGCTGCGCCGCATCCGCCTGTACGGCGAGATGCACCGCTTCATCCCGGCCTGGCTGAGTACCGTGACCACGCCGCGACGGATCGCCGAGATGGCGGTCGAACATCACCCGCGACGGCTGGGCGAATCCAAGTACGGCATTTCGCGCACCTTCCGCGTCATCCTCGATCTGCTGGCGGTGTATTTCTTCATGCGCTTCCGCGACCGCCCCGGCCACTTCTTCGGCAACATCGGGCTGGCGCTTTCCGGTCTGGGTTCGCTGGTCCTGCTTTACATGGCGGTGCTCAAGCTGCTCGGCGAGAGCATCGGCACCCGACCGCTGCTGATGACCGGCTTCTTCGCCCTGCTGATCGGCATCCAGTGCGTGCTCACCGGCGTCCTCGCGGAAACCCTGTCGCGCATCTATTTCGGCGCCGACGCGGGACGCGCCTACGTCCTGCGCGACGCCCCGGACACTGGCGCCGACCTCCGCTGGCACCAGCCTGCCGCCCCGCAGCGGGTGGCAAGCCACCGCGAGACCAGCGATGTCCTCTGAACGCCTTTTCCGCTGGCCGTCGCTGCTCGCCGTCGCCGCGCTGTTCCTGGTCTGGCGGGTGCTGACGATAGGCACGGCGGGCATCACCCTGCACGTCGACGAGGCTCAATACTGGGGCTGGGCGCAGCACCTGAGCTGGGGCTACTTTTCCAAACCGCCCGGCATTGCGGCCTTGATCGCCGCGTCGACCGCGCTGTTCGGCGATGGCGTACTGGGCAGCAAGGCGCTTGCCATGCTCTGCTACCCCTTGAGCGCGCTGCTCGCCTACGGGTTGGTCCGCGATGCCCGCGACGCGCGCGCCGCCTGGTGGTGCGCGCTGGCCGTCCTGAGCCTGCCGATCTTCGCCTGGCTGGGCCTCGCCGTCACCACCGACGCGCTGCTCGTCCTGGCCTGGAGCGCGATGCTGCGCCTCTACGTCGATGCCCTGCGCGACGACCGGCTCTGGCGCTGGCTGCTGCTCGGTCTGGTCTGCGGCGCCGGCCTACTGAGCAAGTACACGATGCTGGCCGGCCTGCTCTCGGCACTGCTCCATCTGCTGCTCTGCGAACGCCAGCGACTGGCCCGGCCCGGCCCCTGGCTGGCCGCCGGTCTCGCGCTGCTGTGCCTGGCGCCGAATCTCTGGTGGAACATCCAGCACGATTTCCCGACCCTGCGCCACACGGCAAAGATCACCGTCGAACGCGACGGCGGCGGCCCGCTCGCGTTGCTCGAATTCGTCGCCAGCCAATGGGGCTGCTTCGGCCCGCTGCTTGGCGCCGCCTTCTTCGCCGCCCTGCCGTCGGCTCGCCAGCGCACGCCGGCCGGCGACTTCGCCCGGCTGCTGCTCTGTTTCGCCCTCCCCTTGTGGTTGCTTGCCAGCGCCCAGGCCTACGCCGGCAAGGCCAACGCCAACTGGGCCGCACCGGCCTTCGTCCCGGCAAGCATCCTCGCCGTCCTCTGGTTGCGCGACAGCGGCCGTCAGCGCTGGCTATGGGCCGCTATCGTGCTCAACATCGCGATCAGCGCCATCGTCTATCACGGCAGCGCGGTACTGCGCGCCTTCGGCGCCAACCCGCCGACCCCTTACGCCCAGGTCATCGGCTGGGACCGCCTGGCGCAGCAACTCGAACCCTGGCTCGACGCCTACCCGCAAGCGATTCCGGTCGCCGGCAACCGCACGCTGATCGCCCACCTGCAATACGAACTGCGCGATCGACAACTGTCCGTCGCCCGCTGGAACCCCGATGGCAGCGTGCGCGACCACTACGAGCTGACCCAGTCGCTGACGCTGCCGCCCGGCGCACCGCTGCTCTATCTCTCCAGCACCGCCCTGCCTGCCGATATCGCCAGCCGCTTCGCCCGCCACGAACACCTCGCCAGTCTCGCGACCGGTTCGCGCGGACCGGGGACCACGCGCCGGCTCGAGATATACCTGCTCGATGACTTCCAGAAGCCTTGAGTACCGCCTGATCCTCGGCGTCGGTCTTGTGCTGGCGATCCTGTTCATCACCCATCCCGAGATCGATCTCGCCGTCAGCCGCCACTTCTATGCGAGCGATGGCATCTGGCGCTACAACAGCGGCGATTTCTGGACTGCCTTGCCCAATCTGTGGGTGCCGCGCATCGGCCGCAGTGTGCTCGTGCTGCTCATCCTCGTGGCGCTGATCGGCCGCTTTCGACCGGACGTCGTGCCGCCCGCGACCCGCGACAGCGTCGCCTTCCTGCTCGTCGCCGCATTGCTCGGCCCGCTCGTCGGCGTGGAGGCGATCAAGGCCCTGGCGGAACGCGCCCGACCTTCGGACATTGCGACCTTTGACGGCGCGCGGACCTTTTCGCCGGCCTTCCTGCCGGCAGGTCAATGCAAGCGCAACTGCGCCTTCGTCAGCGGTCACGCGGCGACCACCGCCTTCCTGCTCCTGGCCCCCGGCTGGCGACGCAAACGACGACTGCCCTGGCTGCTCGCCGCCATCGTCGCGACGGCATGCACCGGCTTGGCGCGCCTGGCAGTCGGAGCACACTTTCTTTCGGACGTGGTCTTTGCCTGGTATGCCAGCTACGCCGCCCTGTGGCTGAGCGAAACGCTGTACCGACCTTCCCCCTTGCCGCCGCCCGCCAGCACAGCGCCGCGCGACACCTAGAGCCCACCCGGGAAGTAGAGCCAGGCGGGGAAAAAGCACTAGACTTGCCGCGCCCCCCGTGGTCAAATGCATACGACATGAATCGGCGTCGCTCCCGGCGAACGGAACTGTTCCGTTCACCGCCGGAAAGCCCGGGCAGATCGTCGGAATCGAACCAAGCGGAGAAAATTCATGGGCATCCTCGATCAATTGAAATCCCTCTTCGGGCGCCCCGCCCGCGCACCGGAACCGGTCGCCAAGGTGGTCCCGATGCCGGTGGAGAGGCGGCAGCGGCCGCGGGTCGACCCACCGCCGGGCACCTGCGTGCTGATCATCGACGATTCCAAGACGGTGGTCGCCGTGCTGCGCAAGTTCCTGCGCTCGGCCGGGCTCGACACCATCGAGTGTTTCGACGCCGAAAGCGGCCTCGTCCAGTTGCAGGAAAAACGTCCGCAACTGGTCTTCCTCGACATCATGCTGCCGGGCATGAACGGTTTCGCCGCCCTGCGCGCCATCCGCCGCGATGCGCAGACACGCGACACGCCGGTGATCATGATGAGCGGCAACGAGCAGGCGATGGAACAGTTCTTCGGCACCCGCATCGGCGCCGACGATTTCATGAAGAAGCCCTTCAACCGCCAGGAAGTCTTTTTCCGTATCGAGCGCCTGCTCGACGAACAAGGCATCCCCCGACGCAACACGAAACCGGCTGCCGAGCAGCCGGCCTCCGCCCACGCGATCAGCGCCTAAACCGGATTCCCCAGCCCGCCTTTCGCCGCCACCCACTGGCGGCGACTGACCGGCAACTTCTCCGAAACACCGCGCAGCAGCGCCCAGCCGTAGGCCTCGGCATCGTCGCCGGCGGCTTTCTCGAAACCGGCGATCGCCCGCCGCGCCACCAGCACCGCTCGGTGCAGGCGCAAAAACTGCTCGGGAAACTCGTTTTCCAGATGGGTCAGCGACTCGTCGAGCAGGTATTCGCGCTCGACGGTGCGCGCCGCCACATATTTGAGGTCGGCACGGAAATACAGCACTTCCTCGACCGGTACCAGCAGCAGGCGGCCACGTTCGTGGCAGGACAGATGCGTGCGCCCGCCGCCGCGCACCGCCTGGCCGATGCCGGCCAGCACGGCGGGATCGGGGCGCGTCCCGGGCAGTTTCTGCAGCGCCGTCAGCAGGCGCTGGGCGCGCACCGGCTTCATCAGGTAATCGAGCGCGTTGAGATCGAAGGCCTGCACCGCGTAATTGTCGTAGGCAGTGGTAAAGATCACCGCCGGCGGGTTCACCAGGCGCCCGAGGTGCGAAGCCAGCTCGATGCCGTCCATGCCGGGCATGCGGATATCGCAAAACACCACGTCGACCGCTTGCTTGTCCAGTTGCTCGAGCGCCTGCAGGCCGTTGGCCGCCTCGCCGACAATCTCGCCCGGGCACTGTCCGGCGATGTCGCCGAGCAGGGTGCGCAAGCGCTCGCGCGCCAGCGGCTCGTCGTCGACCAGGAGGATTTTCAGCGGGATTTGCGTTGGCATGGCAGCACGATGCGGACTTCGTAGTGGTGATCGTCAATCTCGGTCTCCAGCCGAGCCTCGAGATCGTAATACAGCGCCAGGCGTTCGCGGATGTTGAGCAATGCCATCTGGTTACCGGCGGCGGCAGCCGACCGACCGGCGGTTGGGTTGGCGATGCGCACCAGCAGCTCGTCGCCGCGCCGCTCCAGGCCGACGACCACGGTGCCACCTTCGGGCAGCGGCTCGATGCCGTGGCGCACCGCGTTCTCCAGCAGCGGCTGCAGCATCAGCGGCGGGATCGGCAAATCGAGCGCCAGCTCGCCGAGCTGCCAGTCGACCGTCAGGCGCTCGCCCAGGCGCAGTTGCTCAAGTTCAAGGTACTGCCGGCCGAGGGCAATCTCGTCGGCCAGGCTGACCCGCTCCGACGGATCGCGCATCGCCGCGCGGAACAGGTCGGAGAGCGCTTCCAGCGCCGCCTCTGCATCCTTGGGGCGGGCCCGGATCAGCGAGAGGACGGCGTTCAACGAATTGAACAGGAAATGCGGCCGGATCCGCGCGTTCAACGCTGCCAGCCGCGCCTCGGCCTGGGCCGGCGACAGCGCCCGCGAGCGCAGTTCGAAATAGAGCAGCAGCATCCCGGTTGCCGTCATGGCGAGCAGGCTGCCGCGAGTGACCGCCTCGGCCTCGACCAGGTGCAGTGAATGTCCATAGGCGAAGAGCACCGCCGCCAGGCCACCGGCCAATGCCAGCACGCAGGCCTGGCCGACGCGCAGGCGCAGGCGCCAGAGCAGGTCGCGGCACAGCGACAGGACGGCGAGACCGATCAGCAGCAACGGTTCGACTACCGAGGCCATGGCGACGAAACGCTCACCCCAGCTCGCCAGGTCCGGCGACTGGATCAGCGCGGCGACGGCGGCGAGCAGGTTGATGCCGAGCAGGACGCGCAGCATGACGCCGAAGTTGCGCCAGTCGGGCAGCGGCTGGGTCGCCGGAAAGTGCCGTATACTTGTCATTCTTCTTGCGGATTCAACCGAATTCCTCATCTCATTTCGCGCCCCATTGTAGACCCAAGTCATGACTTCCAACGCCAACCAATACACCTGGGCCGGCCGCTTCTCCGAGCCGGTCTCCGATCTCGTCAAACGCTACACGGCCTCGGTCGATTTCGACCAGCGCATGTGGCGCCAGGACATCCGGGGCTCGCTCGCGCACGCCCGGATGCTCGCCCGGCAAGGCATCATCAGCGCCCAGGACCTGGCCGACATCGAGCGCGGCATGGCGCAAGTCGCTGAGGAAATCGAGTCCGGCCAGCTGGAATGGTCGATCGACCTGGAAGACGTGCACCTCAACATCGAGAAGCGCCTCACCGCGCTCGTCGGCGACGCCGGCAAGCGCCTGCACACCGGCCGCTCGCGCAACGACCAGGTGGCGACCGACATCCGCCTCTACCTGCGCGACGCGATCGACGACATCCAGGTGCTGCTGAAGGCCTTCCGCAGCGCGCTGATTGACCTCGCCGAGAAGGAAGCGGCAACGCCGATGCCCGGCTTCACCCATCTGCAGGTGGCGCAACCGGTGACCTTCGGCCACCATGTCCTGGCCTATTTCGAGATGTTCGGCCGTGACGCCGAGCGTTTCGCCGACGCCAGGAAGCGCGTCAACCGCCTGCCGCTGGGCGCTGCCGCGCTGGCCGGCACGACCTACCCGATCGACCGCGAATACGTCGCCGACCAGCTCGGCTTCGAGGCCGTCTGCGAGAACTCGCTGGACGCCGTGTCGGACCGCGACTTCGCGATCGAATTCACCGCCGCCTGTGCCCTCTTGATGATGCACATCAGCCGCCTGTCGGAAGAACTGGTGATGTGGATGAGCCCGCGCGTCGGCTTCATCCAGATTGCCGACCGCTTCTGCACCGGCTCGTCGATCATGCCGCAGAAGAAGAACCCGGACGTGCCGGAACTGGCGCGCGGCAAGACCGGCCGCGTGTACGGCCAGCTGATCAGCCTGCTGACCCTGATGAAGTCGCAGCCGCTCGCCTACAACAAGGACAACCAGGAAGACAAGGAGCCGCTGTTCGACGCCGTCGACACGGTCACCGACACCTTGCGCATCTTCGCCGACATGGCCGGCGGCATCACGGTGCGCGCCGACAACATGCAGGCCGCGCTGACCCAGGGCTTCGCCACCGCCACCGACCTCGCCGACTACCTGGTCAAGAAGGGCCTGCCCTTCCGCGACGCCCACGAAGCCGTCGGCCACGCGGTGAAGGCGGCCGAGTTCAAGGGTGTCGATCTGCCCGGCCTGACGCTGGAGGAGTTCCGCCAGTTCTCGCCGCTGATCGACGACGATGTCTATACCGTGCTCACCGTCGAGGGTTCGCTGGCCAGCCGCAAGCATATCGGCGGCACGGCGCCGGAGCAGGTGAGGGCCGCCATCGCCCGCGCCCGCAACCGCCTCTGAGCCTGGCGCACGGCACCGGAAAGCGTGGCTGACGCGCTTTCCGGTTAAAATTAGCGTTCTCTAATTTAACCTATCGGGAGAACGCATGAGCAGCAAATCCTACCGCGCCGTCACCACCGACCTGACCAAGGCCCTCGGCACCCTGCGCAAGGAACTACCGGAAGCCACCCAGGGTTTCTCGGCGATGCACAACGGCGCGATGAAGGCCGGTGCGCTGAGCGAACTACAGAAGGAATTGATCGCGCTGGCGATCGGCATCGCCCAGCATTGCGACGGCTGCATCGGCTTCCACGTCAAGGCCCTGATCCGTCTCGGCGTGACCCGCGAGCAGTTCCTGGAAACGCTGGCGGTGAGCATCTACATGGGCGGCGGCCCGGGCTACATGACGGCCGCCGAGGCGTTACGCGCCTACGAGGAATTCACTGCCGAGAAGGCCGCCTGAACGGCGCCCGTTAAAAAGCCCCGGGCAATTGCCGGGGCTTATTCATGCTGCCATGCCGCTCAGGCGCTGACGACGTCGGCCAGCATCTGCTGCAATTCGCCGGCCGCGTACATTTCCTTCATGATGTCGCAGCCGCCGACGAACTCGCCCTTGATGTAGAGCTGCGGGATGGTCGGCCAGTTGGCGTAGTCCTTGACCCCCTGGCGGATTTCCTCGTCGGCCAGCACGTTGACCGTGACGAAGTCGTTCACGCCGCAGGCCTTCAGGATCTGCACCGCGGCAGCGGAAAAGCCGCACTGCGGGAAGCGGGCGTCGCCCTTCATGTAGAGGACGACCTGGTTGCCGGTGACGGTTGCGTGGATGCGTTGTTGTACGTCGGACATGGGGACTCCAGTTGCATTACAGGTGCCCGCCGGAAACACGGTCGTTGCCGGCCAGGTCGGGTTGCGTGAATGCGTCTTGGAACCCGGCGGCGGCCAATAAGTTCCGGCTCGCCGCACCCTGGTCGTAACCATGCTCGAACAGCAGCCAGCCGCCGGCCGTCAGATGCGCCGCGGCGCCGGCAACGATGACGCGGATGCAGTTCAGCCCGTCGCCGCCGTCGGTAAGCGCCATCTGCGGCTCGCAGGGCAAGCCGTCGCCGCTCAGGTGCGGATCGTCGGCGGCAATGTAAGGTGGATTGGCGACGATCAGGTCGAAACGCTCGCCGCTCAGCGCCGCGTACCAGTCGCTGTCGACACAGCGCACGGCGGCGCCGAGACGGCCGGCATTGTTGCGGGCAACGGCGAGCGCGGCCGGCGAGAGATCGACGGCGACGACGTCGGCCGCGGGAAATTCGAGCGCCAGCGAGACGGCAACGATGCCGGAACCGGTACCCAGGTCGAGTACCCGCGGCCGGCCGGCCAAGCGGACCAGCGCCAGCTCGATCAGGACCTCGGTTTCCGGCCGCGGCACCAGCACTGCCGGCGAGACCTGGAACAGGCGACCGCGAAACTCCGCCTCGCCAACGATGTAGGCCAGCGGTTCGCCGGCGGCGCGGCGGTGGACCCAATCCAGGAACTGCGCGGCGGCTGGCGCGGGCAGCGGCGTTTCCGGCCGCGCCAGGAGGTCGGCATGCGCACAGCCGCTGGCGCGTTCGAGGAGCAGGCGGGCGTCGAGCCGGTCGATCTTCTGCCGCGCCGCGACCAGCGCTTCGCCCAGCGTCATTGCTGCTCGGCCAGTTCGGCGAGCAGGTCGGCCTGGTGTTCGGCGGCCAGCGCGTCGAGCACTTCGTCCATGTCGCCTTCCATGATCGCGGCGATCTTGTACAGCGTCAGGTTGATGCGATGGTCGGTGACCCGCCCCTGCGGGAAGTTGTAGGTGCGGATGCGCTCCGAGCGGTCGCCGGAACCGATCAGACTCTTGCGCGTGCTGGCGATGTGGCTTTGCTGCGCGCGCACCTGGATGTCCTTGATGCGCGCCGCCAGCACCTTCATTGCCGACGCCTTGTTGGCGTGCTGCGAACGGCCGTCCTGGCATTCGGCGACGATGCCGGTCGGCAGGTGGGTGATGCGCACCGCCGAGTCGGTCTTGTTGATGTGCTGGCCGCCGGCGCCGGAGGCGCGGAAGGTGTCGATGCGCAGGTCAGCCGGGTTGAGGTTGACGTCCTCGACCTCGTCGGCTTCCGGCATCACGGCGACGGTGCAGGCCGAGGTGTGGATGCGCCCCTGGGTCTCGGTTTCCGGCACGCGCTGCACGCGGTGACCGCCGGATTCGAACTTGAGCCGGGAATAAGCGCCGTAACCGGCGATGCGGCAGATCACTTCCTTGTAGCCACCGAGATCGGACTCGCTGGCCGACAAGACTTCGACCTGCCAGCGCTGACGCTCGGCGTAGCGCGAATACATGCGGAAGAGATCGCCGGCGAACAGCGCCGACTCGTCGCCGCCGGTGCCGGCGCGGATTTCCAGGATGACGCTCTTGTCGTCGTTGGGATCCTTGGGCAGCAGCAGTTTCTGCAGTTCGATTTCGAGTGCCGGCAGGCGCGCCTTGGCGGCGGCGATTTCCTCTTCGGCGAACTCGCGCAGATCGGGATCGCCGCGCATCGCCTCCGCTTCCGCCAGATCGTTTTCCGCCTGACGAAAGGCATTGTAGCGAATGGTCACCGGTTCGACTTCCGCCCGCTCGCGCGAGAGACGGGTAAACTGGGCCATGTCGCCAGCCGCGTCGGGCGAAGACAGCAGACGATCGATTTCGTCGAGGCGATCGACCAGCAGATCCAGTTTTTGACGAATGCTAGCTTTCATCGATCCGGGCGGCGGGACTAGGAGAATGGGGCCGTTATGGTACCCGAGTTCCCCCCTGGTAATACACCGAGATTGCCAGGATCGGGTTCCGTCAGCATAATTGTTCGATTGTTCTGAATGCGCGATGTCAAATTTTCCAAATTCCGTGCTCGCCCTCGCCGCCACCCTTGAGCGAGGCTGGGCCAGTTACCGCGAACAGGGCGTGTTCGACATCTTCGTCGAATTCACCCTATCGCTGAACGGCCTCACCGAACAACTGCATCGCCTGCAGTTGCCGGGGCTGGTCCGCGCCTGCCAGGAACTGGAAAACACCGCACTCTCCTTCTACGGCGAACGCGACACCCACCCGATCTCGCTCGACCAGGCGGTCGCCATCGAGCGCAAGCTGAGCGTCATCCTGAGCGAACTGCGGCGCCACGAAACACCGGCCATCCAGGCCCGGCGCGTCCTCGACAACAGCGAGGGGAAAGCCGCGGAGACCTGGAACAAGCCGCGCCGCGTGGTTCTCGTCAGCCGCGCCGGCCACCCCTGGTCCACCTCGCTGTCGGAACAGCTCGGTTTCTTCGGCTTCAAGCCGGAAAGCATCCGCTGGGAAGAACAACCCACCGACGACGAGCCGCCGCTCGCCATCATCTTCATCCCCGACGTCGAAGGCCGGGCCTATCCGCCGGCGGCGATCACCGCGATCATCGCCCTGCGCACGCGCTTCCCGACCAGCTATTTCTACTGCCTGTCGGTACCGTCCAACCTGCAAAGCATCGTCCTGCTGCAGCGCGCCGGCGCCGACGCCTGCGTGCCGGTCGGCAACAAGGTCAGCGACGTCCTGTCGCGTATCCTCGACCTGGTGGACATGCACGAGCAGGAGATGTACCGCGTACTGATCGTCGAGGACTCGGCCACCGCCGTCGCCCACATCCGGCGCTCGCTGACCCAGCACGGCATCGACAGCAAGGCGATCAACGACCCGCGCCTGCTCCTCGAAGTGGCCAGCGAATACCGCCCCGACGCCATCCTGATGGACATGTACATGCCCTTCTGCACTGGCGTCGAAGTCACCAGCGCGCTGCGCCAGATTCCCGAATACCAGTCGCTGCCGGTGATCTACCTGTCGAGCGAGAACGACATCGTGCAGCAGGTCGAAGCCCTGCGCCTGGGCGGCGACCAGTTCCTGACCAAGCCGGTCAACCCGATCATCCTCGCCTCGGTGGTCAAGACCAAGATCGAGCGCTACCGGGAAATGCTCTATTCCGGCCAGCACGACAGCCTGACCGGGCTGTTCAACCATTCGACCTCGAAGCTCCAGGTCGAGCGCATGCTCAATGCCGCGCAGGCCGGCGGCCAGTTGGTGGTGGCGATGATCGACATCGACCGCTTCAAGGTGATCAACGACACCTACGGCCACCCGGTCGGCGACCAGGTGATCCGCAGCCTGGCCTGGCTGCTCCGTGGCCGCCTGCGCAACACCGACCTGGTCGGCCGCTACGGCGGCGAGGAATTCCTGATTGCGCTGCCCGACATCGACCCGGAGCACGCGGTCCGCCTGATCGACCAGATCCGTCTCGATTTCGGCCAGCTACCGCACGCCCACGCCCAGGGCACCTTGCGCGTCACCTTCAGTTGCGGCGTCGCCGCGCTACCCGATTACCTGACCACCTCGACCCTGATCGAAGCCGCCGACGACGCGCTGCTTGACGCCAAGCGCAGCGGCCGCAACCGCATCGTCCTCAACCGCCCGACGAGCGGCAGCGACTGAAGCCCCCCTGGCGCTCAGTCGCCGTGCAGGTGGAACAGACGCGCTACCGTCTGCTGCAGGCGTTGCCTGTCCTCGCCTTCGGCCGCGCCGAGGGCGCTGGTCGGCGCGTGCAGGAACTTGTTGCTCAGACGCTGCGCCAGTTGTTCGACCACCTTCTCCGGCGCCTCGCCACGCGCCAGCAACTTCAGCGCATGCTCGACTTCGTGGCGCCGCATGCGCTCGGCCGAATCGCGCAGGGCGCGGATCACCGGCACCGTGTCGCGCGCCTCCAGCCAGCCGATGAATTCCTGCACCCGCTGGGCAATGATTCCCTCGGCCTCGACCACCGCCGCCTGGCGCGACTCCATGCCGCTCTCGACAATCTGCGCCAGGTCGTCGACGGTGTACAAAAAGACGTCGTCGAGTTCGCCGACTTCCTCCTCGACGTCGCGCGGCACCGCCAGGTCGACGATGAAGATCGGCCGGTGGCGGCGCAGTTTGACCGCCCGTTCGGCCATCCCCAGGCCGATGATGGGCAGCGGACTGGCGGTACAGGAAACGACGATGTCGTGCTGCGGCAAGGCATCGGCCAGCTCGTCGAGGCGGATGGCGCGACCGGCGTAGCGTTCGGCCAGCTCCCGGCCACGTTCGACGGTGCGGTTGGCAACCGTCACCTGACGCGGCTTTTCGGCACAGAAGTGGGCGGCGCACAATTCGATCATCTCGCCGGCGCCGATGAACAGGATGCGCTGACCGGCCACCGAATCGAAGATGCGCTCGGCGAGATGGACCCCAGCCGCCGCCATCGACACGATGTTGGCGCCGATCGCGGTGGTGCTGCGCACTTCCTTGGCCACCGAGAAGGCGCGCTGAAACAGCTTGTGCAACTGGCTGCCGAGAGTGCCGACATCTTCCGCGGCGCGCACCGCGTCCTTGACCTGACCAAGAATCTGCGGCTCGCCGATGACCATCGAATCAAGTCCGCAGGCAACCCGGAAGGCATGACGCACGGCAGCCGGCTGGTCATGCACGTAGAGATAGGGCGCCAGTTCCTCGTACGCCACCTGGTGGTAGGACGTCAGCCAGTCGATCACCTGCTGCGCCGATTCCGCGGCACAGTAGATCTCGGTCCGGTTGCAGGTCGACAGGATCGCCACCTCCTTCACCGCCTTGGCCTGCGCCAGTTCGGCCAGCGCATGCTGCAGCTTGTCGGCGCCAAAAGCCACGCGTTCGCGGATGGCGAGCGGTGCCGAGTGGTGGTTGATGCCTAAGGTAAAGATCACGGGAAACTGGCGTAACGAAATTTGGTGCGCGATTATACACCGCCCCGAAACCCCACCTTCCCGGGCGCAAGGGAAACTGGTAGAGCGGGCCGAGAGCGGCTATCATCCTGCGATTGCTTAGTTGCCCGACCATCATGCGCCCGATTCCCCTCATCCTGTTGCTTGCCTCCCTACTCAGCGCCTGCGCCACCGGCAACGATCCGTCACGCTCCCGGCAGATCGCCCAGAGCGGAGCGCTCAAGGTGCACCCCGGGCTGCTCGGCCAGGAAGTGCCGTCCGAACTGCAACCGGCAACGCCGGTGGTGGCCGCCGCGGAAACCGGCGAAAAGCCGATGCGCATGGACGAGGAAGGCCTGCGCACGCAACGCAGCGTCTATTTCGACCTCGACCAGGCAGCGATCAAGGCCGATTACGACCCCATCCTGCAGGCACACGCCCGCTACCTGGCGCGCAATCCGCAAACCCGGGTGCGCATCGAAGGCCACGCCGACGAACGCGGCAGCAGCGGCTACAACGAACGCCTCGGCCTGAAGCGGGCGCAAAGCGTGCGCGCCACGCTGCTCGGCCACGGCGCCGGCAGCACCCAGGTCACGGTCAAGACCTGGGGCAAGCGCAAGCCGAAGCTGCTCGGACGCAACGAGGAAGCCTGGGCGGAGAACCGACGGGCCGACGTGATCTACGAGCAGGATGCTGGCAAATAAAACAAACCAACCCGGCGCCCGCCGGGTTTTTTTTGCACAGTGTTTCGGGAAGGCAAAGCCCCACACGAACTAGAACTAAAGTTATATATTCGCCCCCAAACGGCAACCGCAGCGGATGAGGAAATGCGGCGGAAAAGTCCGGCCAGCAACGCTTGCCCCCTGGAGCGAACATGAAAAACAACCAGCCTGTCACGCAGAACGAGGTGCGCCTGGCGAGCGATACCTTCATCGTCTCCCGCACCGACCTCAAAGGCAGTATCACCTTCGTCAACGACACCTTTGTCGAAGTCAGCGGCTTCAGCCGCGAGGAACTGATCGGCCAGAATCACAACATCGTCCGCCACCCGGACATGCCGGAAGCCGCCTTCGCCGACCTGTGGAAGACGGTCAAGGCCGGCTTGCCTTGGCGCGGCCTGGTCAAGAACCGCTGCAAGAACGGCGATCATTACTGGGTCGAAGCCTTCGTCGTGCCGATCAAGAAGGATGGCCAGCCGAGCGGCTACCTGTCGATCCGCTCACCGGCCCCGGCCGACAAACGAGCCGCCGCCGAGGCCGCCTACCGGGCTGCCGGCCAGCAAGGTTCGCTGCCCGCCACCGGCCGCCGGACGTTGAGCCTGCGCGCCCGCATCTGGCTGGCGATGGGGGCACTGATCGTGCTGATGGCGACGATCGGCCTCGTCGGGCTCGCCAACCTGAAAAACACCGACGAAGAACTGAACGCGATGTACCGCAACAACCTGGTTCCTTCGAACCTGGTCAACCGAATGATGTTCCTGCTTTCGGACAACCGCTCGCAGATCATGTTGGCGCTGCAGCACGACCCGGGCAGCCAGTTCGCCAAGCTGCACGACCATCCGCTCGACCTGCACATCGAGGCGACCCTGAAGAACCGCCAGGAGATCAACAGCCTGCTCGAACAACTGCAGGCCATCAAACTCAGCGACAGGGAAACGGCGCTGCTGCAGAAATTCGGCGAAGTGCGCGAACGCTACTCCAAGGAGGGCATCAATCTCGCCCGCGACCATCTCAAGCAGGGCTTGTTCATGGACACCAACATTACCCTGCTGCGCAGCGTGAACCCGCTCTACGCCGAGATGCAACGGGAAGGCAATGCCCTGATCGAGGAAATATCGGGTGCCGCCAACGCTCGTTACGAAGCCGCATTGAGCCACTACTACTGGGTGCGCAACTTCAGCATCGGCCTGCTGCTCGGCGCCATCCTGCTGACGCTGATCGGCGGCTCGCTGCTGGTGCGCGGTGTGGTCGGCCCGATCCGCAAGGCGATCCACCTGTTCGACCGGATCGCCGAAGGCAAGCTGACCGACGACATCGACATCGACGGTCGCGACGAGCCCGGCCTGCTCTTGTGCAACCTCGGCATCATGCAGAACACGCTGAAGGCGATGCTTGACGAGATCAACAACGCCTCGCGCGCCATCGACACCCGCTGCCGCCTGCTGGAAAACCAGATGCGCCAGGTGTCGCTGCAATCCGAGCAGCAACAGGCGAGCGTCGAGGGCGTCGCGGCGGCGACCGAGGAGTTCAGCCAGTCGGTCCAGGAAGTGGCGGCCAACGCCCAGGAAACCGCCAGCGCCGCCAGCCAGTCGCAACAGCGGGTCAACGAGAGCAACGCCAACATCAGCCAGAGCATGGCCGCCACGTCGCGGGTGGTCGATGCAGTCGCCGCCTCCAACCGGATCATCGACCAGCTCAACCAGTCGATCGCCAAGATCGGCGACATCACCGGCGTCATTGCCGAGATTGCCAACCAGACCAACCTGCTCGCCCTCAACGCGGCGATCGAAGCCGCCCGCGCTGGCGAACAGGGCCGCGGTTTCGCGGTCGTCGCCGACGAGGTGCGCAAGCTCGCCGAGCGCACCACCAGTTCGACCGCCGACATCAACAAGACGGTCGGCGAGATCCAGTCGGTGACGGCGCAGGCCGTCACCAGCATGGATATCGCATCGCAGGAAGTGGAAACCGGCATCGGCAAGCTGCGCGACAGCGTCGCCGGCCTGGAAGGCATCACCCTGTCGTCGAGCCAGGTCTCGCAGATGGCCGGGCAGATTTCCGACGCCGCCCGCCAGCAGGGGGTGGCCAGCGAGGAGGTGGCGATCAGCATGCAGCAGATCACCGACCTGATCGAGCAGAACACCAGCGCCGCCCGCCAGGCCAGCCAGGCGGCCAGCGAACTGATGCAGACCTCGCAGACCCTGGCCAAACTGATCGGCGATTTCGAATTTCAGCGCCGCTGAATCCTCACCGCCGGCGTAAAATCGGGGGCCCGACGGACCCCGATTTTCTTTCCGGAATAGCGATGCCACGCATCCTGCAAACGCTGTTTGCCCTCACCCTGCTACTGCTTGCCCCCGCCGCCAGCGCCCAGCTACCGCCGGGCGTCGCCCAGGCACTGCAGGCGGCCGGCATCCGCGACAGCGGTGTCGCCGTCGTCGTCCAGCCGCTCGACGCCGCCGCCCCGCTACTCGCCCACAACGCCGACGCGCCGATGAACCCGGCGTCGGTGATGAAGCTGCTCACCACCTACGCCGCGCTCGACCTGCTCGGCCCGGCCCACGTCTGGCAGACCGACGCCCTGGTCGAACGCGAACCCACGGCCGGCGTCCTTGCCGGCAATCTCTACCTGCGCGGCAGCGGCGACCCCAAGCTGAGCAGCGACCAGCTCTGGTTCCTGCTGCGCCAGTTGCGCGTGCGCGGCATCAACCGCATCGCCGGCGACATCGTCCTCGACCGCAGCGCCTTTGCGCCGGTCGATTTTGACCCCGCCGCCTTCGACAACAAGCCGCAACGCGCCTACAACGTCGGCCCTGACGCGCTGCTGCTCGACTTCCAGGCGCTGCGCTTCACCTTGCAACCCGACGTCGCCCGGCCGCGTATCCTGCTCGAATCACCGAGTGCCGACCTGGTCGTCGACAACGGCCTGCGCACCAGCAATGGCCCCTGCCCCGGCGACTGGCGCGACCGCATCCAGCTCAGCGTCAAGCCGGAAAGCAGCGGGCGCCGCCTCGAAGTGCGCGGCAGCTATGCCAACCGCTGCGGCGAACGCAGCCTCAACCTCGCTCCGCTCTCCGCCGACGCCCACGCCGACGGCCTGTTGCGCGCGCTGTGGCGGGAACTCGGCGGCCGCCTCGACGGCCGCGTCCGCAACGGCCGCACGCCGCCCGGGGCGATCCCGCTCGCCCGCCAGGAGTCGGCGCCGCTCGCCGACCTCGTCCGCGACATCAACAAGTTCAGCAACAACGTGATGGCCCGCCAGGTCTTCCTCAGCCTCGGCAACGACGGCACGCCGGCCAGTGCCGAACAGGCGCGGCGGCGCGTCGCCGCCTGGCTGGGCACGCGCGGCCTCGACTTCCCCGGCCTGGTGCTCGACAACGGCTCCGGCCTGTCGCGCCTGGAACGGATCAGCGCCAGCCAGCTCAACCAGTTGCTGCTCGACGCCTGGCGCAGTCCGCTGATGCCCGAGTTCATCGCCAGCCTGCCGCTGGCCGGCGTCGACGGGACGATGAAGAAGCGCCTCAACGGCAGCCCGGTAGCCGGGCGCGCCCACATCAAGACCGGCACCCTCGACGGCGTGCGCAGCGCCGCCGGCTACGCGATCGACGCCGCCGGCCGGCGTTACGCCCTGAGCTTCCTGATCAACGACGCGCAGGCCCAGGAAGGCGGCGCCGCGATCGACGCCCTGCTCGACTGGATCGCCGCCCGGCAATGAGCCGACCCGCGCTGCCGGCGGCCTTCCTCGACGCCGCCGGCCTCAACCGGCACTACGTCTTCGACCTCGCCGCCCTGCCCGGCGAACTGCTCGCCCCGCTGGCGCTCGCCCCCGGCGAACGGCAACTGATCCTGCTCGGCCACGCCGGCCGGCGCCTCTGGGAATGCGTGCAGGCTAGCGGCGTGAGCGGCGCGAACCCGATCGACGACTACACGGTGGCGACGGTCGATCGCTTCTTTGCCGGGCATTGCCCGGCTTGCCGTTACCGCATCGTCTATCCCGGCAGCGCCGCAATCGGCCTGCAGTCGCTCGGCCGCCTGGCCGGCTGGCATCATGTCTCGCCTTTCATGGTCGGCGTCGATGCCGTCTGGGGGAGCTGGCACGCCTACCGTGCCGCCATCGTCGCCGACAGCGATTTCCTGCCCGGCGGCAGTGCCGGTGGCGCCAATCCCTGCCTCGACTGCGCCACTCGCCCCTGCCTGGCCGCCTGCCCGGCCGGCGCCGCCGGCGAGCCTTTCCTGCTCACCGCCTGCAGCGACGAACGCCTGCGCCCCGGCTCGCCCTGCGCCCGCAGCTGCCTGGCGCGCCTGGCCTGCCCGGTGGGCAGCGCACATCGCTACGACGACGCGCAACTCAGTCACAGCTACGGGCAGTCGCTGGCGATGCTCGAAACCTGGCGGCGGCAGCGCTGAGCGCGCGCTGGAATCAGGCGTTGATCGTCTCGCCGGCGTTGAGCGCCAGCCAGCCGCGGATGACGCGGTAGGCGACCCAGAAACCGAGGCCGAGGATCAGTACGAAGGCGATCGGAATGCCGATGATGGTGATCACGAACAAGCCATAGACACCGAGCCACAGCACGGTGAACCAGAAGGTCCGGATCTGCCAGCGGAAATGACTCTCCAGCCAGGTGCCGCGGACTTCGCTGCGCATCCAGTAGTTGAGGAAGACGGCGAGCAACGACGGCAACCCGAAGACGAAACCGCCAACGATGGTCGCTGACGAAGTGACCCCGATCAGTACGGCGATCGCGTGCAGGCCGTAGATCAGGTGGGTGACATTGACCAGCGACGGACGGACGCCGCCGGGGCCGGATTCGATCGGTGGGTTCATGGCTTCTCCTCGGCCAGCATCTTCTGCAGGAACAGCGCCTGGCCGGCGGCCGGGTCGAGCACGTAAGGCGCGAAACCGGCGAGCTGGTAGGAGGCCATCGCCTTGTGATTGTTCGACAGCACTTCCAGCGTCAGCTTGCAGCAGCCGAGCGCGCGCGCCTTGGCTTCGGCCCAGGCCAGCAACGCCTGGCCGATGCCCTGGCGGCGGCGCTCGCGACGGACGACGATGTCGTGGATGTTGAGCAGCGGCTTGGCGGCGAAAGTCGAAAAGCCGGCGAAGCAGTTGATCAGGCCGACCGCTTCGTCGCCGGCCAACGCCAACCCGCCGTGGAAGAAAGGCACGCCCTGCAGGCCGTCGACCAGCGTCGCCTTCACTGCCGGCTTCAGGCCGTTGCCGCCGCCCATCGGGTCCTGCGCATAGTGGTCGAGCAGGTCGATGAGCGCTGCCGCATGGGCGGCGTCGTTGAGGTCGAGATCGATGACGCGCAGGCTCATAGGCCGAGGCTCCCCCAGAGGTTGTCGATGCGTTGCTTGACGTCGGTGTCCATGACGATCGGCCGCCCCCACTCGCGATTGGTTTCGCCCGGCCACTTGTTGGTCGCGTCGATCCCCATCTTCGAGCCGAGACCGGCGACCGGGCTGGCGAAATCGAGATAGTCGATCGGCGTGTTGTCGACCAGGGTCGTATCGCGCACCGCGTCGAAGCGCGTGGTCATCGCCCAGATCACTTCCTTCCAGTCGCGGATGTCGATGTCGTCGTCCACCACGACGATCGTCTTGGTGTACATGAACTGGCGCAGGAAGCTCCAGATGCCGAACATGATGCGCTTGGCGTGGCCGGGGTAAGCCTTCCTGATGCTGACGATGGCCATCCGGTACGAACAGCCCTCCGGCGGCAGGTAGAAATCGACGATCTCCGGGTACTGCTTCTGCAACAGCGGCACGAAGACTTCATTGAGTGCCACGCCCAACACCGCCGGTTCGTCGGGCGGCTTGCCGGTATAGGTGCTGTGGTAGATCGGGCTCCGGCGCATGGTGATGCGGTCGATGGTGAACACCGGGAATTCCGCCTGCTCGTTGTAGTAGCCGGTGTGGTCGCCGTAAGGTCCTTCGAGCGCCTTCTCGCCGGGCTGGATATAGCCTTCCAGAACGATCTCGGCGGAAGCGGGCACTTGCAAACCGGAGCCCAGACACTGCGTCAGCTCGGTCTTGCCACCGCGCAGCAGGCCGGCGAACTGGTATTCGGAAAGGCTGTCCGGCACCGGCGTCACCGCGCCAAGGATGGTCGCCGGATCGCAGCCGAGCACCACCGCCAGCGGGAAAGGCTGGCCCGGGTTGGCCTGCTGGTGGTCGCGGAAGTCGAGCGCGCCGCCGCGATGCGCCAGCCAGCGCATGATCACCTTGTTCGGCCCGAGCACCTGCTGGCGATAGATGCCGAGGTTCTGGCGGTTCTTGTGCGGCCCCTTGGTGACGACCAGGCCCCAGGTGATCAGCGGCGCGACGTCGCCCGGCCAGCAGTGCTGAATCGGCAGACGCGACAAATCGACATCCTTGCCCTCCCATACGACTTCCTGGCAAGGCGCGTTGCTGATCTTCTTGGGCGCCATGTTGAGCACTTGCTTGAGCACCGGCAGTTTGTCCCAAGCGTCCTTCAGGCCTTTCGGCGGTTCCGGCTCCTTCAGGTAGGCGAGCAGCTTGCCGACCTCGCGCAGCGCCTGCACCGACTCCTCGCCCATGCCCAGCGCCACCCGGCGCGGCGTGCCGAACAGGTTAGTGAGCACTGGCATCTCGTGCTGGCGGCCACCGGTCGTCGCTTTTTCGAAAAGCAGCGCCGGACCGCCAGCGCGCAGCACGCGGTCGCCGATCTCAGTCATTTCCAGGTGGGTGTCGACCGGCACGGCGATACGCTTCAGTTCGCCGGTCTTTTCCAGTTGCGACAGGAAGTCGCGCAAGTCGTGGTATTTCAAGAAAACTCCGTCACTCGGCGCTCAGACTTCGCCGAGCAGCATGCCGTAAACATAGGCCGACAGCGCGAAATGGGCGTGGCTGTCGGTTTCGACGAAACTCAGCCCCCACAGCACCGGCATCGCCGGATCGTCGCGGTTGTCGGCCAGCGAGCGGACCTCGCAGAGCACCGAGAGATAGGTTTCCAGCCCCTGGATGGCGAGCTTGAACTTGAGGCGGACCTTCTCGCCGATCGGCGCCAGCCGGTGCTTGGTGCGCAACGCCGCGCCGGTGGCGCTGAGGTTGCAGATCTTGCCCGAAGCCTGCGGCGCCTCGCGGTCGACGAACTCGATGGCGGCGATCATCTGCACGTCGATGCGCGGGCTCTTGCGCACTTCCTGGACGCGCAGGTCGCGCGGGTAAGCCAGGTGCATGTGCGGGAACGGCACCGAGGTCTGCCTGACCAGCGTCGTCGAAAAGGCGAAGGCGCGCTGACCGGAGAAGAAGCGGCCGACGAAGGACTGGCCGTCGCGCAGCATCATCAGGCCGCCGGCGCTTTCCGGCGGGGTGACGATGATCCCCTTGTTCTTCTGGTAGCCGATCAGGAAGACGACGTAGCGCGGCTGCTCCGGCGAAACTTCGAGCTGGATCGCGTCGCCGACGCGGATGCGCGAGGTGTCGAAGGCGACATCGCGCGACTGCTTCTCGGCGCTCGACAGCAAGCGGTAGACGCCGGGGGAAACCAGGGCGTCGATCGCCTCCAGGGAATCGAAAATCTCGCCCTGACGGCGAATCTGCTCGCGGGCCTCGTTGTAGAGATTCCAGCGCAAAGGCTGGCCGACGACGATGTCGCCCAGCCCGACCCGGGCAAAATTCCCCTCACTCACTGCCATGCCTTACCTCATACCCAGTAACTGGCGACCAGCCCCGCGAAGATCGCGGCCCCCACCCGGTTGTTGTCGAGAAAAGCCCGGAAACAGGGCATTCGCTCCCGACCGCGGATCCAGAAGAAATGCCTGAGCATCATACCTGCGGCCAGCGCCAGCCCCAAGTAATACGGCCAGGCCAGACCGCGCTGCGCGCCGATCGCGGCAAGGATGCCCAGGGTCACCGCGTAGCAGGCCATGACGGCGGCAACGTCGAAACGACCGAAGGTGATCGCCGAGGTCTTGATGCCGATCTTCAGGTCGTCGTTGCGATCGACCATCGCGTATTCGGTGTCGTAGGCGACCGCCCAGAAGATGTTGGCGAGCAGCATCCACCAGGCTTCCGCCGGCACCGTCGCGAGTTGCGCGGCGTAGCCCATCGGGATGCCGAAACCGAAGGCGATGCCGAGATAGGCCTGCGGAATGGCGAAGAAGCGCTTGGTGAAGGGATAGCTGGCGGCGAGGAAGACGGCGGGGATCGACAGCCAGACGACCAGTGGCCGGTCGAGCGCGACGACCAGCGCCAGACTGGCCAGGCAGAGCGCGCCGAACAGCGCCAGCGCTTCGCGCGTGCTGACCCGGCCGGCGGTCAGCGGCCGCTCGCGGGTGCGCTCGACGTGCTTGTCGAAATCGCGGTCGGCGTAATCGTTGATGACGCAGCCGGCGGAACGCATCAGCAAGGTGCCGAGGGCGAAGACCCAGACGACGATCCAGTCCGGCCGGCCGTCGGCGGACAGCCACAACGCCCAGAACGTCGGCCAGAGCAGCAGCAGGGTGCCGATCGGCTTGTCCAGCCGCATCAGCTTTTCGTAGAGGTCGAGCCGCTCGCGCCAGGCCTGCCAGTTCATCGCCGCCCCCTCAGTGCACAACCGGCCGCTGCGCGCGCTGCCAGGCAATCACCGCCTTCCCGGAATGCGCCAGGATGGCCTGGTAACGCTCGCCCGGCAGCGCCTGGCGCAGCGCGGCAAACAGGGTCTGGGTCGCTTCCTGCGCTACCGTCGACGCAGAATTGTCCTGCAGCAGACGGATCTGGATGCTGGCCAGTGCATCGGCCAGCAGGCGCCAGCCGAGTTCCGGCATGCGCTGGTCGAGCGCCAGCATCAGGCCGCCCAGCGGGCGGACGATGTTCTCCGCCTGTTCGGCCGTCTCGCAGGCGGCCATGGCGTGCCACAGGGCAAGGTGGATGGCGCGCCGCAGTTCGATCTTGAAGTCGATCGCCGCCGCCTCGTCGCCGTCGAGTTGCGCGAAAAAGCGCTGGAAACGGGCGTCGGCCTGGGCGTCGAGCGCGCTGCGCAGGGCGCCGACCAGGGCCGTCAGCGCCGGGATCGCCGTCAGCTGGAAAGCCTGGCTGTAGGCCAGGCCCCACTGGTCGAGGCCGCTGATCAGCAGGGCCAGGCGCAAGGCGCGCCCGTCATCGCTGCCGGCGGCCCGGCACCAGTTGCTGCAGCGGCTGCCGAGATCGGCGAGACGCGCCGTGTCGTCGGCGTCGTCGGCACTCACCGCCTGCCGGAAAACGCCGGCAAAGACATCCTGCGCCATGCGCGCCGCCTGGCGCTGCAGATCGGCATCGGCCAATCCCGCCAGGGAATCGGCGGGAATCGACGAAGAAAGGCTCATCTTCAAATCCACGACATGAAAAGCGCCTATTCTAACCGCTCAGCGGCGCTCGCCCCGGAGCGCCAGCACGCTTTCGAACAGTCGCTCCGGCGTCGCCGCCGCGGGCGCCAGCGGCTCTCCGACCTTGAGCCCGATGGCCGAGAACATGCCGCGCCGGAATGGCGTCTTCATCGCCACCCCGTCGATGCGCGAGAAGAAGCTGCCCCACAGCCCGGACAGCGCCATCGGCACCACCGGCACCGGGCTGGCGGCGAGGATGCGGGCAACGCCCGGCCGGAAAGGCTGCAGCTCGCCGTCGGCGGTGATGTTGCCTTCCGGGAAGATGCCGACCAGCTGGCCGTCGGCGAGCGCCGCCGCGACCTCGGCGAAAGCCTTCTCCATCAGCGCCGGATCTTCCTTGGCCGAAGCAATCGGAATTGCCCCGCAATGACGGAAGACGAAGCCGAGCAGCGGCGTGCGGAAGATGCGGTGATCCATGACGAAGCGGATCGGCCGTGGCGACGCCCCCATCAGGATCACCGCGTCGGCGAAGCTGACGTGGTTGGCGACGAGCAGCGCCGGCCCGTCCAGCGGAATGTGCTCGACGCCCTCGCTGCGCAACCGGTACACCGCCTTGACCAGCAGCCAGGCGACGAAGCGAAGCAGGAACTCCGGCACCAGCCCGTAGATGTACACCGCCACCGCCGCGTTGAGCAGCGCCGCGATGCCGAACAGCGCCGGAATCGACAGCCCGGCGCCGAGCGCCGCCGCCGCACCGAGCGCGCCGACGACCATGAACAGCGCGTTGAGAATGTTGTTGGCGGCGATGATCCGGGCGCGATGCGCCGGCTCGCTGCGCGACTGCACCAGCGCGTAGAGCGGGACGATGAAGAAGCCGCCGAACATGCCCAACATCAGGAGGTCGAACAGCACCCGCCAGACCGCCGGCAGACTGAGCAAGGCGGTCAGCTCGTGTGCCGTGGTGCCGACCAGGCCAACCGGCGACGCGAAGTAGAGGTCGATGCCGAACAGCGTCAGGCCGATCGAGCCGAAAGGCACCAGGCCGATCTCGACATGCTTGCCGGACATCCGCTCGCAAAGCAGCGAGCCGACGCCGATGCCGACGGTGAAGATGGCGAGCAGCAGCGTCACCATGGTTTCGCCGCCGCCCAGCACGTTCTTCGTGTAGGCCGGGAACTGGGCAAGGAACATCGCGCCGTACAGCCAGAACCAGGACGCACCGAGGATGGAGAGGAAGACGCTGCGGTTGCCGCGGGCGAAGTTGATGCTGCGCCAGGTTTCGCTCAGCGGGTTCCAGTTGATCCGCAGTTCCGGCGCCGGCGGCGGCGCCTTCGGGATGCCGCGGCTGTAGAGGTAACCGAGCACGGCAACCGCCAGCCCGCCGACGGCGATCCACATCGGCTGGGCGACGCTGCCGGCGAGCAGGCCACCGGCCAGGGTGCCGATCAGGATCGAGACGAAAGTACCGGCCTCGATCAGCGCGTTGCCGCCGACCAGCTCGTCTTCGTGCAGGTGCTGCGGCAGGATCGCGTATTTGACCGGCCCGAACTGCGTCGATTGCAGGCCGAGCAGGAACAGCGCGGCAAGCAGCCAGGCCAGGCTGTGCAGCGCGAAACCGACGGCGGCGATGCCCATGATGAGGATTTCCAGCAGCTTGGAAAAACGCGCCAGCGTCGCCTTGTCGTACTTGTCGGCGAGTTGCCCGGCGGTCGCCGAAAAGAGGAAGAAAGGCAGGATGAAGATGCCGGCCGCCAGGTTGCCCAGCAGTTCCGGTGCGATCGTCGTCCATTGCGCCGCCTGGAAGGTCAGCAGCACGACCAGTGCGTTCTTGTACAGGTTGTCGTTGAAGGCACCGAGGAACTGGGTGCCGAACAGCGGCCCGAAACGTTTTTCCTTGAGGAGTCCGAATTGTCCGCTCATGAAGGCTGGCCCGAAAAGATGCGGCGGGTATTGAACACCGCCGGCGAAAAGGAATGTCCCTGCCAGTTGAGCAGGCGCTTGAGGACGAAATCGAAGAGTAGCGGATTGTGCTCGCGCAGCGCGTCGAGGTCGGCGACCGCGGCCTGCGGCAGCAGTCCGGCGCGGGCCAGCGTCGCCGCCGAAATCAGCGGCAGGATGCCGGGCAGCGGGTAGTCGGAACCGTGTAGCAGACGCTCGTGCAGATCGCCGCGTTCGAGCAGGGTACGGATCACCGCCGGCTGGCGGTTGCGCAGCGCGATCGCCGAGATGTCGCCGTACAGCAAGTCCTTGGCGCGCGGCTCGGCCATCGCCTTGAGGAAGAGGTCGAAACTGGGGCGCACGCTACCGTCGTCGTCGAGGTCGCTGCCCATCGTCGCGCAGTGGGCAACCACGACCTTGACGCCAATGTCGAGCGCCCGGCGCAGGCGCAGCGGGTTGCCGAAGGCCTGCGTGTCGCTGCCCCGCACCGCCTGCTCCTCGCCGCAATGGACGATCAGCGGCGTGCCGGACTCGGCCAGTACGCGGTAGAAGGGATCGCACTTCGCGTCCGCCGGGTCCATGCCCTGCGCCGCCGGCAGCCACTTGACAGCGCGGGCGCCGCCGGCAATGGCCTGGCGCAGGTCGTCGACCGCCGTCGCATGGTAGGGATGCAGCGACGCCACCCACTCGAAGCGCGCCGGGAACTCGCGCGCCAACTTCGCCGCCCAGGCGTTCGGCACGTAGAAGGCCGAATGTTCCGGGTGTGCCTGGCCGGCCGTATCGTGGAAACGCTCGAAGGCGAAGAGCATGACCTTGAAGCCTTCCGGCATCGCCTCGCACAGGTTGAGCAGGCGCGCCGTGTAGGCGGCATCGACGGCACCCGGCGCATCGTGGGCGCAACCGGCGTTCATGTAGAACAGGCGCTGCGCGTAGTGCAGCGGGTGCAAAGGCGACGACAACTGCGGCCCGACCTCAATGCCGCTGCCGCCGTCGCCCAACCCGGCGAGATGGACGTGGCAGTCCCACAACCCGGCCGGATCGATGCCGGCCCAGGCCTGCTGCAGCCAGGGGCTGTCGAGCAGGCGGACGGGAATCGCGGCGCGACAGGGATTGACCACCACCGGTTTGGCCAGGCTGGCACCAGCGGCGGCCAGAGCACCGCCCCCGGCCAGCCAGCCAAGAAAGTGACGACGATTCATGAAGTTTCTCCCGCCGCCAGCTTCGCCAGCAGTTCATCGAGTGCCTGCCGCAAGGAACCGCTCGCCTCACCCTGGCGTTGTTCAAGAATCTGCCTGACCCGTGCGTGCTGGCGGGCATTGGAAGCAAGCGACCACTTCGCCGCGCCGTTCAGCAACAAAGCCTCGACGCTACCCGCCGCACCGCGCTCGGGCAGCGGCCGGGACAGGACATCGACGATCATGTGTACCGGCCGTTCGTCACCGCTGGCCACGAAAACCGCCCACAACAGGTCGAGATCCCCCGGTGTGACAGGCGCCCGCTGCAGCGGTGAAAAAACCTTGAGATCGCGCAGCGCGGCCTCGGCATCGGCCGGCAAATCCTTCAGACAGCGCTCGCTTCCGGGCGCCCCGGCATTCCTGAACGACCACGCGAAAGCTGCCCGGTGCGCCGTCGGCAGGCCCGCCAAACCATCGCACCAACCACCGACCCGGTCTGGATTCTGGCGGGCCAACTCCGACACGAAGATCATCACCGGGTAGCGTGCCGACGTCTTTTCCAGACTGCCGCTGGCCGAGATTTCGCGCATCCAGCCGGCCAACACCTCCGGCTCGGGATGCTCGTAGTAATGCGCCATCCATGTACCGAGCCGTTGCAGCTTATCCGGCTCCACCGCTGGTAATGTGCCGACGGCGAGCGACAGCAGAGCACCCAGCGCGCAGGCCCGTCCTCGCCAGTGCTGCTTCAGCATGCCGCCTCCGCCATCTGTTTCAAGGTCACGTAATCGATCTTGCCGGTGCCGAGCAGCGGCAGCGCCTCGACCACCAGGATCTTCCTCGGCACCGCCAGTTCCGGCAGCCCGAGTTCGCGCGCCTTGCTGGCCAGCATGTCGCGGCTCAGCGCCGGGTCGGTGGTAAACAGCACCAGCGCCTCGCCCTTGCTTTCGTCGGGCTGGCTCGACACGGCATGCGGCTTGTCCGGCGCGGTGGCGACGGCGAGCTTCTCGACCACTTCCAGGCTGACCATCTCGCCGGCGATCTTGGCAAAGCGCTTGACCCGGCCGACGATCCTGACGAAGCCCTCGTCGTCGATGTCGACCACGTCGCCGGTTTCGTACCAGCCGTCGCCGGCTTCCGAAGTCGGCGCTTGCAGCACGCCGGGCTGTTCGGCCTTGAGGTAGCCGGCCATGACATTGGGGCCGCGCACGTGCAGGATGCCGCCGTTGGCGATGCCCGGCACCGGCACCAGCTTGTGCTCGATGCCCGGCAGCAGGTTGCCGACGGTACCGGTCCGGTAGGCCATCGGCGTGTTGACCGCCAGCACCGGCGCGGTTTCGGTGGCGCCGTAACCTTCGAAGATGCGCACGCCGAACTTTTCGAACCACTGGCTGCGCACCGCTTCGGAGAGCTTCTCGGCGCCGGCAACGACATAGCGCAGGCGATAGAAATCGTAGGGATGGGCGAACTTGGCGTAATTGCCGAGGAAGGTCGAGGTACCGAAGAGCACGGTGCAATTGCGGTCGTAGGCGACTTCCGGAATCACCCGGTAATGCAGCGGCGACGGGTAGAGAAAGAGGTTGGCGCCGGTCAGCACCGGCAGCAGCGCGCCGGCGGTGAGGCCGAAGCTGTGGAAGATGGGCAGCGCGTTCAGCACCTTGTCGTCGACCGAGAAGTCGATCACCGCGCGAATCTGCGCGATGTTGGCGAGGATCGCCCGGTGCGGCAGCACGACGCCCTTCGGCTTGCCCTCGGAACCGGAGGTGAACAACACCACCGCCGCGTCCTCCGGTGAAGCGTGCAGTTCGAAGGCGTGCGGGAAGCGGATCGCCCACAGCACCAGCCAAAGCTTGTCGGCGAGGCCGATGCGTTCGCGGATGTCCTCAAGATAGAGCAATTCGACGCCCTGCAGCCCGGCCAGCTTGTCGCCGAGCTTGGCCTGCTCGACGAAAGCGCGCGAAGTGACCACCGTCTTCACCTCGGCGGCGGTGCAGGCGGCCTGCATGGCGTCGGTACCGGCGGTGTAGTTGAGCATCGCCGGCACGCGCTTCCGGGCGGTGAGGCCGAAGATCAGGCCGATGGTCGGCACCAGGTTGGGCAGCAGCAGGCCGACCTTCTCGCCCGGCCGCGACACGCGCTCGATCTGCCGGCCGAGGATCAGCGCCATCTTCAACAGGTCGTTGTACGAATACTCGATCTGCTTCACATCCTCCAGCAGGCGCCGGCCGCGCCCGTACACCCGGGCCGCGTCGCACAGCGCGCCGTACAGCGTCTGGGTCGGGCGCGAAGCGAAGATCATCTCCTGCATCAGCTTGCGCATCTGCTCGCCCGCCTTGCGCCGACGCTGCTTGGCGGTAGGCGCCTCGGGCATCGGGAAATGCGCTTCCGGCAGCACGGTCAGGCGAATCTTCGGGAACACCACCTTCGGGTAACTGCCCGACAGGCGCGAGAAATAGGAGCGCGACGCGCCATCGACGCGCACCGGGATCACCGTCGCGCCGGTCTTGGCGGCAACGAAGGCGGGGCCGTCGTAGACCCTCATCAGCGAACCGGTGCGGGTGATCCGCCCTTCCGGGAAGATGACCACTGGCCGCCCGGATTCGATCAACCGGATCACCTTTTTCATCGCCATCGGGCTGGTCGGATCGACCGCCAGATAATCGACCTGCGACAGCAACAGACGGAACCAGAAATTGTTGGCGACGCCGGTATGCACGACGAAAACCGGATCGAGCGGCAGGTAGAGGCCAAGCAGCAGGCCATCGAGGAAGGACTCGTGGTTGGCGACGATCAACAGCTTGCGCTGCGAGAAATCGGACTGCCGGAAGCGCACATCGACGCGAAACAGCAGGCCGACCAGCAGCCGCAGGAAAGGACGCAGCAAGGCACGCATCAGGTGGACTCCCGAAGGTAATCAAGGACATTGGTGAACGTGGTTTCCAGCAATGGGCGGTCGATCCAGAACCACACCTCCTTGCCGATCTTCTCCGAAGCCAGCACCCCGGCCTCGTGCAGGACCTTCAGGTGATGCGACACGGTCGACCGCGCCAGCGTCGACACCTCGGCAATCTGCCCGACATTGAGCCGCTCACCCGGCTCGAACAGCAGCAGGATGCGCTGCCGATGCTCGTCACCCAAGGCAACGAAAATCCTGGACATGACGGCCCACTGGGGGGGAATGGTTTGGCTGTAGTCGGTTTTCATGTCGATAAGTTTAGTTATATCGACATGATGTAGTCAAGGGGAATTTCGGCGCGAACCAGGAAATGAAAAAAGGCCGGAAACCCGGCCTTTTTATGAACTTGCTTTGTGCGTGGTCCTGTACCGCGCAGCGATCTCTCGCTTACTCTGCCTCAGCAAGGCGATCTCGGATGGTGTCAGCATCCTTGGTGCGTTCGAGGTAGCGAGCCTCTGATTGAGTAAGACGGTCGAAGCCGTGACCGAACCGGGCTTTCCACCAATCTTCGAGATTTCCATGTTTAGCTCTCAGCGCTGCAAGTTGTTCATTCGTCAGGGCAAGTCTGGCCGAGAAGTCCTTGCCGGTCAAGACAGTAGCCCCGATGACATTACCTCCCTTCGACTCGATATAACCTCTGAGGTTCGCCAAAGTCCCACCCTGACCGATGAAATCATCTACCAACAGATAATCGGCGCCGGCAACCACATCCCCATCAAACAAAGCCTGCCTCGCCAACCGAGAAAAACCACTCGCCCCAGTGTGACCAACGACGTTGATCTGGACGATTGAGCCGTCGACCGGGAATCCCGTTCTTTCGCCGAGTTCGTCGGCCAATGCTTCGGGAATCGCATTCACCCCGGTTTTCTCGAAAGCATGCGCCGAAGCAAGCAGTGGACTGCGTTTCGCTGCCAGTTCGATAACTTTTTTCACCGCGGCAGACGAAATGGTATCCCGCACCAGTTGGAAGGCTGCATCCGAGTCACCCGCCTTTGCTTGCGCGTAAACCTCGTGTTTCTTCACCGTCAATTCTGGCGCATGGATTATCACGTCGGGGAAAGCGTTCCAAGGAGAACGTTCTGGTTGCGGATCGTTCATCGGCAGCTTGTTTGGCGGCACCATTCCGAACCTCATGAGAAAACCGACTCGATGATAAGCCAAAGAAAGCATGCCGTCGTAGCGGAACCCAAACCGCCCGCTTAGCAACCCCCGTGGCAACTCAGCTAGACTGAAGCCCCGGCGATCAACCAAATCACGCCATGTACTACCTTCACTGCACCAAGAAACTGCTTGACCGCATAAAGCCCACTCCGCCCACTGCCGACGCCAGCACGACGCAACTGGGCAACTGGTACGCCACAGCATTGTTCACCCGCCCGCAGCTTGCCCTGCTGGTCAACGAACAAACCCTGCTCCCCGTCCTGCTACCACTGGCCCCGGCGGCAACGCTGACCGACCGCTTCCCCCTGCAACTTGCCCAAATCCTCGCTGCACATGGGATCGCCGAAACATTCATCGAAACCGAAATGGCGCTGATGCAGGAAGTCAGCCACGCAAAAACCGGCAACCGCAGCCTGCTCGGCATCATGAACCAGTTCACCTACCAGATCGAAAGCCAAACCGACCGCGACGATCTCCTGGCGCTCTCGCTCAAACTGTCGAAAACACCCTGCGGTCCGCTCTACAAGGGGGCAGTCCTCCCGGACAAGGCGCTGAAGGAACTGGTACTGCGACGAGATGGGCTGCCTTTGTTGGTGGGAAGGACCAAGCTCCGCCAAAGCAGCCTTTGAGGCTTCGAATATCGATGACAGCCCGCGGCCATGAGCTGCAGTACGCCATGACGGCGCGAGCGACCGCAGCGTGATGAAGAGGAGTCAATGGTCGCCTACACGATATGATGCACGTGTAGCGACCGTGCTCAGATATGCTTTTGGAAACGCCAACACATGAGCGACAAAACCGCCTGGGAGAAAGCAGCTGAGGCACAGGGAACGACCGATTCGGAACGCGCCCTGGTGCGGCTCGCCCGTAAGGCATTCTTGAGTCTGTGGAGCTACCCGAATGTTTACAGCGACGAAGGGAGGTCAGTCGGCAAAGGGGACGGCAAGGAGTTGGTCGACCTGCTGGTGGTCTTTGGCACCGACGTTCTGTTGTTCTCCGATAAGCACTGCGCGTTTCAGTCGGACGTAGACATCAAGGTTGCTTGGCCGCGTTGGTACAAGAGGGCAATCGAGAAGTCCGCAAGGCAGCTTGCAGGGGCCGAAAGCTTCTTGCGTCGGTTCCCGGACCGCGTGTTCGTCGACAAGTCTTGTGAGACCAAGTTGCCTGTGGCTCTTCCGGACTCAAGCTTAGCCCGGTATTTCCTGATTGCCGTCACGCGCGGCGGCCATGAGGCAGCGGTTCGCTACTTCGGCGGGGGAAGCAGCGGCAGCTTGATGCTCAACAGTATGCTTGAGGGAGATGCCCACTACGAACACGCTTTCGAAGTCGGCTTCCCGCTGAAAGGCCGTCGCTTCGTCCATGTCCTCGACGAGGTGACAGTCGACGTTCTCTTGGAGGAATTAGATACCGTCCCGGACCTTGTCAACTACTTGGCCTGCAAGGAGCGCTATTTCGGCGCGAACGGCATCTTTATGCACTTTGCCGGTGAAGAAGAGCTACTGGCGCAGTATATGTGCACGATGGAGAACGGCCGGCATGCATTGCCCAAGGTGCCGCTTGGCGCTGGTGGTATCACCCTCCTGGAGGGTGATTGGCGGTTCTATCGCTCAAGCCATCAACGAGAGGCCAAACGCGAGGCAGATCAGGGCAGCTACATGTGGGACGCACTTATCGAGTACCAAGCGTCCTTCGTACGCGCAGGGACAGCGATTGGTCTCCCTGAGACTCCACCGGCGACCATCGAGCACGAGCGAATCCTGCGCGCCCTCGCAGCAGAGCCCCGACTGGCAAGGCGTGAGCTTGCCAGTCACTTCCGCTTAGCGCTCTCGAAGAGCGAGCCCGGCAAGAAATTCGCACGCATAATCCTGAGCGGCGAGAAGATGTCCCGCGCGTACGTTTTCCTGACCGCTCCAAAGCCGCCGAATGTTGACTACCAAGCCTACCGGGAGATGCGCTCGGCCGCACTGCTCGCGTACTGTCACGGCATCAAGGCGCGCTTCCCCAACGTGACCGAATCGATTGGCATCGCATCTGAGCCCTTTACCGAGAAGGTAGCTTCCCAAGACTTCCTGTACGTTGACCTCACTGAAGAGATGAGTCCAGAGGAATCCGTCGTTTGGAAGGATACGATGGAGGAGCTTGATGTTCTTCAAACACCGGTCAAGGATGTACAGTACCTTGGGATAAGGAGCCGCGAGTTTCCGATGCCTTTCAACTTCGGTGGCCCCAAGTTCCACGAGTACGAGTCTGGCGCCCCAATGAACCGAGAAGAACGACGCAGAATGGCACGAGAAGCTCGGAAGAAGTTCAGGAAGGCGAACAGTACCTGACGTTCATGGGGAGTAGGCAAGCGGCGGGAGCCTATCAGGCCGAACAGCGGAAGCCGGTCAATCAGAATTTCGCAGCTATTGACTCGGCACGATAATGCTTGAAATTTATGGTTTAGCCCCCATGTTGGATGAATGGAAAAAGACGACGCAAGATATTTGACACTGGAGCAACTACACGAACGGCGAAAGCAAGTTGTGCGGTTGCATCGCAAGGGTTATGGCGTGATGCAAATCGTCGAGCTGAGCGGGCTTTCGTATCCGACAGTTCGTGCTGCCATTGATCGCTATGAAGAAGGCGGTCTTGCTGCCATCAGGCCAGCCACGCGCGGCAAGCGTGCTGGCCAAGGGCGAACATTGACCGAAGAGCAAGAGCAAGCGATCCGCAAGATCATTTGTGACAAGCGCCCGGAGCAGTTGAAGATGGAATTCGCGCTGTGGAACCGGGCGGCGGTCATGCAACTGATCGAACGGGAATACGGCGTCAAGCTATCGGTGCGCGGTGTTGGCAACTATCTATCGCGCTGGGGTTTCACCCCCCAGAAGCCGATCAAGAAGGCCTACGAGCAACGGCCGGAAGCCGTGCAAGCCTGGCTCAACGAGCAATACCCGGAAATTGAGAAGCGGGCCAAGACCGAAGGCGGCGAGATTCACTGGGGTGATGAGACAGCCCTGGTCAATACCGATGTACGTGGCCGCAGCTACGCGCCGTCAGGCAAAACGCCAGTCACCTACACCGTGGGCGGCACGCGCCAGAAACTGTCGATGATTGCCACGGTAACGAATCAGGGCAAAACGCGCTGGATGATCATTGACGAGGCCTTCAACTCCGACAAGCTGATCGAATTTCTTGAAGCGCTGGTCAAAGATGCCGGCAAGAAGGTGTTCTTGATTCTCGACAATTTGCGGGTCCATCACAGCAAACCGGTCAAGGCATGGGCCGCTGAGCGCCAGGACAAGATCGAACTGTTCAACCTGCCCAGTTATAGCCCGGAACTGAATCCGGAAGAGCGCCTCAACGCCAACCTCAAGCATGCCATTGGGACAAAAGTGCCGGTGCGCACCAAGATCAAACTGAAACTCGCCGCTACCGAATACATGATCAAACTCGAACAATCACCCGAGCGGGTCAAGCGCTTCTTCCAAGATCCGCGTGTCAAATATGCCGCTTGAAACTTCAAACTTCATCTGGCCGGATCAATAGAACCGAGCCAGCCAACCGGAAAACCCCAGCGTGGCACAATGACGCATTCCTCAAACTCAGGAATCCACGCCATGCCAGCCACCTCCCAAGTCCCCGGCTACTACCTGCAGTTTGCCAGCGACAACACTGCCGGCGCCTGTCCGGAGGCACTCGCCGCCTTCAATGCCGCCAATACGGGTTTCATCTCGTCTTATGGCGAGGACGAGGTGACCAGGATCGTGTGCGACCGGCTGCGCCAGTTGTTCGCGACGGATTGCGATGTGTACTTCGTTTTCAACGGCACGGCGGCCAATTCCCTGGCGCTGGCGTCCTTGTGCCAGTCCTACCAGGGCGTGATTTGCGCGGAAACGGCGCATGTCGAGACCGACGAATGCGGCGCGCCGGAGTTCTTTTCGAACGGGGCCAAGCTCCTGCTGGCGCGGCAGCAGGACGGCAAGATGGATGCCGCCAACGTCGAACACCTGATCACCCGCCGCCGGGATCAGCATTACCCGCGCCCCAAGGTCCTCACCCTGACCCAGGCCACCGAACTGGGCACGCTCTATTCGCTCGACGAAATCGCCGCGCTCACGGCTATCGCCAAGCGGCACGGCCTGCACACCCACATGGACGGCGCCCGTTTTGCCAATGCGCTGGCCGCGCTTGAGGTTTCGCCGGCGGACATGACCTGGCGCGCGGGAATCGACGTGCTGTGTTTCGGCGGCACCAAGATGGGCTTGCCGCTTGGCGAGGCGGTGGTGTTTTTCAACCGCGCGCTGGGCGAGGATTTTTCCTGGCGCTGCAAGCAGGCCGGCCAACTTGCCTCGAAAATGCGTTTCCTGTCGGCGCCCTGGCTGGCCATGCTGGACGACGACACCTGGCTCAAGCATGCCGGCCACGCCAATCGGCTGGCCCGACGACTGGCGGAACGGCTGGCGGCGTTGCCCGGGCTCGCCTGCCGCCCGGCGCAGGCCAACAGCGTCTTCGTACAGTTGCCGGAGCCGGCGATGGCCCGCTTGCGCCAGGCGGGCTGGGTATTCCACACCTTCATCGGCGACATGGCGCGTTTCATGTGTTCCTGGGCGACGACGGAAGCGGCGGTCGACCATCTGGCCACGGACATCGCCGCCAGCCTCTGATTCCGCCCCCGTTGTCCTACACTACGCCCTCGGCTGACTGCTTTGCCGCTTTCTCGATCTGGATCAACGCGTGAAATTCTTCTCGACCGCCGTCAAGTTTCTTACCCTCCCCTTTGCCCAGGCCAATTACCGCACCGATTTGCGCCGTACCTTGCTGGCGCTGGCCGCCGTTGGCTTCCTGACGATATTCGTGCTGATCGGCGGCATGCTGCTGAGCATCCTGCCCCGCTTGCCGTCGCTCGATCTGGTGACCGACTACCGGCCGAAGATCCCGCTGCGCATCTATACCGCCGACGGCGCGCTGCTCGGGGAGTTCGGCGAGGAGCGCCGCGACTTCACGCCGATCCAGGAAATTCCGCCGCTGATGAAGGAGGCGTTGCTGGCGATCGAGGATGCGCGTTTCTACGAGCACGGCGGGGTCGATTACCACGGCGTGGCGCGGGCGGTGGCGGCGGGGCTGACCGGTGGCATGCGCCAGGGGGCGTCGACGATCACCATGCAGGTGGCGCGCAATTTCTTCCTGACGCCGGAGAAGACGCTGCGCCGCAAGCTGACCGAGGTGATGCTGTCCTACCGTATCGAATCGGCCTTGAGCAAGGACCAGATCCTTGAGCTCTACATGAACCAGATTTACCTCGGCCAGCGCTCCTACGGCTTTTCCAGCGCCGCTCGCACCTATTTCCGCAAGCGCCTGCCCGAACTGACACTGGCCGAGGCGGCGATGCTCGCCGGCATTCCGCAGAACCCGGCCAAGCACAACCCGGCGGTCAATCCGGCACGGGCCAAGGCGCGCCAGGAGCTGGTGCTGAAGCGCATGCTGCAACTGGAGAAGATCACCCAGGCGCAGTTCGACGAGGCCATCGCCCAGCCGCTGGCGGTCAGCCAGAGCCTGCAGTTCGAGGCGCATGCCGACCACGTCGCCGAACTGGTGCGCCAGGAGCTTTTTGCGCGCTACCAGGGCGCCGCCTATACCCAGGGCTTCAATGTCTACACCACCCTCGACAAGGCCGAGCAGAACGCCGCCTACGAGTCGCTGCGGCGCAACGTGCTGGCTTACGACCAGCGCCACGGCTACCGCGGCCCGGAAGCTTTCGTCGAACTGCCGGCCGACCCCGACGAGCGCGAGGAAGCGATCGACCAGGCGCTGGCCAGACACCCGGGCAGCGACAAACTGATCGCCGCCGTCGTCACCGAGGTTTCGGCCAAGCGCGTGCGCGCCGAACCGGCCTTCGGCGACACCCTGGAGATCACCGGCAACGGCCTGCGCTTCGCCGCCCGCGCGCTGCAGCCGAACGCCGGACCGGCGCTGCGTATCCGCGTCGGTTCGGTGATCCGCGTCAGCCAGAACGGCAAGGGCCACTGGGCGATCGCCCAGATGCCGGAGGTGGAAGCCGCCTTTGTCGCCCTCGACGCCGAAGACGGTTCCTACCGGGCGCTGGTCGGCGGCTTCGATTTCTACCGCAAGCAGTTCAACCACGTCACCAGCGCCTCGCGCCAGCCGGGGTCGACGATCAAGCCCTTCGTCTATTCGGCGGCGCTGGAAAAAGGCTTCTTGCCGGCCACCCTGATGAACGACGCCCCGCTGTCGCTGCCCGGCGGCGCCGACGGCCAGCCGTGGGAGCCAAGCAACGACGACGGCTACGACGGCCCGCTGACGCTGCGCCGGGCGCTGGCGCGCTCGAAGAACGTGGTCGCCGTGCGCCTGCTGCAGGCGATCACGCCGCAGTATGCGCGCGACTACCTGACGCGCTTCGGTTTCGACGCCGCCAAGCATCCGGACAACCTGACGCTGACGCTGGGCAGCGGCTCGGTGACGCCGTTGCAGATGGCCCGGGCCTACGCGGTGTTCGCCAACGGCGGGCACACGGTCAGCCCGCGCCTGATCGAGAAGATCACCGACGCCCGCGGCCAGGTGCTGTGGGAAGCCCCGGCGCCGTCGAAGGAAGACAGGCAGCCGGCGATCGATCCGCGCAACGCCTTCATCATCGACAGCATGCTGCGCGAAGTGGTGAACAGCGGCACCGGTGCCGCCGCCAGCCAGCGCCTGGGACGCAACGACCTGGCCGGCAAGACCGGCACCACCAGCGACGCCTTCGACGGCTGGTTCGCCGGCTATGCCGACAAGGTGGTGGCGGTGGCGTGGATGGGCTACGACCAGCCGAAATCGCTCGGCGCCCGCGAATTCGGCGCCACGCTGGCGCTGCCGATCTGGGCCGACTACATGCGTCAGGCGCTGGCCGGCAAGCCCATCACCGAGCGGACGGCGCCGCCCGGCGTCTCCTACGTCGATGGCGACTGGGTGTACGACGAATTTGCCGGCGACGCCGGGGTCAAGGCGGTGGATGTCGAAGTCTCGCCGATCGACAGCATCCTGGACGCGATGCGCAAACTGTTCGGCGAGTAAGGCGAAGGGCAGCGGCTAGGCTGCGCCCTGCCCGGCCAGCCAGTCGGCGAAGACAGCGACCGCCGCGCCGTCGCTACCCGGCGCGCGCAGCAGCCAGTATGCGTAGGGGCTGGCGAAGACCGGCAACTCCGGCCAGCGGCACAGGCGACCATCGTCCAGCGCCTCGGCGAGCAGCGGCAGGCGGCCGAGGACGACGCCCTGGCCGGCGATGGCCGCCTGCACCGCCTGGTCGTACTGGTTGAAGCCGAGCCGGCGCAAGCTCCGTCCCTGCAGGCCGAGGCTACCCAACCAGGAGGTCCAGTCGAGGCCTGGCAGACTTCTTTCCTGGTATTCGATCAAAGTCGGGCTTTCTTCCGGGTTGGCCGCGAGCTTTTCCGCCAGAACCGGTGCCAGCACCGGGGCGATGCTCTCGCGGAACAGCAGGCGGTCGCCGCGCCCTATCGTCGGTTCGGTCTGATAGCGGATGGCCAGATCGATGCCGGCCGGGACCAGGTCGACCGGCGAATTGGCGGCGACGACGCGGACCTCGACGGCCGGGTGGGCGGCCTGGAAATGCCCCAGACGCGGCAGCAACCAGAGCGCGGTGACGCCAATGCTGGCGGTGATCGTCACGCTGTCGGCGCTGGCAGCGCGCTGGCGCAGGCTGGCGGCGATCTCGCCGTACTCGGCCAACCAGGCGATGGCGGCCGGTAACAGGCGCTCGCCGGCCGGCGTCAGTTCGATGGCGCGGTGCTTGCGGACGAACAGCGGCACGCCGAGCGCGTTTTCCAATGCCTGGATCTGGCGGCTGATCGCCGACTGAGTGAGGCAGAGATCGGCCGCCGCCAGCGTGATGCTGCGCCGGCTGGCCGCCGCGACGAAGCCGCGCAGGGGCTCCAGCGGCGGCAGCGAAAGCAGGTCTTTTCGCATGATTTTCACGCATCCATTCAATGCCGATATTGCGTTTGAGCTAGCCGCCATTCTGGGGAAAACTGGCTTCAACCGCAGCGGAAGCGAAGCCTCAACCAATGCGGGATTTGCAACCGAAACGCATCTGGATGCTGGGCTTTTAGCGATCTTTCGTCAAGCCCGGCGCAGGAGACGACCATGACCGAACACCCCAAGCCGCCCGGCAGCCTGTTCTGCCGCCTGCAACTGAGCGCCGAACAACTGGCCAGGCTGGCGCCGCGCCGCGTCGCCGCACTGAGCGTGGAGGACGGCCGGGCCTGGATCACCCGCCCCGGCGAACCGGCCGACCTCATCCTCGGCCCCGGCCAGCGCCTGTGCCTGGCCGCCGACGGCGCGCCGCTGCTGGTCAGCGGTTTCGACAACGGGCGGACTGCCGCGCTGCGCGTCGAATTCCGCGCCCCGGCAGCCGACTGGCGGCTGCGCCTGGCCCGCCGGCTGCTGGCCCCGCGCGGCACGCTGAGCGGAGCCTGGCAATGAACGCCCGCCAACCCTGCGACGACTTCCGCCTGCTGTCGAGCAACCCGCTGGTGCGCCTGGATGGCGACGCCAGCGACCTCTCGTTCAAGGTCGGCAAGCGCCACCTCAACGGCGCCGGCACGCTGCACGGCGGTGTCCTCGCCAGCGTCTTCGACAGCGCGCTGGGCGAGTGCGTCTATCGCCAGGCGCAGCACAGCGGCCGACCGGCGGCGCTGGTGGTGACGACGCAGCTCGACATCCACTACTGCGCGCCGGCCCATGTCGGCGAGCGGGTGGCGGTCGCCGTCGAAGTGCTGCGCCTGGGCGGCCGCCTGGCGGTGGCGACGGCGCGCGCCTCGGTGGCGGAACGGCTGGTCGGTACGGCGACCGGCTCCTTCTACCTGACGCGCTGAATGTGGTTTATCGTCGTCCGCTCAAGGAGGAACATCCCATGTCTACGCCCCCTTTCGTCCATCTTGACGATCTCGAATTGCACGCTGAAACCCACGGCCAGCGGTTCGCTTCGGCCAATGCCAGCGTCGGCGCCCGGCTCGGCCTGAACGGCCTGGGCTGCCGGCTGAGCGAAGTGCCGCCGGGCAAGGCCGCCTGGCCGCGCCACGCTCATCTGGCCAACGACGAGTTGGTGCTGATCCTCGCCGGCAGCGGCCGCCTGCGCCACGGCGACGCCGAATACGCGGTTGCCGCCGGCGACCTGCTCGGCTTTCCCGGCGGCGATCCGGCGGCGGCGCACCAGATCGTCAACGACGGCAGCGTGCCGCTACGCTACCTCTGCGTGTCGACGCAGCGGGCGCCGGATACCGCGATCTACCCCGATTCCGGCAAGTTCTTCGTCGTCGCCGGCAGCGCGCCGGGCGGCGACAAGGCGGCGCGGACTTTCGCCCACATCGGCCGATTGGCCGACGCGGTCGATTACTGGGCGGACGAGTGAGGCCGGAAAACTCAGATCTGGGCGCGGATGCGGTCGGCGCGCTCGCGCGGGCTGGGGTGCGTGGACAGCCAAGAGGCGTTGTTGCCGCCCAGGCCTTCCAGCTTTTCCAGCGCGCTGACACAGGCCTGCAGGGGATACTGCTTCTCGCGCATGAAGGCGAGCGCGCGGTCGTCGGCTTCGTTCTCGTTGGCCTGCGAGTGCTTGGAGCGGACCACCTGTTCGAACAGGCTGCCCAGCGCGGAATCGGCAACGCCGGCGGCGGTACCGCCGGCCGAAGCGACGGCGTTGCGCAGGGCGCTGGTACGCAGCGCGGTCTGGATACGCGCCTTGGTGTGGCCGGCCTGGACATGGCCGATTTCGTGGCCGATCACGTAGCGGATTTCGTCGTCGGTAAAGCGATCCATCAGACCGCTGTAGACGCGGATGACGCCGTTGGCCATGGCAAAAGCGTTCACTTCCGACGAGATATAGGCCCTGATGTTGAGCGTCAGGCCGTCGTAGCTGCTCAGCCCTTCCGACAACTTGGCGATACGCTGGCCGTAAGGCGAGGTGGAACTGGCCAGCTGGTTCTGGCGATCGGAATTGGCGGCCAGGCGGTCAAAGTAGACGCGCAGTTCGGAATCGGAAATGGTTTCCGACTGCAGCAGATTGCGACCGGCATCGAGCGCCCGCCCCCAATTGAACTGCGCACTGGCTTGATTGACGAAGCTGACGCCGGAAAACATGGTGGCGAGCAGGACAAAATCGCGACGTTTCATGAAGGCTCCCTGACTTTTGCTTGGTTTGATATGCCGGCATTATATGCCTTTGGCAATACCAAGGCATCGCCTGCTGACGTATTTGCCACTTCGGCTAGAATCGCCGGCTCAGTCCCGTGATTTCACCGCACATGCAGCCTTCCCGATCCGAATTCCTCGACGCCAACGGCGTCCGCCTGCACATCCGCCGCTGGGGCCGCGCCGACGCCCCGACGCTGTTCCTGCTGCACGGCTGGATGGACGTTTCCGCCTCCTGGCAGTTCGTCGTCGACGCACTGGCGCGGGAGTGGAACATCGTCGCCCCCGACTGGCGCGGCTTCGGTCAATCGCAGTGGCTGAACCGGCCATACTTCTTCGCCGAGCACATGGGCGACCTGGCGGCAATCATCGACCGCTACGCCCCGGACCAGGCGGTGCGCATCGCCGGCCACAGCATGGGCGGCATCCTCGGCACGCTGTACGCCGGCATCCGGCCGCAGCGCGTGCAGCGACTGGTATCGCTTGAGGGCATCGGCATCGCGCCGACCACCGCCGACATGGCGCCGGCCCGCTACCGGCAGTGGCTGGAGCAACTGGAAGAACCGCCGCGCATGCACGTCTATCCCGACCGCCAGGCCTTCGCCCGCAGGCTGCTGAAAAGCGATCCTTACCTGACTGAGGAACGCGCCGAATTCCTCTCCCGCCACCTGGCGCGCATCGGCGACGGCACGACGCGCAACGGCGAATTCCGCCACGGCATCATCTGGAACGGTGACCCCTGGCACAAGGCGACCTCGCCCTACCTGTTCCGCCTCGAGGAATCGATGGCGATCTGGCGCGAAGTTGCCTGCCCGGTGCTCTGGATCAGCGGCCGCCAGTCCTGGGTCGTGCGCGATTTCGCCGCCCGCCCGGGCGACTGGGAAGCGCGCCGCGCCTGCTTCGCCGACTTGCAGGAAAGCTGGATCGACGACGCCGACCACATGCTGCACCACGACCAGCCGGCACAGGTGGCGGCACTGATCGAGGACTGGTTCAGGACTTGAGCAGTTCCTCGCGGGCGCCGAGCCAGCGCTGCAGGTGTTTTTCGGCCAGCGCCGGGTGGCCGGTGAGCATTTCCTCAGCGATCTGGCGCGCCATCTCGACCAGATCGGCGTCCATTTCCAGGTCGGCGTAGCGCAGCAGCGGCACGCCGCTCTGCCGGGCGCCGACGAATTCGCCGGGACCACGAATCTGCAGATCCTGACGGGCAATCTCGAAGCCGTCGGTATGCTCGAAGATGATCTTCAGCCGCTGCCGGGCGATCTCGCCGAGCGGCCCGGCGTAGATCAGCACGCAGCTCGATTCGTACTGGCCGCGGCCGACGCGGCCGCGCAACTGGTGCAGTTGCGAGAGGCCGAAACGTTCGGCGTGCTCGATGACCATCAGGCTGGCGTTGGGCACATCGACGCCGACTTCGATCACCGTCGTCGCCACCAGCACGTCGATGTCGCCGGCGGCGAAGGCGCTCATCACCGCCTGCTTCTCGTCGGCCTTGAGGCGGCCGTGTACCAGGCCAACGCTCAGGCCCGGCAAATCGGCCGAAAGTTGCGCATAGGTTTCCTCCGCCGTCTGCAATTGCAGGGCTTCCGACTCCTCGATCAGCGGGCACACCCAGTAGGCCTGGCGGCCCTCCTCGACATGTTTTTTCACGAAACCGACGACGTCCTGGCGCCGATTATCGGCAACCAGCCGGGTCTTGATCGGCGTCCGGCCGGGCGGCAGTTCGTCGAGGACGGTGACGTCGAGGTCGGCGTAGTAGCTCATCGCCAGCGTGCGCGGGATCGGCGTCGCCGACATCATCAGTTGGTGCGGGTTGCTGCCCTTCTTGCGCAGCGCCAGGCGCTGGGCGACGCCGAAGCGGTGCTGCTCGTCGACGATGGCCAGGCCCAGCCGGGCGAAGTCGACGCCATCCTGGATCAACGCATGGGTGCCGACCACCAGTTGCGCGTCGGCCGCCGTCGCCGCCAGTTGCGCGCGCTTGGCTTTCGATTTGAGGCTGCCGGACAGCCAGGCGACGCGCACGCCGAGCGGTTCCAGCCAGTCGCGCAGCTTCAGATAATGTTGTTCGGCGAGAATTTCGGTCGGCGCCATGAACGCCGCCTGCCAACCGGCGGAAATCGCCTGGCAGGCCGCCAGCGCGGCGACGATGGTCTTGCCGGCGCCGACATCGCCCTGCAGCAGGCGCTGCATCGGGTAAGGCTGGGCGAGGTCGCCGGCAATCTCGGCCATCGCCCGCAACTGCGCGCCGGTCAGACCGAAGGGCAGGCGGTCGAGCAGGCGGGCGCCGAGGTCGTCCTGCGCCACCAGCACCGGCGCGCCCTGTTCGCGGCGGGCGAGGTAGGCACGGCGTAGCGACAGTTGCTGGGCCAGCACCTCGTCGAATTTGACCCGCCGCCAGGCCGGATGATTGCGCGCGTGCAAGGTGTCGACGTCGGTGCCGGGCGGCGGCCGGTGCAGGAAGTGCAGGCTGCGCGCCAGGCCGGGCAGTTTCAACCGCTGGCGAATCTCGTCGGGCAGCGTCTCGGAGAGGTCGCCATCGGCCAGGGCGCGGCCGATCAGCTTTTGCAGCGCCGAGTTGGCGAGCCCGGCGGTGGATGGGTAGATCGGCGTCATCTCGCTCGGCAGCGGCTCGCCTTCGGCGATCTTGCGAAAACGCGGATGCACCATCTCCAGCCCGAAGAAACCGCCGCGCACCTCGCCGAAAGCGCGCACCCGCGAACCGGCGCTGAGCGCCGCCTGGTGGTTCGGGTAGAAGCTGAAGAAGCGCAGCGTGATCTCGCCGCTCTCGTCGTAGGCGCGGACGACCAGTTGCCGGCGCGGCTTGAACTGGATTTCGCTGTCGGCGACGCTGACCTCGATCTGCACCGGCTCGCCGGCAAAGGCGCGGGCGATCGGGGTGACCCGGGTTTCGTCCTCGTAGCGCAGCGGCAGATGGACCAGCAAATCGGCCTCCGTGTGGAGGCCGATCTTGGCCAGCTTCTTCTTCAGCGCGTCGGAGGCGCGGATCGGCGCCTGCGACATGCGGATCAGCCGAGGAACATCACCGCGTCGGCTTCGACCAATGCGCCGCGCGGCAATTCCTTGACGCCGACGGCGGCGCGCGCCGGGAAGGGCTCGCTGAAGTAGCGGGCCATGGTTTCATTGACCTTGGCGAAATTGCCGAGGTCGGTCAGGAAGACGTTGAGCTTGACCACGTCGGCGAGCGTGCCGCCGGCCGCTTCGGCAACCGCCTTGAGGTTTTCGAAGACGCGAACGATTTGGGCGTCGATGCCGTCTACCATCTGCATGGTCGCCGGATCGAGGCCGATCTGTCCGGACAGGTAGACGGTGTCGCCGACGCGCACGGCTTGCGAATAGGTGCCGATGGCGGCCGGCGCATGCGGCGTGGCGATGATGGTCTTGGCCATGTTGTGTTCCTCTTGGTGATTTTGCAAAACCGTTATTCTAGACCCGAGCTTCCATGAACCCACGTATCGCATCCCTGGAAAAACTGCTTGGCGGGCCGCGCGACGGCGCCCTGCTGCGCTTCTCGCTGGGCAACGAGTACCTGAAGGCGGAAGCGCCGCGCCAGGCGGCCGACTGCTTCCGCGCCGCCATCGAGCGCGATCCGAACTATTCCGCAGCGTGGAAAGCGCTGGGCAAGGCGCTGGCCCAGGCTGGCGAGAGCGCTGCGGCGGCGGACGCCTACAGCGACGGCATCCGGGTGGCGGAAGCGCGCGGCGACATCCAGGCGGCCAAGGAGATGAAGGTCTTCCTGCGCCGACTGCAGAAACCGGTTTAGTTAGCGATTGCCCTTCGGCTCGACGAGCAGGCTTTCGATCCCGAGCTCGCGCAACTTGGCCTGTGCGGCGGCAGCTTCGCGACGGGTGCGGAAAGGACCGACCTGGACCCGTGCCTCGATCTGCGAAGGCACGCCGTTCAGCGTCAGCCGGGCATGCAGTTCCTCGGCGCGCTGGGCGCTGGCGAAGACGCCGGCCTGCAGGACGAAGCCGGAGAACAGCCGGGGCGCTGCCGGCGTTTCGCTGGCGGACGGACGCGCGGCGGCTGGCGTTGTGCTCAGCACCCTGGCGTTTGGTGGCGGGCTCGGTGCCGTCGGTGGCGTTGCCGGAGCAGTCGGCGCCGTTTGCGCCGGTCGTGGGGTCGGCGCGGCCGGCAGCAGTTGCGGCGGCGCCGTCATTTCCGGGACGACCTCCGGTTCCGCTGGCGCGACATTGCGCGGCCCCGATTTCGTTGCCGCTGGTGCTGCCGGCTGCGGCACCGGCTGCGATGGTGTGGCCGCCACTTCGGGCGGCGGCGGTGTCTCGCTGGCAGCGGCCGTCACGGGCTCCGTGCTTTCCGTCGCGGCAGCCTCGGCGGGAGGAGTTTCCTGGGATTCAACCTGCGTCACCGGCTGGGTCAGCATTTTGGGTGGCGCCACCGGCACCGGCCGGGTATAGACGGTAACTTCTTCTTCCTCGGCCGGCTGCGAGAAGCGGTCGAAAAGTGCCAGCACGCCGAGCAGGACCGCCACCAGAGTGCCGGCGACGGCCAGGCGACGGGCCAGTTGCGCCCGCAGTTCCGGTTCGACTTGCGACGCCGTTTCCGCGCGTTTTTCCGTCATCATCTTCCTCACTCGACCCGGCTGCGCGCCAGGGCCACGACCAGCTCCGCCTCGGCGCGGGCAATGCCACAACGCTCGGCGATCATCGAGGCGTCGTAACCGGCGGCCGCCATCTGCATCGCGTCACCATAGATTGGCGCCACCGTCTGGGTCGCTCGCAGGTGCGCCAGTTCCTGTTGCATGTCCTCGCGCAGCGCAGCCAGTTCTCCACGCATGACCTCGACTTCGTCGCGCAACTGGGCGAGTTCCCGCTCCAGGCCTTCGGCCAGCATTTCGCTGGCGAGATGGGAGGCAGTCTCGGAATACGCCGGTGCAGGCGCTTCGGCGGCTGGCGGCGCGACAATCGGCGCCGCGGCGACCGGTTCGACCGCAGCTAACGCTTGGCGCGACGGTGTCCGGCGAAAACGCAGGAGGACGAAGCCGATGTAAAGCGCGACCAGAATCAGCAGGACGAGGACGCCTTCGCGCACGCCGATCGTCAGACCGGCGATTTCCAGCGAAGGCAGCCCGCTTCCCTGCACGACCCCTTAGAACCCGACGGTGTATTGAACGCCGAGGACGTGCGCGCCGTTTTCGTACTTGCCGACGGCAGCGCCGTCGTTGATCTTGGCGTCGCGCATGTAGCGGTAGGCGTAACCGACATCGACCAGGCTGGCCCGGCCGAACTTCCATTGACCGCCAAGCGACAGCCACAGGCGGTTGCTGTCCGGCATCTGGACCGGGCGGTTGCTGGTACCGACCGGGCTGCGCTCGTAAGCGACGCCGAACTTGAGCTTGGTCACGTCGGAGAGCTTGTACGCCGTGCCCCAGGCGATGCGCCAGGAGTTGTCGAAGTCGGTGTCATCGACACCGCTCCAGTGGGTATAGGAGAGGTCGCCCATCGCTTCCCAGTGATCGGAAACCTGCTGCCAGACCGACAGGGTCACACTGGCCGGTGTGTCAACATCCAGACCGGCAACGTCGTGGTCGATCTTCGAGCGGTAGGCGATACCGACGCGCATCGCCGGCGAGAGCGTGAACAGGGCACCGGCGTTCCAGCCGAGCGCGCTGTCGTCACCCTTGAAGGCACCGCCGGTGGCGGTCATGTGCATGTCCAGTTGCTGGTAGTTGAGTCCCAGGCCCAGCGAAACCTTGTCATTGACCTGATAGGCAACCGCCGGATTAAGGTTGAGCGTGGTGATTTCCGACTTGATGCCGTCAGCGGCGCCAACCCAGCCGGCGTTGTACTGGATGTCGTTGAGGAAGGGGCGGGAAACGCCGAAGCCGAAGTTGAGGCCCGGCATCGCCTGCCAACTGACGTAGGCGTTCGGCAACACGTTGGTGTTGCCTGCATCGCCGCCCGACGAAACACCGGCGGTGGTCTGGAACTTGTAGCTTTCGGCGACACCGACGGCGCCCAGCGAGACATTGAACCCCGCCAGACGGGTCAGACCCGCCGGATTGGCGAACATCGTCGCCGCGCTGTCGGCGATCGCCGCCGAACCGGCGTAAGCGGTTCCCAGACCGCTGGCATTCTGCTCGAGGGCCTGAAAACCCGCCGCCGGCGCCAGGCCGGCATAGGCCAGCAGCAGCATGGCTGGCAGGAGACGCATCGTGTGCTTGGTCATTGCTTCGTTCCTCGAAGGCTTCCAATTAATTCAATCGCGCGATTTTATTCCATTTCCGTGTTTCATTCGGCAGAAAGTTCGCGCTTGGCGCCGCTTTCGTCGATCGCGACGTAGGTCAGCTCGGCCTGCGTGACGCGGACGACGATCGGCCGATCGTGATGACGTTCGGCAAAGACCTCGACGCGCACGGTGATCGAGGTGCGGCCGACGCGGACGATTTCCGAGTAGAGGCTGACGATGTCGCCGACCGAGATTGCCTGCCGGAACTGAAAGGAATTGACCGACACCGTCGCCACCCGGCCGCGCGCCCGGCGCATCGCCGGGATGGCGCCGGCGACGTCGACCTGGGCCATGACCCAGCCGCCGAAGACGTCGCCGTTCTGGTTGAGGTCGGCCGGCATCGGCACGACGCGCAGCGTGGGTTGCCGCTCGGGAAGCTGGAGGGGTTCGCTTTGCATGGTTCTTCGATTGGTTTGCGGATGATCGGGATTCTCCCGGAAAGGCGGCGGATTTCATATACTCGCTCTCCTTTCTTCTCGCGCAAGTAGCCATGCGTCGCGCCTCCGCCTTGCCCAAACCGCCCGCCGGCCAGCCGCTGCCGGATCTGCACGTGTGGCAGACGCTGCGCCTGCTCTTCCCCTACCTCTGGCAATACCGCGCTCGCGTCGTCGGCGCCCTGCTCTGCCTGGTCGCCGCCAAGCTGGCCAACGTCGGCGTACCGCTGGTGTTCAAGGAGATGATTGACGGCCTCTCCGGCGATCTGCTGGCGCTGCCGGTGATGTTGCTGGCGCTCTACGGAAGTTTGCGTTTCAGCAACTCCCTCTTTACCGAACTGCGCGAAATCCTCTTCGCCCGGGTCACCCAGCGTGCGATCCGCAAGGTGGCGCTGGAGGTCTTCCTGCATCTGCACGCGCTGTCGTTGCGCTTTCACCTGGAGCGGCAGACCGGCGGCATCTCCCGCGACATCGAGCGCGGCACCCGCTCGATATCCAGCCTGATCTCGTATTCGCTCTACTCTATCCTGCCGACGCTGGTCGAAATCTCGCTCGTCCTGGGCATTCTCTTCGTTCGCTACGATGCGGGTTTCGTCGTCATCACCGTGCTTTCGCTGGTCGCCTACGTGCTGTTCACGATCAAGGTCAGCAACTGGCGGATCGCCATCCGGCGCGCCGTCAACGAAAGTGACTCAGCGGCCAACACACGCGCCGTGGACAGCCTGCTGAATTACGAGACGGTCAAGTATTTCAACAATGAAAGCTGGGAAGCGGACCGCTACGACCAGCAACTACGCCAACTCGAGAACGCCAGCACGCGTAGCCAGACCACGCTGGCCGCCCTCAACCTCGGCCAGCAGGCGATCATTGCCCTTGGCGTGACGGCGATGATGTGGCGCGCGGCGAGCGGCGTCGTCGCCGGCACCATGACGATCGGCGACCTGGTGCTGGTCAACGCCTTCCTGATCCAGCTCTATCTGCCGCTAAACTTCCTCGGCATCGTCTATCGCGAACTGCGCCAGGCGCTCACCGACATCGAGCGGATGTTCGGCTTGCTCAACGAACATCGGGAGATTGCCGATGCGCCCGACGCCCGGACCTTGCCCGCCGGACAGGCGATGACGATCGATTTCATCGGGGTCGACTTCGCCTACGAGGCGAACCGCCAGATTCTCCACGCCGTCACCTTCAGCGTGCCGGCCGGCAGCACCGTCGCCGTCGTCGGTCATAGCGGCGCCGGAAAATCCACGCTGGCCCGCCTGCTGTTCCGTTTCTACGACGTCACCGGCGGCAGCATCCGCATCAACGGCAACGATCTGCGGCAACTGACCCAGCACAGCCTGCGCTCGGCGATCGGCATCGTGCCGCAGGACACCGTACTGTTCAACGACTCGATCCTTTACAACATCCGCTACGGGCGCACCGACGCCAGCGACGATGAAGTGATCGCCGCCGCCCGCGCCGCCAGCCTGCACGATTTCGTCAGCCGCTTGCCCGAAGGCTACGCCACCCGCGTCGGCGAGCGCGGCCTGAAACTCTCCGGCGGCGAAAAGCAGCGCGTCGCCATCGCCCGCGCCTTGCTCAAGAACCCACCCATCCTGATCTTCGACGAAGCGAGTTCGGCACTCGACTCGGCGACCGAAAAAGCGATCCAGGCCCAGCTCGAACTCGCCGCCCGCGGCAGGACAACGCTGGTGATCGCCCATCGCCTGTCCACGATCATGAACGCCGATCGCATTCTGGTCATGGATGGCGGTTGCATCGTCGAAAGCGGCACGCATACTGAATTGGTTGCAAAAAATGGAAAATATGCCAACATGTGGCTGCTACAGCAAAGAGAGAGCGCCATTTGATGGGCGTCACCCGCGACATGGTAGGATGGCGCCCTAGCCGGCATCCGCCAGTCATAGATGATTCGATCGGATTATCGAACAACGGCTTTCCATCGGTGAGTACAGGCCAGCAAAAATGAGCAACGCATTCGACAAGATGAGCGTTCTGGCGGTCGACGACAATCGCACGAATCTGCATATTCTCCAGGTCTTCCTGAAGAAGCTCGGGCATGACGTCATCCTCGCCGAGAACGGCGAACAGGCGGTGCAGCGCTTTCTGAAGGACCGCCCGGATCTGATTCTGCTCGACATCATGATGCCGGTCATGGATGGTTTCGAGGCGGCCCGCCGGATCAAGGCGGCAAGCAAGGACAAGTGGGTGCCGATCATTTTCCTGTCGGCGCTCAACCGCGACGAGAACCTGGTCGAAGGCCTCGAGGCCGGCGCCGACGACTACCTGACAAAACCGATCAACTTCGTCGTTCTGGAAGCCAAATTGCGCTCGATGCAGCGCTCGCTGGCCCTACAGCAGAGTGCCGCGGTATCGCTCGAGCGTCTGCAGGCGATCTCCGACAACGTCCTCGACGCCATCATCACGGTCGATTGCAAGGGCGAGATCCTGAGTCTGAACCGCGCAACCGAACGCATTTTCGGCCGCCGCATCCGCGACCTGCTGGGGCAACCGGTCAGTACCTTGTTACCGGAGCTGCCTTCCGGCAACACCGCTACCGACCGCCATGGCCGACCGATCTGCGCGCTCAGCGCCTACAAGGGAAGGGACCGGGAAACCGTCGGTCGGCGCGGCGATCACGCCGACTTTCCGGTCGAGATCGGCATCTCCGAAGTTTCGATCGACCACGAGGGGCTCTACGTCTGCATCATCCGCGACATTTCGGAGCGCCATAAGGCCGCCCGCCAATTGCAGGAAAACGCGGCGCTGCTGCAGACCTATTACGACCACAGCCAGAACGAACAGCAACTGGCGGTCCGCCTGATGGAAAAGCTACTGCACCGCCCGGGCCTTAGCGACCCCCGGCTGCGTTACAAGGTTACCGCCACCGAGAACTTCAGCGGCGACATTGTTGCCGCCACGCGTTCCGCCGAGGGGCGCTTCTACGCCCTGCTCGCCGACGCGACGGGTCATGGCCTGCCGGCGGCAATCAGTGTGCTGCCGGTTCTGGCACTGTTCTACCGGATGACTCGCCTGAACGTGGACATCTCGGAAGTGATCTTCGAACTCAACCAGCAGCTCAAGGAGTCGATGCCGATCGGCCGTTTCGTCGCCGCCACCTTGATCTGCCTGGACGAAATCAAGATGAGCGGCGAGATCTGGATTGGCGGAACCCCGGAAGCCTTCCTCCTCGACCGGGAAGGCAACCCGGTACTGCGCTTCGCCTCGGAGAATCTTGCACTGGGCATCCAGGAAAGCGAACAGATCAATTGCTCGCCCCGTTGTTTCACCTGGGACCCGGGCAGCCAGCTATTGTGCTACTCGGATGGGCTGCTCGAAGCGGCTGACAACGCGGGTCGCCAATTCGGCAGCGAAGGCGTGCTGGCGGCCTTGCGCGGCCACGCCCGAGAATGCCGTTTCGACCGACTGGAAGCCGCACTGGCCGCGCACTTGGGCGAAAACACCGCCGCCGACGATGTTTCCCTGATGCTGATCGATTGCCCCTGAGCGGGGGAGCAGCAAATGAAAAAGGCCGGATCGCTCCGGCCTTTTTGTTTGACGTACTGACTGGGCTTATTCGCCAGCTTCGTCCGCGATTTCAACCGCTTCAGTCGGTTCCGGACGATCCAGAAGTTCGACGAAAGCCATCGGCGCATTGTCGCCAACGCGGAAGCCGCACTTCAGGATACGCAGGTAACCACCCGGGCGGGTGGCGTAACGCGGGCCGATTTCGGCGAACAGCTTGACGACGATCTCGCGGTCACGCAGACGGTCGAAGGCCAGGCGCTTGTTGGCCAGGGTCGGGGTCTTGCCGAGGGTGATCATCGGCTCGACAACGCGACGCAGTTCCTTGGCCTTGGGCAGCGTGGTCTTGATCGCTTCGTGACGGAGCAGCGAGACGGTCATGTTGCGCAGCATCGCCAGGCGATGGCTGCTGGTACGGTTCAGTTTGCGAAGTCCATTGCGGTGACGCATGGTTAATCCTTTCTATGTTCTGCAGGCGTCCCTTGACTGCCCGGATCGGGAAAAGGCTTACGCCTTCTCCAGACCGGCGGGCGGCCAATTTTCCAGTTTCATGCCGAGCGTGAGGCCACGTGCGGCAAGCACTTCCTTGATTTCATTGAGCGACTTGCGACCCAGGTTCGGGGTCTTCAGCAGCTCGTTTTCCGTGCGCTGGATCAGGTCGCCGATGTAGTAGATGTTCTCGGCCTTGAGGCAGTTCGCGGAACGAACCGTCAATTCGAGATCATCAACCGGGCGCAGCAGCACCGGATCAACCTGGGCCGGCTTGGAGGCTTCCGCCACCGGTGCCGTACCTTCCAGGTCGGCGAACACCGAAAGCTGCTCGATCAGCACGCGGGCGGCGTAGCGAATCGCTTCTTCCGGCTCGACGACGCCGTTGGTTTCGATATCGACGATCAACTTGTCCAGATCGGTACGTTGCTCGACGCGGGCGTTCTCGACCGCGTAGGCAACCCGGCGTACCGGGCTGAACGAAGCGTCCAGAACCAATTGACCGATCGTCTTCGAATCGCCGAGGTTGCGCACGTTGCCGGGCACATAGCCGCGACCACGTTCGACCTTGATCTCCATCGCCAGCTTGCCGGCGGCGGAGAGGTGGGCAATCACGTGTTCCGGATTGATGATCTCGACGTCGTGCGGCAACTCGATGTCACCAGCGCGAATCACGCCCTCGCCTTCCTTGGCCAGCTTGAGGGTGACGACTTCGCGGTTGTGCAGCTTGAAGACGACGCCCTTCAGGTTCAGGAGGATATCTACGACGTCTTCCTGAACACCGTCGATGGTCGAATACTCGTGCAACACGCCGTCGATCGACACTTCCGTCGGCGCGTAGCCCGGCATCGACGACAACAGGATGCGGCGCAGGGCGTTGCCGAGGGTGTGACCGAAACCGCGTTCGAACGGTTCCATGACCACCTTGGCTTCGACCGGCGAAACACTCTGCACGTCGATGATGCGGGGCTTGAGAAGTCCACTGCTTTGCATGGGCTAGATTCCTCTGCTTGCGGGTTACTTCGAATAAAGTTCGATGACCAGACCTTCGTTCAGCGTCGCCGGGAGTTCCGAACGCTGCGGCATGGCCTTGAACGTGCCCTTGCCTTCCTTGACATCGACGGAAATCCATTCCGGGAAACCGCGGGATTCGGCAGCTTCGAGCGCAGCCTTGCAGCGCAGCGAGGCGCGGGCACGGTCGGTCAGTTGCACCACGTCACCCGGCTTGACCAGGTAGGACGGGATGTTGACGCGCTTGCCGTTGACCAGGACGCCGTTGTGGCGGACAACCTGACGGGATTCGGTGCGCGAGGCGCCGAAGCCCATGCGGTAGGCGACGGAATCCAGGCGGGCTTCCAGCAGCTGCAGCAGGTTTTCACCGGTCTGGCCCTTGCGGCGCTCGGCTTCGGCGAAGGTCTTGCGGAACTGGCCTTCAAGCACACCGTAGACGCGACGGATCTTCTGCTTGGCACGCAGATGGACGCCGTAGTCGGACAGACGGGCGCCGGACTTCTGGCCGTGCTGGCCAGGAGCGTACGAGCGGCGCTCGATGGCGCACTTGTCGGTGAAGCACTTTTCGCCCTTCAGGAACAGCTTTTCGCCTTCGCGGCGGCACTGACGGCATTTCGGATCGAGATTACGAGCCACTTGTCTTTCTCCTTAGATGCGGCGCTTCTTGGGCGGACGGCAGCCGTTGTGCGGCACCGGCGTCACGTCGGAAATCGCGGTGATCTTCATGCCCAGCGCGTTGAGCGCACGGACAGAAGATTCGCGGCCAGGGCCGGGGCCCTTGATGCGCACTTCCAGATTCTTCACGCCGCATTCCTGAGCGGCCTTGCCGGCGGCTTCAGCAGCGACCTGAGCGGCGAACGGGGTGGACTTGCGCGAACCGCGGAAGCCGGCACCGCCGGAAGTCGCCCAGGACAGGGCGTTGCCCTGACGGTCAGTGATGGTGATGATGGTGTTGTTGAACGACGCGTGGATGTGGGCGATGCCCTCAGCGACGTTCTTCTTGACCTTCTTGCGAACTTTGGTAACGGTCTTGGCCATGTTCTGTCCTTATTACTTCTTACCAGCGATGGCCTTGCGCGGCCCCTTGCGGGTCCGGGCATTGGTCTTCGTGCGCTGACCGCGGCAGGGCAAGCCCTTGCGGTGACGCAGACCACGGTAGCAACCGAGGTCCATCAGGCGCTTGATGTTCATCGTGACTTCGCGACGCAGGTCACCTTCGACGGTGAACTTGCCGACTTCGTCACGCAAACGGTCCATGTCCGCGTCGGACAGGTCCTTCATTTTGGTGGTACGAGCCACGCCGGCCGCGTCGCAAATCTTTTGCGCACGGGTGCGGCCAATGCCGAAAATCGCCGTCAGGGCGATCTCGGCATGCTGGTGGTTCGGAATGTTTACCCCTGCAATACGGGCCATTGACTCACTCCAATATTTCTAAAATTAACGAATGCCGAATTCGTCAGGAATTAACCCTGGCGCTGCTTATGACGGGGATCCTTGCAAATGATGCGCACGACACCCTTGCGACGGATCACCTTGCAATTGCGACAAACGCGCTTCACTGAAGGTTGCACTTTCATGTTTCACTCCTCGTCTGCGAGAGCTTGGAAGCAGCCGTGATTCCTTGCCCTGCGGTTTATTGCGTAGAGAACTTGTTTACTTTGCCCGGAAAACGATCCGGGCCTTGCTTAAATCGTACGGGGTCAGCTGTACCGTGACCTTGTCGCCGGGCAGGATGCGGATGTAGTGCATGCGCATTTTCCCGGAGATGAAGCCCAGCACGACGTGCCCGTTTTCCAGCTTGACCTTGAATGTTGCGTTGGGGAGGTTTTCGATGACCTCGCCCTGCATCTCGATGTAGTCTTCTTTAGCCATCGCTTTACTTGATCAACGGAGAACCCTTGAAGTTTGCCTTCTTCAGAAGACTTTCGTACTGGTGTGACATCACGTAGGCCTGAACCTGCGACATGAAGTCCATGGTCACGACGACGATGATCAACAGCGAGGTACCACCAAAGTAGAACGGCACGTTCCACTTCAGGATCAAAAACTCAGGCAACAGACAGACCAGGGTAATGTAGGCCGCACCGATCAGGGTCAAGCGCATCAGAATCTTGTCGATGTAGCGTGCGGTCTGCTCGCCGGGACGAATACCCGGCACGAAAGCGCCACTCTTCTTCAGGTTGTCTGCGGTTTCCTTGGAATTGAAGACCAGCGCAGTATAGAAGAAGCAGAAGAAAATGATCGCCGCAGCGTAGAGCATCACATAGATCGGTTGCCCCGGCGAAAGCACGGAAGCCATGTCTTTCAGCCAGTACATCGATTCGCTGGAACCAAACCAGCCAGCCAGGGTGGCCGGAAAGAGGATGATCGACGAGGCGAAGATCGGCGGAATGACACCGGACATGTTCAGCTTGAGCGGCAGATGCGAACTCTGACCACCGTAGATCTTGTTGCCGACCTGACGCTTGGCGTAGTTCACCAGAATCTTGCGCTGACCACGCTCGACGAACACAACGAAGGCGGTGACGACGACGACCAGCGCACAGATGACGATCGCGGTCAGCGGGTGCATGCCACCAGTGCGAACCAATTCGAGGAGGCCGCCGATGGCATTCGGCAAACCGGCGGCGATACCGGCGAAGATGATGATAGAGATACCGTTGCCAAGCCCACGTTCGGTGATCTGTTCACCGAGCCACATCAGGAACATGGTACCGGTCAGCAGCGTAGATACCGTGGTCAGCCGGAACATGAACCCCGGATCGTTGACCAGGCCCTGCTGCGCCTCGAGGGCGACGGCAATGCCGATGCCCTGAAAAAGGGCGAGGAAAACAGTCCCGTAACGCGTGTACTGAGTGATCTTGCGCCGGCCGGCCTCGCCTTCCTTTTTCAGGGCTTCGAGTTGCGGACTGGCGACGCTCATCAGTTGCATGATGATCGATGCCGAGATGTACGGCATGATCCCCAGTGCGAAAATGGTGAATCGCGACAGGGCGCCACCCGAGAACATGTTGAACATGCCCAGGATGCCGCCCTTCTGCGAATTGAAGAGATCGGCCAGAACGTTGGGGTCGATACCGGGAACCGGAATGTGCGCGCCAATGCGGTAAACCACCAGGGCGCCCAGCAGGAACCACAGCCGGCGCTTGAGATCGCCAAACTTGCCACCCTTGCCAACGGTATTCGGATTTGCTGCCAACGTTCAGCCCTCTCTCTTACTCGGCGATCGAGCCGCCGGCTGCTTCAATCGCGGCCTTGGCACCCTTGGTCGCGCCAACACCCTTGAGCACGACCTTGCGAGTGATCGCGCCGGACAGGATGACCTTCGCGGAAAGGGCATCCCCCGGAACGACACCGGCGACTTGCAGGACGAGCAGATCGATTTCCTCGACCGGCAGCGCTTCCAGTTCGCTCAGGCGGACTTCGTAATTGCGGGCGCGCGTCAGCGAATTGAAGCCACGTTTCGGCAGGCGGCGCTGCAGCGGCATTTGACCGCCCTCGAAACCGACCTTGTGGAAACCGCCGGAGCGGGACTTCTGACCCTTGTGACCGCGGCCACAGGTCTTGCCCAGGCCGGAACCGATACCGCGACCGACGCGCTTGGCGGCCTTCTTGGAACCTTCGGCGGGCTTGATGGTATTCAGACGCATGGCTTAACCCTCAACCTTGACGAGATACTGAACCTTCTGGATCATGCCGCGCACTTGCGGCGTATCCAGCAGCTCGGCGGAGCTGTTCAGCTTGCGCAGGCCGAGACCGCGCACGGTGGCGCGATGGTCCTGCTTGGTGCCGATGATGCTCTTGACGAGCGTCACTTTGATCTTCTTGTCGGACATGACTTACCCCAGGATCTGTTCAACCGACTTGCCGCGCTTGGCAGCAATCTCGGCCGGCGTATTCACCTTCATCAAACCGTCGATGGTGGCACGCACGATGTTGTAGGGATTGGTGGAACCGTGAGCCTTGGCCACCACGTTGGTCACACCGACCACTTCGAAGACGGCGCGCATGGCACCGCCGGCGATGATGCCGGTACCTTCCGGTGCCGGCTGGATCATCACGGTGGTGGCGCCATGACGGCCCATCACGGTGTGATGCACGGTACCGTTCTTCAGGCTGACCTTGGCCATCTTGCGACGCGCCTCGTCCATTGCCTTCTGGGCGGCCACCGGCACTTCGCGGGACTTGCCCTTGCCCATGCCGATGCTGCCGTCGCCGTCACCGACCACGGTGAGCGCAGCGAAACCGAGGATGCGACCGCCCTTCACCACCTTGGTGACGCGGTTGACCGCAACCATCTTCTCGCGCATGCCGTCGTCGCGCTCTTCAGCCTGCTGCGGCTTCTTGTTTCTTTCGGGTTTAGCCATTTTCTAACCTATTCCTTTCGCGCCGATCAGAACTTCAGACCGGCTTCACGCGCGGCTTCGGCCAGCGCCTGGACACGACCGTGATAACGCAGGCCGGAACGATCGAAGGCAACCTGTTCGATGCCGGCGGCCTTGGCGCGCTCGGCGATCAGCTTGCCGATCAGGACGGCGGCAGCCTTGTTGCCGCCATTGGCGAGATCGCCACGCACGCTCTTGTCGAGCGACGAAGCAGAAGCCAGAACCTTACCGCCGCAAGACGAGATGATCTGGGCGTAAATGTGGCAGTTGGTGCGGTTGACGCACAGACGAACAGCCTTCAGCTCGGCGATTTTGGCCCGGGTTTTGCGGGCACGACGCAGACGCGCTTCCTTCTTGTTAATCATATGCCACCCTTACTTCTTCTTGGTTTCCTTGATTACCACCACCTCATCGGAGTAGCGAACGCCCTTGCCCTTGTAGGGCTCCGGCTTGCGATACGCACGAATTTCGGCGGCGACCTGGCCAACTTGCTGCTTGTCGGCTCCCTTGATCAGAATTTCGGTCTGCGTCGGGCACTCAACCTTGATGCCAGCGGGCATCTTGTGCGCGACCGGATGCGAGAAACCGAGGGAAAGATTGAGCACATCGCCTTGAGCCTGGGCGCGATAACCGACGCCGACCAGCTGCAGCTTGCGTTCAAACCCCTTGGTAACGCCGACCACCATATTGTTCAGGTTGGCGCGCATCGTTCCCCACATGGCGGAACCGTTCTCGGCGCCATCCACCTTGCCGACGACGAGGCTCTGGCCTTCCTGGGCGACCTTGACCGCCGCGCTGGCGGCCGTCTTCAGGGTGCCCATCGGCCCCTTGACGACGATCTGCTCACCGATGGTCACTTCGACACCGGCCGGCAGAACAATGGGATTCTTACCTACACGAGACATTTGTTCGCTCCTTATGCCACGATGCAGAGGACTTCGCCACCCACACGGGAGGCGCGCGCCTTGCGATCAGTCATCACACCCTTCGGCGTGGAGACGATGGCAACACCCAGACCGTTCATGACGCGAGGAATGTCTTCCGCGCCCTTGTAGATCCGCAGACCAGGCTTGGAAACACGCTCGATGCGTTCGATGACCGGACGACCGGCGTAGTACTTGAGACCGATTTCCAGGTTCGCCTTGCCGTCATCGGACTGGCGAACTGCGAAATCTTCAACGTAACCCTCATCCTTGAGCACGGCGGCAATCGCCACCTTCAGCTTGGAGGACGGCATGGACACAGACGCCTTTTCGGCGAGCTGGGCGTTGCGGATGCGGGTCAGCATATCCGCGATCGGATCGCTCATAGCCATTTCTGTATCTCCTATTACCAGCTAGCCTTGATCACACCCGGAATCTCGCCATTGAAAGCGAGCTCACGGATCTTGTGACGACACAGGCCGAATTTACGGAACACACCACGCGGACGACCCGTCATCTGGCAACGGTTGCGCAGACGCGAGGGGCTCGAGTTGCGGGGCAGCGCCTGCAGCTTCAGACGCGCTTCGTAGCGCTCTTCGTCCGACAGGGCGGCGTTGTTGATGATCGCGTCAAGGGCTGCGCGCTTCTTGGCGAACTGCGCCACCAGCTTGCGACGCTTCTCTTCCCGATTGATCAGAGAAAGTTTTGCCATGATTGCCTCAATTCTTGAACGGGAACTTGAACGCGGCGAGCAGGGCTTTCGCTTCTGCATCGGTCTTCGCGGTCGTCGTGATACTGATGTTCATGCCACGCAGCGCATCGATCTTGTCGTACTCGATTTCCGGGAAGATGATCTGCTCTTTGACACCCATGTTGTAGTTGCCCTGGCCGTCGAAACCCTTGCCAGCCACACCGCGGAAGTCGCGCACGCGCGGCAGGGCGATGGTGACCAGGCGATCGAGGAATTCGAACATGCGCGGACCGCGCAGGGTCACCATGCAACCGATCGGATAGCCGTCACGAATCTTGAAACCAGCGATCGACTTGCGGGCCTTGGTGGTCACCGGCTTCTGGCCGGCAATCTTCTGCATGTCGCCAACGGCGTTCTCAAGAACCTTCTTGTCGGCGACCGCCTCACCCACACCCATATTCAGGGTGACCTTGGTGATGCGCGGCACTTCCATGACGGACTTGTAACCGAACTGCTTGGTCAATTCGGCAACCACGCTGTCTTTGTAATATTGCTGCAAACGCGCCATGACTACCCCTTAAGCATTCACCAGTTCGCCGTTCGATTTGAACACGCGAACCTTGCGACCATCTTCCAGCACCCGGATACCGACGCGGTCGGCCTTCTTGGTTGCCGGATTGAACAGCGCAACATTAGAGATATGGATCGGCATGTCCTTGTCGACGATACCGCCCTGAACACCCTTGATCGGATTCGGCTTGACGTGCTTCTTGGCACGATTCACACCTTCCACGACCAGGTGCTCGGCATCGACGCGACGCGCAACCGTACCGCGCTTGCCCTTGTCCTTGCCCGTCACGACGATGACTTCGTCGCCTTTGCGAATTTTTTCCATCTCCAGCCTCCTTACAGCACTTCCGGCGCCAGCGACACGATCTTCATGAAGCGCTCGGTCCGCAGTTCGCGGGTCACCGGCCCAAAGATGCGCGTGCCGATCGGCTCGAGCTTGTTGTTGAGAAGCACCGCGGCATTGCCATCGAAGCGCACCAGGGAACCGTCCGGACGACGCACACCCTTGGCGGTACGAACCACCACGGCGTTATAGACATCACCCTTCTTGACCCGACCACGCGGGGCAGCATCTTTGATGCTGACCTTGATGATGTCGCCAATACCGGCGTAGCGGCGCTTTGAGCCGCCCAACACCTTGATACACATTACCGAACGTGCGCCGGTGTTATCGGCGACATCCAGTGTCGTCTGCATCTGAATCATTTAATTTAACTCCAACTTAATCCGCTGCGCGGTCAGTCTTGGAACCCGTTAGGGTCTGACAGATTTGCCGCCAAGAACAGCCATGGCCGCAAAAAAGAAGCCGGATTATACCGGCTTCCTTTCGTTACGCGCAAGCAGTTTTGAAAAAAAGCATCAAATAACGACTGCCTTTTCCAGAACGCTGGTCACAGCCCAAGACTTGGTCTTCGACAGCGGACGGGTTTCGACGATCTCGACGAGATCGCCGGCCCGGGCCAGGTTGTCCTGGTTATGCGCCGCATACTTCTTAGAGCGGATCATGACCTTGCCGTAAACGGGGTGCTTGACCTTGCGCTCAACCAGCACGGTCACCGTCTTTTCCATCTTGTCGCTGACGACGCGACCAATCAGGGTACGCTTGACGCTGTTGTTTTCGCTCATTGCTGCACCGCCTTTTCACGAATCAGGGTACGCACACGCGCAATGTCGCGACGCACCTTTGCCATTTGGCTGGTATTGGAGAGCTGCTGCGTCGCCAGTTGCATGCGCAGGCCGAATTGGGCCTTCAGCAGTTCAAGCAATTCCGCCTTGAGCTCGTCCACGCTCTTGGTTCTCAGTTCACTAGCTTTCATGATTACCCCAGATGACGCGTCACGAAGGTGGTGGAAATCGGCAGCTTGGCTGCGGCAAGCGCGAAAGCTTCACGCGCCAGCGCTTCATTGACACCGTCCATCTCGTAGAGCACCTTGCCCGGCTGGATTTCGGCAACCCAGTATTCCGGATTACCCTTACCGTTACCCATACGAACTTCAGCCGGCTTCTTGGAAATCGGCTTGTCCGGGAAGATGCGGATCCAGATGCGACCACCGCGCTTGATATGGCGGGTCATCGCCCGACGAGCGGCTTCAATCTGGCGAGCCGTCAAGCGACCGCGACCGGTCGCCTTCAGACCCCATTCGCCAAACGACACTTCGGTGCCGCGGGTGGCGAGGCCTTCGTTACGCCCCTTATGTTCCTTGCGGAACTTGCGACGATTCGGTTGCAACATGTTAAGCACCTGCCTTTCTTACGCGCTTGGCCGGGTCGCCTGCACCGTCATTCTTCTTGACCGTGCGGGTACGCGGCTTGTCGCCTTCCGGCTTGCCCGGGGCACGCCGCGGGCGACGCTCTTCGGCCGCCGGCTCTTCAGCCACCGGCTGCTCGTTGCGATCGAGCATGTCGCCCTTGTAAACCCAGACCTTGATACCGATGATGCCGTAGGTGGTCAGCGCTTCCGAGGTTGCGTAGTCGATGTCGGCGCGCAGGGTGTGCAGGGGCACACGACCTTCGCGATACCATTCGCTACGGGCGATTTCAGCACCGTTCAGACGACCGGCGCTCATCACCTTGATACCCTGGGCACCGAGGCGCATGGCGTTCTGCATCGCCCGCTTCATGGCGCGACGGAACATGATGCGCTTTTCGAGCTGCTGAGCGATCGAGTCGGCAATCAGCTGGGCATCGATTTCCGGCTTGCGGATTTCCTCGATCGACACATGGACGGGAACGCCCATGATGCGCTGAAGATCCGTACGCAGGGTTTCGATGTCCTCGCCCTTCTTGCCGATGACCACGCCCGGACGGGCGGAATACACGGTGACGCGGGCGTTCTTCGCCGGACGCTCGATGGTGACACGACCCACGGAGGCATGCGCCAGCTTACGCTTCAGGTACTCACGAACCTTGACGTCTTCCTGCAGCATGCCGGGGAAGTCCTTGCTGTTGGCGAACCAACGCGAACTCCAGTTCTTGGTGACGGCCAGACGGAAGCCAGTCGGATGAATTTTCTGTCCCATGGCTCTTCCTTAGTTACCAACGGTCAGATAGATGTGGCAGGTCGGCTTGCTGATCCGGTTGCCACGACCCTTGGCGCGCGCGGTGAAGCGCTTGAGCACCATGCCTTTTTCGACGTAGATGGTCTTCACCGTCAGTTCGTCGATATCGGCGCCATCGTTGTGTTCCGCGTTGGCGATCGCCGACTCGAGAACCTTCTTGAGGATGCCGGCGCCCTTGGTCGGGCTGAAAGCCAGGATGTTGAGAGCCTGACCAACCGGCTTGCCACGCACCAGATCCGCCACCAGACGGCCCTTTTGCGCGGAGAGGCGTACGCCCCGCAAACTTGCACGAGTTTCCATGTCAGCTCCTTACTTCTTGGCCTTCTTGCCGGCGGTGTGACCCTTGAACGTCCGGGTCAGCGAAAACTCGCCGAGCTTGTGACCGACCATGTTCTCGGTGACGAACACCGGAATATGCTGCTTGCCATTGTTGACCGCAATCGTCAGGCCGATGAACTCGGGGAGGATCGTCGAACGACGCGACCAGGTCTTGATCGGGCGCTTGTCGTTGGTGGCGCGAACTGCTTCGACCTTGTCGATCAGGTGCGCATCAACAAACGGGCCCTTTTTGAGAGAACGTCCCATTTCCTACCCCTTAACGCTTATGACGGCGCTGAACGATCATGCTGTTCGTGCGCTTGTTGCTGCGAGTACGATAGCCCTTGGTCGGCTGACCCCACGGGTTAACCGGCACACGGCCTTCACCGGTCTTGCCTTCACCACCACCGTGCGGGTGGTCGATCGGGTTCATCGCGGTACCGCGGACGGTCGGGCGAATGCCACGCCAACGCTGCGCACCGGCCTTGCCGATCTTGCGCAGGTTGTTCTCTTCGTTGCCGACTTCACCGATGGTGGCGCGGCACTCGACATGCACGCGGCGCACTTCACCGGAGCGCAGACGAATCTGGGCATAGGTGCCTTCACGGGCCAGCAACTGGACCGAGGTGCCGGCCGAACGGGCGATCTGGGCGCCCTTGCCCGGCAGCATCTCGACGCAGCAAATGGTCGTACCAACCGGAATGTTCCGGATCGGCAGCGCGTTGCCCGACTTGATCGGCGCTTCGGAACCGCTCAGCACCTGCTGGCCGACGACCATGCCCTTGTTAGCGATGATGTAACGGCGCTCGCCGTCGGCGTAGCAAACGAGAGCGATGTTGGCAGTGCGGTTGGGATCGTACTCGAGGCGTTCAACCTTGCCCGGAATGCCATCCTTGTTGCGCTTGAAATCGATCACGCGATAGGCCTGCTTGTGACCGCCGCCTTGATGGCGAACGGTGATGCGACCGTTGTTGTTGCGACCGGAATTCTTGGACTGGGACTCGACCAGGCCGGCGAACGGCTTGCCCTTGTGCAGATTGGCGTTAACCACCTGAACAACAGCACGACGCCCCGGGGAAGTCGGTTTGACTTTAACGAGCGCCATTACGCGTTACCCCCTTCGACAAAATTGATTTCCTGGCCGGCCTTGAGGCAGACAAAGGCCTTTTTCCAGCCCTTGCGACGACCGGTGGCGCCCTTGAAGCGCTTGACCTTGCCCTTGACGTTCAGGGTTTGCACCGACTCGACTTCGACCTTGAACAGCAGTTCGACGGCAGCCTTGATTTCCGGCTTGGTCGCATCGGAGGCGACACGGAAAATCACCTGCTCGTTCTTCTCGGCAACAAAGGTCGCCTTTTCGGAGATTTGCGGTGCCAGCAGCACCTGCATCAGACGTTCCTGGTTCATCCCCACATCTCCTCGAATTTGGCCACGGCATTCTTGGTGACCAGCACCTTGGCAAAGCGGATCAGCGAAACCGGATCGGCTTCCTGCGCTTCAAGGACCAGCACGTTCGGCAGATTGCGCGACGACAGGTAGAGGTTCTCGTTCAGTTCGTCGGTAACCACCAGCAGATTGCCTTCGAGACCCATGCCCTTCAGCTTCTGGGCGAACAGCTTGGTCTTCGGCGCTTCGACGGCGAGGTCGTCGATCACGACGAGACGGTCCTGACGCGCCAATTCGGAGAGGATCGCCGCCATACCGGCGCGGAACATCTTCTTGTTGACCTTCTGACCGTAGTTCTGATCCGGAGAGTTCGGAAAAATCCGACCGCCCCCACGCCACAGCGGCGAACCGTTCGAACCCGAACGGGCACGACCGGTACCCTTCTGGCGCCACGGCTTGGTGGTGGTGTGACGGACTTCGGAGCGGTCCTTCTGCTTGCTGTCGGCGGAACGAGCATTCGCCTGATAGGCGACGACGATCTGGTGAACCAGAGCCTCGTTGTAATCGCGACCGAACAGCACGTCGGAAGCCTGCAGCTTGGCAGCTTCCTGACCTTGTTCGTTGATAACCTTCAGTTCCATGACGCCCCCTTAAGCCTTGACTGCCGGACGCACGACGACGTCGGAACCCTTGGCGCCAGGCACGGCGCCCTTGACCAGCAACAGTTGCCGCTCGGCATCAACGCGAACGATGGTCAAACCCTGGGTCGTCGACTGCTCGTCGCCCAGATGGCCAGCCATGCGCTTACCCGGGAAAACACGCCCCGGATCTTGCGCCATACCGATGGAACCCGGCGCATTGTGCGACACCGAGTTACCGTGGGATGCACGGTTGGAAGAGAAGTTGTGACGCTTGATACCGCCTTGGAAACCCTTACCGATCGAGGTACCGGTGACATCAACCTTCTGCCCTTCGGCAAAGATGGTGACGGCAACCTGATCACCCGCCTTGAAATTGGCGAGCTGCTCGGCGGTAACCGGGAATTCCTTGAGCACGTGCCCGGCTTCAACGCCCGCCTTGGCCAGATGGCCAGCAAGGGGCTTGGAAACACGGGAGGCACGGCGCTGACCGAAAGCGACCTGGACGGCTGCATAGCCATCGACTTCCGGCGTTTTGACTTGGGTCACGCGGTTGTTGGACACGTCAAGCACAGTTACCGGAATGGACGCACCATCCTCGGCAAAAATGCGAGTCATGCCAACCTTGCGACCAACAAGGCCTAGACTCATGGTTATTCTCCTCATCGCCGGCTGCGATTGGCCGGTCGATGTAAAACAACAAATGGGTAGCCGTCACCGGCCACCCCCGAAAACAGCGGATTATATCCGCAAGACCACAGTTACTGCAACTTGATTTCGACGTCCACGCCAGCCGGCAGGTCCAGCTTCATCAGCGCATCGACCGTCTTGTCGGTCGGATCGACGATGTCCATCAGGCGCAGGTGGGTGCGGATTTCGAGCTGATCGCGCGAAGCCTTGTTGACGTGCGGCGAACGCAGGATGTCGAAACGCTGCTTGCGGGTCGGCAGCGGCACGGGACCACGAACGACGGCGCCGGTACGCTTGGCGGTCTCGACGATTTCCTGAGCGGACTGGTCGATCAGGCGATAGTCGAAGGCCTTCAGGCGGATACGGATTTTCTGGCTTTGCATTTTTTGGCTTTCAAAAAGAACGATGGGGCAGCGAGGGCCGCCACCCCGGATTGAACAAAAGAACGCTTACTCGATGATCTTGGAGACGACACCGGCACCGACGGTACGGCCGCCTTCGCGGATCGCGAAGCGCAGACCTTCTTCCATGGCGATCGGGGCGATCAGCTTGACCGTCATCGCCACGTTGTCGCCCGGCATGACCATTTCCGTGCCTTCCGGCAGCGAGATCGCGCCGGTCACGTCGGTCGTGCGGAAGTAGAACTGC
>JAFIHA010000058.1 GCA_017848965.1 Dechloromonas aromatica (nom. nud.) | reverse complement strand
TCTCGAATTCGTCCATCGTGATTCTCCCTTTCATGTGCTTGGCGGCTCACGAAGGGGAGTTTCCTCCGATGGACTCCCGAATACGTCAAACGTCTACTGCCTCCCCGGCAGAGCCGGGGGGCCTCCCTTGGTAGGCTAGCATTTTCATCATAGTTTACGGCCGCTGCCAAAATATCAGGGCTAATATTTGTCAATCGTTTCCTAATATCTTCGCTGGCGAAACCACTGATGCAGGTCAAGAAAAACTCCAGTGCACCGGTTGTAGGCTTGGGAACACGACGCATTATGAGGCCCTTAATGAATGATCCCGGTTAGCGATTAGAGCTCGGAGTAAGGCTCTGGCCTCAAAACCTAACTGACCGCCGTATTCGGAGACAATTTGGTCGTAGCTTTTTAATTCTGCTACGGATTGAGAGAGCAATGCATAAAACCCCGACTTTGTAATCTCTAAACCAAATACCTCTCGTGTCAAAACACCTACATTTTCCCCGAATGTTTCTATTTCTGGTCGAACTGAGTCGCTTTCAAGCTTTTTTCTGAACAGTTTCCATACGCAGACTTTCGGAACTTCCTGCAGCACGACGGGAGAATGCGTTGCGATAATAGCTACGCCATTAATTTTGTTGAGCAAGTCAGAGAGGGCCCTCGTAAAAGCTGACAATAAGGGGGGATGTAGATGACTTTCGGGCTCATCAATAATAACCAAGGTCTTCTCTTCAGCCCTTTCCACAAGTTTGGTCATCGTCAGCAGCACAATGGCGTGTCCTGAACTCATTTTCATAAAGGAGTTCTGGGCAAGCTTCTGTAGTTGGGCCTGATCATCGACTTCGAGAAGCCTGCAAAGATTCATATCCTCAAAGTTCGAATCAGACTCCAAAAAGCCAATGGCCTCCTTCCACTGCTGGCGCTTTACAGTTAATCCAAAACAGCCGTCTAGGCTAGATAGGAAATCGCCAGATAACGACAGTAGATCCTTATGAGCATATTTTCTTTCTCCATTTTCTTCAGATACTGCTTTGAGCCCAATGTAGGAGTACTTTATTTCGTCGACGGTATCTTCACGCTCGGTTGGCGGGGTAAAAGGATCAAATGCACTAAACGAAATGGATACAACGCGCGAAAAAAATTTTTTGTGGATAGGTACGACTTTTCCATCAGACAAATCAAAGAAATGCCCTGTTGTTTTTGAGTTCTGCACCGAATCCACAAGAGTGGTAATCATTCCATTCAGTAGAGTCGTCTTGCCGATGCCATTTCGACCAATTAGGACATGTATGTTTCTCGATGGCTTGATGTCACGCTGTACTTCAAAGATAAGATTAAATCCTGCACGAATTTCTGTACTTGGCGCCTCATAGGCAAAATAAAATGGAGTTAGCGTGACGCCTCCCCCGAGAATGCGTTTAAATTGCTCAGATATGGTTGAGAAGTTAATAGTACGAAGCAAAGAGTCTTCAAAAACTCGCTGCTCCTTTGCAGCGACTAAGGTATCGTTACTTTGCACAACGTCACGAAGACCTGAGAGAAGTGCGCGGCGAAGCCGGATCGGTAAATCACATACTCGTGAGTAGTACTGAGCGCTTTGCCCTAATGAGAAAAACCCTTCACCCAGCCCTCCGAATGGTTCGCTTGGTAACAAAGTTTCTGTCCAGCCATGGGGCTGATTGACGTATCCGATTTTTACGTCACCAATGTTGTGCCTATTCCCATCCTCGTCAAATACGGTCAAATAGAATGTTGTTTTAAAGCTGTAGTCGTCCCAATTATTGATCGATAGATAGACCGCCTGCTTCTTACTTCCAGAAAAGGTTTCACCTCTTATCTTGAAGAATGTTAATTCCATCTGGCTCGTAGTCCCTTAAAAGGAGTAGTTGGGTTGGAAGGTCGAAATCAAGTTCGACAACAAATTTCCCCAATTATGCCATCCATATCAATGGCGTCAGAATCTCTCCTGTACTGTCGACGTCCTGAGAAAGCTGCTATTCGAGGCCTTCTTGGCTGAGTGACAGCTAACCAGCGCGTTACTGCCTAAGTCTGTCCATGGGGCGAATGACGGCTTTGGCCGACGACTTGCCGGTGAGCGGTCGCCATGAACGACCGGTCTACTCTGTCACCAGCCGCAGAAGCCGGGGTGGCACGTAGGACGGTTGAGGGTCGATAGGAGCCAGTCACGATCCAATGCAACGCCAAAACCCTTCGCCACGAAACCCTCACGGTCAACTGCCCCGAAATCCGAAAAACTGCATTCGGTGTACCGGGCCCCTTGTAGATAATTTGAGCCTGCCCCCTTTTTGCGGCCCTTCTCCGTTGCTCGGCGCTCCACAAGGGGGCCCCAAAAGGCGTCTCTGCTGAATGGCCAAGGTTTAAATCATGACTCTCTCAGCAGCGCTCGGTTTTCCGGGCCCCTTGGGAGGTGCCGAGCAACGCAGGCGTTGGCGGATAAAGGGCGAGCACTGTCTGAGGGGCAAAGCCCCGAGTTGCGCAGCCCCCGCCAACGGCGAGTAGCGCAGGGGGCCCGCGCAGCGGGCGCCGACCTAGGGTCGCCTTCTTCTTTGGCTACTTTCTTCTTGGCGAAACAAGAAGAAAGTACGCCCGCGCGTCAGGCGCGGAATCCGGCAGTCAAAAAACCAAAGCCGCCCGCCGGGCAACAACAGATCCCAGCGATTAGTCGACCAAACACGCCCGCCCGCCAGGCGCAGAACACAGCAGTTCAAATAACCCCAACCCGCACCAAAAAAAGGCCCCGGAATCGCTTCCGAGGCCTGAAGTTACCACTGAGAGAGACTCGGTAAACGCTTACGCGTAAGTCGGTGCAAAAGCCGCTTCCGGGTTGGCGGAAGGGCCCTTTTCGCCCCAGTACGGCGACAGTTTGCGCAACTGGGCGATGATCGGTGGTACCGCTTCGATCACCCGATCCACTTCGGCTTCGGTGTTGTAACGCGACAGCGAGAAGCGGATGGTGCCGTGGGCGGCGGTGTAGGGAATGCCCATCGCCCGCATCACGTGCGACGGTTCGAGCGAGCCCGAGGTGCAGGCGGAGCCGGAGCTGGCGGCGATGCCCAGCTTGTTGAGCAGGAGCAGGATCGCTTCACCCTCGATGTATTCGAAGGCAATGTTGCTGGTATTGGGCAGGCGGTTGCTGACGTCGCCGGTCGGGAAGCAGTGCGTGATCTGGCTCAGGATGCCCTGCTCCAGCTTGTCGCGCAGGCGGCGGACTTCGGTGTTCTCGGTGGCCATGTGCTGCATCGCCTGTTCGCAGGCCATGCCGAGGGCGACGATGGAGGCCGAGTTCTCGGTGCCGGCACGACGGCCGCGTTCCTGGTGGCCGCCGCGCAGCAGCGGCCGGAAACGGCAGCCGCGACGCAGGTAGAGAACGCCGATGCCTTTCGGCGCGTGCAGCTTGTGGCCGGACAGCGAGAGCATGTCGATCTTGCTGTTCTTCAGGTCGATGGGAATCTTGCCTACGGCCTGCACCGCGTCGGTATGGAACATGATGCCCTTGGCGGCGGCGAGTTCGGCCATTTCCTCGACCGGGAAGATGGTACCGGTCTCGTTGTTGGCCCACATCGCCGAGACGACGGCAACGCGGTCATGGAGCAGCGACTTGTACTCGTCCATGTCGATGCGGCCCTTCTTGTCCACTTTCAGCTTGTGGACGATGTAGCCTTCCTTCTCCAGCCATTCGCAGAGCGTCAGGATCGCCGGGTGCTCGACGACGGTGGTGATCACCGTGTTGCGTTCCGGCTGCGCCTTGAGCGCCGACAGGATGGCGGTCGAGTCGGACTCGGTGCCGCAGGAGGTGAAGATGATTTCCGAGTCGTGCTCGGCGCCGAGCAGCGCCTGCACCTGGCCGCGCGCCTTTTTCAGCGCCTTGCCGACTTCGCTGCCGAAGGCATGGATCGACGAGGCGTTGCCGAAATGCTCGGTGAAGAAAGGCAGCATGGCCTCGACGACGGCGGGATCGACCCGCGTCGTCGCATTGTTGTCCAGATAGATCGGGGTCATGGCGCAGTCCTTGTCAGAATTTCCGTTGGGATCGGGGGATCGTTGTCTTTTTTTTGAACTTACGCTTCGGCCGGCATCAGCGAGGCGGGCAGCACCTGCACCAGTTCGCCGAGGGCCTCGATCATCTTCTGCTGGACGCCGCCGAGCGTTGCCGCTTCCATCATGCAGCCGGAGCAGGCGCCCTTCAGGTGGACGTAGATCTTCTTGCCCTGGACGTCGGCCAGTTCGATGTCGCCGTGGTCGCGCTGGAGCATCGGACGGACCTCTTCCAGCACTTCTTCGATCTTGCGGATCTTCTGCACCAGCGACAGCTTGGCGGCCGGCTTCGGCGCCGCAGCGGGCTTGGCGGCTTCCGCCTGCAGCACCGGCAGGTGGCCCGGCGGCGGCGAGACTTCGCCAGGACCGGCGCGCTCGGCCTTGACCTTGGCGAGGATTTCCTCGATGCCTTCATGACAGGCCGCGCAGCCGCCGCCCGCCTTGGTGTAGAAGGTGACCTGCTCGACCGTGTTGAGGTTGTTGGCCTTGACCACGTCCTCGATCATCACGGCGTCGATGGCGAAGCACTTGCAGACCAGCGCGCCCTCTTCATGGTCGTCCGACCATTCCTCGCCGCGGTAGTTGGCGACGGCGGCCTGCAGGGCTTCGCGGCCCATCACCGAGCAGTGCATCTTTTCCGGCGGCAGACCGTCGAGGAAGTCGGCGATGTCCTGGTTGGAAACCTTTAGCGCCTCGTCCAGCGTCATGCCCTTGATCATCTCGGTCAGTGCCGACGACGAAGCGATGGCCGAGCCGCAGCCGAAGGTCTGGAAGTGCGCGTCCTCGATCACCTCGGTTTCCGGGTTCACCTTGAGCATCAGGCGCAACGCGTCGCCGCACTGGATCGAGCCGACGTCGCCGATGCCGTTGGCTTCTTCCAGCGGACCGGAGTTGCGCGGATTGAAGAAGTGTTCGCGGACCTTGTCAGAATATTCCCACATGATTGTTTCCTCAGACCGAGAACGACGAGCCGCAGGAACACTGGGCGCTGGCGTTGGGGTTGTCGAACTTGAAGCCGGTGTGGGTCAGGGTGTCGACGAAGTCGATGGTGACGTTGTCGATCATCGGCATGGTCATCGGATCGACCAGCAGCTTGACGCCGTCGACCTCGAGTTCCCAATCGTCCTCGGCCTTCTCGGCCTCCAGTTTCATGCCGTACTGCAGGCCGGAACAGCCGCCGCCGGAGATCATCAGGCGCAGGCCGATAACCGGCGTTTCGGAACCGCGGATGAAGCGTTGTACGGCCTTCGTGGCGGCGGGGGTCAGATTGATCATGGCAATTCTCCCAGGGGTGGATGAGCTATCCATTGCAAGCCCCGTGCCATCCCATAGAACAATCTCAAGCCATTGAATTCAATGTATTGTTGCGCCGCACCAGGTTTGTCGGCTTTGCAACAATCAACCCAGGACGTGTTCGTAAGCGCGCCGCATCAGGTCGCGCTCGATGGCGCTCAGCGGGCGCGCCTCGGCAATCGTGATGAAACGACCGCCCAGCCGCTCGGCAGCGGCGAACGGGGGATCGATGCTGGTGAAGCCGCCGAGCAGCACCGCCACGTCGCCGGCCGGCGTATCGACCCAGCAGTGGAAATCGGGCACTGCCTCGATCGCTCCTTCGGCCAGTCCGAGGCGGGTTTCCGCCTCGCGCAACGGCGCGCCCGGATGCGGTTGCACCGTCGGCGACCAGTCTTCCGGGCGCAGCGCCGCCGGCGCCGGCAAGGGAGAAAACAAGGCAACGCCGTCGGGCAGACAAAGGTAGCGCAAACGACCGCTGGTACCCTGCTTGTGCAGGAGGATCAAACGCGTGTCGAGGTTCATGCCGGATACTCCACGATGACCGCTTCGCCGCGCCAGGCCTGGGGCCGCCCCCAGACCTGCACGGCATCGACGTAGGCGCCGGACTGCGCGGGATGCGGCAGCAGCACCTGGTATTCGGCGAACACCCGGCCGTCCGGGAAGAAGGTCGCCTTGCCGAAACGCTCGCCGCCGCGCCAGACGGCGACGACGCTCTCCTCCTGCGAGAAGGGGTCGCGCACCGTCTCGAAGCCGGCGGCCGACCAGCGCGGCTCGTCGCCGATCGACAGACCGAGCTTGCCGACCTGCTCGCGCAGCGCCTGGCACAGCGACTCGCCGATTTCCGGGGAGGGCAGCGTCATCGCCCCTCCCCGTGACCGCTGGCGCTCAAGCCGCCGCCCGCGCCTTCTGCGCCGCCAGCAGCCGCTGGTTGGCTTCGGCCCAGGCCTGGCAGGCGTCGTAGGTCGATTGGGCGATGCCCGGAATCTCCTGGTAGGCCGCCGGCAGGCGGTCTTCCACGAGATCGTGCATCTGCGAAGCCCATTCGGAAGCGATCCGCTTCAGCTTCTTCACTTCCTTGTCGAGGGCGGCAAGTTCCTCGTCGCTCACGGCAGTCTCCTCACAGGCCGGCAACGGCCGGGTACTGGCCGATGCGCTCGAGGGCGATGCCAAGCAGCTTGTCGGCTTCGTCCTTCATTTTGGACAGGCTGGCGAAGCCGAAGCGATGCACGTCGCGCAGGGTCTTGTCGACGGCGACCAGCTTGCCGACGGTGATCAGGGCGCGGCCGAAACCTTCGTGCGTCAGGTGCACCAGCGGCACCGCCAGCAGCTTGCATTCCTTCTCGATCAGCACGGCGATCGCGTTGTAGAACGCCTTGACGCGCGAAATCGTCTCGTCGTCCGGGTCGCCGATCAGCGGGATGGTCGCCTTGCGTTCCTTGGTCATGATGAAGGGGTCGAGGATCTGCTCGACGGTCCACCCGCTGTAGGTGCCGTAGGTATCGAGCGCGCGCATCTGGCGCGCCATCTCCTTGATGAAGTCGGTCTCGAAAATCGGATCAGTGCTCATGGTGAAACTCCTTGGGGGAAATTCTTGCGGGTTGGGGCCGGGCCAGCAGTTGCGGTGCCGGCATCAGACCGGGCATCAGGCCGATGACCAGGCGGGCGAGCACGATGGCGATCAGGAAACCGATCATGGCGCCGATCGCCGTACCGCCGTCGCTGCCGTCGAGGCTGCTGCCGAGCCCCGCGCCGATCAGCATGGCCAGCGCCGGAAACAGGTAGCCGAGCAGCGCCGAAGTGGTCAGGCGGCCTTGCGGCAGGACGACGGCGACCACGTCGCCGGGTCGCAGCTCCTCGCTGGTCGGCAGCGTCAGCAGGGTCGCCGGGCGCCCCGCCGCCATCTTGCCGACGCCGCAACTGCCGCCGTGGCCGCAGGAGGAACAGCCGCTCGTTTCCATGGCGATGACGGCCTTGCCGTCGGCCACCCGCTGCACGACGCCGCGGTGTTCAAGGAGCGTGCTCATCCCTGCCAGCCCTCGTCTTCCATTGCCGCAAAGCGGTCGTCGTCCTTGCGCTGCGCGGCCAGCGCGCGGTCGATCCAGGGCACGCCGCCGTCGCGCATGGCGCCGGAAATCTCGACCAGCAGGTCGTCGATGGCATCGACCTCGCCAACGCGAATCGGCTGGATGCCTGCGGCCAGCAACTTCTTGATCGCCGAAGCGCCGATCGCCATGACATAGACCGCGGCGCAGCCGGACAGGTAACCGACCTTGGCCAGCAGCTTGTCTTCGTTGCCGTCCATCGCCTCCTCGGCGAATTCGGCGACGCCGACCAGCGTCGCCTTGTCCGGCGTCACGTCATAGACGGCGAAACCCTCGGCGGCGCCGAAGTGCTGGTTGACCCGGGTCCGGTCGGTGGAGGCGAAGGCGACGCGCAACACGGCCTGCGGCGCCTGCTTAATGGACCAGACCAGTTGCAGACGACGTGACGACATGGCGCTGTCCGACGCCATCGCGGTCGTCGCTCCAGTAGAAAGAACGATAGGCTTCGAGTTCATGGTGTTGTCCCAGCATCAAATTGGCGATATCGAACAGGGCCTGCCGCGAACCGCGGTAACCCACCCAGGTACGGGCGTAGCCGCCCATCGTGTCGTACTGCGGGAAGCCTGCCCGGAGCAGCGGCAACGCGAGCCGGCGCGCGGTATCCACCGCGTGCGAGTTGGCGATCACCAATTGCGCGCCGCCGGCGCGCGCCGCCACTTCCATGTCTTCCAGATCGCCGACGATGACCTTGGCGAGCGGCAGCGCGGCGAGGCTTTCGTGACGATGCGGGCTGACCGCCGCCACCACTTCGGCGCCCATGCCGCTCAGGAAACGCACCTGCATGCCGAGCAGGTCGGGATCGGCGGCGAGCGCGATGCGCGCGAAGCCGAGCATGAAATGGCTGTCGACCATCGCGTCCTGCAACTGGGCACGCTGCCGTTCCACCTTCGCCGGCACCTCGCGCCCGGAAATCTCCGCCAGCGCCTGGGTGAAGGCATCGCAATCGTCGAGCCCCATCAGGCCGGTGAAGCGGAAATCGGGAACGCCGGTGCGTTCCTTGAGAATGTCAGCGGCCTTGACCAGCGACGGCCCGACCACCAGGGTCGCCGCCGACTCGCCCAGCGCCTCGATCTCGACGCGCGGCGTGCCGCCGATGGTGAGTGCCGAATACTCGGCCTCGACCAGATGACCGTCGAGCGAATCACCGATGTCCGGAACCACCACCGGGCGCAGGCCGAAGGCCTCGACCCACTCCTTGATCGCCTCGATGTCGCCCGGCGTCAGCATCGCCGAGGCCAGCACATTGACCTGCTTCGGCCGCCGCCCGGCGCAATCGCTTGCCGGCACCAGCGTCCGGATCAGCGCCTCGACCGCCAGCGCGAAGCCGCTTTCCAGGCAACCCAGATAATCCGGCGTATTGACCGGGACCACCGCCACGCCAGCGAACTCCGGATGGGCGGCGCGGAATTCCTTGACCGTGCGCAGGATGTCGGTGCCCTGCGTCTCCGACAGACCGGTCGTCACCAGGCCGATGATGTCCGGCTTGCTCTTGTCGGAAAGCGTACGCAAGGCCTCGACCACGTTCTCGTCGGCGCCCATGATCGACGACACCTGATCCATCGCCGTCGTCTGCAGCGGGATCGGCTCACGGAAATGGCGCACGAAGAACACTTTGCCGAAGGCCGTGCACCCCTGCGAACCATGCATCAGCGGCAGGCTGCGGTTGAGCCCGAGAAACGCCAGCGACGCGCCAACCGGCTGGCTCACCTTCAACGGATTCACTGCCAGCGCCTTCTTGGATTGGATGATTTCGGCCATGTGGGCAACACTCCTCAGAGATTGCCCACCTCAAAGCAATGAACGCGCCAAGAAAACAAATCAATCAAAACAACAACTTGAAAACACAGCTCGTGTCACAAACCCGACAAGGGCGATGATGGACAATGCACCGGCATGGCGCATCCGCCAACACGCCGTCAGCAGGAAGACGACTCGGCGCCACAGCGTCCCTCTTCCGCCGCCGAAATGCGGCGCAAGGCTGCCGCGGAACGCAGCAGGCTCTCGCTGATCGCCTGCTTGTTGGCATAGATGCGCTGCAGCGCCCGCTGCATCCGGGCAATGCCCTCGGCGTACTGCGCGAGATCGCCGTCCGTGCTGGCGGCTGAGTGGTGTTGAGCGTGTCGCATGACATTTCCTTTGTTGAAAACCCTGAGTACAGCTTAGCCGGACATGACGATGCAATCATTACGCCATTGGTCAGTGCAGCCCACTTGCGCGTCATCGCTGGCCCGCGGAAACGGCGTCCCGGCGCCATCCGGTAGCAGATGGCGGGGCGCTCGAGCGCTCAGCAGCCGGCCAAAATTCACCCCTCGTTCATATGCGATATGCAATCTTCGATGTCGCAACGTTCTGTTTTTGCCAGCCTATCCGCCAGAAAACAGCAAGCGTGGATGAAGACAGCATGGAACCTTGCCCCTTTCAGACCAACGATCCAGGAGTGAAACCCATGAAAAAAACGGTAATGAACCTGACCCTCTGTGCAATGTTTGCCCTCCCCCTCACGGCGCTTGCCCAGCAATGGGAAGCGCTGCCGAAACAGGCGCCGAGCCCGGCCGACAACCCGCAGACGGCGGCCAAGGTGGAACTGGGCAAGACCCTGTTTTTCGATCCGCGCTTGTCCGAACACGGCACGCTGTCATGCAATTCCTGCCATAACGTGATGGGTGGCGGCGACGACAACCGGCCGAACTCGATCGGCATGCACGACGCACGCGGCGGACGCAGCGCGCCCAGCGTCTGGAACGCCGCCTTCCTCTCTGCCCAGTTCTGGGATGGCCGCGCGGCGACGCTGGAGGACCAGGCCAAAGGGCCGATCACCAATCCGATCGAGATGGGGATGAGCGACGCCAAGGTGGCGATCGAGCGGCTGCAGGCGATTCCCGACTATCTGCCGCTGTTCAAGGCGGCTTTCCCGGAATCCCGCGAGCCCCTCACCATGGATAACGTGGCGAAGGCGATTGCCGCCTACGAGCGCACGCTGATCACCCCCGACACGCCGTACGACCGCTACGTCCGCGGCGACAAAAAGGCGCTCGACGCGCAACAGCTACGCGGCATGCAGACCTTTGCCGAAGTCGGCTGCAATGCCTGCCACATGGGCGCCAACTTCAGCGGTCCGGCGCTGCCCGCCGGCGAGGGCTTCTTCATGAAGTTCCCCAACATCGCCGGCAGTGAGTACGACAAGAAGTACGACCTGCTCGCCGACACCGGCCGCCACTCGGTGACCGGCAAGGACAGCGACCGCCACCTGTGGCGGGTGCCGACCCTGCGCAACGTCGCACTGACCGCACCCTACCTGCACAACGGCGCGGTGGCGACCCTCGACGAAGCGGTGCGCTTGATGGCCAAAACGCAGTTGAACAAGGAACTGACCCCGGCCCAGGTCAAGGATCTGGTCGCTTTCCTCGGCAGCCTGGGCGGCAATTTCCCGCAACAGACGATGCCGCGCCTGCCGATGACCGCGGGCAGCAGCGTCGTGCCACCGGTCGACCCGCATCTGACGGTGAAAACGGCCAAAAAGTAAGGCGTCCTTCCCATCCCTGAGCGCATCGCTTGCGGCTCCCGCCCCGGCGGGAGCCTGCCGGCGGGCGACTCAGGTCAGATGGAGAACGACGTTGGCCGGACCCAGGCTATAGGGAACGGCAACGAAGGTGAAGCTGGCGATCAGCAGGCCGCTGCCGAGGACGACGGCAAGCAGTTCGCGGAAGAATACGGTGTCGCGGAATTTCATGGTCTGCTCCTTGGGCGCCCGAAGGGGCGTGAAGTGGATGGCTGGTTTCTGCTCTGTCGGGGACGATGCCGCTGCTGCCTGCATCGACCATGACTGCATTCTGCGCGCCCCCACCTGAACCTCACCTGAGGCGCGCGTTCACCCCGAATTCATCTGCCAGCGCCTCGCCCACCCGCTCGACGACACCTTCCCAGTCCCCGGCCCGGCTTTGCCGGAACAGCCTGGCGGCGGGATACCACGGCGTCGTCTCGCCGCTCGCCTGCCAGCGGTAGTCGGTTGCCCAAGGCAGCATCACCCACAGGGGCTTGCCGAGCGCGCCGGCCAGATGAGCGACCGCGGTATCGACGGCGATGACCAGGTCAATTTCGGCGATCAGGGCGGCGGTATCGGCGAAATCGCTCAGTTCGCCGACATGGCTGGTCAGCGCCGGGAAGGCGGCCAGGGTTTCGGCGTCGCCCGGCGCGATCTCCTTGTGCAGGGCATGGAAAGCAAAAGGCAGGCACAGCAGCGGGGCGAGGGCGGCCAACGACAGGCTGCGCGCGGTGCGCGGATTGCGGTCCTGGTAGCGGTCCGCCGCCCCCGACCAGACCAGCCCGATACGCGGCGCCCGCGCCGCGCCCAGGCGCCCGCGCCAGAGTGCCCGGCGCGCTGCTGGCACGCCCAAATAAGGGAAGACCGCCGGCACGCGGTCCGGCATCGTGCGCAGCGCGTGCGGCAGGCTCATGATCGGGCAGCGAAAATCGACCAGCGGTGCCCCATGGCCATCTTCCAGCACGGTAATCGCCCCGCCCAGGGTGGTAAACAGCTCGCATAGCGGCGCCGATGCCAGGAGCAGGACCCGGGCGCCCTGCTGTTCGGCCAGACGGGCATAGCGCGCGAACATGATCTGGTCGCCGAAGCCGACTTCCGGTTCGATCAGCAGGGTTTTTCCCGCCAGCGGCTCACCGGTCCAAAGCGGCGTTGCGGCCAGAGGCGATGTCCCGGGACGGTAGCGGCTCTGCCAGCGCGCCTCGAAGAGCGGCCAGCCGCGGGCATAATCCCCGGTGAGCAGCAGCAATTCGGCGCGCGTGTACTGGGCTTCGGCAAAATCCGGCTGGAGGCGGAGCGCCCGCTCGCAGCAGGCCTGCGCCTCGGCAAAGCGCCCGCACTCCTTGAGCAGGATCGCCTTGTTGTTCAAGGCCATCGGGTAATCGGGGCGAATCGCCAGCGCCCGGTCGTAACTGGCCAGCGCCTCGTCGACCTGGTCGAGTTCGGCGAACAGGACGCCGAGATTGAGATGGGCGTCGCCATGATCGGGGCGCAGCGCAATGGCCTGCCGGTAACTGGCGAGCGCCGCCTCGTGCTGGCGCAGTTCGCCGAGCAGGATGCCACGGTTGTTATGGACGTCAGCGGCGTTCGGGTCGATACGCAGCGCCTGCTCGTAGCTCGCCAGCGCCTCGTCGAAACGCCGCAACTCCTTGAGCAACTGGCCGCGATTGAGGTGGGCGCCGAGATAATCGGGCTTGCTCTCGATCGCCCGCGTGTAGCTGCTCAGCGCCTCGTCGACACGGCCCAGATGCGCCAACAGCAGACCGCGGTTGAGCAGCGCTTCGGGAAAGCCGGGGCACAGGGAAATCGCCCGCTCGTAAGCAGCCAGCGCCTCGTCGAAACGGTGCAGGCGGAACAGCAGGTTGCCGCGCAGGCAGTGACTATCGGGAATCGCCGGCTGCAGCGCGATCGCCGCGTCGTAATTCTGCAGCGCCTCGGCCAACTGGCCAAACCGTTCCAGCAGGCTGCCGGCGTTGAGGAAAGCCTCGACGTATTGCCGAATGTGGCCGATGACGTGCTGGTAAGCCTCCAGCGCATCAGGCAGGCGCCCGGCCTGGTGCAGCGCAATCGCCTGTTGAAAGATGGCACCGAGACTGGGTTGAGCGGATTCGCGATTCATGACCATGAGCATCCAGAGGGATAGCGGCGAGCGCCGACAAATGATCGCATCATGCCGCATGACAAGAGACTGGCCAATAGCGATCGCAGCAAGCCATGAAGATTTCCGCCGCAAGCCAGCAGCCAAGCCATTGGCAGCACTTTGAACCAAGCCGCCCCGGCGCTGCCCAATGTCATGTTCGCCGCCAGCGGAGAGGGGGAAACGCCATGGACAAACGTCAGTTCCTGCTCGATCAAATCGCCGACAAGGTGAAGGTCTTCAAGGCGGAGTCGGAAAAGCACAAGCGCCTGCATCGCCGGCTGCGTTACGCGGTCTTCCTGCTGACTTCGCTGTCGGCTCTGCTCGCCGGGCTGGCACTGAAATTTCCGGAGTCCGCCGCGGCGATCAGCGTCGTCATCCTGCTGGTTTCCGCCGGCAGCGGCGTGTTGAGCTCGGTCGAAGGCCTGCGCAAGCCTGCCGAATTGTGGATACACGAGCGCATGACCTACTACGCGCTGATGGATCTGCAACGCGAGGCGGATTTCGTCCTCGACGAGGCAAGTCCGCCGGAACTGGTCGAAAAATACTTCTTCCGCCTGCAGGAAATCCTCGGCGCCTCCAACGACAAGTGGAACCGGCAGATCGTCGGCAAGCGCGAGACACAGGCAGCGGACGCCGCCGGCGCGGACCGACCGGCGCCGGCAAACGGCTGAAGCCGGTTCAGGCCGCCAGCGCCGTTCCCGAAACGCCTTTCGCCCACGGCGCCGGTTTCCTGACCGCGGCCCACACCGGGCTTTCCATCGACAGGGCGAGCTGGCGGGCGAGTTCGCTCATGCCGGCGTAGCCGGCGTAGCCGAATTCGCGCTCCTGGTTGATGTCGAGGAAGGGAATGCGCGCCTTCAGTGCGGTGTACAGGTTGCGCCCCCCGGCGATCAGGATGTCGGCCTTATACTCGTGATAGGTCGACAACAGCGCCTTCGGGCTGCCGTCGTCGATCATCTTGGTGTCCTCGCCCATCAGTTCGCGGATGCGCGCCTTGTCCTCTTCGGTCGATTTCTTGGTACCGGTGGCAACGACTTTCATGCCGAGATCCTGCAGCGCGGAGACGATCGACCACGACTTGACGCCGCCGGTGTAGAGCAGGACGCGCTTGTCCTTGAGGCGGGCGCGCCAGGGTTCGAGCGCGGCGTGCGCCTTGGCTTCCTCGCGGGCGATCACCGCCTCGGTGCGGGCGATCAGGTCGGGGTCGCCGATCAGCCGGGCGAAGTCGCGCAGCGCGTTGGAGACGTCCTGGACGCCGTAGAAGCTGCCTTCGAAGTAGGGCTGGCCGTAGTTTTCCTGCATCTTGCGGGCGACGTTGAGCAGGGCCTTGGCGCAGACCACCATGTTCACCTTCGCCCGGTGCATGGTCTGCACCTCGTGGAAGCGGGAATCGCCGGACAGCGTGCACAGGATGCGGTAGCCGAGTTCGTCGAACAGCGGTGCGACGTGCCAGAACTCGCCGGCGATGTTGTACTCGCCGATCAGGTTGATGTCGTAGGTCGGCAGGCCGTCCGGGCGCGGCTTCGCCGGTTCCGGTTCGCGCGTGCCGATGACGTGCTTGAACATCGCTTCGCCGGCCAGGCGGTTGCCGAGGTTCTTGGTACCGTAGAAACCGGCCGCGTCGACCGGCACCACGGGCACGCCCCAGCGCTCGGTGGCGGCCTTGCAGACCGCCTCGACATCGTCGCCGATGAGCGCGGTGACGCAGGTGTTGTAGATGAAGACGGCGGCCGGCGCGTAGCTGTCGATCGCCTGCTTGATCGCATGGAACAGGCGTTTCTCGCTGCGCCCCATGACGACGTCGGTTTCCGACAGATCGGTGGTCATGCCGATCTTGTACAAGGTAACGCCCGAGGAGCGCGCGCCGCGGTTATCCCACGAAGACCCGGCGCAGGCGATCGGCCCGTGCACGATGTGGGCGACGTCGGCGATCGGCAAGAGCGCAATCTGCGCGCCGTCGAAGGCGCAACCGCCAGCCGTGGCGCCGGGCTTGGGCTTGGCACAGCCCGACTTTTCCTTGTGGTTGTGGCTGCAGGCGGGCTCGTCGAGCAGGGCCTGGATTTCGCTGGTTTTCATGCGCATCTCCGGTAGTCCGCAGACTACTTAGCAAGATGGGTGCCACGCGCCAAGCCACTGATTTTCAAGAATTAGTAGCCAGACAAGGCTTGTCGCCTTTGCGACAAGCCTTGTCCTTGCTCAGACGCGCAGGCTGGCGCCGAGCTTTTCCAGCAGCTTGGGGCCGAGCCCCTTGACCCGCAGCAGGTCGGCGACCGAGGCGTAAGGACGGCCGGCGACGATCGCCGCCGCGACGGCGCGGCTGAGCCCCTTGAGCGCTGCCAGTTCTTCGACGCTCGCCGCGTTGACCGAGACCGTGGCGGCCTGCGCCGCGACAGCCGGCGCTTTCGTTGCCTTCTTCGCCGCCGGCTTGGCAGGCGAGGCGGTCGGCGCTGGTGCTACAGCGGCGGATGCCACCGCTGCGACCAGCGGCAGGTTGCGGTAATCGCGCGTCAGGTAGCCGCTTGCCGTCCATTCGCGCAGCATCACGGTCAGCGCCGCGCCGGCCGGGTCGACCGCCGGCACCGTGTAGCGGCAATCCGACCAGGCTTCGCCGCCGGCCAATTGACCGAGGACCAGGCTGGCCACCGGCGTGCCGGTCCAGGCGCCACCGGCGTAGGGGCTGTCCAGCGCCCACACTTCGAGCGCCAGCGTGCCGCTGAGATTGTCGGCGGCGCGCGGATTGGCGATGCTTTCGATGACGATCTCGGCGAGCCCATCGGCGATCCGGCAGTCGAGCGCGCCGCCCAGCGTCGGCTGGACGAAGTACTGGGGCGTCGGATAGATCGCCAGGTCGCGGACCTCGACGCCACCATCGGTGTCACCGGAAACCAGCATCAGCGCCATCGTGAAGGCGTCGTGTCCGGCCGGCGGCAAGGCAGCAACGCAGGCATCGACATTGAAACAGCCGGGCAACGGCTGCAGCGGAAATTCGCCGACCTTGACGCCGGCCGGTGCGCGCTCGGCAAATCCGGCGCTGCTCGCCCACAGTTGCAGCGACCAGGTGCTGCCATCCTGCAGATCGCTGGCGGCGAGCGTGACTTCGGCGTTGAGATGGACGCTATCGCCAGCGAAGCGATAGCCATGGTTGGCACCGAGGGCGGTAGCCGGGGACGAGGTTGCGGACACGGTCTTCTCCGGGAAAAAGGCCGCGCATTATAGACCGCAAAATATTTAAATCAATCAATCGCTTAAGGCGATTTTTTATGCACAATGAAGGTGCATCCAAAAAACCTCGCTTGTCGCAAAAACGACAGATGGCCGGTTTCCCGGCCATCCGGCGTCACAGCGCCTGGAAGGCGAAGATCGCCATGCAGGTGGGCGGGAAGGCGGCCAGGAAGAGACCGACGAAACTGATCGACTCGTCGTCGAAATAGCCCTTCAGGATGGCGACGCCGGCCGGGTTCGGCGCGTTGGCGATGACCGTCAGGCCACCGCCGGTCACCGCGCCGGCGACGATCGCGTACTTGAACTCCATCGACACGCCGTCAACCAGCGAGGCCAGGTAGGTCAAGGCGGCGTTGTCGGTCACCGCGGTCAGCGCGGTGGCCAGGAAGTAGAGCACGGTCGGCTCGACCCCGGTCAGCGCCGCCTGCAGCCACCATTGCTGCAAGCCACCGAGGACCACCAGGCCGGCGAGGAAGAAGGCGACCATCAGGCCTTCGCGCAGGATCAGCCGCTCCTGGTGCCGCTTGTAGGCTTCGGTGTAGCCGAGGAAAAAAAGGAACAGGCCCATGAAGACCACGGCATGGTGGGCAAAGAGGACGACGCCGACGAGGAAGATGACGTGCACCGAAGTCACCGCCACCGGCACCACTGAGCCGCTTTTGCCACCGAGCGCGCCCTTGCCGGAAAGTTCCTGGCGGAACATCCAGGTCAGCACCGCGGCGTTGGCGAAGACGGCGACGGCGGATTTCCAGCCGAAATGGGAAATCATGAACAAGGTGTCCCATTGCCACTTGGCGGCGACCATCAGCACCGGCGGCGCCGCGAAGTGGGTCAGCGTGCCGCCGATCGAGACGTTGACGAAGAGGACGCCGATGGTCGCGTACTTGAGGCGGGTCGACAGCCCCTGCTGGAAGAAACGGTCACGCAGCATCAAGGCCGCCAGCGTCATTGCCGCCGGTTCGGTGATGAAGGAACCGAGCATCGGCACCACGGCCATGCACAGGAAATAGGTGGATAGCGCCCGGTTCATCGGGATCATCGCCGCCGCCTGCTGGATCAGCGCCGCGACGGCGACCAGGATCGGCCGGCTGGCGGCCATCACCATGATCACGAAGACGAACATCGGCTCGGTGAAATTGCGCCCTTCCAGGTAATGCACCGCGGCATTCTGCCCGGACAACAGGAACAGCGAGGCGATCAGGACGAAAGCCCAGAAACCGAACACCACCTCGACCTCGGCCAGCAGGTGCCAGAGCCCGGCATGGCGGGGATTGATGTGGGCGAGATGAGCGAAGAACTTGGTCGAGAAGGTGTGCAGCACGGCGATCGCGAAGATCACCGTGGCGACGATTTCCGGGGCACCAATCCCGCCGCCGGCAGCAGCGGGTGGCGCGATTTCGGAACTGGCGAAGGCCAGGGTAGGCAGGGACAACAGGGACAGCGCGAGAAAACGTAGCATGGTGGATGGCGACCAGGAAATATTAGGAAAACCGGATGTATTGTCGACTGCCCGACTCAAGTTTTCAACAGTTCAAAACGCATTTACGGCAATTCATTCCTCATCGTCGTCGGCGTCCTTGCGCGGCACGGTCGCCGGATCGCAGATGATGGCCCGGTAGATCTCGACGCGGTCGCCGGGGCGCAAGGCGCTGTCGAGCTTGGACAGCTTGCCGAAAACGCCGACCTTCTGCACGTCGAGATCGATCTGCGGAAACTGCTTGAGAATGCCGGAGCGCTCGATCGCCTCGCGGATCGTCGCGCTGTCGGGCACTTCGATGTTGAGCCAGATTTGCTGGCCGGGTTCGGAATAGGCAACGCCGATCTGCATGGCGATTCTCCTTAAGCGGTGGCCGGCGTGGCGGCCGCCTGGGCGCGCGCGGCCAGTTTCTGATCGATGATGCGCTTGCCGGCCAGCATGAAGCCGAGCACGGCGAAGCCCCCGGGCGGCAGGATCATCAGCAGCGCGCCGCCGTAACCGGGCACCTGCACTTCGAGGAAGGCAAAGGCCGGGCCGAGCAGTTGCGAGGCCTGCGCGAACAGCGTGCCGCTGCCGAGAAACTCGCGCACCAGGCCGATCAGCGTCAGCGCGCCGGTGAAACCGATGCCCATCGCCAAGCCATCGACGGCGCTCGCCAGCACGCCGTTCTTCACCGCGTAGGCTTCGGCCCGGCCGAGGATGGCGCAATTGACGACGATCAGCGCGATGAACAGGCCGAGTACCTTGTACAGCCCATGCACCCAGGCATTCATCGCCAGGTCGACGATGGTCACCAAGGTAGCGATGAGGACGACGAAGACCGGGATGCGCACCTGGTCGCTGACCGTCTTGCGGATGATCGAGACCAGGATGTTCGACACCACCAGCACCGCCGTCGTCGCCAGCCCCATGCCCAGGCCGTTGGTGCCGCTCGTGGTCACCGCCATGGTCGGACACAGCGCCAGCATCTGGGCGAAGACGACGTTCTGCTCCCAGAGGCCGTCCTTGACGATGGTTCCGTAGTTGTTGTCGCTCATGATCCGCTCCCGGCCGTGATGTCCTGCTTGCGGGCGGCGTAGAACTCGAGCCCGCCCTTGACCGCCTTGACCACCGCGCGCGGCGTGATGGTAGCGCCGGCAAACTGGTCGAAGACCCCGTTATCCTTCTTGACGCCCCACTTCTCCGGCGCCGGATCGCCCAGCGACTTGCCGTTGAAGTCGAGCACCCAGTCGTCCTTCTTGACGTCGATCTTGTCGCCCAGGCCGGGCGTCTCGCTGTGCTTGAGGATGCGCACGCCGAGCATGCGGCCGTCGGCGTCGACCGCCATCAGGATCTGGATCTCGCCGCCGTAGCCGCGTTCCGCCACCTTGAACAGCGCCGCCTTCAGCTCGCTGCCATGGCGGGCGCGATAGACGGTAACGGTCTTGCCGTCCCGCTCGAGTTCGACCGTGTCCTTGAGGAAGTCGTTGTCGGCCAGCCCGGCCGGCAGCACTTCCGACAGCGAATCGCGCAGATCCTTCGCTTCGGCGGCGGCAATCGCTGGTCCGGTCTGGCCGGAGACCGCTGCCAGGGAGGCGCTGGCGAGCAGTGCGATGGTGCCGAGCAGGATCGGCTGGTAAGCCAGTTTGTCGCGCAGGGTATCGAGGTTCATGTCAGGCGTTCTCCGGAATGTCGAGCGGCCGGCCCTTGCGGTCGCGACCGAGGACGCGCGGCTTGACGAAACGGTCGATGACCGGCGTCAGCGCGTTCATCAGCAGCACGGCGAAGGCCATCCCTTCCGGGTAGCCGCCGAAGCTGCGGATCACCCAGGTCAGGAAGCCGACGCCGAGGCCGAAGATCAATTGCCCCGTCGCCGTGTTCGGCGAAGTGACGTAATCGGTGGCGATGAAGAAGGCGCCGAGCACCAGCGCCCCGGACAGCAGGTGCGCCTCGGGCGCCAGGAAACGCGCCGGATCGACGCCATGGGCGATCGCCGCCGGCAGCGCGACGCCGAGGAAGACGCCGAGCGGCGCATGCCAGGTGATGACGCGCGTCACCAGCAGGTAGAGGCCGCCAGCTAGCAGCAGCAAGGCCGCCGACTCGCCGAAACTGCCGGCGCGCAAGCCGACCCAGGACAGCGCCGGGGCATTGCCCAGCGCGTGCAGCAAATCGGTCCCGCGCGCCAGCTCGGTCTTGGTATGACCGAGCAGCGTGGCGCTGGTCATTGCATCAGGCACCGGCAAGCTGGTCAGGAAGATGCGCAGGCCGGTGATGAAATCCGGCGGCACCGTCGTCGCCATCGCTTCCGGCAACACCCACTGCGTCAGCGGCAACGGGAAGGAGACGAGCAGCGCGACGCGGGCGACCATCGCCGGGTTGAAGACATTCTGGCCAACCCCGCCGAACACCTGCTTGCCGATGACGATGGCGATGAACCCGCCGACCACCGCCACCCACCACGGCGCCCAGGGCGGCAGCGTCATCGCCAGCAGCCAGCCGGTGAGCACCGCCGAACCGTCGAACAGCGTGCGCCGGATGCGCGCATTGCCGGCCAGCTTGAGCGACAGCGCCTCGAAACCGACGCAGGACAGGATGGTCAGCAGCCACAGGAAAAACGACGGCCAGCCGTAGAGCCAGAAACCGTACAAGGTTGCCGGCACCAGCGCGAACTGGACGCGCAACATCGTCCGGCCGACCGAATTGCCGCCGTGGGCATGGGGCGAAGCCACGGGCTGGGTGGTGATGGAGAGGGGAGTCATGAGGGGGTTCCTCGTTGGGGTGCTTGGTATTCGGGAGTTGCTTGCGAATCTGCTTGCTGAACCGCGGTTTTCCACGCCGGACGGGCGGGCGTGTTTGCTTGCTGAGCCGCTGGGTTCCGCCGTTGACCGGCGGGCGAATTTGGTTTCTTGACTGCCGGGTTCCGCGCCTGACGCGCGGGCGTACTTTCTTCTTGTTTCGCCAAGAAGAAAGTAGCCAAAGAAGAAGGCGACCCTAGGTCGGCGCCCGCTGCGCGGGT
>JAFIHA010000005.1 GCA_017848965.1 Dechloromonas aromatica (nom. nud.) | reverse complement strand
GCCGCCGGGTCCTTGCGCGGGTCGGCGGTGTATAGGCCCTGCTGATCGGTAAGGATGATCAGGGTGTCGGCTTCGAGCAGGTTGGCGACCAGCGCGCCCAGCGTGTCGTTGTCGCCGAACTTGATTTCGTCGGTGATCACCGTGTCGTTTTCGTTGATGATCGGGATGACGCCGAGGGCGAGCAGGGTGTTCAGCGTGGCACGGGCGTTCAGGTAGCGCTTGCGGTCGGCGAGGTCGTCGTGGGTGAGCAGGATCTGCGCGGTGTGCAGGCCGTGCTTGCTGAACGCGGCTTCGTAGACTTCGACCAGGCCGGCCTGGCCGACGGCGGCAGCGGCCTGTTTTTCATGCACGGTCTTCGGCCGGCGGCCCCAGCCCAGGCGCTGGACGCCGCAGGCGACGGCGCCGGAGGAGACGAGGATGACCTCGCGTCCCTGTTCGCGCAGCGCGGCGATCTGCCGCGCCCAACTGTCGATGGCGGCAAGGTCGAGGCCGTTGCCGTTGCTGGTGACGAGCGCCGAGCCGACCTTGACGACCAGGCGTTTGGCGGAAGCGAGGCGGCTGCGGCTCATTGTTCCTCGGCGGGTGTGTCTTCGTCGTCGGCGATTTCCGGGCGGGCCATCTGTTCGAGGGCTTCCTGGATCGCGTAGATCAGCGGCTTGGTGCCGTCGCCGGTGATGGCGGTGATCGGGAACACCGGGCCGTCGTACTTGGTCGCCTTCTTGTAGGCCTTGAGGAAATCCTTGACTGCCTTTTCGCGCTCTTCCTCGGGGATCAGGTCGAGCTTGTTGAGGACCAGCCAGCGCGGCTTGTCGGCCAGCGCCGGGTCGTGCTTGACCAGCTCGCCGACGATCGCCTTGGCGTCGCGCACCGGATCGGCATCCGGGTCGATCGGGGCGATGTCCACCAGGTGCAGCAGGATGCGCGTGCGCTGCAGGTGCTTGAGGAAGCGGATGCCGAGGCCGGCGCCGTCGGCAGCGCCTTCGATCAGTCCGGGCACGTCGGCCATGACGAAGCTCTTTTCGGCGCCGACGCGGACCACGCCGAGGTTCGGGTGCAGCGTCGTGAACGGGTAGTCGGCGACCTTCGGCCGGGCCGACGAGACGGCGCGGATCAGCGTGCTCTTGCCGGCGTTGGGCAGGCCGAGCAGGCCGACGTCGGCGAGCACGCGCAGTTCGAGGCTGACCTCGAATTCCTCGCCCGGCTCGCCCTTGGTGCATTGGCGCGGCGCGCGGTTGGTCGATGACTTGAAGTGCGTGTTGCCGAGGCCGCCCTTGCCGCCCTTGGCGAGCAGGACCTTCTTGTCGTGCACGTCGAGGTCGGCCAGCACTTCGCCGGTGTTGAGGTCCGAGATCACGGTGCCGACCGGCATGCGCAGCACGATGTCGTCGCCGCCCTTGCCGTAGCAATCCGCGCTGCCGCCGTTCTCGCCGCGCTGGCCGAGGAATTTGCGGGTGTAGCGGTAATCGACCAAGGTGTTGATGTTGCGGTCAGCGATCACGTAAACGCTGCCGCCACGGCCGCCGTCGCCACCGTTGGGGCCGCCCATCGGGATGTATTTCTCGCGGCGGAAAGTGGCGATGCCGTTGCCGCCGTCGCCGGCTTTAACGTAGATCTTCGCTTCGTCAATGAACTTCATGCTTTCCGCCTCTGAAAATTAAAAAGCCCTATCCGGCGGATAGGGCTTCTGGGTTCCGCCGGTCCGAATTATTCGGCAGCCGGAACGATGGTGACCGTGCGGCGCTTCTTTTCGCCCTTGATGGCGAACTGGATGGTGCCATCCTTCAGCGCGAACAGGGTGTGGTCCTTGCCCATGCCGACGTTTTCACCGGCGTGGAATTCGGTGCCGCGCTGGCGAACGATGATGTTGCCGGCGAGAACGAATTGACCGCCGTAGCGCTTGACGCCGAGTCGTTGTGCCTGTGAGTCGCGGCCGTTACGCGAACTGCCGCCTGCCTTTTTGTGTGCCATTTGCTAGCTCCTTCTCTGAACTCAGGCAGCGATCGTGTCGATGCGCAGTTCGGTGTAGTTCTGACGATGGCCCTGGCGCTTCTGGTAGTGCTTGCGACGGCGCATCTTGAAGATCTTGACCTTGTCGTGGCGGCCGTGGGAAACCACGGTGCACTTGACGGAGGCGCCAGCAACGAGCGGGGCGCCGACTTTCACCGACTCGCCTTCGCCTACCATGAGGACCTGATCGAGGGTGACTTCTGCGCCAACGTCTGCCGGTATCTGTTCTACTTTGAGTTTTTGGCCAGCGGAAACGCGATACTGCTTGCCGCCGGTTTTTATGACCGCATACATGGTTGGACTCCGGGAATGAACTAAGGGTACTACGAAGAACCGCGCATTATACGCAGAAGTTCATGAAAGTCAAAGGCTATCAATGGCTTGTGCTAGAATTTCGCGCTTTCGCAAAGGAGCATCTCATGGCTGAAATCACCACGGCCTCCGGCCTGATCTACGAAGACACCGTCGAAGGCAGCGGCGCCGTCGCCGCCGCCGGCGCTTTCGTCACCGTGCATTACACCGGCTGGCTGACCGACGGCAGCAAGTTCGATTCGAGTAAGGATCGCAACGACCCCTTCCAGTTTCCGCTCGGCCAGGGCCATGTCATCAAGGGCTGGGACGAAGGCGTCCAGGGCATGAAGATCGGCGGCACCCGCAAGCTGACTATTCCGGCGCATCTCGGTTACGGCGCCCGCGGCGCTGGCGGCGTCATCCCGCCGAACGCCACGTTGGTCTTCGAGGTCGAGCTCCTCGATCTGCAATGACCCAGCCGGACGATCCCTGGGCCAAATGGCGCAAGCCGGCAGACGATGCGGTCGACCGCCAGCCGTCCGCCGCAGTTGCGCCGATAGACACGCCCAAGCCAGTCAAACCGCAGCCGGCCGCCGCGCCGGAGACGCCGGTGGCGGCAAGTGCCCCGGCCAAACCCGCGGCGCCGGTCGAGGCGCGCGATGACGTAGCAACGACCCCGCCGACGGGGACGCTCGGTGTGCTCAAGACGCCAGGCAGCGAAACCGCCGGCCGCAAGCGCCCGGTACGGGGTGGTGCCCTGGCTCGCAAGCCGCGCGAGACCCCGGCTGCGCCGCCGCGGCAACGCGAAGGCGCGCGTCTGGAAGGCGGGCGTCCGACCGCCGCCAAGCCGCGCCAGGAACGCCCGGGCGGGGAGTGGCAGGAGAAGCGTCGGCCGGATGGCGGGCGCCAGGAAAAAGCTGGCCAAGGCAGGGACGGACAGAACCGGGAGCGCCGCCCGACCGGGGAAAATCCCTGGGCCCGCAAGCCGGCCAGCGAGGCGCCGCGCGGCAACGCCGGAGCGCGTCCGCCGCGGCCAGAGCGTGCCGAGCGGCCCGCCAGCCCGCCGCCAGCGGTCGTCGCCAGCGGCGAGGCGCCGAGCGGTGTCCGCCTGTCCAAGGTGATGTCCGAGCGCGGCCTTTGCTCGCGGCGCGAAGCCGACCTCTGGATCGAGCGCGGCTGGGTTTTCGTCGATGGCGTGCAGGTCAGCGAACTGGGGTCGCGGATCGATCCCGACGCGCGCATCGAAATATCGACAGAAGCCAAGAAGGATCAGGCCAAGGCGGTGACGATCCTGCTGCACAAGCCGGTCGGCTACGTTTCCGGGCAGCCGGAACCGGGCTGTATTCCGGCGGTGACCCTGATTACCGCGGAAAACCAGTTGCCGCAGTCGGGCGGGCCCGAATTCAAGCCGTGGATGCTGCGCGGCCTGGCGCCCGCCGGCCGCCTCGACATCGATTCGACCGGCCTCCTGGTGCTGACCAGCGACGGTCGCGTCGCCAAACGCCTGATCGGCGAGGACAGCGAGGCGGAAAAGGAATACCTGGTGCGTGTTTCCGGGCAGATGATCAAGGGCGGCCTCGAACTGCTCCGGCACGGTCTGGAACTCGACGGCAAGCCTTTGAAGCCGGCCTGGGTCAAGCAGTTGAACGAGGACCAGCTGCACTTCATCCTCAAGGAAGGCAAGAAGCGGCAGATCCGTCGCATGTGCGAACTGGTCGGGCTGACAGTGATCGGTCTCAAGCGCGTGCGCATCGGCCGCATCCGCCTGGGCGATCTGCCCATGGGGCAGTGGCGCTTCCTGCGCGACGACGAGGCATTCTGACGCTGCCGTGACGCAGCGCCCATAAAAAACGCCGGCCGGGTCGCCCCGCCGGCGTTTTTTATTGGTGTAACGGTCTCAGGCCGTACCGGTCGGAGCGGCAGCGCGAACCGGCGGCATCATCATGCATTCACCTTCGATCACCGTCTTGCCGGCGACCGTGCACACGGTGTCGAGCGTGACGCGGTTCTTCGCGGTATTGACTTCCTTGACCGTCACCGTCGCCGTGACGGTGTCGCCCGGGCGCACCGGTGCCTTGAACTTGAGCGTCTGCGACAGGTAGATGGTGCCCGGTCCGGGCAGCTTGTTGGCGAGTACCGCCGAAATGAAGCCGGCCGACAGCATGCCGTGCGCGATACGGCCGCCGAACATCGTGCCCTTGGCGTATTCCTCGTCGAGGTGGGCCGGGTTGACGTCGGTCGAGATGCCGGCGAAGAGGATGATGTCGGCTTCGGTCACGGTCTTTGAGGTGCTGGCGGACATGCCGGGTTCGAGTTGGTCGATGTGATACGACATTGCTGGGCTCCTGTCAGGTTGTTATTGGGTTGGGAAGCAGCACTCTAGCACGTCATTCCGTCCGTAATGCTGCAACCGGATCGAGGCGCGCCGCGTTGCGCGCCGGCAGGACGCCGGCCAGCAGCCCGATGGCGATGGCGATGCCTTCGGCGAGCAGGACGAAGCTGAGCGGCGTATGCACTGGCAGTGCCGGCACCGCGAAATGGATCGCCTGGGCGAGCCCGAAACCGAGCGCCAGACCGAGCGCGCCGCCGAGCGCCGACAGTGCCACCGCCTCGCCGAGAAAGAGCCCGAGGATGGTCCGCCGCGAGGCGCCGAGGGCGACCAGCAGGCCGATCTCGGAAGTTCGCTCGCTGACCGCGATGGTCATGATGGTGACGATGCCGACGCCGCCGACCAGCAGCGAAATGCCGCCCAAGGCGCCGACCGCCAGCGTCAGCACGTCGAGGATGCTGGCCAGCGTCTTCAGCATTTCCTCCTGGGTGACGATGGTGAAGTCCTCGCGGCCGTGGCGTTCGATCAACTGGCGGCGGATGCGCTCGGCGACCAGCGCCGCCGGCACGCCCTCGGCGGCGGCCAGGTTGATCTCGTCGCAGCCTTCGCGGTTGAACAGCTCCTGGGCGCGGCCGGCCGGGATGAAAGCGGTGTCGTCGAGGTCGATACCGAGGAACTGCCCCTTCGGCGCCATCACGCCGACCACCCGGAAATGCAGGCCGCCGATGCGCAGGCGCTGGCCGAGCGGGTTGTCGGCGCCGAACAGTTCCTCCTTCAGCTTGCTGCCGAGGACGACGAAGGCGCGCGCGTTGGCCGGGTCCTCGTCGGGCAGGAACTGGCCGCTGCGCATGGTCGACCGGAAGACGATGCGCGAATCGGCATTGACGCCGTAGATCAGCGTCCGTCGGGTGCGCCCGTTGCCCTCGACCTCGGCGTTGCCGCGCACGTTGGGGGTGACGGCGACCACCTGCGGCAGGCGTTCGAGCGACTTGGCGTCGTCCAGCGACAGCGGTCGGGCGCTCGACGGCAGGCCGGACGGCGCGCCGCCGGTCTTCGTCTTGCCCGGGGCGACGGTGATCACGTTGGTGCCGAACTGGGTGAATTCGCCAAGCACGTAGCGGTGGATGCCTTCGCCGATCGAGGTGAGGAGGATCACCGAGGCGATGCCGACGGCGATGCCGAGCAGGGTCAGGAAGCTGCGCAGGCGCTGGGCGGTGACGGCGCGGCTGGCCAGCGAGATGGCGTCGGAAAGCCGCATGTCAGTGCTTCATCAGCGCCTGCACCGGGTCGAGCCGGGCGGCGCGGCGGGCGGGCAGGAAACCGAAGAGCAGGCCGGTGGACAGCGCGGTGAGCAGGCCGGCAATCACCGCCCAGTCCGGCGGGTAGGCCGGGAACACCGGGAACAGCTGGCGCAGCGCGAAGGCGCCGGCTTCGCCGAGGCCGTAGCCGACCAGGGCGCCACTCGCCGAGAGCATCGCCGCTTCGGTCAGGAAGGCCAGGCGGATGGTGCGCGCCGGCGCGCCGAGCGCCTTGAGCAGGCCGATCTCGCCGGTGCGCTGGGTGACGGCGACGAGCATCACGTTCATCACCAGGATGCCGGCCACCGCCAGGCTGATCGCGGCGATCCCGGCGACAGCCAGGGTCAGCGCGCCGAGCAGCTTGTCGAAGGTGGCGAGCACGGCGTCCTGGGTGATCACGGTGACGTCCTCCTCGCCGCGGTGGCGTTGCTTGAGAAGTTCCAGAACCTGCGTGCTGGCGGCGGGAATCGCTTCGCGGCTGCGCGCCTCGACCAGGATGCGGAACAGCGTGTTGGAGTTGAACATCGCCTGCGCCAGCGCAACCGGCACGATGACCAGTTCGTCGGTGTTCATGCCGAGGCCCTGGCCGGTCGGGCGCAGGATGCCGATCACGCGCAGCCGGCGGTCGCCGACGCGGACCAGGCGGCCGAGCGCCGGTTCGCGGCCGAACAGTTCTTCCTGCACCTTGGCGCCGATCACCGCCACCGGCGCGGCGCGCTGCCAGTCGTCGTCGGGCAGCGCCTCGCCCTGAGCCAGTTCGAAATTGCGGATGGCGAAGAAATCTCGGTTGGCGCCGGCCACCATCACTTCGCGCAGGCGCCCGCCGGCGCTGATTTCCGAGGTGCCGACGGCGAGCGGGCCGACCCGGCGCACGGCCGGCGCGCGCAGCAGCGCCTGGGCGTCGGCGATGGTCAGGTCGCGCGGCGTGCTGGTGATCGCGGTGGCCGGGTTGAAGCCGCCGGTGCCGGTACGGCCGGGCAGGACGATGACCAGGTTGGTGCCGAGCGACGAGAACTGGCCGACGACGTAGCGCCGCGCGCCGTCGCCGAGCGCGGTGAGCAGCACGACGGCGGCGACGCCGATGGCCATGGCCAGCACCGACAGCGTCGTGCGCAGCGGATAGCCGGCGGCCGCGTCGCGCGCGAAGCGCAGGATGTCAGCCGGGCGCACCGGCGCTGTCCGATTGCAGGCGGCCGTCTTCCATCACCAGCCGGCGGCGGGCGCGCTCGCCCATGCCCGGGTCGTGGGTGACGACGATCAGGGTGACGCCGCGCGCGTTGAGCGCTTCGAGCAGATTGACCACGTCCTCGCCGGTGTGGCGGTCGAGGTTGCCGGTCGGCTCGTCGGCGAGGATCAGCGGTGGCTGCATGATCGTCGCGCGGGCGATGGCGACGCGCTGGCGCTGGCCGCCGGAGAGCTGGTCCGGCTTGTGGTCGGCGCGCTGGTCGAGGCCGAAATCCTTGAGTGCCGCCGTCACCCGTCGCGCCCGCTCGGCCGGCGCGATGCCGGCCAGCATCATCGGCAGCGCGATGTTCTCGGCGGCAGTCAGCCGCGGCACCAGGTGAAAACTCTGGAAAACGAAACCGATGCGCGTGCTCCTCACCTTCGCCTGCTCGTCGGCGCTCAATGTCGTCACGTCGCGGCCTTCCAGCCGGTAGTGGCCGATGTCGGGGCGGTCGAGCAGGCCGAGCAGGTTGAGCAGCGTCGATTTGCCGGAGCCGGACGGGCCCATCACGGCGACGTACTCGCCGGCGTCGATCGTCAGGTCGATGCCGGCCAGCGCCTTGACCGTGGTGTCGCCGAGCTGGAAGCGGCGCTCGATGCCGGCGAGTTCGATCAGCGCCATCTATTTCGCCGCGCTGTCGGCAACCGCCTTGACCCCGGCCTTGACGCCGGCCCGCTCGAGCGAGGTGACGATCTGCTCGCCCGCCTGCAGACCGTCGAGTACCTCGGCGTACTCCCAGTTCGACAGGCCGGTCTTCACCGGCCGCGCTTCGAGTACGCCGTCCTTCAGCACCAGCACCTGGCCGCCCTCCTGTAGCGCGGCGGTCGGGATGCGCAGAACGTTGTCGCGGCCGGCGAGGATGATCTCGACGTCGGCGCTGTAGCCGACCAGCAGCCTGGCGGCCTGTTCCGGTTTCGCGAAATCGACCTCGATGTCGACCGTGCGCGCCTGCTTCTCGACCGCCGAGACGTAGGGCGCGACGCGCCGCACCTTGCCCGGCAGCGACTGCCCGGGCAGCGCGTCGAGGGTGATGCGCACCGGCTGGCCGGCGGCGATCTTCGGCGCGTCGACCTCGTCCATCGGCGCCTTGACGTAGAGGCAGGAATCGTCGATCAGGTCGATCGCCGGCGGCGTCGGTACGCCCGGCGGCGACGGCGTCGAATATTCGCCGAGTTCGCCGACGATCTTGGCGACGGTGCCGGCAAACGGCGCGTAGAGCGAAACGCGGCCCTGCTCGACGCGCGTCGCCTTCAGTTTGGCTTCGGCCTGGGCGACGTCGGCCTTGCTGGTGTTGCAGGCCGCGCGCCGCACCGCCGCCTCGGTGCGGGCGGCCTCTTCCTTGCTCGGCGAGACGAAGCCGCGGGCGCGCAGGTCGGCCTGGCGCTTCGCCTCGCTCTCGGCGTTGCCGGCGCCGATGCAGGCCTCGTCGCTGCGCCGCGCGGCGAGCGCGATCTGCGCCTGGGCCAGCGCGCTTTGCGCCTGCTGGTCGTCGTTCCACAGCTTCATCAGCAACTGGCCCTTCTCGACCCGGTCGCCTTCCTTGACCCCAAGGTACTCGATGCGCCCACCCATGATCGTCGACAGCTTGGTGCGCTGGCAGGCCTCGACCGTGCCGGCGCGGGTGTTGGCGAGCGTCGCCTCGACCTTGCCGCGGCCGACCTCATGGACGACGACGGCGAGCGGCTGCGGACGGGTGAGGGCGAAGAGGGCGGCGCCGAGCAGGATTATGACGACAAGAGCGATGACGAGACGACGCATGGCAGGCCGATCGGTGGCGGATTCAGTGTGTGATGGTCCCGTGAACCCGCCCCAAGATCAAGGCAAGGCCCGGGTGGAATTCAGGAACCCGCAGCTCCCCGTCGTTCGGCAAGCTGTTCGGCGGCGAAGCGGCGCAGTTCGTCCTCGCTGACGTAGCCCTTGCCGGTGCTGTCGATGCGCGCGAAGTTTTCGTACACGCGGGGCATCTTGCCTTTCGCTTCGTCGCGCGTCAGGCGGCCGTCGCCGTTGGCATCGGCCTGCCGGAAACGTTCGGCGAGCTTGGCGCCGGCCCTTTCGCGGAACTGTTCGCGCTTGCCGTCACTGACTTGCGCCAGGACGGGCGCGGCGAGCAGGGCGAGCAGCAGGGTGGCAGCGATTCCGGATTTCATGGCGTTCTCCTCAGCGGCAGGGAATGGCGGCGCCGGCAGCGTCGGTGCAACTGCCGCTGTGGACGACGCCGGTTTCCTTGCTGTAGCTGGTACTGCCGTTGTAGGTATTGCCGGCGGCGCCGGTTGCTGTCGTCGTCCGCGACTGAGTGATCTCGCCGTCGGCGCTGCGCGTCGCGCTGCCCTGGCTGCTGACGCTGCCGTTGGCATTGCTCGCCTGGAAGCCGCTGCGATGGGTCAGGCTGCCGTCGGCGGCGCGCGTCGTTTCGCCGGCGCGGGCGCCGCTGCCGCCGTTCGGGCCACGGAAGGCGCCGCCGCTGACCAGGCGGCCGTTGCCCTGGCCGTCGCCGGTGATGGCGCGACCGCGGGCGAAGCCGCCGCCGTTCGGGCCGTGGCGGACGGCACCGACGGCGGCGCCGTCATGGCCGTGGACGGCGAGGCGGCCGCCGGCTTCCGCAGGGGTTGCGGCGAGCGCGGCAAGCAGGGCGCCGGTGGTGCAGGCGAGGGCGAACAGGGGGCGTGAAGCATGGTGCATGATGATCTCCTTGGCTGATGGGGCCGCGGGCTTGCGGCATGGCTGTCATTCTGGGCAGCAGTCGTTTGCCGCCGATGTCGACGACGGGGGTGTTTGTCACAGTTCGTGTCGGCCGCCGCCCGTTGACATGGTTTGACATCGATAGGCGGGGAGGTGGGCTGACGGCGCGGCAGCGGGCTGCGACAATGCCGCCATGTCAGCCGCCCCGGAAAACATTTCGCTCCTCATCCTCGACGACGAAGCCGAGTTGCGCGCCCTGCTGCAGCGCTATCTCGGCGAGCAGGGGCTGCGCGTGCGCGCCATCGGCGAACCGGCGCAGCTCGACCGCCTGCTGACGCGCGAACGTTTCGACCTCCTCATCCTCGACCTGATGCTGCCCGGCGAGGACGGGCTCAGCATCTGCCGGCGCCTGCGCGCGGCTGGCGAGACGATTCCGATCATCATGCTGACCGCGAAAGGCGACCCGGTGGACCGCATCATCGGCCTTGAAATGGGCGCCGACGACTATCTCGCCAAGCCGTTCACCGCGCGCGAACTGCTCGCCCGCATCCAGGCCCTGCTGCGCCGCCAGCGCATGACGCTGGGCGGCACCGCGCGCCCGGCCGACGAAGTGCTGCGCTTCGGCCGCTGCGAACTGAACGCGGCAACGCGCAGCCTGCTGCGCGACGGTCAGCCGGTGCCCCTGGGCAGCACCGAGTTCGCCTTGCTCCGCGCCCTGGTTGCCAACGCCGGACGTCCGCTGGGGCGCGAACGCCTGCTCGAACTGGCGCATGGCCGCGACCATGTCGCGCTCGACCGCAGCATCGACGTCCAGGTGATGCGCCTGCGCAAGGCAATCGAGGACGATCCGGCACAGCCGCGCCATATCCGCACGGTGTGGGGCGTCGGCTACGTCTTCGTCGCCGATCCCGGGGCAGAGGACTGAGATGCGCTGGCTGCCGCGCTCGCTGTTCCGCCAGAACCTGCTGCTGCTGGTCGCCCTGATCCTGCTCGGGCAACTGATCAGCGCGCTGGTTTTCGTTTTCGCCGTGCAGCAACCGCGCGCCGTCCGCCTCGCCGGGCTGGCCGCGCAACAGGTGCTGGCCCTGCAGCAGGCGGCGGCGCGACTGGAAGACGGGCCGCGCCAGGCTTTCCTGGCGGCGATGAATGTCGGCGACGAATTCCGCGTCCTGCCGGCCGCTGCGCTGCCGCTCGACCGCACCGAATTCGCCGGTTTCGATGAGCCGGACTCGCTCGCCGTGCGCGGCTTCCTGCGCCGCCTGCGCGAGGCGCTCGGCGAGCGGGCGCAGATCGTCCGCTGGCAGGCGAGCGACCGCAGCATCTGGGTCGGCATCCTGATCGGCGAAGACCCCTACTGGGTGACCCTGCGCGGCGGCCAGTTGCTGCCGGTGGCCCCCTGGCTGTTCCTCGGCCTGTCGGCGGCGGCGACGCTGCTGGCGATTTTCGGCGCGGTCGGCATCTCGCGCCGCATCAACCGGCCGCTCGCCCGCCTGGTCGAAGCGGCGCGCGTCATGGGCAAGGGCGAGCGGCCGCCGCGCCTGGCCGATGAGGGGCCGCAGGAAATCGCCACCGTCGCCGCCAGTTTCAACCAGCTCGCCGACGATCTCGCCGCCCTCGACCGCGAGCGGGCGGTGATGCTGGCCGGTGTCTCGCACGACCTGCGCACGCCGCTGACCAAGCTGCGCCTGGCGCTGGACATTTCGGAGGCCAGGCTGGAGCCGGCGCTGTTCGCGCAGATGGGGCGCCACATCGACGAGATCGACGGCCTGCTCGACCAGTTCCTCGCCTTCGCCCGCATCGGCGACGACGAAGTGGCGACTCTTCAGCCAATCGATCCCCTGGTTGGCGCGGTGGCGGAGGCCTTCATCGCCGACGGCATGGCGCTGCACCTTCAGGCAGGCGCCGACGTCAGCCTGCTGCTCCGCGAAAAGGCGATCCGCCGGTTGCTGGTCAACCTGCTCGACAACGCACGCAAGTACGGGGGCGGCGAGGTTTCACTCGTCACCCGCGTCGACGGCGGCTGGTGCCGGATCGAGGTCTGCGACGACGGGCCGGGCATCGCCCCGCAGGATGTCGAGCGCCTGCTGCAGCCCTTCGTGCGTGCCGACGCGGCGCGTGCCGGCAAGCCGGGAACCGGTCTCGGCCTGGCCATCGTCCGGCGCATCGTCGATCTGCACGGGGGAAAGCTCGAGCTGACGCCGCGCGGCGACGGCAAGCCCGGCCTGCGGGTCAGCGTCGCTCTGCCGCTGGCTACCTGAAACCGGGCAGCCAGCCCGACTGCTGGTGGCCCCAGACCGGTTCCAGCGCGCCCTGGAACAGCGCTTCGATGACCGGTGGCTCCTGCCAGGGCTCGTCCATGAAGCTGAGGCCGATTTCCTCGACAGTACGCCCCGACCAGTAGTGGTCGGCGACTTCGTCGAGCGCGGCGAGCGAGAGGCTGTGCGGCAGGCGCAGGTAATCGAGCCAGCTCGCGTCGTGGAAGGAGCATAGGTAGGCGCCCTTGGTCCGCGAGCACGACAGGTTCTTGCCGAAGACGCGGTCAGGGTGCTTGAAGCGGTAGGTCATCGCGTCGGTGCGCGTGGCGAACTGCAGCAGCGCGTGCAGGCGGCTCGGGAAATGGCTGTAGCGGCGCTGGCGGAAATACTCCAGGTGGTACTCGGCGAAGTAGTTCTGTACCGACAGCAACTGGTCGCCGGCGCTCGGCGCGCCGCCTTCCGGCGCCGACAGGGAGGCACCGAAGGGGCTGCCGCGCAGGCTGTCCCAGCCCGGCAACTCGGCCTCGGGGGCGAGCCAGCAGAATAGTTCCAGCGTGGCGGTGTCCTTGATCAGGTTGTCCATGTCCCGGTCGGGCGGCAGCGAATCGCATGATTATGACCGATCGCGCAACGAAAATAACTACTTGGTTTTTTCCGCCGAAGTGGTAATCTGGGCTCGTGTCAGGTGTGCAGCAAGCCGGGCATGCAGTGGCAGTCGAAGCTGCGTTGCAGGAGATTCTATGGACGTTGTCACAGGAAGTTTTTCTTGAGATTGCCGTGTAGTACTCCAGATTCGGCGTAACGCCGATTGCCCCAGCCGCCGTGCCGGGGTTGCTGTAAACCGAAGCCCATGCCAGTCGCGCGTGGGCTTCCTGCTTTTGGGGAACGCTTTGTCCACTACTCTCATTCAGCGCCACGGCACCTGCCAGCGCTATTCCGACAGCGTCGTCCATGCCGGCACCGTCTATCTGGTCGAAATCGCCGCCGACACCACGCTTGACGCCGCCGGTCAGGCCGCTTCCATGCTGGCCGGCGTCGACCGCCTGCTGGCGCAGGCCGGTAGCGATCGTCGCCACCTGTTGATGGCCACCCTCTATCTGGCCGACATGGCCGATTACGACGCAGTCAATGCGGTCTGGGACGCCTGGTTGCCGGCCGGCTGCGCGCCGACCAGGGCCTGCGTGCAGGCGCGACTGGCGAAGCCGGAATACCGGGTCGAGATCGCACTGACCGCGGCTGTCGCTCAGGACTGAACGTCGGCGTCGCAGTCGCAGCCGCTGCCGGCTGAAATCCAGCGGGCGGCGAGGCGGGAAGCGAGCGGTGCAAAGGCGGCGGGCAGGGCGGGGAAATGCTCGGCCGGAGCCCGTAGCAGGCCGCAGTGGTAGCGCATCTCGTCCGCCGACCAGCGCAGCGCCGGGCAGGGGCCGCGTCGCTGCAGGAAGCGCAGGCGGCCGAGCGGGCAGGTCTCGAGCGCGCAGCAGACGCCGCAGCCGGTGCACGGTTCGCCCGCCGCCGGCTTGGCCGGGGCGTCGGTGTGCAGTTCGATGACGATGTGGCGCATGGGCGGATCATGCGCCGTCCCGCGAAAGCCGCGCAAGCCCGGCCCGGGCGGCGCTGCGCTATAGTCGACACTTCATTCCACAGCCTTGCCCGATCATGAACGTAAAAATCTCGCCTGTCGTCTTCGGCACCGAAGACATCCTGCGCAGTCTGTGCAATTCGGTGGCCGACGTGCTCAATGTCGCTACCTGCAGCCAGGTGCGCTATTCCGGCATGGTCCAGCGCATCACCAAGACCTGCCTGAAACCCGATATCGGCTGCTTCGTGCTGTTCGACGGCGGTTTCACCGGGTTGGTCGTGCTCAATTTCTCGGCCGCGGCAGCGATGGAGATTTATGAGGGCTACCTGCTCAGCATGGGAATGACGCGTGACGACCTGGCCACCTCGCATACCGCGGACGAGGTGAGCAACGTGATGGGCGAGCTGATGAACCAGATCGTCGGCAATTTCACCGGCAAGATCGGTCGCGAGTTGCAGACCCACATCACCCAGAACCAGCCGAAGATGCTGGTCCTCAACAAGCAGGTGATCCTCAGCGTCGATACCAATCTCGACCGTCCGGAAGCGCGCCGCGTCACTTTCTACACCGCGCGCAACAACATCTTCTACCTCGAACTGGCGATCGACCACACCGAGTTCATCCAGATCAACGAGTTCGATGCCCAGGAAATTCCCGATCCGGATGCCCTGATCGCCGAAGCCGGCGCTGCCTCGGCCGTGGCGCCGGAAGCCGCGACGGGGGGCTGCGAGCACGACGATCTGCTGCGCTCGCTCGGCATGTGATACGCCGGCTCAGCGGCGTTCGAGAAAGAGCAGCGGGTCGACCGGCGTCGCGTTGAGGATCACCGTCCAGTGCAGGTGCGGTCCGGTGGCGCGGCCGCTGGCGCCAACCGCGCCCAGCCGCTGGCCACGCTCGACGCGCTGGCCGACCACGACGTCGATGCGCGACAGGTGCATGTAAGCGCTGATCAGCCCCTGGCCGTGGTCGAGGAAGATGGTGTTGCCGTTGAAGAAATAATTGCCGCTGTCCACCACGCTGCCTGCCGCCGGCGCCAGCACCGGGCTGCCGGCGGGGGCGGCGAAATCGAGGCCGCTGTGCGGCAAGCGCTCTTGGCCATTGAAGAAGCGGCGCAGGCCGAAGCGCGACGACAGGCGGCCCTGGCTCGGCCGGGCGAACCCGCTGTCCGGCGCGGCGGTGCTGAAAGTCGCCTTGATTGCCGCTGTGTGCGCCTGTTCGCGTTCGATGCGACGCAGATACTCAGGCGTCGGTTCGACCTGGCGCCGGTTACGCAGGCGCAGCCGCTGCTCGCCGTAAGTCCAGGGGGCGACGGTGAATTCCCGCTGTGCCTCGCCGCTCCCGGTTTCGACGCGGATCGCCTGCGTTCCCGGCGGCGTGTCGAGCGGAATGCCGACCAGCACGTGCCAGCGCCCACCCTCGGCGACCACCGCCAGCCGTTGTTTGCCCAGGAAGACGCGCGGCGCCGGCTGTTCGCTGTCGCCGAGGTCGATGACGGCGATGCCGCCGGGAACCGGGTGTTGTTCCGGTAGCGCTGCCGGCGCGAGCGGGCTGCTGAGGGTAAAAGCAATACAGATTAATTTTTTGATGAATGAAATTTGTGTCACGTCTCTGTTCTGGTTTTTGGTTGTGGCGGCTGATCTATTGCCAGGGTTTCCAAAAAGTCATTTGGAATGATGGGCATGGATCGGATAAGATGGGCAATTCCCAATCCAGTTCCGGCTTTTTTTGCCGCTGCTTTGACAGGATTATGATTCTGTGGGCAATGCAATACAACAAAGGTTGGCCGATTTCCGGCAAAAACGTCGCGTTCAGGCCGGTTCGCTGATCATCACCGCCTTCGGTGACGCCGTGCTGCCGCGCGGCGGCAAGATCTGGCTGGGCAGCCTGATCCGTCTGCTCGAACCGCTCGACCTCAACGAGCGCCTGATCCGCACCTCGGTGTTCCGCTTGGTCAAGGAGGAATGGCTGCGCACCGAAACCCTCGGCCGGCGCGCCGATTATGCGCTGACCGCGGCCGGCCGTCGGCGTTTCGCGGAAGCCGCCCGTCACATCTACGCATCGCGGGCGCCGCTCTGGGACCGCCGCTGGCGGCTGATCCTGGGGGGCGGCGGGCTGCCGCCGAAGGAGTGCGAGCAGGTGCGCAACGCGCTGCTCTGGCAGGGCTTCGGCATGCTCGGCGGCGAGTGTTTCGTGCATCCCGGGGCGGAATTGTCGACCGTGCTCGATGCGCTGCTCGCCGAAGGCCTGGCCGACGCGCTCGGTGCGCTGCTGCCGCTGTTCGCTGCCGATGCCCGTTCGGCGGCGTCGGCCAGCGACGCCGACCTGGTCGCCCGGGCCTGGAATCTCGACGCCTTGTCCGGGGCTTACGGCCATTTCGTCGATCGTTACCAGCCGGTGCTCGATGAACTGCAGCGCGACGCTTCGCTCGATCTGGCCGATCAGGATGCCTTCCTGCTCCGCCTGCTGTTGATCCACGATTACCGGCGCATGTTGCTGCGCGACCCGGAACTGCCGGAAGTGCTGCTGCCGGCGCAGTGGCCGGGGCAGCAGGCGCGGCTCCTGTGCAAGGAAATCTACAAGCGGCTGGAAGCCGCCTCGTCGCGTCACCTCGATGCCATGCTGTGCGTTGCCGACGGCAGCGTGCCGGTCGAGGACGGCACGCTGGCCCGCCGCTTCAGCCAGGACGATCCGCTCGCCTGACGTTGGCCGTCGGAGCGCCTCCCGATGGCGCCTGAACGGTGGCATGACCCTGGGTGTTTCTTTGCCCCGGGGGAGGAAAACCCTTCGTCGCCCCGACCCCGGCGTGCCACGGATCTGACCCACCTTGCCCTGGATGTCGCCGAGCTCCTGGGGGCAGATCAAAGAATCGGCAAAAGAAAAGGCCGCCCGGTTCCGGGCGGCCTGAAGTGCAGTCAACACGCAGTGGGTGAGGAATGCCCTACTGAACCAGAGTCCAGTCGCCGTTCTTCACTTCCAGTATGCGGAAGGCGGAGAGGTCGAGCCCCATGTGGTCGGTCGCCGACATGTTGAAGGTGCCGCTGGTGCCGACGAAGCCCTTGGTCGCTTCGAGCGCGTCGCGCACCTTGGCCTTGTCGGTGCTGCCGGCGCGCTTGATCGCGTCGACCGCCAGCATCAGGCCGTCGTAGGCGTAGCCGCCGAAGGTCGATACGTCGGTCTTGTAGGCCGCCTTGTAGGCGTTGGCGTAGGCGGTGACGACCGGCTTCTGGGCGTCGTTGGCGGGCAGCTTTTCCGGGATCAGCTGGGCCGGCGACGGCAGACGGACGCCTTCGGCGGCCGGGCCGGCCAGCTTCAGGAATTCGTCGGAGGCGACACCGTGCGACTGGTAGAGCGGCAGGGCAATGCCGAGTTGCTTGTAGTTCTTGGTGACGATCGCCGGGCCCTGCCCGAGGCCGAACACGAAGACCGCCTGGACGCCGGCCGTGTTCTTGATCTTGGTCAGTTGCGGGCTCATGTCGGTATCCTTCGGCCCGTAGGTTTCGTTGGCGACCAGCGTGATGCCGTACTTGCCGGCCACCGCTTCGGTTTCCTTCTTGCCGGAGGCGCCAAAGCCGGAGGTTTCGGAGAGCAGGGCAACCTTGCTGAGGCCGCGCTTCTTCATGTCGGCGAAGACTTTTTCGGCCGCCATGCGGTCGGTGTGCGGCGTCTTGAAGACGAATTTTTTGACCGGCTCGATGATGACCACGGCGCCAGCCAGCGAGACGAAGGGAATGCCGGCCTTGTCGACCAGCGGGGCGGCCGACATGGTCGAACCGGTGGTCGTGCCGCCAACCAGGATGTCGACCTGGTCATCATTGATCAGGCGCTTGGTGAAGCCGTTGGCCTTGCCGGCATCGCTGCCGTCGTCGTAATGCACCAGTTCGAGCGGGCGGCCGAGGACGCCACCCTTCTTGTTGATCTCGGCGACGTAGAGTTGCAGCGTCTTCAGTTCCGGGTCGCCGAGAAAGGCGGCGGGGCCGGTGACCGAGAGTACGGAGCCGATCTTGATCGGCTCGGCGGCAACAGCCGCGAGGGCGCCACAAGCCAGGGCGGCTCCGGCAACGATTCGTTTCAGGCTGGTCTTCATGGGTGGGTCTCCTCCTTGAGATGATTGTTGTCGTGTACAGCGGGTTTTGACATGTTCGCCGCATCATTGCGATGTCCTGTCAGACGCCGACGCACATGGTACACAGGGCACTGCGTTTGTTGCGTCATTTTTGACGCGTCAGTGGCCGTCGGCATCGGGGAAGTCTCGCTCATGCCGAACGGATGACCGGTCGTCATTGCGCCGGTCATGACGATCTTCCTGCCTGGCTGGGGTCAGACCCGGTCGGACTGTTGCAGTCCGCCGATGACCTCGCCGGCGATGCGGTAGCTCTTGCCCCGGAAGAGGGCGATGGTGGTGCCGGCGGCGTTCCGCACGGTGATGTCGTAAACGCCGGTGCGTCCGGCTGCCGAACGCTCGATGGCCTCCGCTTCGAGCGTTTCGCCCTGGCGGGCGGGGGCAAGGAAATCGATATGACAGGCTGCGGCGACGGTATTCCGGTTGTGGCTGTTGCAGGCGTAGGCGAAAGCCGTGTCGGCGAGTGCGAAGATCATCCCGCCATGGCAGATGTGGTGGCCGTTCACCATGTCGGGACGGACCGTCATCGTGAGTAGCGCGGCGCCCGGCTGGATGCGCACGATGCGGATGGCGAGCGCTTGGGCTGCGGCATCGCGGGCGTACATGGCGGCGGCGGTGGCTTCGGCGAGGGCTTGCGCTTCATTTGCGTCAAGTTGGGGTTCGGTCATGGCGGGGCTTTCCGGTAAAAATGGCTTGCTGGATGGGCGTCCAGCCCCCGGTGCAGAGCGTCGTTCGGGGAAGCGTCGCCATGTTCAGTTTCCGCTGAACTTCGGTGCGCGCTTTTCCATGAAAGCGGCAACGCCTTCAGCGTAGTCCGGGCTCCAGCCGAGTTCGCGCATGAAGCCGCCTTCATAGGAAAGCTGCTGTTCCAGCGTGTGGCCGGGGGCAGCGTGCATTGCCTGGCGGGTACGCACCAGCGCCTTGGTCGGCATGCCGGCAAGCTGGGCGGCGAGCGCGTCGATGCGGGCAACGAAGGCGTCATCGGCAACGCATTCCCAGATCAGCCCCCAGTCGGCGGCCTTGGCTGCGGGCAGCTTGTCGGCGAGCAGGGCAAGCCCCATGGCGCGGGCCATGCCGACGCGTTGCGGCAGGAACCAGGTGCCGCCGGTATCGGGGATCAGGCCGATCTTCGAGAAAGCCTGCAGGAAGGAGGCCGACTGCGTGGCGACAACCAGGTCGCAGGCCAGCGCGAGCGAGGCGCCGGCGCCGGCAGCGATGCCGTTGACCGCGGCCAGGGTCGGCACGCGCAGGTTCTCCAGACGCAGCACCAGCGGCTTGTAGTTCTTCTCGACGACGTTGCCGATGTCAGGCAGTTGGCCGTTGATTGCCTGCATGTCGGGGTCGGCCAGGTCCTGGCCGGCGCAGAAAGCCCGGCCGGCACCGCTGAGGACGAGCACGCGGATGCTGTGGTCGGCCTGAACGCGATCGAGCGCGACGCGCAGTTCGGCGTGCATTTCGCCGGTGAAGCTGTTCAGCTTGTCGGGGCGGTTCAGGGTCAGGCGGGCGATGCCGTCGCTGGCGGAAAAGGCAATGGTCTGGAAGTTCATTCGGTTCTCCTCAAGTAGTGCAGCAAGCGCAGCCCACGTGGGGACTGGCGCAGCACTCGGTTTTATTGGGTTGTTGCCGGCGGCGGGACGGCGGAAGCGGTGTCGTAGATTAATGCATGCGTGCCGATGTGGTAACAGCGCGCGCTCGCAATCGTGCCGTTGCCCTTGCGGGCGACGGCGCCGGACCCGGCTTTCCGCCGTCCGCCCGAGGCGACGGGGCTTGCCTGCCGGGCCATGCAAAACGCCGCCGTGCCGGTTGCCAACTTGGGTCTTCGCCCTAGACAATGTGGGGCTATTGGAGGAGAGAACAATGAAAATGACCGGCCTGCGGGCAGGGGGACGCTGATGCTCGCCCAGTTCCTGCAATTCCTGTTTTCCGGGGTCACCGTCGGCGCCACCTACGCGCTGGCCGCCCTCGGCTTCACGCTGATCTACAACGCCAGCAACGTCATCAACTTCGCGCAGGGCGAGTTCATCATGCTCGGCGGCATGCTCGCCGTCTTTTTCGCGCAGATGGGGCTGCCGCTGCCGGTCGTGCTGCTGCTCGCCGTCCTGGTGCCGGCGGTGGTCGGCGTCCTGGTCGAGAAACTGGCCATTGAGCCGGTCAAGGGCGCCGAGACGGTGACGCTGATCATCATCACCATCGGCGCCTCGCTGGTCATTCGCGGCATCGTCCAGGTCTGGCTGGGCAAGAATACCTTCAGCCTGCCCGCCTTCTCCGGCGACGCGCCGATCGAGATTCTCGGCGCCACGCTGCTGCCGCAGAGCCTCTGGGTGCTCGGCATCACCGCGCTGGTGGTGGCCGGCCTCTGGTACTTCTTCAACCGTACGCTGCAGGGCAAGGCGATGCTTGCCACCTCGTTCAACCGGACGGCGGCCGAACTGGTCGGCATCAACACGAGCTGGGTGCTCTTCCTCAGCTTCGCCATGTCGGCGGCGCTCGGCGCGCTCGGTGGCATCCTGATCACGCCGATCACCCTGACTTCCTACGACGTCGGCATCATGCTCGGCCTCAAGGGCTTCGTCGCCGCCGTCGTCGGCGGGCTGGGCAACGGCCTGGGTGCGGTGGTCGGCGGCCTGCTGGTCGGCATTCTCGAGGCGATGGGCGCCGGCTACATTTCGTCGGCGTACAAGGACGCGATTCCCTTCGTGCTCATCCTGCTCATCCTGTTCTTCATGCCGCGCGGCCTGTTCGGCGGCAAATCGACCGATCGGGTGTAAGCATGAAAAAGACCCCATTTCTCGGCCTCGGGCTGCTCGCCGTCGTTCTCGCCGTGCTGCCCTTCGTGCTGCCCAACAGCTTCTACCTCGACCTCGCGGTGCGCATGGCGATCAACGCCATCATCGTCATCGGTCTCAACCTGCTGATCGGCTTTGCCGGCCAGATCAGCCTCGGCCACGCCGGATTTCTCGGCATCGGCGCCTACGCCTCGGCGGTGCTGCCGACCCATGTCGGCTGGCATCCGCTGCTCGCCCTGCTCGCCGGGGCGGCCGCTTCGGCGCTGCTGGCGGCGCTGCTGGCGCGGCCGATCTTCAAGCTGAAGGGGCATTACCTGGCGATGGCGACGCTCGGCCTGGGCATCATCATCAACATCGCGCTGCGCAACGAGGCGCAATGGACCGGCGGTCCGGACGGCATGGTGGTACCGGCGATGGAACTGTTCGGCTACGAAATCGGTAGCGACCGCCAATGGTACTGGGTCGTCGCCGTGCTGCTGGTGATCGCCGTCTGGGCCTCGCTCAACCTGATCGACTCGCCCTTCGGCCGCGCCCTGCGCGCGCTGCACGGCTCCGAGGTGGCGTCGCAGGTGGTCGGCGTCGACGTCGCCCGCTACAAGGGGGCGATCTTCGTCATGTCGGCCTTCTCGGCCAGCGTCATGGGCAGCATCTCGGCGCATTACATCGGTTTCATCAGCCCGGCCTACGCCGATTTCTTCCACTCGATCGAACTGGTGACCATGGTCGTCATCGGCGGCATGGCCTCGGTCTACGGTTCGGTCGTCGGCGCCGTCCTGCTCACCGCGTTGCCGCAGGCGCTGGCCACCTTCGAGGGCTGGGAGACGGTGGCCTTCGGCGCCATCCTGATGCTGTGCATGATCTTCCTGCCGCGCGGCCTGGTGCCGACGCTGGCGGCGCGCTTCGGCAAGGGGGAATGAGATGAGCCTGCTGCAAGTGCGCAACCTGTCGATCCATTTCGGCGGCGTCAAGGCGGTGCAGAACGTCAGCTTCGACATCGACGCCGGCATCGTCTACTCGGTGATCGGCCCGAACGGCGCCGGCAAGACGACGCTGTTCAACCTGATCACCGGCGTGTACAAACCGACCAGCGGGGAAATCCGTCTCGACGGCGAGGCCATCCACGGCCGCGCGCCGAGCGAGCTGGCGCGGCGCGGCGTCGCCCGCACCTTCCAGAACCTGCAGATCTGCATGAACATGAGCGCCATCGAGAACGTCATGGTCGGCGCCCATCTGCGGCTCGATCGTAACCCGTTCAAGGCGGCGCTGCGCCTGCCCTCGCTGCGCCGGCGCGACCGCGAACTGCGCGCCGAGGCGGCGCAATTGATGGAATTCGTCGGCCTCGGCCAGTATGTCGAGGCGCGTGCCGACGCGATGTCCTACGGCGCCCTCAAGCGTCTGGAGATTGCCCGCGCGCTGGCCATGAAGCCGCGCCCGATCTTCCTCGACGAGCCGGCCGCCGGCCTCAATCCCAAGGAGACCATCGAGGTCGATACGCTGGTGCGCAAGATCGCCGATTCCGGCGTTACCGTCGTCCTCGTCGAACACGACATGAAGATGGTCATGAACCTGTCCGACCGCATCCTCGTCCTCGACTACGGCAAGAAACTGGCCGAAGGCAGCGGCGCCGAAGTGCGCGCCAACCCGGACGTGATCGCCGCCTATCTCGGCACGCATGCCTGAGGGAAACGCCATGGAAGCATTGCGCATCATCACCGAAGAACACCAGGACCTGTGGCGCATCGCCGTCACCCTCGACCTCGTCGCCGGCGAAATGGAAGCCGGCGAGCCGGTCGATCCGGCCTTCTTCCACTCGGTGTTCGACTACATCGAACACTTCATGGACGCCTGCCACCACGCCAAGGAGGACGAATACCTGTTCCCGGCGCTGCGCCGGCGCAGCCCGGAAGCGGCGGCGGTGCTCGACCGCCTGCAGATCGAACACCGCAACGGGCCGGAAATCCTCCGTTCGCTGCGCCGCCAGCTGGCGGCTCCGGCCAGCGCGCCGGGCGAATTCGCCGGCAACTTGCGCATCTTTGCCGAGAGCCTGAAGTCGCACATCCGGACCGAGGAAAAGGACGCCATGCCGCTCGCCCGCGAAGTGCTCCTGCCGGAGGACTGGGCGGTCATCGACCGCGCCTTCCTCGATAACGCCGATCCGGTGTTCGGCGAACAGGCGCGCCTCGAATATCGCCAGCTCTTCCACCGCATCGCCAGCCTGGCGCCGGAATCGGTCGGCCTCGGCGCGCACAGCGGCGGCGACCTGGAGCCGGCGGCGCATGCCGTGGCTGGCGACACCATGTTGCGCGTCAGCGGCCTGGAGAGCTGCTACGGGCGGATCAAGGCGCTCAAGGGGATCGACCTCGAAGTGCGCCAAGGCGAGCTGGTCGCCCTGGTCGGCGCCAACGGCGCCGGCAAGACCACTTTCCTGCGCGCTCTGTCGGGGGTCCAGCCGATCAGCGCCGGACGCATCTTCTTCAACGGCGACGACATCACCAACTTGCGCGCCGACCAGCGCGTACGCCGCGGCATCTGCCAGAGCCCGGAAGGGCGGCAGGTGTTCGGCCCGCTGTCGATCGAGGACAACCTGCGTCTGGGGGCCTTCACGCAGCCGAAGGCGCAGGTCGAGGGCGATCTCGACAAGGTCTTCGCGATGTTCCCCATCCTCAAGGAAAAGCGCCACCTGCCGGCCGGCACCCTGTCCGGCGGCCAGCAGCAGATGCTGGCGATCGGCCGCGCGCTGATGGGGCGACCGAAGATGCTGCTGCTCGACGAACCGTCGATGGGCCTGGCGCCCTTGCTGGTCGAGGAAGTGTTCAACGTCGTCAAGTCGCTGAAAGCGCAGGGCATGACCATCCTGCTCGTCGAGCAGAACGCCTTTGCTGCGCTGGCCATCGCCGACCGCGGCTACGTGCTGGAAACCGGCGCGGTGACGCTCACCGACACCGGCCAGGCGCTGATCGCCAACGAACAGGTGCGCGCCGCCTACCTCGGCATGTAGGGTTCAGGTGGTGGTGCCGAGGCCGGCCCACCACAGGCGCAGGCGCAGGCCGAGCTCGCTGGTGTAGCCGACCGAGACGAAGCGGATGTGGCCGTCCGGTGCCAGCGCGACGAAGCCCGGCGTGCCGGGCAGGCGGTAAGCCTGCATGATGCGGCCGTCGGGGTCGGCCAGGGTCGGGAAGCGGTAGCCCTTTTCCGCCATGAAGCGGGCGACTGCCGCGCCGTCGCCGCTCTGCGTGGCGACGGTGATCACCGGGTGATCGTTAGCGATGTTCGCGACGCTGCCGGCGGTGGTCTTGCAGATCGGGCACCATTCGGCCCAGAAATAGATCAGCAGCGGCTGGCCGGGGTGGGCGGCGCGCCAGGCGGCGAGGTCGAAGGCCTGGCCGTCGGTGTGCATGCCGGTAAATTGCGGTGCCGGCCCGCGCGCCGTGTCGCGCAACTGCCAGGCCTGGAAGGCGAGGAAGGCGGCGACGAAGATGGCGATTTCCAGCGCCCAGCGGCGCCAGCGCGGCGGCTTGCCGGTTGTGTCGGCGCTCATCTCAGAGCCGTACGTTTTTGTCGAAGGTGTTGCACTGGCGGAAGTCGCCGCTCTCGAAACCGTGCCGGAACCAGCGCGTGCGCTGCGCCGAGCTGCCGTGCGTGAAGCTGTCCGGCACGACGCGCCCCTGCGCCTGCTGCTGCAGGCGGTCGTCGCCGATCGCCGAAGCGGCGGTCAGCGCGGCCTCGACGTCGCCCGGTTCGAGCACCTGGGCCATGCTGTCGGTGCGCTTGCCCCAGACGCCGGCCAGGCAGTCGGCCTGCAGTTCGAGGCGCACCGACAGCGCGTTGGCCTGCGCCTGGCTCGCCCGCTGCTGCGCCTGATGGACCTGGTCGGAAATGCCCAGCAGGTGCTGCACGTGGTGGCCGACTTCGTGGGCGACGACGTAGGCCTGGGCGAATTCGCCGGGGGCGTGGAAGCGCTCGCGCAGTTCGCGGAAGAAGGCGAGGTCGATGTACACCTTCTGGTCGCCCGGGCAGTAGAACGGCCCCATCGCCGCCTGGCCGGTGCCGCAGGCGGTCGGCGTGACGCCGGTGTACAGCACCAGGCGCGGTTCCTTGTACTGCTTGCCCATCTCGCGGAAGGCGGGAATCCAGGTGTCCTCGGTCGACGCCAGCACCTTGGAGACGAACACCGCCGTCTCGTCGTTGGCCGGTGGGCGCTGCGCCGGCGCCTGCTGTTGGACGACCGGCATGCCGCCGCCGGAGAGCAGGTTGAGCACGGTCATCGGATTGACGCCGAGGAAGTAGCTGGCGACCAGCGCGATGACGATGCTGCCGATCCCCAGCCGGCCGCCGCCGAATGAGATGCCGCCACCGCCGCCGGCGCGGCGGTCCTCGACGTTGTCGCTTTCCCGGTAGTCGTCCATGCGCATCTGGCGTCTCCTCAGCGGTACTGGTTGATCTCGGCGCGGGTGGCGAGCGCCGCCCGGCGGGCGGCTTCGGCGTAGTCCTCACCGTGGCCGGCGTAGAGGATGGCGCGCGAGGAGTTGATCATCAGGCCGCTGCCAGCCGCGGTACGGCCAGCCTTGACGGTGGCCTCGACATCGCCGCCCTGGGCGCCGATGCCGGGCACCAGCAAGGGCATGTCGCCGACGATCTGGCGCACACGGGCGATTTCGGCGGGGAAGGTGGCGCCGACGACGAGACCGATCTGGCCGGTGCTGTTCCACTTTTCGGCGGCCAGGCGGGCGACGTGCTCGTACAGCTTCTCGCCGTTGGTCTCCAGGAACTGCAGGTCCGAGCCGCCCGGGTTGGAGGTGCGGCAGAGCAGGATCACGCCCTTGTCCGGGAAGGCCAGGTAGGGCTCGACCGAATCGCGGCCCATGTAGGGATTGACCGTGACGGCGTCGGCCTGGAAGCGCGCGAAGGCTTCGACCGCGTACTGTTCGGCGGTGGAGCCGATGTCGCCGCGCTTGGCGTCGAGGATCACCGGCACGCCAGGGTGTTGCTCGTGGATGTGGGCGATCAGCGCTTCGAGTTGGTCCTCGGCACGGCGCGCCGCGAAGTAGGCGATTTGCGGCTTGAACGAACAGACGAGGTCGGCGGTGGCGTCGACGATGTTTTTGCAGAATTCGAGAATGGCGTCATCGCGCCCCTTCAGGTGGGCCGGGAACTTGGCCGGATCGGGGTCGAGTCCGACGCAGAGCAGCGAGTCGTTGTGCTGCCAGGCGGCGGCGAGTTGCTGGGTAAAGGTCATGTTTCTTCCTTCGGCAGATAACGGGAAAACTTGGCGGGCAGCAGGCAGGTTTGCAGGCTGCGCTGGGTGAACAGGAAACGGCCGTCGCAGACGAAGCCGAGCTGCTGCCAGTCGACTTCGTGGTTGAGCATCATCGTGCATTCGATCAGGTCGCGCCGGCGCATCCGGCGGTTCTTCGGGAACAGCGCCAGCACCGAACCGTCGAAGTTCGGGCAGTCGTGCAGGAAGAAGGGTTCGCTCTTGCGCGTGCGGCCATTGACGTAGATGCGCGGGTCGTCATTGATCGGAAAATGGCGACCCCAGTGCCACCAGTTGCCCTCGTCGAACTTGCGCACGCGGCGGGCGAGCAGGCGTTGCTTGTGCGGCAGCAGGGCGGGGTGTTCGATGCCGTAGATCATGCGCCGCGTTTCGCCGGTGTCGGCGGTCTTCGAGCAGACGAAATCGAGGTTGCCCTCGGCGTGGCGGAATACCGGGTCGGCGCCGGAAACGCCGCCGACGCGCACCTCGAAGATGTCGGAGAGGCGCACGCCGTGGTCGTCGCGCAGGAACATCAGCTGCCCGTCGACTTCAGTGAAGACTCGGCCGTCGGCCATGCGGCGGTCGAAACGCCCCTTCTCGAAGCGGAAAATGCAGCAGTTGGGGTTGGCGCCGGCGAAGACGCGGACGTCGCCGGTCTCGAAGAAATGCGTGATGCTGCCTTGGCCGAACAGCCAGGCGTTGAGCTTCCTGGCCGAGGTCAGCTTGATGAACTCGCGCGGCACGATGAAGACCAGTTCGCCGCCCGGTTCGAGGTGGCGGATGCACTTCTCGATGAAGAACAGGAACAGGTTGCTGCGCTTGTCGAACAGCGGCGATTTCAGCTTTTTGCGGGTCGCTGCGGCGATGTCCTGGTAGCGCACATAGGGTGGATTGCCGACGATGGTGGCGAAACGTTCGCTTTCCGGCAGGTCGAAGAAATCTATCACCCGGGCGCCGGCCGGGGCGACCCCGGGGTCGAGTTCGACGCCGGTGACGTCGCTGCCGCGACGGCGCAGTTCGTTGAAGAAGGCGCCGTCGCCGGCCGACGGCTCAAGCACGCTGCCTGTGTTGGTACACAGGTCGAGCATGAAATCCACCACCCTGGAAGGCGTGAACACCTGGCCGAGGCGGGCGACGTCGAGCGGCATCAGTCGTTTGGGCGGGGCGGCTTGGTGGCGGCCGCCTGCTCGCGCGCCTTCTTTTCCCAGTAGCGCTCGTTCTTGCTCTCGTCGACAAAGCGGTAGCGGCCGGCCAGCTCGCAGCCCTTCATGCCCGGGTTGCACGGCAGATTGTTGATCTTCGTGCAGCGGTCATTGACTTCGTGCGGGCAACCCCAGCTGCCGGCCATCTCAGTGCCCCTTGCCCCACGAATCCTTGAGCGTCACGGCGCGGTTGAAGACCGGGACGCCGGGTTTCGAGTCGACGCGGTCGGAGACGAAGTAGCCGTGGCGTTCGAACTGGAAGCGCTGTTCGGGCTGGGCGTCCTTGAGTGAGGGTTCGAGCATGGCGGTGATGACCCGCACCGAGTCCGGATTGAGGTCGTCGAGGAAGTCGCGTTCGAGCTCGGGGGCGTCGCCTTCGCGCCGGGCGCCGGGGGCGGGGACGCGGAACAGGCGGTCGTAGAGGCGGATTTCGGCCGGGCAGGCGTGGGCGGCGGAAACCCAGTGCAGGTTGCCCTTGACCTTGACGCTGTCGGCGCCCGGCGTGCCGGACTTGGTGTCGGGCAGGTAGGTGCAATGCACAGCGACGACCTTGCCGTTTTCGTCCTTGTCGCAGCCGGTGCATTCGACGATGTAGCCGTACTTGAGGCGCGCCTTGTTGCCGGGGAAGAGGCGGCGGAAGCCCTTTTCCGGGACTTCCTGGAAGTCTTCGGCCTCGATCCACAATTCGCGGCCGAAGGGCATGTTGCGCTCGCCCTGTTCCGGATGCAGCGGATGGTTGGGGGCGTGGCAGTCCTCGAACTGGCCTGCGGGATAGTTGTCGATGATCAGCTTCAAGGGGTCGAGGACGGCGATGCGACGGGCGTCGGATTCGTTCATCACCTCGCGCTGGGCATCCTCGAACAGGGCGTAGTCGATCAGCGAATCGTTCTTCGAGACGCCGATGCGTTCGGCGAACAGGCGGAAGCCTTCGGGCGAGTAGCCGCGGCGGCGGGCGGCGACCAGGGTCGGCATGCGCGGATCGTCCCAGCCGGCAACGTGTTTTTCCTCGACCAACTGGATCAACTTGCGCTTGGAGAGGACGACATAGGTCAGGTTGAGGCGCGAGAATTCGATCTGTTGCGGCAACGGGCGCTGCAGCAGGCCGCCTTCGGCGAGACGTTCGAGCAGCCAGTCGTAGAACGGGCGCTGGTCCTCGAATTCGAGCGTGCAGATGGAGTGGGTGATGCACTCCAGCGCGTCCTCAATCGGGTGGGCGAAGGTGTACATCGGGTAGATGCACCACTTGTCGCCGGTGTTGTGGTGGGTGGCGTGGCGGATGCGGTAGATCGCCGGGTCGCGCAGGTTGATGTTGGGCGAGGCCATGTCGATCCTGGCGCGCAGGATGTGCTGGCCGTCGGCGAATTCGCCGGCCTGCATGCGCTTGAACAGGTCCATGTTCTCGGCGACGCTGCGCTCGCGGAAGGGCGAGGGCTTGCCGGCTTCGGTCAGGGTGCCGCGGTTGGCGCGCATTTCCTCGGCGCTCTGGCTATCGACGTAGGCGTGGCCGGCGGAGATCAGGTATTCGGCAAACTGCACCATCCAGTCGAAGTAGTCGGAGGCGTAGTAGAGGTTGTCCTCGGCGTCGTCGGTCCATGAGCAACCGAGCCATTTGACGGCGTCGATGATCGAATCGACGTATTCCTGCTCTTCCTTTTCCGGGTTGGTGTCGTCGAAGCGCAGGTGGCAGCGGCCGCCGAATTCCTTGGCCAGACCGAAATTGAGCAGGATCGACTTGGCGTGGCCGAAGTGCAGGTAGCCGTTCGGCTCGGGCGGGAAGCGGGTGCGGATCTTCGCCGCATCGAGTGGCGCGGCCGCGTGGTCGGCGGCGAGGCCGGGCTGGCCGGCCCAGTGGCGCTGGGCGTGCTTGCCGGCGGCCAGATCGGCCTCGACGATGTTCTTGATGAAATTGGCGGCGGGAGCGGGAGTCTTGTTTTCGGAGGACATGGGTGGCCGGCGTGGGCGATTCGGTAAAGCGACATTCTAACAGCGCCGCGCTCCCGGAAAACGAAACGGGCCGGCGCTTGGCCGGCCCGTTTGCGCGGTGGCGTTGATCAGAGGATCAGGCGGCCGATGTACCAACCGAGGGCGGCCATCAGCGCGCTGCACGGGATGGTCAGGATCCACGCCCAGACGATGCCACCGGCGACGCCCCAGCGCACGTGGCGGGTGCCGCGCGTGGTGCCGACGCCGGCGATGGCGCCGGTGATGGTGTGCGTGGTCGACACCGGGATGCCGAAGGCGGAAGCCAGGAACAGGGTGACGGCGCCGCCGCTGTTGGCGCAGAAGCCGCGCGCCTGATTGAGCTTGGTGATGCGGTTGCCCATGGTCTTGACGATGCGCCAGCCGCCGAACATGGTGCCCAGTCCCATCGCCGTGTAGCAGGCGAAAACGACCCAGCTGGGGATTTCCGATTCGGTGGTCGACATGCCGGCGGCGATCAGGATCAACCAGATGATGCCGACCGTCTTCTGCGCGTCGTTACCGCCGTGGCCGAGGCTGTAGGCGGCGGCGGAGAGCAGCTGGAAGCGGCGGAAGTGCTTGTCCACCTTGCGTGGCGCCATGTCGCGGCAGATCCACGAGACGCCGACCATCAACAGGCCGCCGATGAAGAAGCCGAGCAGCGGGGCGACGAAAATGAAGGCGATGATCTTCAGCACGCCGGCCGTGACCAGGCTGCCGAAGCCGGCCTTGGCGACCGCGGCGCCGACCAGGCCGCCGACCAGCGCGTGCGACGAAGACGAGGGAATGCCGTAGTACCAGGTGATGATGTTCCAGGCGATGGCGCCGACCAGCGCGCCGAAGATCACGTAGTGGTCGACGATGCTCGGGTCGATGGTGCCCTTGCCGATGGTCGCGGCGACTTTCAGGTGGAACAGGAAGTAGGCCAGGAAGTTGAACGAGGCGGCCCAGATCACCGCGTGATGCGGCTTCAGGACGCGGGTCGAGACAATGGTGGCGATCGAGTTGGCGGCGTCATGAAAGCCGTTCATGAAATCGAACAGCAACGCCACGACCACCAGGGTGACGACCACCCCGAGGCTCATGTGGATGGCTTCCATGCCCGGACTCAGGAGTTTTCGAGGACGATGGCTTCGACCGTACCGGCGACATCCTTGCAGCGGTCGGTCACCGATTCCAGCAACTGGTAGATTTCCTTGAGCTTGATCACTTCGCGGACATCCGGCTCCTCGCGGAAGATGCGCGACATCGAGACGCGCAGCATGCGGTCGACTTCGGATTCGTATGCGTCGATTTCATGGCAGAGCTTGAGGATGCTCGGGCCGTTGTCCATGTTGCGCAACAGCTTCACCAGTTCGGTGACCTTCTGGCAGCTACGCTCGGTGATCTCGGCCATGGCGCGGGCTTCGGCCGGAATGCGGTGGATGTCGTAGAGCGCCATCGCTTCGGCAACGTCCTGCGTCATGTCGAGGATGTTGTCCATGCCGTTGATCAGTTCGTGGATCTCGTCGCGGTCGAACGGCGTGATGAAGGCGCTGTGCAATTGCGCCAGGACCTCGTGGGTGATCTTGTCGGCTGCGCTTTCCAGGCGGTCGATCTCGTCGGCAAGGGCCTGCGCCTTGCCTTCCTCGGCACCATTGGACAGGACGTCGATCAATTGGCGGAGCGTGCTGCCGCCCTGGGCGACAAGTGCGCCGTGAGCGTTGAAGTGGTCGAAATATTTGCCCTCTTTGGGCATCAAGGCGCCGAACATGACGATTTTGTTTAACTTTTGTGACAAAACGCCATTTTAGCACCCGGGCTGGAGGCGGGTTGCGCTGGATCAAGCCGGCGCGAGATTTCCCGCCGACCGGTCAGGCATGGACGATGCCGAAGATCATGTAATAGATCATCGCCGCCATCAGTGCCGAGGCGGGCACGGTGACGATCCAGGCGGCGGCGATCTTGAACACCGCCGAGCGCTTGACCAGTTCATGACGGTAGACGCGGCGCATCTGCTTGCGCTCGTACTTCGACAGATCGGCCTGGGCGGTACGCGCTTTCAACTGGTCGAGCATCTCCCGCTTTTCCTTGACGCCAGCCTTGGTGAAGCGGTTGAGGTAGGCTTCGACCACCTCCTTGTCCTCGCCGAGGTGGTGCTCCTTGATTTCATCGAGCATCTGCGAGTAATTGGTCTTCAGGAATTCGCGCAGGAAACCGACACCGAAAACGCCGCCCAGGGCGATGTGCGTCGAACTGACCGGCAGCCCGAGTTGCGAGGCGACGATGACGGTGACCGCCGCCGACATGGCGATGCAGAAGGCGCGCATCTGGTCGAGTTCGGTGATTTCGCTGCCGACGGTGCGGATCAGTTTCGGACCGTACAGCGTCAGGCCGAGCGAGATGCCGATGGCGCCGACCAGCATGACCCAGAGCGGGATGCCGGCCTTGGCCGACAGCTTGCCGTGGATCACGGTGTCGGCGATGGCGGCCAGCGGGCCGATGGCGTTGGCGACGTCGTTGGCGCCGTGAGCAAAGCTGAGCAGGGCGGCGGCGCAGATCAGCGGCACGGTGAACAGCGCGTTGATGCTGGCCTTGGTATTGTCCATCCGGCCGGCGCGGCGGCGCAGCGAGCCGGTCATCAGCCACCAGGTGAGGACGCCGATGGCGGCACCGATGGTGCCGGCGGTCAGGAAATCGACTTTCCAGATCTTGTTGAGCCCCTTGAGGATCAGGTAGGTCGAAAAGGAGAAAGCCATCAGGCCGATCAGGATGGGCACCGTGCGCTGGGCGGCGGCGACCATGTCGGACTGGTAGGTGATCGCCCGCTTGATCCAGAACAGGAAGGCGGCGGCGACGATGCCGCCGAGCACCGGCGAGATTACCCAGCTGGCGGCGATGCTGCTCATCGTTCCCCAGTTGGCGGCATTCATGCCGCCAGCGGCAATGCCTGCGCCGAGGACGGCACCGACGATGGAATGGGTGGTCGATACCGGGGCGCCGATGGCGGTGGCGAAGTTCAGCCACAAGGCGCCGGCGAGCAACGAGGCCGTCATCAGCCAGATGAAGCGGTTGCTGTCGAGGATGGCGTCCGGCTTGATGATGCCGCCACGGATCGTCGCCACCACATCGCCGCCAGCGATCAGGGCGCCGGCCATCTCGAAGATGGCGGCGATGACGATGGCGCCGGTCATGGTGATGGCGTGCGAGCCGACCGCCGGGCCGACGTTGTTGGCGACGTCGTTGGCGCCGATGTTCATCGCCATGTAACCGCCGATCATCGAGGCAACCACCAGCATGATGCCCTGGGGGCCGGTGATGCCGATGCCGAGCGCGGTATAGATCATGATGCAGACGACGAACAGCAAGCCCATGCCGAGCCGGCTGAACTCCCGGCGGCCGCGCTTGGTTGCCTTCTCGATGTCGGCAAAGTCCTGAAATTCCATGCGTTCTCCCGTGCCCTTCCTGGGCCATGCTGCTGGCGCCGCTTCTAGCTTTTGTCGGCGCTCCCCGTTCGAAAGGCGCTATTGTGACATTGGGGCGGCGGTTTTGTTGCGGACTTCCGTTGCGGCATGCCGGATGACTCGCGGTAGAATCGGGCAAAAGGAGGGGGTATGAACGCAATCGGATTCGCTGCCGTTGGACTGGGTGCCGCTTTCGGTGCCTGGTCGCGCTGGTTGCTCGGCCTGGCGCTCAACCCGCTGTTCGTCGCGCTGCCCGTGGGCACGCTCGCCGCCAACCTGATCGGCGGCTACCTGATCGGCGTTGCCGTTGGCGTCTTTCATCTCACCTCCGGCTTGCCGCTGGCGCTCAAGCTGTTCGCGATCACCGGCTTCCTCGGTGGCTTGACCACCTTCTCGACCTTTTCCGCCGAAGTCGTCGAGCGTCTGCTCGCCGGCCAACCGGCGCTCGCCATCGGGCTCGCCGCGATCCACCTCACCGGCTCGCTGACGGCGACCTGGCTCGGCCTGCTCAGCGTCGGCGCGACGCGGATCTGGGGCTGATCAGGCGGCCTGCTTCAGCAGCCGCAGGCAGTCGATCGTCGATGCCAGGTCGAGCGCGCTGAAATCGTCGAAGTTGCGCAGCGCCGGGTCGGCGCCGTTGGTCAGCAGCAACTTGACCAGATCGGCCTTGCCGTTCGAGGACACATACATCAGGCAGGTGGCGCCGTTGCCGTTCTGGCGGTCGATTTCGATGCCGGCGTCGATCAGCCGCTGGACCAGTCCCGGATTGCCGTTGTAGCAGGCGAGCCAGAGCGCGTTGCAGCCATCGATGTTGCTGACCGCGAGGTCGACGCCGTGCGTCAGCAGTTCGTCGACGATGTCGAGGCGGCCTTCCTTGCAGGCGCGCATCAGCGGCGTGAAGCGGCCGTCGGCCTGCGGCGCCGATAAGCGGTCGCGGGGAAAACCATGGTGGTCGAGGAATTGGGCGAGGCTTGGGCTCATGATTCTTCCTGTTGTCGTTGCGGGTAGGGCGGCGAGCTTTCGATGCGCTCGTCGATCACCGGCGTGCCGACGGTGAAGTGATAGACGCTCTGCCAGCGTTCGCCGCCTAGTCCGGCGACCTCGTGTACCGGATCGTCGAAGAAGCAGCCGATGCCGGTGCCGCGCACGCCGGCGGCTTCGGCTTCGAGGTAGAGCGCCTGGCCGACGCGCCCGGCCTCGCGCAGCAGTTCGCGGTAGCCGGCGCCGTCGGCGGTGGTGAAATCGGCGAGCATGCCGAGCGAGAAGGCGCTGGTCGCGGCGATGTCCTGGTGGCAGTTGAGGGCGCGCGCCAGGCGTTGCAGTTCCGGCAGGCTGGCCCGGGTCAGGCGGCGCAGGCCGAGGTGCGGTGGGCAGTCGTCGACCGGGGTCGCGTCCGGGAAACGGGCGGCCAGCGTCGTCGCCAGTTCGTCGCCGGCGCCGCCGCGCGGCAACAGGTAGAGGCCGCTGTCGAGGCCGTCCACGCGCAGCACAAAGAGCAGCAGATGGACCCGCGTCGGCGCCGTCTGCCCGATGAACGGGGCGCGCGGGCGCGCCAGCGTGGCGTCGAGCAGGCGCAGGAAGGCGGCGCGCGGCAGCGTCTGGCGTGGGTCGAAACGCTGGCCGCTGCGCCGCTGGCGGATCAGCTGCGCGGCGCCGACGGTGGTTGGGTGTGGCGGCAGCGGCGGAAACTCGTCGAGTTTTCCCGGCGGCGCTGAAACCGGGATGCTCTCCGGGGTGCGGCTGGCAGCCGCCGCCTGGTCGACCAGCGGCCAGCGGTAGCCGGGCGCCGGGTCGATCCGGCTCGGCCGGCCGAGCCAGCCGGCGCCGGCGTGGCGCGTCCGCAAACTGGCGACGGCGGGCGGCGCGGCGAGGCCGGGGGCGTCGACGACGAGCAGGATTTCGGCTTCCTCGCGTTCGGTGTAGGCGTAGCGGCCGGCCGGGAAATCGGTTTCGCGGTCGAGCCCGAGCAGACCGCCGAGTTCGTCGCCGCCGATGGCGAGCGGGCGCAGCCGCCAGCCGAGCAGCTCGGCGGCGTAGGCGAGGGCGCCGAGGGCGTGGCCGACGTCGAGCTGGCAATAGCGGAAGGCGCGCTCGCCGTACTTCCAGGCCTCCCTCCACATTGCCGACGACAACGCGATGGCCAGCCAGGGCGCGGCGTCGCCGGGCGGGACGAGGACGCGATGTTCCAGCGCGTGCCGCTCAGGATCGTAGTGGTGCAGGCCGTCGGGCACGCCGGGCAGGCCGCCGCACAGCGCCCAGGCCTCGACCGGATGAAGGTTGCCGGACGACGGGTTGCAGCGCAGCGCCCAGCGGTTCGGCCCCCAGCATTTCCAGGCCGAGATGGCGAACGACAGTTCGAACAGCGCACCGAGACTTTCCAGCGTGGGCGGCACCGGGGCTGGAGGCTGTTCGGCGAGTCGGCCGTAAGCGCGTTCGAAACGATCGGCGGCCAGCGGCAGTTCGAGCACCGGCGCCCCTGGGTAATGGCGGAACGGCGCCGGCTGGGCATCCCAGTCGAGCTGACCGGGGCCTTCGGCGTAGGCATCGAAAGCGTGCTTGGTGCGAGCGTGGTAAAGGCGCAGTGGGTTTTGTGGGCTATCCGACACGGCGAGCGGTCTTTCCTGGTTTTCGTTGTAGGGGAGCAAGGGCTGTGCCGGTGTAGACCGGTTGTTGGCCAGAAGACTCCCGGCAACGAAAATGAAACATCGCAAGCCGATAATTGCCGGCAACAAAAACAAGCTCACCCGCGAAGGCAGATTCTTGCTGCCTGTGCCATGGCCCCGGCCGGTCCGGGATGCCTGCTGCCGACGCCGCCCGCTGGGCGGCGTATTTTTTTCCGGAGTCTCCCGCTCAGAAAAGGCGGCTCAGATGTCCGGCGACTCCCCGTTCGTTGACGAAACTCAGGTCATACATGGCCGAGAAGGCTTTGGCGTTTTCGTCGCTGAGTCCGGCGATGCACATTACGAACTGTTTTCCCGCCAGGCCCAGACGTTTTTTCAGCGCCAGGTAGCGGTCGATGTTCTGGCGGAATTCGCCGCTCTTGCATTCGATGCAGATTGGCGTGTCACCGTCGATCAGCATGAAAACATCAATTTCGTACGGGTCGCCGTTGCTCAGCGTCAGTTCGAGGCCGCGCGTGCAGGAAAAGCGGCGTTGGCGCTCCTTGGCGTAGCGCAGGCAGCTCATCAGCGCATGCCATTCCAGCCATTCGCCGTTGAAAAAATTGCGGATGGTCGGCGCCGTCTGCAGGATCAGCCGAACGTTGTTTTCCGGCTTGTTGTGGAAGCACTTGGCGACGAAGGAAAAGTCGTAGAGCTGCTGGCAGAAGGTGGAGATGGCTTTGGCCTCTTCCGGCGACTTCCTGTCCAGGTTGATCGTCGCGCTGGCGTGCTCCTTCTGCTGCGACCAGCGGATGCGCTCCAGCACTTCCTTGAGTACCGGCAGGTTGGCGCCGATGGCTTCGGCCACTTCGTCGAAGAAGCCACTGGTGTCGACGCCGCGCGTGTTGGCCTGGACCTTGATCTGTTTCTTGCGGAACCAGTCGTAGATCGGACCGTGCTGCAACTCGCTGGCCAGGAAGTCGGTATTGGCGAGGTCGATCCCGGCGATCTCGCTGGCCGGCGCGGGGGGCGGTGGTGTCGTGGCGGTGCCCGGGGTCAGGCGGATCACTTCGCGCTGTGCGGCAAAGTACTTGTCGAGCAGTTTTTCGATGAAGAAAAGTGTCGGATAGACCGGTGTTGGCGCACCGCATTTCGGGCAGGCGACGTTCTTGCCGACAACTTCATCAGGATGCTCGGCGAGCAGTGCGCATTTGTTGCACCGGATGATGGCCATGACAATAATCCGCGGATTCGAGTCCGCGGATTATAACGGGCGAGTAACGCCGGCGGCTGTCCGTCAGACCCGGAACCTGGCCGTCTCGGCGCTCAGATTGCGCGCGGTGTCGAGCAACGACTGGGCGGCCTGGGCCGTGGTGCGCATGCTCGTGCCGGTATCTTCGACCTGATTGGCGATGCGTTCGACCTGCTGGGCCAGCGAGGTGCTCGCCTCGCTTTGCTCGCGGGTCGATGCGGCGACATCGCGAACCAGGCTCTGGGCCGCCCGTGAGCCTTCGGCGATGCGGTGCAGCAGTTCCGTTGTGTCGCTGGCGGTCGCGCGTGCCTGCTCCGCTTCCGGCAGGGCGGCGTCCATGACCCGGGCGGCGTTGAGCGTTTCGCCCTGAATCCGCTCGACGACACCGGAGATTTCGAGCGTTGCCTTCTCGGTGCGTTCGGCGAGGACGCGCACTTCGTCGGCGACGACCGCGAAGCCGCGCCCCTGTTCGCCGGCGCGGGCAGCCTCGATCGCGGCGTTGAGCGCGAGCAGGTTGGTCTGGCCGGCGATGTCCTTGATCACCGAAGCGATGCGCGCGACTTCCTGGGCGTTGGCCGACAGCGTGCGCACCTTCTCGGCGGCTTCGCCGACGGTTCCGGCCATGGTCGCGATATTGGCGGCGACGGTTTCGACGCTGCGTTCGCCCTGGACGGCGAGTTCGGCGGCGCTGCTGGCATGTTCCTCGGTTTCGCCGGCATTGCTGGAAACGTGGGTGATCGAGACGGTCAATTCTTCCATCGCCGCCGCCATCGTCTGCGTTGCGTCGGTCTGGGCCGAGGCAGCGACGGCAACGCGGGCCGAGGTGTCGGAGATCTCCTGGGCCGCGTTCGCCACCTGAGCGGCGTTTTGCGAAATATTTGCCATCATCCGGCGCAGGGATTCGACCAGCAGATTGAGTTCGCCGAGCAAACTACCCGGCCGCGCGTTCTTGATCGAGACTGTCAGGTCGCCGGCTGCGACCTGGCTCATCGTCGCCACTGCCAGCGCCGGTTCGCCGCCGATCTGGGCGAGCAGCGAGCGCGCCACCCACCAGGTGATGCCACCGACCAGCACGAGGATCAGTGCGATGACCATGCCGACGTTGCGCAGTTGCCGGTAGAACAGTGCGTCAAGGTCGTCGATGTAGAGCCCGGTGCCGACCACCCAGTCCCACGGCGCGAAGTGCTCGACGCGCTGCAGCTTGGGCACCAAGACCTCGCTGCCTGGCTTGGCGGTCTGTGTTTCGGTGAAGCCGGTCTTGTCGAGTGCGGTCTTGACCAGGTCGCGGACAGTGTAGTTGCCTTGCTTGTCCTGGCGGTCCCAGTGACTCTTGCCGACGTATTCCGGACGGACCGGATGCATGACGTTCATGCCCTTGCTGTCGTAAACGTAAAAGTACTCCGGTCCGAGGTAGCGCATGCCGCGCAGCGCGTCGGTCGCGTGCTTCTGCGCCTGCTCGCGGCTGAGTTCGCCTTTCGCTTCCTGTTCCTGAAAAGCCTTGATCGTGCTCGTGGCGATGTCGATGGCAGCGTTCAGCGTCGCCTTGCGGTCTTCGAGCAGTTGTGCGCGCAAGTGCAGAACCTGAAAGGTGCCGAGCAGGATCAGGCCAAGCAGGGCGACCAGGACGGACAGGGTCAGGCGCCCCTTCATGCTGGCAAAACTAAATAAATTCACGATTTTGTCTCCAAGCGTTTGCTGATTTTTTCAGCTTTGCATTTTCTGGCGACAAGAGTATGACATCCTGGCTGACCTGTCGATACGTGATCTTGCTTAGATGACCATCTTTCCGGCTGAGGAGCGGGATCGCGCCAGTCTGTCCGCCTCGTCGGGCGAATATAATTCGCCCCATGTCCGCCAACTTCCGCAAGCCCGCGTCGCGCGACGACGTTTCCCTGTCTACCCTGACCGCCGATGCCCGCCGCCTGCGCGCGCTGCAGCGCGAACTGCCACGGTCGACCGGCGACAAGCGGCAAAAACTCCAGGCCGATCTCGAAAAGCTGCTCGCCACGTCGCAGTCCGCCGTCGCCGAACGGCGCGGCAAGCTGCCGCAACCGGAATTTCAGCCCGACCTGCCGGTCAACGAGCGGCGCGACGAGATCGCCAAGCTGATCGCCAGGCACCAAGTGGTCATCGTCTGCGGTGAAACCGGCTCGGGCAAGACGACGCAGTTGCCGAAGATTTGCCTCGATCTCGGCATCGGCGCGCGCGGCCTGATCGGCCACACGCAGCCGCGCCGGCTGGCCGCGCGGTCGGTGGCGACGCGGTTGGCGCAGGAACTGAAGACGCAGGTCGGCGCCGGCGTCGGCGTGAAAATCCGCTTCCACGACAAGTCGACGCCGGAGAGCTGGGTCAAGCTGATGACCGACGGCATCCTGCTCGCCGAGTCGCAAAGTGATCCTTACCTCAACGCCTACGAGGCGATCATCATCGACGAGGCGCACGAGCGTAGCCTCAACATTGATTTCCTGCTCGGCTACCTGAAGCAGCTGCTGCCGCGCCGGCCGGACCTGAAAGTGATCATTACCTCGGCGACCATCGACGCCGAGCGCTTCTCGCAGCATTTCAATGGCGCCCCGGTGATCGAGGTGTCCGGCCGCCTGTATCCGGTCGAGGTGCGCCATCGCCCGGTCGAGGACATCGACAAGAAGGACGACGAGCGCGACCTCTACGATGCCATTGTCGACGCCGCCGACGAACTGGCCCGGCTGGGTTCCGGCGACATCCTCGTCTTCCTGCCAGGCGAGCGCGAAATCCGCGAGGCGGCGGAGGCACTGCGCAAGCATGCCTTGGCTAGACCCGGCCTGAGCAGCGCGCACGCGCCGGAAATCCTGCCGCTGTTCTCGCGCCTGTCGGCCGGCGAGCAGGACCGCATCTTCAAGCCTTCGGGCGGCCAGCGGCGCATCGTGCTGGCCACCAACGTCGCTGAAACCTCACTGACCGTGCCGGGTATCCGCTACGTCATCGACACCGGCCTGGCGCGGGTCAAGCGCTACTCCTACCGCAACAAGGTCGAGCAGTTGCAGGTCGAGAAGATTTCGCAGGCGGCGGCGCGTCAGCGCGCCGGCCGTTGCGGCCGCGTCGCCGCCGGCGTCTGCATCCGTTTGTACGACGAGGCCGATTTCAACGCGCGGCCGCCGTTCACAGATCCGGAAATCCTGCGTTCCTCGCTGGCCGGCGTCATCCTGCGCATGAAGTCGCTGCGCCTGACCGACGTCGAGAGCTTCCCCTTCATCGAGCCGCCGCCGGCCAAGGCGATCAGCGACGGCTATGCGCTGTTGCAGGAACTCGGCGCGCTCGACGACGAAAACCGCCTGACCAAGGTCGGCGAGGCGCTGGCGAAACTGCCGCTTGATCCGCGCATCGGTCGCATGCTGGTCGCCGCGCGCGACCTCGGCTGCCTCAAGGAAGTGCTGGTGATCGCCGCCGGGCTGTCCACGCAGGACCCGCGCGAGCGGCCGCAGGAACGCCAGCAGGCGGCCGACGAGAAGCACAAGCTGTTCGCCGACGAGAAGTCGGAATTCCTCAGCTGGGTGAAGCTGTGGACCTGGTTCCAGAACGCCGTCGAGCACAAGAAATCGAACAAGTCGCTGGTCGATACCTGCCATGCGCACTTCCTCTCCTACCTGCGCCTGCGCGAATGGCGCGAGGTGCATGGCCAGTTGCATGCGATGGTGACCGAACTCGGCTGGAAGGAAAACGACCTTCCCGGTACCTACGACGCCATCCACATGGCGTTGCTCTCCGGCCTGCTCGGCAATATCGGCTGCAAGTCGGACGAGTCCGGCTACTACCTCGGCGCGCGCGGCATCCGCTTCCTCATCCATCCGTCGTCACCGCTGCAGAAAAAGGCCGGGAAGTGGATCATGGCCGCCGAGATCACCGAGACGACGCGCCTGTTCGGGCGCTGCGTCGCGCGCATCGAGGATGCCTGGATCGAGAAAGTGGGCGCTCACCTGATCAAGCGCCAGTACTTCGATCCGCACTGGGAAAAGAAGGCGATGCAGGTTGCCGGCTGGGAACGGACGACGCTCTACGGAATCGTCATCAACCCCAAGCGACGCATCCATTACGGCCCGCTGGCGCCGGCCGAGGCGCGCGAGATCTTCATCCGTCAGGGGCTGGTTGCCGAGGAGATCGAGGAGTCGTTTGCCAAGCGCTGGCCCTTCTTCCAGCACAACCAGAAGCAGATCCGCGAGATCGAGAAGATCGAGCACAAGCAGCGCCGCCAGGACGTGCTGGTCGATGACGAACTGATCTTCGCCTTCTACGACCACCTGATTCCGGAAGACATCCACAACGGCGCCACCTTCGACCACTGGCGCAAGAGCGCCGAGCAGGACAACCCGAAGCTGCTGTTCCTGGCCAAGGACGACCTGATGCGCCACTCGGCGGCCGGCGTCACCACCGAGGCCTTCCCGCACAGGCTCAAGGCCGGTGGTGTGGAGTGTGCGCTCACTTATCACTTCGAGCCGGGCTCGCCGAGGGACGGCGTGACGCTGACGCTGCCATTGGCGCAGCTCAACCAGATTCCGGCGGCGCGCATGGAATGGCTGGTGCCGGGCTTGATCAAGGAAAAACTGGTGCAGTTGATCAAGACGCTGCCGCAGAAAATCCGCGCCAAGCTGGTGCCGGTGCCGGAATTCGTCGAGGAATTCCTGGCCGCTGTCGAAGGCAACGACCGCAAGCTCAACCAGGGCATCATCAATCCGCTGATCGAATTCATCCTCGAAGCGCGCGGGCTGAACGCGCGCGGCTGGGCGGTGACGCCCGACGCCTTCCGCCCCGACGCGCTGCCGCCGCACTTCTCGATGAACTACAAGCTGATCGACGAGCACGGCCGGCAACTCGACATGAACCGCAGCCTGGTCGCGCTACGCGGCGAATGGGGCAGGGAAGCCAAGGAGGAATTCGCCGACCTGCACGAAACGCCGTCCGAATACACCCAACTGACCGACTGGACCTTCGGCGAACTGCCGGAGCTGATGGAAGTCCCGGTCGGGAAACAAACCGTGATCGGCTATCCGGCGCTGATCGACGATGGTGAAACGGTCAGCCTGAAAGTCTTCGATTCCGCCGAGGAAGCCGCCGACGCGCACCGCAAAGGCTTGTCGCGCCTGTTCATGCTGCAGTTCAAGGAGCAGGTGAAGTACTTCGACAAGAACGTCCCCGGCCTGACCCAGATGGCGATGCAGTTCATGGCGCTGGGCAGCAGCGACGACCTGAAGCGGCAGCTCGTTGAACTGACCTTCGAGCGTGCCTGCCTGACCGAACCGCTGCCGACCACACCGGACGCCTTCAAGGCACGTTGTGCCGAGGCCAAGGCGCGGCTCGGGCTGATCATGCAGGAAGTCTGCCGCCTGGTCGGCACCGTGCTCAGCGAATGGCAGGCGGCGGTCAAGAAATTGCCGGCGTTCAAGGCGCACGCGGCGGCCGTCGCCGACATCGAGGCGCAGTTGAAGCGGCTGATCGGCAAGAACTTCGTCGTCGACACGCCCTTCGAGCGTCTGCAGCACTACCCGCGCTACCTGAAGGCGGTTGGCGTGCGGCTCGACAAGCTCAAGGCCAACCCCGCCCGCGACGCGCAATTGATGGCCGAGTACGCGCCGCTATGGACCAACTACGAGCGGCGGGCGATCCAGTTGGCGAAGATGGGTTCGGTCGACCCGCAAATCGAGCAGTTCCGCTGGCTGCTGGAAGAACTACGCGTCGGCCTCTACGCGCAGGAGTTGCGCACGCCGGTGCCGGTGTCGGTGAAGCGGCTGCAGAAGCAATGGGAAGGGATGGCTCGCTGAGTCAGGCCATGACGCTGATGCTGCCGGCGATGCTGCTCAGCGTCAGCGTCGGCGCCATCCCGGCGGCGGCACCGAGTCCGCCATAGAGGTCGCCGCCGCCCTTGAGCGCGGTATCGACCTGGTGCAGCGCATTTTCCGCCGCTCTGAACTCGTCATCTTCCCGCTGGTGGGCCTTGCGCATCCGGGCCTTGGCCTGTTCGAGCAGTGCCTTCAACTGCTTGGCCACTTCCTCCAGTTTGTCGCGCAAGGACTTGTCGTCGCCGGCATCATTCGCCGCCGGCTCGCTTGCCGCCGAGGCAGCCGGCGCACGCTCCGGGCTTTCTTCGACCGTCGTCGATTCGGACGAAGGGGGCGAACTGGCGATGGCGGCGCCAGTCGTCCCGGCAGCAGCGCCGCCGCTGTCGCCGCCCGCCACCTTGGCCATGCCGGCGAGTTCCTTGGCGATCGTCGAAATCTGCCGAAGAATAGCCTTGGCCTGTTCCGGTGGCAGGCCGATCAACATCGCCCGCAACTGCTTGATTCTCTCCTTCAATTGCTCGACCCGGGATGCGGCATGCGCCTTCGCGGTGTCCTTTGGGCTGGGTATGGCGCGCAGGCGGCGCAGGCCTTCCTGCATGTTCTGCCATCGCTCTTCCTGGCGTTCTGCCCAGACATCGCGGGTCCTGGTCGAAGACAAGGCGATCGTTTGGCTGGCGGACAAGGACGGCAGGTTCATCGGGACGGGAAAACAGAGGCAATGGCAGTTCTACGGCGAGGGCGGCAAAAACTTTAAAATGACGCCTGCGTCCGCTTTCCGGAAGGTGCCGTGATGGAACTCGTGGTTCTGGCCTTGGGCCGTTCGTTGGCCGACCTGCGTGCCGGTCGGGTCTGGTTGTACCTGTTGTTGCCGGCATTGGCCGCCATGCTGCTCTCGGTGACGCTGGCGCTGTGGGGGCTGGGCTGGCTGGCCGAGCAACTACTTGTGCTGCCGCCGATGACCTGGCTCGCCGCCTGGGGGCTGGTCTGGCTGGCCACCTTCCTGGCCTGGCTGGGCGGCTGGCTGGCGATCTTCGCCGTCGCCTATTTGTGTGCCTCGCTGCTCGCGGCGATCGTCATCATGCCGCTGCTGCTCAAATATCTGTCGAAAACCGAATACCGAGACCTGGCGACCATGGGGCGCGACAGCTTCGTCGCCGCCACGGTCAACAGCCTGGGGGCGGCGCTGATCTTCGTCGTCGCCTGGTTGGCGACCATCCCGCTGTGGCTGATTCCCGGCTTCTCACTGCTCATTCCGCTGCTGCTGATGGCCTGGCTCAATCGGCGCACCTTCGCCTACGACGCGCTGTCGCTGCACGCGAGCGACGCCGAATGGGCCAGCCTGCGTACCCAGCACAAGCTGCCGCTGTTCCTGCTCGGCCTGGTCATGGCGGTGCTCGCCCATGTGCCGGTGCTCGGCCTGCTGGTGCCGGCGCTGGCTGCGCTATCATTCGTTCATTACGGGCTGGAAGCCCTGCGCCGCTCGCGTGGCGGCGCGATCGTCAGCATTCAGGGAGAACAAGCATGAGTCGAACCTTCGGCGCCGTCATCATCGGCGACGAAATCCTGTCCGGCAAACGCCAGGACAAGCACTTCGCGAAGATCGCCGAGCTGCTCGGCGCGCGCGGCCTGCAACTGTCCTGGGTCGAATACCTGGGCGACGACCGGCAGCGCCTGACCGCTACCTTCAAGCGCACGATGGCCGCCGGCGACGTCGTCTTTTCCTGCGGCGGCATCGGCAACACGCCCGATGACCACACCCGGCAGGCGGTGGCGGCGGCGCTCGGCGTCGATCTTGAACTGCACCCGGAAGGTTTCGAGGAACTGAAGGTGCGTTTCGCCAACGAGGAAATCACCGAACAGCGCAAGCTGCTGGTCACCTTCCCGCGCGGCGTGCGCATCGTGCCCAACCCGTTCAACCGCATCCCGGGTTTCATGGCCAACGACCACTATTTCGTGCCTGGCTTCCCGCAGATGGCACATCCGATGATCGAGTGGGCGCTCGACAGCTTCTACCGGGACGAATTCAGGGCGGTCGGCGACAAAGTCGAGAAGGCCTTCCTGCTCACCGGGCCGAACGCCTACGAGAGCGCGCTGCTCGACCTGATGGAGCGGATCGTCGCCGCCTACCCGAGCCTGCGCCTGTTCTCGCTGCCCTCGCTGGTCGGCCAGGAACGCCGGCACCTGGAGCTGGGCGTCGAAGGCGCGCCGACGCTGGTCGAGCGGGCGATGGAGGAAATCCGCATCGAGATCGAAAAGCGCGGCATCACCTGGCGCTGGCGGGAGGCCGCATGAAGCCGGCTGAACACGCGACAGCGAAGCGGACCCAGCAACTGCTCAGCGAGGCCGGGCTGGCCGGAAGCGTCGTCGAATTCGAGCAGCCGACCCGGACCAGCGCCGAAGCGGCAGCGGCGATCGGCTGTTCGGTGGCCGAGATCGCCAAGTCCATCGTCTTTCGTGGCAAGGAAAGCGGGCTGGCGGTGCTGGTCGTCGCCAGCGGCGACAACCGCGTCTGCGAGCGCAAGGTGGCGGCGCTGGTTGGCGAGAAGCTCGGTCGCGCCGATGCCGATTTCGTCCGTGCGGCAACCGGCTACGCCATCGGCGGCGTCGCTCCGCTCGGTCACGCGCAACCACTGCGCCTGTTGCTCGATCGCGACCTGCTGCGCTTTACGCGCGTCTGGGCAGCCGGCGGCACGCCGTATTCGGTGTTTCCGCTGACGCCGGCAGAGCTTGCCGCGATTACCACCGCCGACTGGCAGGACATCCGCCAGGACTGATTTCCAGGCAATAAAAAACCCGCGACTGGCGCGGGTTTTCGGGGTTGGGGTTGGGTGGCGCCTGTTTTATTTGGTGGCGCTCTTGCGGGCGGCGGCGGTGGCGCTGGTCTTGGCCGGCGCGGCTGCCTTGGTGGCGGCCTGCATGTTGGCTTCGGCGATGTCGGACAGCTGCTTGGCCATCGAGTTCATCTGGCCGAAGGCCTTGGTCGAGGCGTCGAGCATGGTCTGCATGGTCGCCGCGAACACGTCGCCGCCGACCGGCGTCGCCGTCTTGGCCTTTTCCACCGCGCTGGCAGCGGTCTGCTGGAAGTTGCTGTACTGCGCTTCCATCACCGAGGTGACTTCCTTCTGCATTTCGGTGACCAGGTCATAGAGGCTGCGGGAATAGTCCATCAGCTTCTCGGTGCTCGGCTGGGTCAGTTCGCTGCCCAGCTTGGCGACGGCGTTGGCGTCCTTGGCGGCGAGTAGTTGCTGGGTGCTGGCAACCGTCGTGTTGAAGAACTCGCGGGTCGCCGCCATGTTCAGCGCGGTCAGGCGCTCGAGGCCGTTGAAGGCGGTGCGCATGAGGGCGGTCATCACTTCGGCGTTGGCTTTCTGTGCTGCGGTCAGTTGCTCAAGGTTCGGGTTGCTCATCGTTATCTCCAGCGTGCGTTTTATAGGTGGTTGGGATGAAACAAAGCCTCCGCCCGGGGGCAGAGGCCTGGATGCAACAACTTACTTCTTCTTGGGGGCGGCGGTGGCGCTGACCGCCTTGACCGTGGCGTTGGTGGCGGCGGCAACATTGGCTTCGGCAATCTCGGCAACCTGCTTGGCGGCCTTGTTCATGTTGTCGAAAGCCGAGTTGGCGGCGGCGATGGCGCTCTTGACGGCAGCGACGGCAACGTCGGAGCCGGCCGGGGCGGACTTGGCGGCTTGATCGAGCAGACCGGAGACGGTCTTCTGGAAGTCGGAGAACTGGGCTTCGACCATCTTCGACAGTTCTTCCTGGGTCTGGGCCGAGATTTCATAGACGCTGCGCGAGTAGGCAACGGCCTTCTCGACGTTCGGCTGGGCCAGCGAGGCCTGGATCGACAGGGCTTCCTGGACATCCTTGGCGCCCATCAGCGCCTTCGCGCCGGAGACGGAATCTTCCATCAGCGAGCGGGCGGTGTTCAGGTTCAGGGCGGCGATGCGTTCGGCGGAGGCGAGCGCGGTGTTGGCGAGGGACAGCAGGGAATCGACGGTGGCTTTGTTGGCAGCGGCGAATTGCTCGGGCGTCTTGAACATGGGGGTCTCCGGAAAGAAAAGTCTGGCAGAACAGGGGTGGCCTTGGCAGTGCCGTTTCGCTTTGCGTTGCTGCACCGCACCATGTCTTTGATTATAGACGAGCGTGTTGACTTGTCAACAACTATTTTGTGCACTGCACAAACGGGATAAATCCTTTCGAATCAGCCATGTGATTGATGCTTATGGCATTTTATCGAGGATCTTTCGGGTCGATGTCGCCGGCGCTGCGCAGTTGCAGATTGTCGCCACGGGTACTCGGACGGCTCGGTTCGCTGCCCTTGCTGCGCGGCTGGATCACCGCCCGCACGCGCGGTGTGGCGCCCTTCGGGTCGCTCGCCTCGCCAGCGCTGGCGAGGAACTTCTCGCTGACCGCGTCGTACCAGATGTAGTCGCCGCGGACCTCGTCCTCGCCGGCGCGGATGTGGGCGCGATGGAAAAGTTCGGCGATCTCGCTGTTGCTGTCGTATTCGATGCGCTCGGCTTCGCCTTCGACATAATCGTCGCGCCCGTCGCGTTTCTGGCGGAAGCTCGCCTTGCCGCCCGGCGGGGCGAAAGCGATGCCCTTCTGGAAGCCATAGCGGTCCTCGCTGACGATGATGCGCGCCGCCTTGATCATCAGCGTGCCCTTGCTGATGACGACATCGCCTTCGAGGATCTGCTGCTTCTTGGCGTCGTCGATCGAGATGCGGTTGGCTTCGAGCAGCATCGGCTTGTCGCGGTCGGCCTTTTCGGCGAAGGCGGGGGGGCAGCCAAGAATGATGGCGGCGAGCAGGGCGGGGCGAAGGATCATGGCTTGGCTCTGGCGGAAAGGTAGCGACCGCGGACTTGCGAGCGCAGTTCGAAGGTCGAGGCCTTGTTGTCGATGCGGGCGCCGACGCCACTGATTTCGGAGGCGCCCAGGGTGATGGTCATGGCCTGGTCGGTATGGGCTTTGCCGGTTTCCGGTTCGACGGTCAGTGTCGAGGTCCGGGCATTGAGTTCGGGGCGTTTGTCGGTGGCGGCGCGGACGATCTCCACGCTATCGTCGAGCAGGATCGTTTCGCCGCGGGCGGTGACCGTCGCCCGACCGGCGGTCAGGATGAGCGGGGGCGCGTCGCCGCGATAGGCGAGCAGGCGCGGCGAGGTGACCAGCGAACTGTCGTTGTCGGGGAAATGGCGCAGTTGTGGCGCACTCAGACGGTATTGCAGTTTGCCTTGCTCGTCGAGGCGGCGGATTTCGAAATTTTCGACGATGGCATCGGCCTCATGGGCCGCCGTGCGCATCTCCGGACGCACTTCGTCGGTGGTGAGTATCGCCTGCAGCCAGAAACTGAGCCCCGCCAGCAGCGCCAGCAGGGTGATCGGGAAGAGTTGGCCAGACCAGTTCTTCATGGCAGGAGTGTGATGGCGCTCATCAGATGACCTTGGCGGTGAACAGGTCGTGCATGTTGAGCGCACCCTGCAGCTTGCCGTCCTCGTCGCAGACGAGCAGGGCATTGATGCGCAGGCGCTCCATCATCTCGACCGCCTCGACGGCGAGGCGCTCAGGGCCGATGGTGCGCGGGGTGGCAGTCATCGCGGCGACGATGCTGGCGTCCTGGAGGTCGATGCGCTTCTCGAAGGCGCGCCGCAGGTCGCCGTCGGTGAAGATGCCGACCGGCCGGTCGGTGCCATCGACCACGGCAACCAGACCGAGGCCGCCGTGGGACATGGCGACGATGGCCTCGCTGATCGGCGTTGTCGGCGCTACCGCCGGCACCCGGTCGCGCTGGCGCATGACGTCGCGGACGTGGGTCAGCAGGCGGCGGCCGAGCGATCCGCCGGGGTGCGAGCGGGCGAAATCCTCCGGGCCGAAGCCGCGGGCGTCGAGCAGGGCGACCGCCAGTGCGTCGCCGAGGGCCAGCGCGGCGGTGGTCGAGGCGGTTGGCGCCAGGTTGAGCGGGCAGGCTTCCTGGGCGACCCCGGCGTCGAGGTGGACGTCGGCTTCGCGGGCCAGCGTCGAGTCCGGGTTGCCGGTCATCGCGACGACCCGCGCGCCCTGCCGCTTGAGCGCCGGCAGAATGCGCAGCAACTCCTCGGATTCGCCGGAATTGGAGAGGGCGAGCAGGATGTCGTGGCGGGTGATCATGCCGAGGTCGCCGTGGCTGGCTTCGGCCGGATGGACGAAGTAGGCAGGGGTGCCGGTACTGGCCATGGTGGCGGCGATCTTGCGCGCGATGTGACCGGATTTCCCCATGCCGCTGACGATCAGGCGGCCGCGGCTGTCGAGGATGAGGCGGACGGCGGCGGCGAAACGGTCGTCGATCCGGGCCTGCAGCGCGCCGACCGCCGCCGCCTCGATGGCGAGCGTCTGCCGGCCCAGCAGCAGGGCGCGTTCCGGCGAAAAACAGGCGGGCGACGGATTTGGGTTCATGGGCGGGCTGCGGTTATGATGGTCGGAGTATACCTGACTTCATCAAGCCCGATTTGAGCGCCCTTTCCCTCGTCCTGCTGCTGCTCGGAGCCTCGGTTCTCGCCGTGGTCATCTTCCGTCGTTTCAACTTGCCGCCGGTGCTTGGCTACCTGGCGGTGGGCAGCATGATCGGGCCGCACGCGTTCAATCTGATGTCGGACATCCATCGCGCCGAATACATCGCCGAATTCGGCGTCGTCTTCCTGATGTTCTCGATCGGCCTCGAATTCTCCCTGCCCAAGCTCTACGCGATGAAACGCATCGTCTTCGGGCTGGGCTTGCTGCAGGTGCTGTTGACCATGCTGGTCGTGCTGCTGCTGGTGATGGCGCTGGGCATCGGCTGGCAACTGGGGATCGCGCTGGGCGCGGTGTTCGCCATGTCGTCCACGGCGGTGCTGAGCAAGCTGCTGGCGGAACGCATGCAGCTCGATTCGGTGCATGGCCGGCAGATCGTCGGCGTGCTGTTGTTCCAGGACCTCGCCGTGGTGCCGTTGCTGGTCCTGCTGCCGTCGCTGACCGAATCGCCGGAGAAACTGGCGATGCTGATGGGCGTCGCCATGCTCAAGGCGGCTGCGGTGCTGGCGCTGATCCTGGTGTTCGGCCAGAAGCTGATGCGCAAGTGGTTCCATTTCGTCGCCCGCGCCAAGTCGGCCGAGGTGTTCGTCCTCAACGTGCTGCTCATCACCCTCGGTCTGGCGACGATCACCGAGCACGCCGGCCTGTCGCTGGCGCTGGGCGCCTTCGTCGCCGGCATGCTGATCGCCGAAACCGAGTTCCGCATGCAGGTGGAAGAGGACATCAAACCCTTCCGCGACGTGCTGATGGGGCTTTTCTTCGTCACCATCGGCGTCAAGCTCGACCTCCATATCCTGGTCGGCCTGTGGTGGCAGGTGATGCTGGTGCTGGTCCTGCTGCTGGTGATCAAGGCGCTGATCGTCGGCCTCCTGTCGTGGAAGCTCGGCGCCTCGTCCGGCAATGCCATCCGCTCGGGGTTGTGGCTGTGCGCCGGCGGTGAATTCGGTTTCGTGCTGCTCGGCGTGATCACCCACCTGCCCAAGGGGATCGAGCAGGTGGTGTTGACTTCGCTGGTGCTGTCGATGCTGATTGCGCCCTTCATCGTCCAGTACAGCGAGCGTCTGGTGATGCGTTTCGTCGCCAGCGAATGGTTGCTGCGCTCGATGCAGGTGACGCAGATTGCCGCCCAGTCGATGACTTCGGAGAAGCACGCGATCCTCTGCGGCTTCGGGCGCAACGGCCAGTACCTCGCCCGTTTCCTGGCCCAGGAAGGGATACAGAGCATCGCCCTCGACCTCGATCCGGACCGCGTGCGCGAGGCGGCGGGCGGTGGCGAGAGCGTCGTCTTCGGCGATGCCGGGCGCAAGGAGGCGCTGATGGCGGCCGGCCTGATGCGCGCCAGCGTCGTCATCGTGACGATGAGCGACACCCAGCTGGCCGAAAAGGTCCTGCATCACGTCCAGGAAATGCGCCCCGACCTGCCGGTCGTGGTCCGTACCGCCGACGAGAAGGACATGAACCGCCTGGCCAGCGCCGGCGCCGCCGAAGTCGTCCCGGAAACGCTGGAGGCCAGCCTGATGCTTGCTTCGCACGCGCTGGTCCTGGTCGGCGTGCCGATCAACCGCGTATTGAAGCGCATCCGCCAGGTGCGCGGCCAGCGCTATCGGCTGCTGCGCGGCTTCTATCGGGGCTTCACCGATCGGGACGATGACGACAACAGCCAGTCGCGTCTGCATTCGATCTGGTTGACGCCTGGCGCCGCGGCGATCGGTCAGACGCTCGGCGAACTCGGCCTGGAACTGCTCGGCTGCGAGGTCAGCGCCATCCGTCGGCGCGGTATCCGCGCTCTCGAACCGGCGCCGGAGACCCGGCTCGACGAAGGCGACGTCGTCGTCGTGCTCGGTACGCCAGGCGCCGTGGCGGCGGCCGAAGACCGCCTGCTCAAGCGTTAAGGGCGCGCGCCGTCGGCAGCTCGCTGCATCAAGCTTCCGGCTTGTTCCTGGCGCGTACGCGGCGGTTGGCGCTCGGGGTGACGACCTGCTGCATTTCCTCGCCAACCCGGTCCACCTGCTCGATGGCCGCCGCATTGATTTCGTGCAGGGTCTGCTCCGCCCCGTTCAGCGTGTTGCGCAGCGCGTCGAGGACGATCACGGTTTCCCATGGGCTGCTGCGGCCGGCGCGCCGCAGGTAGGCGAAGACGATGCCGTCGACGATGCGGACCTGCGCCTCGCTACCTTGCAGCCAGGCCTTGTGGGCCTCGCCGAGAAGTTGCAGCGACTGGTCGAGCAGTTCGCCGGCGCGCGGCAAGGCGTCGAGCCAGAGCGTGGCGGGGAACTGGATCAGCGCGTCGAGCTGGCCGTGGGCGAGCTGACTCCAGCGGCGGCTGGCGTGTTCGATGCCCTCCCGGCCGGCGCCGGTGGCGATCTGGCAGGCGCGCTGGCTGGTGGCCAGGTAGTGCGAGGAGAGGGCAAGCAGGTTGCCGAGCGCCTGCTCGCGGCTGGCGGCGATTTCCTGGGCGGACAAGAACATGGGGCGCTCCCGGCTGTCGAATGCCGGCAGTCTGGCGCCCCGATGTGACAGGCCGATGACTCAGCCGATGCGGCGCACGCCCTCGCTGGTGCCGAGCAGCAGCAGATCGGCCGGGCGCATCGCGAACAGGCCGTTGGTGACGACGCCGACAATCTGGTTGATCTTCGCTTCCAGGCCTTTCGGATCGTGGATCAGGAGGCCGCGGACGTCGACGATCTGGTTGCCGTTGTCGGTGACGAAGCCCTCGCGCAGTTGCGGCAGGCCGCCGAGTTTCTCGAGTTCGCGGATGACATGGGCGCGGGCCATCGGGATGACTTCCACCGGCAGCGGGAATTTGCCCAGCGTGTCGACCAGCTTCGAGGCGTCGGCGATGCAGACGAAGCAGTCGGCGACGGCGGCAACGATCTTTTCGCGGGTGAGTGCGCCGCCGCCGCCCTTGATCATGTTGAGGCCATCGTCGATTTCGTCGGCGCCGTCGACATAGACGGGAATCCGGCTGACCTCGTTGAGGTCGAGCACCGGGATGCCGTGGCCGGCAAGGCGCTGGCGGGTTGCCTCGGAACTGGCGACGGCACCGCCGATGCGGTCCTTCAGCGCAGCCAGCGCATCGATGAAGAAATTGGCCGTCGAGCCGGTGCCAACGCCGATGATGGCGCCGACCGGCGTGCTTTCCGCAACATGATCGGCAGCGGCCTGGGCGACCGCCTGCTTGAGTTCGTCCTGGGTCATGGGGGGGCTCCTGGGATGGTTTGCCGCGATTCTACTGTCAAAAAAGTTTAACCACGTGACAGTTTGAAATCCTATAAACTGGATATACCGTTTTTAGGGAGAACCCGCAGTGACTACCAAAGAAAATCCTTCCCCGGCCCCCGTCGTCCAGCCTGCCGAAACCGTAGGCACCGCCGCAGCACCCGCGTCGGCACCGGCCAAGGCACCGGCCAGGGCCCGTGCGCCGCGCAAGACACCGTCGGTCGAACAGACCGTCGCCAAACACCAGCAGGCGCTTGCCGAAGCGCTGGAAAAGGCCGAAGCCATCAGCTACGACCCGCCCCAGGCCCCGAAGGCGGCAAAGCCGGCCAAGGCCACCGCCAAGACCAAGGCGGAAAAGCTCGAGAAAGTCGAAAAGCCGGCCAAGGCGAAGAAGCCGCGGCTGGTACGCGACAGCTACGCGATGCCGGAAACCGAATACGCGCAGATCGCCGTACTCAAGAAGCGGATGGCAAGCTTGGGCAGCGAAGCCAAGAAGAGCGAACTGCTGCGCGCCGGCATCGCCGTTCTGGCAGCCCTCAACGACGCCGAACTGCAGGCGGTGATGGGGCGCATCGAGCGGATCAAGACCGGGCGGCCGGCGAAGAAGTGAACTCCGGGGCCGGCCGGCCTGCTTACTGGCCGGCCTCGAAGCGCAGGTAGGCGCGATTGACGTTGCCCCGGTGCAGATCGGCGAAGTTCTTCAGGCCGGCGAAGGCCGGGGCATCCTGCAGCGCGGCGACGGCAGCGTCGACGCCGGCCATTTCCTCGGCCAGCTTCCGGCCACCGTCGACCAGGAAAGCCAGGTAGTCGCCGGTTTCGCGTTGCGCCTGCGCCACGTCGCAGACCCGGCCGTGACCGGGAACGATGCGTTGCGGTTGCAGGGCAATGGCTTGTCTGAAAGCCTTGAGCCAGGTTTCGGCGTTGCTTTCAGGCAGGATGCCGAGCAGGCGGTCGACGTAGATGTGATCGCCGGAGAACAGGATCTTCTCCTGCGGCAGCCAGACCACGGCATCGCCGGCAAAGTGGGCATGGCCGAAGTAACGCAGCTCCAGCGTCCGGCCGCCCAGCGTCAAGGTCTGGGTATCGCCGGCCAGCGGCTGGGCGGCGGGCGCGGGGGCGGTGCCCTCCATCTGTTCCTTCAGGTCGCGGCCCAGCGCTTCGATCTGTCCCTTGCCGAGACGGGTTTGCGTCGTCGCCGTGCGTTGCAAGGCGATGATCTGTGCGCCCTGGGCGGCGAAGTAAGCGTTACCCAGCCAGCGATGGTCCTGGGCACCGGTATTGATCACCCATTTGACCGGCTTGCCGGTCAGTTTTCTGGCCTCCATTTCAAGGACCCTGGCGGCGACGGCCGAGGCCCCGGCATCGATCAGGATCGTCCCCGCCGCTGTGTCGATCACGCCGTAATTGGCGTTCAGGCCGTGGTTTTCGTACAGGCGGCCGCCGGTCTGGCCGATCAACGCGAAAACGCCGTTGCCCAGGGCGTCGACCGTGAATACGGCCTCGGCACGAAGCGTCTGGGCGAACAGCATCAAGGCGCCAGTCAGCGCCAGCAATATCTTCTTCATTGTCTCTTCCTCCTCCGTTGGGGTTTTGTTCGTTTACAACCAGCTACTGATCTTGGCCCGATCCGGGATGCCGCCAGCGTGTACCACCTTGCCATCGACGACCACGCCCGGTGTCGACATCACCCCGTATTTCATGATCTCCGGCAAATCTTCGACCTTGCTCAGGGTAATGGCGACGCCTTTTTCGGCGGCGACTTCCTCGATCAGTTTGACCGTGTTGCGGCAGTTGGCGCAGCCGGTGCCGAGCACCTTGATGTCTTTCATGCTTTTTCTCCCTAGAGGACGAGGTTGAACACGTAGCCGACGAGCAGGATGCCGGTGGCGACGACGCCAGCGAAGGTGGCGATGAGGGTGGGTTTGAGCGCCTTGCGCAGGATGATCATCTCCGGCGCCGAGAGTGCGATGACGCTCATCATGAAGGCGAGCACGGTGCCGAGCGCGGCGCCCTTGCCGATCAGCGCTTCGACGATCGGGATGATGCCGGCGGCGTTGGTATACATCGGCACGCCGAGCACGACGGCGGCCGGCACCGCCCACCAGGCATCCTTGCCCATGAACGAAGCCATGAAATCTTCCGGCACGTAGCCGTGGATGCCGGCACCGAGCGCGATGCCGACGAGGATATAGGGCCAGACCTTGGCGACGATCTCGCGCACGTGACGCCAGCCGGCGGCGAAGCGCGCCGGCCAGCCGTTCGACCCGTCGTCGTTCCAGGTGGCTTCGCCGCGCTGGATCTGCTGCACCCAGTCTTCCAGGTGGCGTTCCATCTTCAGCTGGCCGATGACCAGCCCGGCGACGATGGCGACCAGCAGGCCGAGTCCCAGGTAGAGCGCCGCGACCTGCCAGCCGAAGAGGCCGAAGAGCAGCGCCAGCGCCACTTCATTGACCATCGGCGCCGAGATCAGGAAGGAAAAGGTCACGCCGAGCGGCACGCCGGCTGACAGGAAACCGATGAACAGCGGCACCGCCGAGCAGGAACAGAAGGGAGTGACGATGCCGAGCGTCGCCGCGAGCACGTTGCCGACCCCCTGGCGGCGGCCGGAAAGCAGGGCGCGCGTGCGTTCCGGCGCGAAGAAGGTCTGTACCACGCCCATCAGGAAGACGATGCCGGTGAGCAGCAGGAGCACCTTGGGCGTGTCGTAGAAAAAGAAATGCAGCGCCTCGCCGAAATGCGTCCTGCGGTCGAGACCGAAGCCGCCGATCAGGCTTTCGGCCAATGGGCTCAGGTTCTGGTAGAGCGCCAGCCAGAGGGCGCTGCCGACGGCAAGCAGGCTCAGCCAGCCGGCGGTGGTGGCGGGTTGTCGAATCAGGGTCATGATGTTTTCCGGAACGGCGTGGTCAACCGTGTAGACGGTTATCCCGGAAAAAAGACGCAGCTTCGGCTGGTTTTATTCAAGCGGTGGCCGCGGGACGAAGCCGGCGACCTGGCCGTCCTCGTCGAAACAGACCTGGCAGCCCTCGACCAGTCGGGCACGCAGCCGCTGGCGCGCCCGTTGCAGGCGCGACTTGGCGCCGGAGAGCGAAATGCCGAGCCGCTCGGCCAGCGCCTGCTGCGGCAGGCCGCCGATGTCGCACAACTCGATCGCCAGTCGGTCGGCCGCGGCAAGCTCGCCAAGGACGCGCGGCAGGCACTGGCTGAGCAGATCGACCGGTGCCGGCGTCTCGCTTTCGGCGGCGGCCAGGTCGTCGCCCGGCTCGCCTTGCGGCCGCCGGGCGCGCAGGCGGTCGGTCAGCGCGTTGCGGGCGACCTGGAAGAGCCAGGCGCGCGGGTTGTCGAGGGTGCAGAAGGCGTCGCCCTGACGCAGCGCACGCAGGAAGACTTCCTGCAGCAGGTCGTCGGCCTCGGCATCGCCGTCGAGCCGATGACGCAGCCAGCCGTGCAGCTCGCTGCGCGTCTCGCGCCAGGCGCGGGTCAGGCAGGGGCGGTCGTCAGGCATCCAACTGGCGCAGGCCGGCGCTGCCGACCGGGGCTTCGGCCAGCCAGGGAATCAGCGCGCAACGCGGCGACAAGCTGTCGGTGACGCGCCGGATGTAAGGGATTTCGTAAGCGCCGCGCAGGGCGAGCAGCGGGTCGCGGCTGCCACTGGCCAGCAGGCTCTGCTCGATGACCCAGGCCCAGGGCTGGATGCCGGCCCGGGCGAGGTCGCCTTGCAGGCGCTCGGCTTCGTGTACCGGCGTCGCTTCCGGCAGGGTGACGATCAGCACGTGGGTGAAGCCCGGGTCGCGCAGGCGCGGCAGCAATTGGGTCACGGCGGCCGGCATTTCGCCGCGCGTGCGCAGCACCTCGCGGTGGTAGGCCTCGGCGGCGTCGAGCAGCAGGATGGTGTGGCCGGTCGGCGCGGTGTCGAGGACGACGAAACCGTCGTTGCCGCGATCGACCTCACGGGCAAAGGCGCGGAAGACGGCGATCTCCTCGGTGCAGGGCGAGCGCAAATCCTCTTCCAGCAGCGCCAGCGCACTGGCGTCGAGCGCGCCGCGCGCCTTGCCCAGTACTTCTTCGGTGTAGGTCGCGACTTCGGCGGCCGGGTCGATGCGGCTGAGCGAGAGGCCGGCAATTTCACCATCGACCGCTGCGGCGACGTGCGCTGCCGGGTCGGTGGTGGTCAGATGCACCCGGTGGCCGCGGCGGGCCAGCGCCACGGCAACGGCGGCGGCGACCGTCGTCTTGCCGACGCCGCCCTTGCCCATCGTCATCACGACACCGCGTCCGGCGCTGGCCAGTTCGTCGATCAAGGCAGCGAGACCGCCCGGCAGGTTCGTGCTCGTGGCCGGTGCGACCTCGGGCGCGGCGGTCGGGGCGGGGGCGACGATGGCGCGCAGGGCGGCCAGGCCGACCGTGCCGCGCGGCAGGAAAGGGACGACCCGCCGGGGCAGGGCACCCAGGCCGGCCGGCATGGCGAGCAGTGCGGCAGTGCTGCGCTGTTCCATGGCGACGGCGACGGGGTCGTTGCCGGCGGCATAAAACAGGCCGTTGATCGCCAGTTGCAGGTTGGCAACGCCCAGTTCGGCCAGTTCGTGGCGCGTCCGTTCGGCTTCGCGCAGGGCGGCGGCGTCGGCTCGGGCAACCAGGACGACGCGCGTCCGCGCCGGATCGGAGAGACGCTCGACGGTGGCCGCATAGAGCGCTCTCTGTTTCTCTAGCCCGGCCAGCGGCCCGAGACAGGAGGCGCCGCCGTGGCTGCTGTCGATGTAACCACTCCAGGCCGAAGGCAGCGTCAGCAGGCGCAGTGTGTGACCGGTCGGCGCCGTGTCGAAGATCACGTGGTCGAAGTCGGCGGTCGACGCCGGCTCGCCGAGCAGTTTGGCGAACTCGTCGAAAGCGGCAATCTCGACCGTGCAGGCGCCGGAGAATTGTTCTTCCATGCTCTGGATCGCCGCCGCCGGCAGGATGCCGCGGTAGGGCGCGACCATCCGCTCGCGGTAGGCGGCCGCCGCCGCTTCCGGGTCGATGTTGAGGGCGCTCAGGCCGGGCACGCCGCGTACCGGCGTCGGCGTGCCGGCGAGTGGCGTTTCCAGGACTTCATCGAGGTTGGAGGCGGGGTCGGTGCTGACGATCAGCACGCGTTTGCCGGTTTCGGCCAGGGCCAGGCCGCTGGCGCAGGAGAGCGAGGTCTTGCCGACGCCGCCCTTGCCGGTGAAGAAGAGGTAGCGCGGCGCCTGGTCGAGATCGAGCATGGGTTTTCCTCAGCAGCAGCCGGATTTCGGCGAACAGCAGGACTTTTTCGGCGCCTCTTCGCTGCTGCCCAGGGTCAGGCCGAGTTTCTGCGCCAGTTGGGCGCGCGTCGGATAAAGGCCGCTGCTGACGATCTTGCCGTCGATGGCGACGATCGGCAGGCGGTCGATGCCGGCTTCCATTTCCTTGACCACCGCCGGATTGGCAGCGAAGGCCTGCGGCTCCTGGCCGAGGTTGTAGCGCTGGACGGCAACGCCCTGCTCGCCGACCCAGGCGAGGTCGGCGGCGAACTGGACCAGCACGGGATCGACATCGACGCCGCAGACGCCGGTCGGACAGCACATGGCGGGATCGTAAACTTCAAGTTTCTGCATCTTCTTCTCCTCGCTTCAAAGGGATTTTTCGTACCAGGTCTTGGTCGAATTGACCATCTTCACCAGCCACAGCATGACCGGTACCTCGATCAGCACGCCAACCACGGTGGCCAGCGCGGCGCCGGAATCGAAACCGTAGAGGACGATGGCGACGGCGACCGCCAGCTCGAAGAAGTTCGAGGCACCGATCATCGTCGCCGGACCGGCAACGTCGTGCTGGACGCGAAACTTGTGGCACAGCCAGTAGCCGATGGCAGCGATCAACAAGCCTTGGAGCAGGATCGGCACGGCCAGCATGGCGATGATCAGCGGCTGGCGGACGATGGCCTCGCCCTGGAAAGCGAAGAGCAGAACCAGCGTTGCCAGCAGCGCCACGATGGTGAACGGACCGATCCGTTCGATGGCCCGCTTGAAGGCCGCTTCGCCGCCGCGCAGGAAATGCTTGCGCAGCCCCTGGGCGATGGCCAGCGGAATGACGATGTACATCACTACCGACAGCAGCAGCGTGTCCCACGGTACCGGGATGGCGGAGACGCCAAGGAGCAGCGCGACGATGGGAGCAAACGCGAAGACCATGACCAGATCGTTCAGTGCCACCTGCGAGATCGTGAAGTTGGCGTTGCCCCGGCACAGGTTGCTCCAGACGAAGACCATCGCCGTGCACGGCGCCGCGCCGAGCAGGATCAGGCCGGCGATGTAGCTGTCGAGCTGCTCGGCCGGCAGGTAAGGGGCGAAGACGTAACGGATGAACAACCAGCCGAGCGCCGCCATCGTGAACGGCTTGATCGCCCAGTTGACGAACAGCGTGATGCCGATGCCGGCCTTCTGGTCCTTCACTTCATGGATCGTCGCAAAATCGATCTTCATCAGCATCGGCACGATCATCACCCAGATCAGCAAGCCGACCGGCAGGTTGACCTGGGCGACTTCCATTCCGCCCAGGGCCTGGAAGGCACCCGGGAACCACTGACCGAGCAGGACGCCGGCGACGATGCAGAGCACCACCCAGAGACTGAGCCAACGCTCGAAAAAGCCCATCGGGGCACCGGCCGCCTGTTTCGCGGCAACGCCGCATTGCGCGCTCATTGTTCGCACTCCTGGTGAATCCGCTGTGCCGCCATCTTGATTTCGGCGGCGCTCATGGTTTCCAGCGGCAGTTGGAGAAAAGCCTCGACGCGCTGGCGCAGCACTTGGTAAGCGCGCTCGAAGGCAGCCTGGCGGGCCGCCAGCGGTTCGACGTGGGCCGGGTCGGCGATGCCCCAGTGGGCGGTGGTCGGATGGCCGGGCCAGATCGGGCAGGTTTCGCCGGCCGCCGAGGCGCAGACGGTGAAAATGTAGTCGATGGCCGGCGCGCCGGGGGCGGCGAATTCATCCCACGATTTGCTGCGCGCTTCGGGCTGCGGCACGCCATGGCTTGCCAGGGTTTCGAGCGCGACCGGATTGACCGTGCCGGTCGGCTGGCTGCCGGCCGAAAAGGCGCGGATGCGACCGCCGCCAAGGTGGTTGAACAAGGCCTCGCCGAGGATGGAGCGGGCGGAGTTGCCGGTGCATAACACGAGAACGGTTTTCATCCGTCGTTCCTCAGCTCTTTTCGCGGCCGATGCCGTCGAGCTTGTCCTGCAGCGCCATCGCGTCGAGCTTGTCGATCGGCAGGGCAAGGAATAGTTCGATGCGTCGTTTCAACTGGATGCTCGCCTTCATGACCGCTTCGCGCCGTGCTTCGTCATCGCCGCCGACGGCGGCCGGGTCCTCGACACCCCAGTGGGCGGTCATCGGTTGGCCGGGCCAGACCGGGCAGACTTCGCCGGCCGCGTTGTCGCAGACCGTGAAGATGAAATCCAGACGGGGCGCGTCGGGCTTGGCAAATTCATCCCAGCTTTTGCTGCGCAGTTGCGCGGTCGGCAAATGCTGACGTTCAAGCAGTTCGCGGGCGTATGGATTGACCGTGCCGGTCGGCCGGCTGCCGGCCGAGTAGGCGCGGAAGCGCTCTTTGCCGAGGTGGTTGAGCAAGGCTTCGGCCAGGATGCTGCGCGCCGAATTGCCGGTGCACAGGAAAAGCACGTTGTAGATGCGGTCGTTCATTTGGGGATCTCCGTCGGGTAAGGGGGGCGGGCGGCGTTTCTCGATGCTGTCGCAGGCGCTCGTCAGCGGCAGGCAGTTGCTGCCCTGGCAGCAGTTGTGGGTGAGGAAGGCGAGCAGTTCGTCCATTGCCGGGTAACAGGCGGAATAGATGATGCTGCGCCCGTCGCGCCGGCTTTCGATGAGGCCGACCCGGCTCAGGTGGGCGAAATGAAAGGAAGCGGTGGCCCCCGCCAGGTCCAGCGTGCGCCCCAGCGCACCGGCGCTCAGGCCGGCGGGGCCGGCTTCGACGAGCAGGCGGAAGATGGCGAGCCGGGATTCGTTGCCGAGGGCGGCGAGCTTTTCGGTGGCGGTTTTGATTTCCATATTTCCAATAATATCGAAATGCGAAGCGAAATTTTATTTCGCTGAGGTGACATTTTTTTGACGAAAAAATTGCGCCAGGGTCTTTGTCATCCGGCTGTAACAAAAGCTTCCTAGACTGCGTTCGTCCATTTCACCCACAGAAGGAACCAGACATGTTGCAATCCCGTATCTTCCGCGCTTCCCTGCTCGCCCTGTCGCTGGGCCTCGCCGGCTTCGGCGCCCAGGCCGCCGAAATCACCGGTGCCGGCGCTTCCTTCCCGGCCCCGGTTTACGCCAAATGGGCCGATGCCTACCAGAAGGCGACCGGCAACAAGGTCAATTACCAGTCGATCGGCTCCGGCGGCGGCATCAAGCAGATCAACGCCAAGACCGTCGATTTCGGCGCCTCCGACATGCCGCTCAAGCAGGAAGTGCTCGACAAGGACGGCCTGGTCCAGTTCCCGACCGTGATCGGCGGCGTCGTGCCGGTGGTCAACGTGGTCGGCGTCAAGGCCGGCGACCTCCGCCTGACCGGCGAAATCGTCGCTGACATCTACCTCGGCAAGATCACCAAGTGGAACGACAAGGCGATCGCCGAACTGAACCCGAACGTCAAGCTGCCTGGCGACGACATCGCCGTCGTTCGTCGCGCCGACGGTTCGGGCACCACCTTCATCTTCACCAACTACCTGTCCAAGGCCAGCAGCGACTGGAAGAGCAAGGTCGGCGAAGGTACGGCCGTGCAGTGGCCGACCGGCATGGGCGGCAAGGGCAACGAAGGCGTTGCCGCCTTCCTGCAACGCATCCCGAACTCGATCGGTTACGTTGAATACGCCTACGCCAAGCAGAACCACCTGGCCTGGACCTGGCTGAAGAACCCGGCCGGCGAATTCGTCCGTCCCGACGACGACAACTTCAAGGCCGCCGCCGCTGGCGCCGACTGGAGCAAGTCGGCCTTCGGCGAAATCCTGACCGCCCAATCGGGCAAGGGTGCCTGGCCGATCAGCGGCGCCACCTTCATCCTGATGCACAAGGTTCAGGACAAGCCGGCGCAGGCCGCTGAAGTGCTGAAGTTCTTCGAATGGTCGTACAAGAACGGCGCCAAGCTGGCTTCCGACCTCGACTACGTGCCGCTGCCGGATAGCCTGGTGAAGCAGATTGCCGCTTCCTGGGCCAACATCAAGGACGCTTCCGGCAAGGCCGTCAAGTAAGCGGGGCCAGCGTTGAACCGGACGCCTCCGGTCCTAGTGGCTGGAGGCGTTTTCTTTCGCGCCGGGCGCGAAAAACCGCAAGACCCTTAATCGATACGGACATTCGTCATGAGTGAAACACAAGCCAAAGGGCGACTGGCAGACCTGTTGTTCTTCAACCTGACGCGCACGGTGGCGTTCATCACCCTGGCCCTATTGGGCGGGATCGTGATTTCGCTGACCTGGAGCGCCCTGCCGTCGATCGAGAAATTCGGCTTCAGCTTCCTGACCAGTTCGGCCTGGAATCCGCCGGCCGACGATTTCGGTGCTCTGGTGCCGATCTACGGCACCATCATCACCTCGATCATCGCGCTGGTCATTGCCCTGCCGATCAGCTTCGGCATCGCCCTCTTCCTCACCGAAATGGCGCCGACCTGGCTGCGCCGCCCGCTCGGCATCGCCATCGAACTGCTCGCCGGCATTCCCAGCATCGTGTACGGCATCTGGGGCCTGCTCGTTTTCGCGCCGATCTTCGGCCAGTACGTGCAACCCTTCATCGCCCAGACGCTGGGCAAGCTGCCGTTGATCGGCGCGCTGTTCTCCGGGCCGTCGCTCGGCATCGGCATCCTCGCCGCCGGCATCATCCTGGCGATCATGATCATTCCCTTCATCGCCTCGGTGATGCGCGACGTCTTCGAGCTGGTGCCGCCGATGCTCAAGGAATCCTGCTACGGCCTTGGTGGCACGACCTGGGAAACGGTGAGCAAGGTGGTCCTGCCCTACACCCGGGTCGGCGTCATCGGTGGCGTCATGCTCGGCCTCGGCCGCGCCCTTGGCGAAACGATGGCGGTCACCTTCGTCATCGGTAATGCCAGCCTGCTCGGCAGCTTCTCGCTGTTCATGCCGGGCAACAGCATCACCTCGGCGCTCGCCAACGAATTCGCCGAGGCGACGCCCGGTCTGTATACGGCGGCGCTGGTCGAACTCGGCCTGATCCTGTTCGTCATCACCTTCATCGTGCTCTCGCTGTCCAAACTGCTGCTCCTGTCGATGGAAAAGCAGAACGGCGGCGGCGCCCACTAAGGAATCGGTCATGGACCTGAGAACCCGTCGTAAAACCACCAACGTCATCGCCCTCGGCCTGTCGCTGGCGGCCATGGCCTTCGGCCTGTTCTGGCTGATCTGGATCCTCTGGATGGTCTTTGAACAGGGCATCGGCGCCCTGTCGCTCGATCTGCTGACGCTCGACACGCCGGCACCGGGCAACGCCGGCGGCCTGCGCAACGCGATCTTCGGCAGCCTGGTGATGGTCGGCCTGGCGATGCTGATCGCCACGCCGGTCGCCATCCTCGCCGGCATCTACCTCGCCGAGTACGGTCGGCGCACGGTGCTCGGCCAGGTGACGCGCTTCGTCAACGACATCCTGCTGTCGGCGCCGTCGATCGTCATCGGCCTCTTCATCTATGCGATCTACGTCGCCCAGGTCGGCAAGTTCTCCGGCATGTCCGGCGCGCTGGCCCTGGCCCTGCTGGTGATTCCGGTCGTCGTCCGCACCACCGAGGACATGCTGATCCTGGTGCCGAACGCCCTGCGCGAAGCCGCCTTCGCACTTGGCGCGCCGAAGTGGAAGGTGATCCTGATGGTCACCCTGCGCTCGGCCAAGACTGGTGTCATCACCGGCATCCTGCTGGCGCTGGCGCGCATCTCCGGCGAAACCGCCCCGCTGTTGTTCACCGCCCTGTCCAACCAGTTCTGGAGCGCCGACCTGTCCGAGCCGATGGCCAACCTGCCGGTCACCATCTTCAAGTTCGCGATGAGCCCCTTCGCCGACTGGCAGGAACTCGCCTGGGCCGGCGTCTTCATCATCACGATGGGCGTGCTCTTCCTCAACATCCTGGCGCGCGTCGTCTTCCGCCAGCAATCGGCCAACCACTGAGACGCAGATCAACTCTTATGGAATCCATCATGATGCCCGTCGAACCCGTCGTTCAGAAACTGACCTCCGAGATCAGCATCCGCAATCTCAACTTTTACTATGGCAAGGCCATCGCCCTCAAGAACATCAACCTCGAGATCTACAAGGGCAAGGTCACCGCTTTCATCGGCCCCTCGGGCTGCGGCAAATCCACGCTGCTGCGCACGATCAACCGCATGTACGACCTTTACCCGGGGCAGCACGCCGATGGCGAACTGATCGTCGCCGGCAAGAACATCCTGGAAAAGGGGGTCGATACCATCGAACTGCGCGCCAAGGTCGGCATGGTCTTCCAGAAGCCGACGCCGTTCCCGATGTCGATCTACGAGAACATCGCCTTCGGCGTGCGCATGCACGAGAAGCTGACGCGCAACGAGATGGACGACCGGATCGAATGGGCGCTGACCAAGGCGGCGCTGTGGAACGAGGTCAAGGACAAGCTGAACAAGCCTGGCACCGGTCTTTCCGGCGGCCAGCAGCAACGCTTGTGCATCGCCCGCGGCGTCGCCGTCAAGCCGCAGGTGCTGCTGCTCGACGAACCGACCTCGGCGCTCGACCCGATCTCGACGATGCGCATCGAGGAACTGATTCACGAACTGAAGCGCGAGTTCACCATCGCCATCGTCACCCACAACATGCAGCAGGCGGCGCGGGTGTCTGACTACACCGCCTACATGTACCTGGGCGAGCTGGTCGAATTCGGCAAGACCGACGAGCTGTTCATCAAGCCGCAGGACAAGCGCACTGAAGACTACATCACCGGCCGCATGGGCTGATCGGAGACCAGAAATGAACGAAACCCTGCATGTATCCAGCCAGTTCGACGAGGATCTGGCGCGTCTGCGCACCCACGTGCTGCAGATGGGCGGCGTTGTCGAAACGCAGATTTCGGCGGCGATCGAAGCCTATTCCAGCGGCGAGGTGGCGAGCGTCAAGACCATCGTCGAGACCGACCGCCGGATCAACCAGCTCGAGCGCTCGATCGACGAGGATTGCGCCCACATCATCGCCCAGCGCCAGCCGGCGGCGTCCGACCTGCGTCTGGTGCTCGGCATCAGCAAGATCGTCACCGACCTCGAACGGACCGGCGACGAAGCCAAGAAGATCGCCAAGAGCGTCCGCCGCATCTACGAAGCCGGCCATCAGCCGACGCAATACGGCATCGGCATCCGCCACCTTGCCGAAGCGGTGCTGGCGCTGGTGCGTCGCTCGCTCGACGCCTTCGCCCGCCAGGACGCCGCCCAGGCAATCGAGGTGATCCGCGCCGACCAGGACGTCGATCTCGAATTCAAGTCGATCATCCGTCAGTTGATCACGCATATGATGGAAGACCCGCGTACCATTACGACTTCGCTCGAAATCATGGCCATCTCGCGGGCCATCGAGCGCATCGGCGATCATGCCAAGAACATTTGCGAACAGGTGATCTACGTGGTTGAAGGCCGCGACATCCGTCACGACAAGGAGGCGATCAAGTGACACCGACGATACTGGTCGTCGAAGACGAACCGGCCATCCAGGAACTGGTTGTCATCAACCTCAAACACGCGGGCTTTCTCGTCGTCCGCGCCGGCAGCGCCGAAGAAGCCGATTCGGCGATTCGCGCCGCGCTGCCCGATCTGATCGTCCTCGACTGGATGCTGCCCGGCCAGTCCGGCGTCGCGCTGGCCAGGAAGCTGCGCGCCGCCGAGCGGACGCGCGAGATTCCGATCATCATGCTGACCGCCCGCGTCCATGAGGAAGACAAGGTGCAGGGTCTCGACGCCGGCGCCGACGATTACGTGACCAAACCCTTCTCGCCCAAGGAACTGGTGGCTCGGGTGCGCGCCGTGCTGCGCCGCCGTGCCCCGCATCTGGCAGGTGAAGCGGTCGAGGTTGGCAGCCTGCAGATCAATCCGGCGACGCACCGGGTGGTCGCCGCCGGCCAGTCGGTCGATCTCGGTCCTACCGAGTTCCGCTTGCTGTTCTTCTTCATGACCCACGCCGAGCGCGTGTACACCCGCGCCCAACTGCTTGACGAAGTCTGGGGCGACCACGTCTTCATCGAAGAACGCACGGTCGATGTGCACATCCGCCGCCTGCGCGCCGCGCTTGAGCCGAGTGGTCATCATGAACGGGTGGAGACGGTGCGCGGTACCGGCTACCGGTTCCGGGGAGCCTGAGCGGCGTGCAGCGGGCCCTGTTCTATGGTGTGCTGACGGCGGCAGTTGCCTTGCCGCTGGGTTACTACGTTGAAGCCTGGATGGGCTGGGTGCTGTTCTACGTCGGCCTCAGCCTGCACCTGGCGATGCACTACCGCAACTTTTCGCGCCTCGAACGGTGGACCCGCAAACCGGTCCTCGACGCCAGCCTGGAGGGCGACGGCGACTGGGACCGGATCTTCCGCCGCCTCTACCGCCACGAGAAGGAACTGCTCGAGAAGATCGAACTGCGCGAGCGCGACATCGGCCGCCTGATCGCCGCCGTCCATGCGATGAACGACGGCATCGTGCTGCTCGACGGCAACTTCTACATCCAGTTCTGCAACAAGACCGCCGAGCGCCAGCTCGGTCTCGATTCGGCGCGCGACCGCGGCGCCTCGATCGCCAACATCCTGCGCCAGCCGGAATTCGTCGCCTACCTTGGTGAAGCTGATTTCTCGCGCCCCCTGACCCTGCGTCTCGACCGCTACTTCGAGCGCGTTCTTTCCCTCTACCTGATCCTCTACGCCGAGGACTGCTGGCTGCTGCAGGTCAAGGACATCACGCAGACCGACCGCCTCGACAGCATGCGCCGTGACTTCGTCGCCAACGTCTCGCACGAGTTGCGCACGCCGCTCACCGTGCTCTCCGGTTTCGTCGAGACCCTGCAGGAAATCGACGTCGACGCCGAATCGCGCAAGCACTACCTGCAACTGATGGGGCAGCAATCGACGCGCATGCTGTCGATCGTCCAGGACCTGCTGACCCTGTCGTCGATCGAGTCGGCGCCGCCGCCGCAGGACGAAGTGGTCGACATGGCGACCCTGGTCGACAAGCTTCATCGCGACGCCGAGGCGTTGTCCGCCGGCCGCCACACCATCCATCTTGAAACCGAGGGCCAGGGCGACCTGCTCGGCGCCGAATCGGAACTGATCAGCGCCTTCGCCAACCTGGTCGCCAACGCCGTGCGCTACACGCCGAACGGCGGGACGATCACGCTGAGCTGGAAGGTATCGCCCGCAGGCGCCGAATTTGCCGTCCAGGATACCGGCATCGGCATCGACGCCAAGCACATCCCGCGGCTGACCGAACGCTTCTACCGCGTCGACCGCGGCCGCTCGCGCGACGCCGGCGGCACCGGCCTCGGCCTGGCGATCGTCAAGCACTCGCTGAGCCGCCACCAGGCAACGCTGGAAGTCACCAGCAAGCCGGGCGAGGGCAGCCGTTTCGCCGCCAAGTTTCCGCCCAGCCGGGTGAGCGGCGTCTGATCAGGCCTTGACCGGCCGTACCCGGCTCGCCGCCAGCTTGGCGCGGGCGCGCGCTTCGTCGGTGTCGGCCCCGTTGGCGACGGCGACGCCCATGCGCCTCTTGCTGAAGGCTTCCGGTTTGCCGAACAGGCGCAGGTCGCTGCGCGGCACGGCGAGCGCTTCGGCAACGCCGGCGAAGGCGATGCCCTTTTCTTCCATGCCGCCGTAGATCACCGCCGAGGCGCCCGGCTCGCGTAGCGCGGTGTCGACCGGCAGGCCGAGGATGGCGCGGGCGTGCAGTTCGAATTCCGAGAAACGTTGCGAGCACAGCGTCACCAGCCCGGTGTCGTGCGGCCGCGGGCTGACTTCCGAGAACCAGACCATGTCGCCCTTGACGAAGAGTTCGACGCCGAACAGGCCGCGACCGCCGAGGTTGCCGGTCACCGCGCCGGCGATTTCCTGGGCGCGGGCCAGCGCCGCCGGGCTCATCGCCTGCGGCTGCCAGGATTCGACGTAGTCGCCGGAGACCTGGATGTGGCCGATCGGTTCGCAGAAACGGGTGACCACTTCGCCGTCGGCGTCGCGGGCGCGCACCGTGAGTAGCGTGATCTCGTAATCGAAATCGATGAAGCCCTCGACGATCACCCGCCCCTGGTTGACCCGGCCGCCGCTCGCCGCGTAGTCCCAGGCCTTCTGCACGTCGTCCGGGCCGCGCAGCAGCGACTGCCCCTTGCCCGACGACGACATCACCGGCTTGACGATGCACGGGTAGCCGATGCCGCCGTCGATTGCCGCCTGCAGTTCGGCGAGCGAGTCGGCGAAACGGTAGGGCGAGGTGGGCAGGCCGAGTTCCTCGGCGGCCAGACGGCGGATGCCTTCGCGGTTCATGGTCAGGCGGGCGGCGCGGGCGGTCGGGATGACTTCGGCCAGGCCTGCGGCTTCCAGTTCGACCAGGGGGTCGGTGGCGATGGCCTCGATTTCCGGGACGATCAGTTGCGGCTTTTCCAGCTCGACCAGGCGGCGCAGCGCGGCGCCGTCGGTCATCGGAATGACGTGGGCGCGGTGGGCGATCTGCTGGCCGGGGGCGTTCGCGTAGCGGTCGACGGCGATCACCTCGACGCCCAGGCGCTGCAGCGCGATGACGACTTCCTTGCCGAGTTCGCCGGCGCCAAGCAGCATGACGCGGGTGGCGGAAGGGGAAAGCGGGGTGCCGATCTGCATGGAGGTCTCGCGGGCGGTAGTGGAAACCGGGCGAATGTAGGCGGCAGCCCGCGGAATTGCAAGTGCCTGCTCAGACGCGCTGTGCCTCGATGCGGAAGCGGCTGACGATGCTCGCCATGTGTTCGGAGAGCTGGCGCACGCCGTCGGCGAAGCTGCGCGTGTGGCCGGCGGTGACGTTGGCGTGACTCATCAGTTGCTCGATGGCGTCCACCTGGCGGACGATCTGCCGGCTCGACGCGTGGCCGACGCCGACCTGCTCGGCGATCTTGCCGACGGTCTCGATCACTTCGCGCGCCGAGCGCTCGATGTCGCTCATCGCGTTGCCGGCGGTGCTGGCGAGGTCGATGTTGAGCTTGATGTCTGCCACCACCTGCTGCATCAGCCCGGTCGACTGGCGCGAGGTGACGGCGATCTCCTCGACCTGGCCGGCGATCGACAGGGTGGCGGCGCTGACCCGTTCGGCCAGCTTGCGCACCTCGTCGGCGACCACCGCGAAGCCGCGTCCGGATTCGCCGGCGCGCGCTGCCTCGATTGCCGCGTTGAGCGCCAGCAGGTTGGTCTGGTCGGCGATCTCGCGGATTTCGCGGACCAGACCGGAAATGTTCTGGCCTGCCGCAGCCAGCGCGTAGACGCGGGCGGCGGCGGTTTCGACGTTGCCGGCGAGGTCGTGGATGCGCTCGACCGTCTGGCGGATGGTTGCACCGTTGTCCTCCGCCTGCTTGCCGGAATGCGCGGTCAGTTCGCCGGCATGACCGGTATCGGCGTGGATGCGGTCGATCTGCGCCTGCACCTGCTGGATCGCTTCCTGGATCTCGCGCGACGAGCCGTTGCTGTTGGCCGCGAGTTCGGCCAGCGTCGTCGCCGAACGCTGCATGTCGGCGGCCGCGACGCCGTTCTGGCGGATCACCTCGGCCATCTCGCCGAGACTCTGCTGCAGGGTGTCGAGCAGGCGGTTGAAGGCCTGGATCGAGCGGCCGATCTCGTCGTCGTTGATGACCGGCACGCGGTGCGTGAAATCGAGGCTGTCGGCGATCGTCTGCATGGTCCGCTCCATCTCGCGGAGCGGCCGGGCAATGCGCCGGTAGAGGGCGAGGCCGAGCCCGGCCAGGACCGCCAGGATGGCGGCGAAGGCGGCGCCGAGCTGGAGCAGCGTTTCCTGCAGGCCGTTTTCGAGGCGGGCGACGCTCTCGTCCTTGGCCCGCCGCTTCTCGACGCGCAGGGTCTCCAGGACGCCTTCCAGTTCGGCCAGGTAGGGCGCCGCATTGCCGGACAGCGTCGCTTCGGCGAGCAGGGGTTGGCCGGCCAGGCTGAAGCGGGCGACATCGTCGATGGCGGCGTAATAGTTCTTCAGGCTCTCCTCTGCCTGGTCGAGCAGGCCGCGCTGCGCGTCGCCCTCGGCGAGCCCGCGCTGGGCGGCGAGGGCGTCGCCCAGTTTCGTCTTGCCGGCGTTCAACTGCTCCTGCAACTGCCCGGCGACGTTGCGCTCGCTGGCGTGGGCCAGGTTGATGGCGACGATCTGCAGGCCCTTCAGCTCGGCGCCCAGTTCGATCGACGCGAGAAAGCCGGGGATGGCGCCCTCGGTCAGCTCGCGGATCATCGTGTTGTTGCGCTGGAACTGGGTCAGCGCGACGAGGCCGAGGGCGAGCAGCGCGCTCATGGTGAACGCGAGGAGCAGGACGAGGCGGTGCGATATCTTCATGGCCGGGCTTTCGGGAAAAAACCGCGGCAGCCTAAGCCAACATTGTTGCAGCACGGTGACCGGCGCCTTGTCATCAGGCTGTCACGCGGCGGTCACAGGCGCTTCACGGAGGGCGGCGATGATGCCCCCATGCCAAAAGTCAGAAGCCTGTTTCTATCGGACATCCACCTCGGCACCCGGGCGTGCCAGGCGGACCGCCTCCTCGATTTCCTGCGCGAATACCCGGCCGACAATACCTTCCTGATCGGCGACATCGTCGATTTCTGGGCCATGAGCCGCAGCATCTGCTGGACCCGGGCGCAGAACACCGTGGTCCAGAAGCTGCTGCGCCGGGCGCGTTCCGGCGACCGCGTGGTGTTCATTCCCGGCAACCACGACGAAGTGCTGCGCGAATACTGCGGCATCGTCTTCGGCGACATCGAAGTGGCCGACGAGATGGAGCACGAAACGGCGAGCGGCAAGCGCTATCTGCTCATCCACGGTGACCAGTTCGATCAGGTGACGCGCCACCACCGCTGGGTCGCGGTGCTCGGCGACAAGGCCTACGACCTGCTGGTCAGCCTCAACCACTGGCTGTCCTGGGTCCGCCGCAAGCTCGGCCTGGCCGGTTACTGGTCGCTCGCCGGCTACGCCAAGCGGCGGGTCAAGACGGCGCTCAACTTCATCTTCGATTTCGAGACCTCGGCCGTCCATCACGCCCGCGAGCGGGGGCTGGATGGCGTCATCTGCGGCCACATCCACTGGGCGACGATACGCCAGATCGACGGTCTCGACTACATCAACTGCGGCGACTGGGTCGATTCCTGCACCGCCATCGTCGAACATCTCGACGGTCGCCTGGAACTCGTCACCTGGACCGCGTCGCCGCAAGCGCCGCGGCAACTGGCGGCACCGCTCGAACAGCCGGCGAGCGAAACGGCGGAGGCCTGAAATGCGTGTCCTGATGGTGTCTGATGTCTATTTTCCCCGCATCAACGGGGTGTCCACGTCGATCGAAACCTTCCGTCGCGGGCTCGCCGCGCATGGCGTCGACGTCCGCCTGGTCGTGCCGCGCTACGCCGACGAAAGTGACGAACCGGGCATCGTCCGGGTCGCCGGACGGCCGGTGGTGGGCGATCCGGAAGACCGCCTGGCCGGCTGGCAGGCGATGCACCGCGCGGTGTTCGACGCCGCCGCCGACTGCGACCTGATCCATGTCCAGACACCTTTCGTCGCCCACTACGCCGGCCTGCGGGCGGCGCGTCGTCGCGCTCTGCCGGTGGTCAGCACCTATCACACGCTGTTCGAGGAGTACCTCGAACACTACGCCCCCTGGCTGCCGGGCGGCTGGCTGCGCGCCGCGGCGCGGGGTTTTTCGCGGCGCCAGTGCAATGCGCTCGACGCCGTCGTCGTGCCATCGACGGCGATGCGCCAGCGGCTTGCCGATTATCGCGTGACGGTGCCCACGCACGTGCTGCCGACCGGCATCCCGCTGGCGCAATTCACCGGCGGCGACGGCGCCGCTTTCCGCGCCGCCCACGGCATCGCGGCGCAGCGGCCGGTGGCGCTGTTCGTCGGCCGCGTCGCCCACGAGAAGAACATCGAATTCCTCTTCCACGCGCTGCGCGAGGCGCAACGCCGTTGCCCGGAGATCCTCCTGGTGGTCGCCGGCGAGGGGCCGGCGATGGGCGAACTGCGCGCCCGCGTCGCGGCACTCGGCCTTGCCGGGGCGGTCCGTTTCATCGGTTACCTGGACCGTAGCCAGGATCTGCCCAACTGCTACGCCGCCGCCGACGCCTTCGTCTTTGCCTCGCGCACCGAAACCCAGGGCCTGGTCCTGCTCGAAGCGATGGCCGCCGGCCTGCCGGTGATCGCGCTGTCGGCGATGGGGACCGCCGATATCCTGGAAAACACTGCCGGCTGCTTCACGCCGCCCGACGATCCTCAAGCCTTCGGTGAAGTGCTCGGCCACGTTCTGGCCAATCGCGACGCCTGGGATTATCTTGGCCAGGACGCCAGGCGCGCTGCCGAGGCCTGGTCGGACAGCGCGCTGGCCGGTCGCCTGGCCGGACTCTACCGGCAGCTCGTCGCGGCCCGCCAGCCGCAAGCGGTGGCGCTGACGGCGGAAACCTGAAAACTCAGACTTCCTCGACCACCGGCATCAGCCGGTCGGTTGCCCGCAGGCGTTCGGCCATCACCCGCATCACCTGCATCGCGAAGAAGGGCGTGTTCTGGATCAGGAACTGGAAACGCGCCTCGTCGATGGCGACGAACTCGCAATCGCTGATCGCCAGCACCGTCGCCGAGCGTGGCCCCGGCGAGACCAGGCCCAGTTCGCCGACGATGCCGCCATGCTGCAGGTGTTCGACGACCCGGTTGCCGATGACGATATCGGCATTGCCGGCGCTCAGGACATACATCAGTCCGCCATCCGCGTCGCCTTCACGGAACAGCGTCTGACCGGCGGGGATGCGGAGGATGGTGGGGTTGTGCGCGAACAGTTCGAAGAAGACCATGATGCTTTCCATGAGGTTGGGATCACCGCAGGTTGTAGCACGAAGGTCATAACCCGCTTATTACAGGCAGGTTGCGGCTGTGTGATCGGCGCGTCAGGCCCGGCGCCTGAGCAGCAGGTTGACGACGAAGGCAATCACCGCGTCGCCATGCTGGTTCCTGGCCTGAAATTTCAGCCGGGCGATGCCGCGGTCCGGCTTGGAGTTCGATGGCCGCAGTTCGAGCACCTCGACTTCGGTGCGCAGCGTATCGCCGGGGCGCACCGGCGCCAGCCAGCGCAGTTCGTCGATGCCCGGCGAACCCAGGCTCGATGACTGGAAGATGCCGCTTTGCACGAACAGGCGGAAACACAGGGCCAGCGTCTGGAAGCCGCTGGCGATCAGCCCGCCGTAGGGCGATCTGGCGGCTTCGACGGCGTCGAGATGGAAAGGCTGCGGATCGTACTGCAGGGCGAAGCCGATGATTTCGCCTTCGCTCAGCGTCACGCCAGCGGTGTTGAAGGTCTGGCCGACACAGAGGTCGTCGAGGTAGCGGGTGTGCATGGTCGGGGCTCTCGGGAGGGCGGCGGGGTGTGCCAGTATCGCCCAATTTCCTGATGACCGGCGGCTGTCATGAAAGCTTAGCGCGGGCCGATTACCTTGGTCGCATTTCAGGGAACTTGCGATGCGACGACCACTGCCCGAGGAACTCGGACTCGACCCCGCCAACGAATCGCCGTTCAAGGGCAAGACCGGCCTGCGCCGGGTCTGGAATGCCTTCCGTTATTCGCTCGACGGCCTGCGCGCCGCCTACCTGTGCGAAGACGCCTTCCGCCAGGAAAGCTGGCTGGCCCTGCTGCTGATTCCGTTGGCGCTGTGGCTGCCGGTCGGCTGGCTGGCCACCGCGTTGCTGATCGCCAGCCTGCTGCTGGTGCTGGTCGTCGAATTGCTCAATTCGGCGATCGAGGCGGTGGTCGACCGCGTCGGCCTGGAGAACCACCGGCTGGCCAAGCGCGCCAAGGATATCGGCAGCGCCGCCGTGTTCGTCTCGCTGTGCCAGGTCGTCGTGGTCTGGACTGGCGTCCTGCTGGAGAAGCTATGAAACTGGATATCGCCTTCGTCACCGAAACCTATCCGCCGGAAGTCAACGGCGTGGCGATGACCGTCGGCCGCCTGGTCGATGGCATGCGTCAGCGCGGCCATCGGGTCGAGGTGCTGCGGCCGCGCCAGGGCGCGGCGGATGCCGGGGGCGAGCACGATGTGCCGTTCGCCGGTGTCGCGCTGCCCGGTTATCCCGGCCTGCAGTTCGGCCTGCCAGCCGGTGGCGCCCTGCGCCGGCGCTGGCGGCAACGGCGGCCGGACCTGGTGCACGTGGTCACCGAGGGGCCGCTCGGCTGGTCGGCGGTGGCCGCCGCGCGCCGCCTGGGGATCCCGGTGACTTCCGGCTTCCATACCAATTTCGACCGCTACAGCGTGCATTACGGCATCGGCTGGCTGCGCCCGGCGGTGGCGGCCTATCTGCGCATGCTGCACCGGCGGACGCGGGCGACGCTGGTGCCGACCGCGGCGCTCGCCGCCGAACTGGCTGGCGAGGGCGTGCCCGGCGTGCGCGTCGTCGGTCGCGGCGTCGATACCGTGCTCTTCGACCCCGCCCGGCGCAGCAACGAACTGCGCACGCGCTGGGGGGCGGACGGCGCGGGGCCGGTCTGCCTCTACGTTGGCCGGCTGGCCCCGGAGAAGAATCTGGCGCTGGTCGAGAAATGCTTTGCCGCGCTTCAGGTCTGGCATCCGGCGGCGCGCCTGGTGTGGGTCGGCGACGGGCCGTCGGCGCGCAAGCTGGAGCAAGATCACCCGGATCAGTACTTCGCCGGCATGCGCACCGGCGAGGACCTGGCGGCGCATTTCGCGAGCGCCGACCTCTTCCTCTTTCCCAGTCTCAGCGAGACCTACGGCAACGTGGTGGCGGAGGCGATGGCCAGTGGCGTGCCGGTGGTCGCCTACCGCAGCGCGGCGGCGGCCGAGCTGGTGGCTGATGGCGACAACGGCCGCGTCGTCGCCCCGGGCGACGAAAGGGCCTTCGTCGAGGCGGCGTTGTGGGCGCTGGAAGACGGCGAACGCCTGCGCCGGATGGGTGAGCAGGCGCGCATGGCGATGCTGCCGCGCGGCTGGCCGGACGTCGTCGCCAGTTTCGAGCGGGCGGTGCGCGAGGCGTTGGCGGGCTGAGCGCTTATTCGCTGGCTTGCAGTTGAAACAGATGGCTGCGGAAGACCGACGGCGTCAGTCCGGTCCAGCGCTTGAAGGAGCGACGGAAATTGTTGGCGTCGTGAAAGCCGAGGTGGGTGGCGATCTGTTCGTTGCTGTAGCCGCGGTTGTGGATCAGTTCCAGCGTGACGTGGGTGCGCACCTGGTCCAGTTCCGCCTGAAAGTGGGTGTCATGGGCGGCGAGGTGGCGTTTCAGCGTCGCCGGACTGGTGCCCAGCGCGGCGCTGCATTGTTCGAGGCTGGGCGACTGGCGGATATGTTCGTGCAGGTAATCATAGACTGCGGCCAGCAGGCTGCGCCGGGGTTGCTGGCCGATCTCCCGTTCCGCCGCCGCCAGCGCCATCTGCACGCCCATCTCGCTGCCGCGCGGCCAGGGCTGCTCCAGCCAGTGGCTGGCGATGGCCATGGCGTCCAGATAGGCGTTGAACTGCACCTGACTGCCCAGATGCACCGCGTATTGCTCGGGATGGGCGGGGCGGGTGCGGTTGAAGCTGTATTGCCAGGGCAGACGCTGGCCGCTCAGCCAGCGCGCCATGCCGCTGACCGCCGCCATCATCATTTCGACCAGGAAAGTCCGCTGCCGGGCGCTGACGCAACTGTCGGTCCAGTAGAGCAGGGTCTGCTCCCCCTGGCGCATCAGGTGCGGCGCCAGCAGGGGGCTGAGCCAGGCCTGGTAACGCAGCAGCAGTTCCAGTGCCTGGCCCAGGTTGCGCGCCTGCAGCAGGGCGTGGCTGATCGGTCCCTGGTGGCCCGGCAACAGGGTCTGGCCGAGCAGGAAGGCGGTGTCGCCGTCGGGCAGGGCCGTCGCCAGGTTGTGCAGCAGGCGCAGATAGCCGGCCGGGGTCAGCGACTGGGCGGCCAGATCGGCCGCCGTCAGCCCCGTGCCGGGCAGCAGATCGCGGTAGTCGAGCTCCTGGTTGCGGGCGAATTCCAGGGTGAGGGCGGGCTGGTAGGCAGCGGGAATGCAGGGACTGTGCAGTTGATAGCAGTGCATGACGTCACACGGCGACCGCCGGCCCGCCCTCCGGGATCGCCGGTTCGCCCTCCAGCGCCCGGTCGAGCCGGCTGAGCAGGGCGTCGGTATCCGCCTCCAGCGAAGCCCAGGCGACCCGGGCGGAGAGGCGTAGCCGGGTGCCGTCGCGGGTATGGTGGGCGAGGCCGCGCACTGCCTGTTGCAGCTGGCGGGCGATGGCGGCGGCGGTTGCCGCGCTGGCTGCCGGCAGCAGGATGGCGTAGCGGTCGCCGGCATAGCGGCAGAGCAGGTCCTGTGGGCGCAGGTTGAGCAGCAGCAGATGGCTGATCGCCTGCAGCAGGCGGTTACCCTCCTGCTGGCCCTGCTCCCGGTTGATCAGGTGGAAGTCATCGACGTCGAGCAGGATCAGTGCGCTTTCACCAGGGTGGCGTTCTTGTTCGAGACGCAGCTGGCGGCGCAGGTAATCGGCGTTGGCCAGCTGGGTGATGCGGTCGAAGGAGCGGTGTTCGCGGAACAGGCGCTCGCGTTTCTGCATGTGCTCGTTGAGCGACCACTGTTCCTGGCGCCAGAAATACAGCCCCAGGGTCAGGGTCAGCATGCCGCCGGGGGTGAGCAGCGATTCCAGCCAGTTGTCCCAGAGCTGCTGGTCGGGGATGCTGAAGAATTCGTCGAGGCAATCGACCCAGGCGCCGAGCATGATCGCCGACAGGCCGCCAGCGAGCAGCAGCGTGACCCGGCCGCCGGGTCGGCTGCCCAGGATGAGCAGCGCCCACAGGGCCGACATCAACGCGGTGCCGCCTTCGCCGACGATGTCCATCCAGTTCCAGATGGCCATCGGCTTGGCCTGGCCGAGACTGCCGTAGAGCAACAGGCAGGCGCCGGCGACCAGGAACATGGCGATCAGGGCATGGCGATAGGGTAGGTGCATGGCGGATGGTGGCGCTCGGGAAAACCATCATGCTAGGCAGGTCGTGTGACAGCCCGGTTGCAGGGCGGCGGATCGGGCGGGAGGGGGTGAAATCGGCTCAAGGAGGCGGGGTTCTGGCGCCGGGCGCCGGGCATTCGCCTGCCGGCGCGGCATGCCGGGGCAGCGGATCGACGCTTCGGGGCTGTCGCTGGGGCAAGGCGAAACGGCTCAGTTTTTCCTGAGGTGCTATCTAAGTCATTGATTTTTAAATTTTCGTGCTTGGGCTTGTCACGGATTTGCAATCTTGGCCGCCTAGCCTGCGCTCCGTTCTGACATATCAACGGGGAGCAGGAAGATGTACAGGAAAGTCAATGCAGTGAATGCCGGACCGGCGGACTGGCGGCCGCGGACGATCGCGCTGGCGATCGGGCTGGCGCTGGCCGCTCCGGCCATCGCCCAGGAAGCCGTGCCGGTGATGCAGGAAGTCCTGGTGACCGGGCAGGCGGCCAGCATGGACAGCGCGCTGGATGTGCAGCAGATGGCCGACAACATCGTCAGCGTGGTGCACGCCGACGCCATCGGCCAGTTGCCGGACAGCAACGCCGCCGAAGCCCTGCAGCGGATTCCCGGCCTGTCGGTCGAGCGCGATCAGGGCGAGGGGCGTTACGTGCGGGTACGCGGCCTGGGACCGGAACTGAACAGCGTCACCATCAACGGTTCGCTGGTGCCGGCGCCGGAAAGCGACACCCGGGCGGTGGCGCTCGATGTCCTGCCGGCCGGCCTGATCCGTTCCCTTGAAGTGAGCAAGTCGCTGACGCCGGACCAGGACGCCAATTCGATCGGCGGCACGATCGAGGTCAAGACCATTTCCGCTTTCGACCACAAGGGCATGTTCTATTCGCTGGAAGGCGGCGCCAGCTACGACAGCAACGTCGAGCAGACCAGTCCGTGGTTTGCCGGCGCCTGGAGCAATCTCTTCATGGACGGCAAACTGGGGGTCGCCTTCGGCCTTTCCTCGGCCAAGCGCAAGTTCGGCTCGAACAACGTGGAAACCGGCGGCGCCTGGGACGGCAATCAACTTGAGGAATTCGAGCGGCGCGACTACACGATCACCCGGGAACGCCAGGGCGCCGTCTTCAACCTTGATTACCGGCCGGATAGCGACAGCAGCTATTACCTGCGCACCCTGTACAGTCGTTACGCCGACGACGAAATCCGTCAGGCCCACATCGTCGAATTCGACGATCCGATGTCCCCCGGCGTGCTCGGCGATGCGGAATCCGAGCGGGAGCTGAAAGCGCGCGAGGAGGAGCACCGGATCTTCTCGTTGGTCCTCGGCACCGAGCAGAAACTCGCCAACAACTGGAAACTGGCGGCGGCGGTCGGCGCCAGCCGGGCCGAGCAGGAAACGCCGAAGGGGATCAACGCCACCTTCGCCTCGGGCAACACCTACAGCGTCGGCTACAGCAGCCGCAGCAAGCCGCGTCTGCTGGGCGGCAGCGCGATCAACACGGCGGGCGATTACGAACTCGACGAAATCGCCGTCGAGGATCAACTGACCCGCGACCGCGAACACAACGCCCGCCTCGACCTCAGCCACAACTACAAGATGTGGGGCGGCGACAACGAACTCAAGTTCGGCGCCAAGCTCAGCCGGCGCAAGAAGACCAATGAACTTACCGCCTGGGAGATCGACGGCGGCGATTTCGGCAATCCGACCATCGCCGACGGCTACGCGTCGGGCAGCGTCAGTTATCCCTGGGGCAGTTTCGGGCCCGGGATCAGCCGCTCGGCGATCCGCTCGCTGGTCGGCAGCATCGGCGATCTCACCGCCGCCGGCTACCTCGACGATGAGGAGTCCCGCATCAACGACTTCACCATGCACGAGAACATCAACGCGGCCTATGTGCAGAACACCTACAGCCTTGGCCTGTGGCGCATCCTGGCCGGGGTCCGCTATGAGGGCACCCGCTTCCGGGCCGAGGGGACCAAGGTCGACAACGGCGTGTTCAGCGCGACCAAGTCCAGTACCAGCTATGACGACTGGCTGCCCTCGCTGCACCTGCGTCGCGACCTCGACGACGCGACGACGATCCGCGCCGCCTGGAGCAATGCCGTGGTCCGTCCGAGCTTCGGGCAACTGGCGCCAGGCGTCGTCATCGACGGCGACGAGGCCGAGTTCGGCAATCCGCTGCTGAAGCCGATGAAGGCGGCCAATTTCGACCTCGGCATCGAGCGCCGCCTCGGCTATGCCGGCGTCGTCTCGGCCTACGCCTTCCACAAGAAGATCAAGAATTTCGCCTACACCACCGACCTGGCCGGCACTGGCGCCTGGGCCGCCTTCGACGAGGCGATCACTTACGCCAACGGCGACAAGGCCACCGTCAGCGGCATGGAACTCGCCTACTCGCAGCGCTTCAGCCAATTGCCCGCGCCCTGGAACGGCCTGCTGCTGGCGGCCAACGCCACCTTCACCACGTCGCGTGCCGGCATCGAAGGCCTCGGCGTTTCCCGCCACATCCCGCTGCCCAGCCAGTCCAAGCGGACCTTCAACCTCACCCTCGGTTGGGAAAATGGCCCCTGGAACCTGCGTCTGGCGGCCAACCACAAGTCCCGCTACCTGCTCGAGGTTTCCGACCTGACCGACGCCAGCAAGGACATCTACGTCGATGCCCAGACCCAGTACGATTTCTCCGCCCGCTATCAGGTCTCGCGCCAGTTGCAGGTGGTGTTCGAGGCGCTCAACCTGGGCGACGAGAAGTACTACACCTATGCCGGCAGCCGCTCGCGCAACGCCCAGTACGAAAGTTACGGGCGCACCTTCCGCCTGGGCCTGAAGCTCGCTACCTTCTGAACTCGAAGCTGAACCGCAATCGCCCCGCCAGCCGGTGGGGCGAAGGAGAAAACGATGTTGTACAAGATGTTTGCCGGCGCACTGCTGCTCGCTCTGAGTCAGCTTGCCGGCGCCACCCCGGTCCTGCCGGCGCCGGTGGCGCAGGCGGCGGAGCTTGCCGCCCTGCCCGACGGCCAGTGGCTGACCGCCGGCGACGACGGGCTGGTGCTGCGCAATGCCGACGGTCGGGAACGGGCGCGGCTGGTCCTGCGCGCCGAATATCTCGACAGCCGGCCGCTGGCGCAGGGGGCGCTGGTCGCCGTGCTCGACGCCGACACGCAGGAGGTGCTGATCGTCGACGCCGACGCGGGCCGCGGCCAGCTACGGGTGGCGCAGCGCATTGCGTCGTCGACGCTGGCGCTGGATGGACTGTGCCTGTACCGGGACGGTCAGCGTCACGACCACCTGTTCCTGCTCGGCAAGGACGGCCAGGCCGAGCAGTGGCTGCTCAGCGGCGGCACGCCGCGGCTGCTGCGCCGTCTCGCCCTGCCGCCGGGGAGCGAGCACTGTCGCGGCGACGATGCGCGCCAGCGCCTGCTTCTCAGCGAGCCCGGCTTCGGCCTCTGGGCCTACGACGCCGAGGGCGAGGGCGTGCCGGCGCGGCACTTGCTGGCGGCCGCCCGGCCGTGGGGCAAGCTGTCCGGCGGTGCCGGCGCGCTGGCTGTCTTGCCCGCCGGCGTCGCCCTGCTCGATGCCGGCGGCGCTCGCCTGCACCTCTGGCAGGGGCGGGCGGCGACGCGGCTCAAGGTCGATGACGGCGAAGCCCTGGCTGTCTGGGGCGAGCGCTTGCTGTTGCGCGACGGCGACGGCTGGCGGGTGCTGCCGACGCAGCTGGCGCCAGGCCAGCCGGCGGCCAGCCCGTCGCTGCCGGTGCTGCAGGCCGTGGCGCAGACCGACGGCGTCGCCCGCGCGGGCGATGCCGCCGACGATCCGGCGATCTGGATCCACCCCAGCGAGCCGGCCCGTTCGCGGGTGCTCGGCACCAACAAGAAGCAGGGTCTGCTGGTCTATGACCTGCAGGGCCGCCAGCAGCAGTTGCTCGAAGCCGGCCGCCTGAACAACGTCGATGTGCGGCAGCGGGTTCGTCTCGGCGGCCGGGTCGTGGACCTGGCGGTGGCCACCCAGCGCGACGAGAAGGCGCTCGCCCTGTTTGAGATCGACCCCGACGGACGGCTGCGCGACGTCGGCCGGGTGGCGACGGAACTGCGGGAAATCTACGGCACCTGCCTCTACCAGCCGCCCGAAGGCGGGCTGGAGGTGATCGCCAACGACAAGGACGGGCGTTTCGTCCAGTACCGGCTGGAACTGCGCGACGGCGTCTATGCTGGCCAGCCGGTGCGCCGTTTCCGGCTGGCCAGCCAGCCCGAGGGCTGCGTCGCCGACGATCGCCACGGTCGCCTCTTCGTCGGCGAGGAGGATGTCGGCATCTGGAGCCTGGCGGCGTCCGCCGCAGCGGCGGCGGAACCGGTGCGGGTGATGGCGGTCGGCCGGCGCCTGGTCGCCGACGTCGAAGGACTGGCCCTCTACCACGGGGAGAAGGGCAGCTACCTGGTGGCGTCGAGCCAGGGCAACAACAGCTACGTGGTTCTCGACGCCCAGCCGCCGCATGCCTACCGTGGCGCCTTCCGCATCGGCCTGAATCCCGAGGCAGGGATCGACGGCGTATCCGAGACCGACGGCCTGGAAGTCACCGCGCGCAATCTCGGCGGCCCCTACGCCGCCGGCATGCTGGTCGTCCAGGACGGCTACAAGCGCCTGCCCGACGGTACCCAGAACTTCAAGTTCCTGCCCTGGCAGGACGTGGCGCGGGCGCTGGGGCTGCCGTGAGCTTTCCCGCCCTGGCCTTGCCCGGCCCCGTCGCGAGCCGGTCGGCGCGCGCGCTCAGCCGCCGGCAACGGCGGGGGCTGGCGCTGCTGCTGATGCTGGCCCTGCATCTCGCCGTGCTGCTGCCCTTGAGCCGTCTGCGCCTGGCGTCCGAAGCGCCGGCGCCGGTCATGGTCGGCGTCTGGGTACCGACGCCGCCGGCGCCTGCCGAGGGAGCCCCGATGATCCGCCCGCGTTCCCCGTCTCCGGTCTCCCCGTCTCCGG
>JAFIHA010000057.1 GCA_017848965.1 Dechloromonas aromatica (nom. nud.) | reverse complement strand
CCTCGACCACGGCATCGGCCTCAAGGGCGGGCGTTTCCTGTCCGGCATCGGCTACCAGAACGAGCAGCATCCGCATGCCTGGGACTTCGCCAGCGCGCCGCTGATGTACCAGGCACTGTTCGGCGAGCACGGCAGCTACGCGCAGGACGGGGTGCAGTTCAAGTGGCTGGCGCCGACGCCGATCTGGCTCGAATTCGGCGCCGAAGCCGGGCGCGGCGCCAATTTCCCGGGCACCGACCGCAATCAGAACCGCGCCGGAGCCGGCGCCTTGTTCGTGCACCTGGGTGATGATGTCGGCAGCTCGCATAGCTGGCGCGCCGGTTTGTCCTACCTGCATACCCGCGCCCGGGAGCGCGAGGCGGAGGTGCATGACGCCAACGACGTGCATGGCGACGCCAGCTTCACCGGCCGCAGCCGGACCTGGCTGGCCGATTTCGTCTGGAAATGGGCGCCCGACGGCAACCCGAAGTATCGCAACTTCAAGTTCCAGACCGAGTATTTCCATCGCACGGAACGTGGTGACATCGGTTGTGTCGGCGAGGAAGCCGGTGCCGCCTGCGACGGTACGCGCGACAGCTACCGCAGCCGGCAATCCGGCTGGTACGCGCAGGCGGTCTACCAGTTCACGCCGCACTGGCGTGCCGGCCTGCGCCACGAGCAGCTCGATTCGGGCAGCCTGCGCATCGGCGCCAACGTACTTGCCCAGCTCGGCGACGAGAACCAGATGTTCGCCCGCTACCGGCCGAAGCGCAGCGCGCTGATGCTCGATTACAGCTGGAGCGAGTTTTCCCGCGTTCGCCTGCAGTACGAACGCGACCGTTCGATGCCCGGCGTCACCGACAACCAGTTCACCGTCCAGTACATCATGAGCCTCGGTGCCCATGGTGCGCACAAGTTCTGAGGAAACGCCATGCACAGATTGATCGTATTGCTTGCCGCCCTCGCCAGCCTGCCGGCCTGGTCGGCGGTCGAAGTGTTCGCGACGGTGCCGGAGTGGGGGGCGCTGGCGCGCGAAATCGGCGGCGAGCGCGTCGCCGTCTTCGTCGCCACGAACGCGCTGCAGGACCCGCACCGGATCGAGGCGCGGCCGTCGCTGCTCGCCCGCGCCCGCCGAGCGCAACTGGTGGTCGCTACCGGCGCCGAATTGGAAACCGGCTGGTTGCCGGTGGTCCTGCGCGAATCCGGCAACGCCGCGGTGCAGCCGGGGCGCGACGGCTATTTCGAAGCGGCGGCGCTGGTCGAACGCCTGGAGGTGCCGGCCACGCTCGACCGTGCCCACGGCGACGTGCATGCCGCCGGCAACCCGCACGTCCATCTCGACCCGCACCGTCTGCTGCGCATCGGCGAGGCGCTGGCCGAGCGGCTGGCGCGCGTCGATCCGGCGAACGCCGCCGCTTACCGCACCGGCTTCGCCGATTTCGCCGGCCGCTGGCGGAGCGCGATTGGGCGCTGGGAGAAGGCCGCCGCGCCGCTGCGCGGGGTGCCGGTGCTGGTCCATCACGGCTCCTTCGCCTACCTGACGCACTGGCTGGGTATGCCGGAAATCGGCACGCTCGAACCCAAGCCCGGCGTCGAACCGAGCAGCGGCCAGCTCGCCGCGTTGCTCGAACGGCAACGGGCGCGGCCGGCGCGTCTGGTCCTGCGCGCCGCCTACCAGCAGGCGGCGGCGAGCGAATGGTTCGCCAGCCGCGCCGCCATCCCGGCCCTGGTCCTGCCCTATACCGTCGGCGGATCGCCGGCGGCGCAGGATCTATTCGGTCTGTTCGACGACAGCATCACTCGTCTGCTGCAAGGGCTGCGGTGAATCCGCCGGTGCTCGCTCTCGACGGCGTCGTCGCCGGCTGGCAAGGGCCGGCGACGCGCCCGGTGGACCTGCGGCTTGCCGCCGGCGGAATCGTCGGTCTGAGCGGCGCCAATGGCGCCGGCAAGAGCACGCTGCTGGCGGCGATTGCCGGTCGGGCGCGGCTCTTCGACGGCCGGCTGGCGGTCGCGCCGGGCGTTCGCATCGGTTTGCAGACGCAGGAAGTGCCGCCGCTCGCCGGCCTGCCGCTGGCCGGGCGCGAACTGCTGGCCCTGACCGGCGCCGGCAGCGCCGGTCTGCCGTCCTGGCTGGACGGCTGCCTGGATCGCCGTCTCGACCGCCTGTCCGGCGGTCAGCGCCACTACCTCGCACTGTGGGCGGTGCTGCAGGCGCCGGCCGACCTGCTGCTGCTCGACGAACCGACCAACAACCTCGACGCCGCCGGCGTCGTCCATCTCGGCCTGGCCCTGCGGCAGCGCGCCGCCGCCGGCTGCGCCATCCTCGTCGTCAGCCACGACGCCGCCTTCCTTGCTGCGGCTTGCGACGCGGTGATTCGCCTGGAAGCGCCCGATGTTCCCTGACCTGTTCGCCATTCCCTTCCTGACCGGCCTTTGCCTGGCGGTCTTGCTGCCGCTGCTCGGCTGCTACCTGCGCCTGCGCGACGAATGGCTGGCGGCGCTCGCCTACGCCCACGTCGCCGCTGGTGGCGCGCTGCTCGCCATGCTGGCCGGCCTGCCGCCGCCGGTCGGCGGCGTTGCTGCCGCCGCTGCCGCCGCCCTGGCCAAGGAGCCGCTCGCCGCCCGCTTGCCGGCGAGCGCGCTCTTCCCCCTGTTGTTGCTCGCCGGTTGGGCCGTCGGCATGCTGGTCGCCGCCAACCATCCGCTCGCCGAGCGCGTCGGCAGCGCGCTTTTCGACGGCCAGCTCTATTTCGCCGACGCTGGCCGCTTGGCTACCGTGGCCGCCGGTACGCTGGCCTGCCTGCTGGTCTTGCGCCGCCTGTCCCGCCCGCTGCTGCTCAGCCAGCTCTACCCGGATCACTTTCGCCTGCGCGGCGAAGCGCCATGGCCGGTGCACAGCGGCTTCGATCTGCTCGCCGCGCTGGTGCTGGCGCTGGCGACGACGACCCTGGGCGTGATGGCGACCTTCGCCCTGGTCTTCGTCCCGCCCTGGTTGGCCTTCCGGCGCGCAGGCGACTGGCGGCGCGGCTTGCGTCTGGCGCTGCTCGTCAGTGTCGGCGGCTACATCGCCGCTTTCGCCATGGCTCTGTGGTTCGACCAGCCCTTCGGCCCGGTGCTGGCGATCCTGCTGATTCTTCTTGCCGGTATTGCCGCTTGCTCTCGCTCATGAGGCGTTCGCGGAAAGCGGGCGGTCTGAATAAATTGGTTTATTAGTGTCTTTTTTCAACGATTTATTGCCATTAGAATAGTACGTACGGTTATAAAAACTTGAATGGCATGCCTTGCGCGAGTACCATTGCCGGTTTTTCAACCCGAGGTAAGAAAAAATGCAACGCTCCGTCTGGCTGTCAATGCTCGCTGCTTCCCTGTTCACCCTGTCCGGTTGCAAGACGACCGGCGCTGGCGCCGGCGGTGAGATGTCGGCGAGCAGCGCCATCGACATCGGTTCTTCGGTGGTCGCCGTGGCCAGCCTCAGCGACGAGGAAATGCTCGAACTGGGCAAGCGCACCGCCGCCAATGAAGATCAGCGCAACCAGATTGCCGCGCCGCGCAGCAAGTACGCCAAGCGCCTGCAGAAACTCACCGCCAACTGGACCAAGATCGACAAGGCCAATCTCGATTTCAAGGTTTACATGAAGAAGGACGTCAATGCCTTCGCCGTGCCGAACGGTTCGATCCGCGTCTATTCCGGTCTGATGGACAAGTTCACCGACGACGAACTGCGCTACGTGCTGGCGCATGAAATCGGCCACGTCATGCTCGGCCATTCGAAGCGGGCGCTGCAACTGGCGCACGCCAGCTCGGCCGCCCGCCAGGCTGCCGCCAGCAGCGGCAACGGCGCGGTAGCGGCGATTGCCGCGTCGGAGCTCGGGGCGATGGGCGAAGCGCTGATCAACGCCCAGTTCTCGCAAAAGCAGGAAAACGAGGCCGACGATTACGCGGTCGATTACCTCGCCAAGCAGAAGCTGAAGAACGCCGGCGCCGTGACCGCGCTGCGCAAGCTGGAAAAACTCTACGGCAACGACCGCAGCGCCTTCTCCAGCCACCCGGCGCCGGGCGAACGCGCCAAGCGCATGGAACAGCGGATCAAGGCGAAGTAAGTCAGTCGCTGAACGCAGCAACAAAAAGGGCGCCGGCATGGCGCCCTTTTTGTTGCCCTGCATCGATGGCGGAAAGGTCGGGGCGGTTTAGAGAAGCGGCTTGTCGCGCCGCGGGGCCCCGATCAAGTCTGGCGTGACGCTCTTGCTACCGTTCCCGTCACGCCTTCACGTGCAGTCCGCACGCCTTGGATTCCGGCGCTTGTCTCCGGCCGCCCCTGCGGGGCTTAACATTCGCTGCGCGATTTAGCCTGCGCTGGCGCCGGATGTTACGCTTTCACGTGCAGTCCGCACTCCTTGGACTCCGGCGACTCCCACCACCAGCGGCCGGCGCGGACATCTTCGCCGAGCGAGATGGCGCGGGTGCACGGGGCGCAGCCGATGCTGGGGTAGAACTTGTCGTGCAGGGCGTTGTAGGGCACGGCGTTCTGTTTGATGTAGGTCCAGACTTCCTTCTCGCTCCAGGCGGCGAGCGGGTTGAATTTTTCCAGGCCGTTGCCTTCGTCGTATTCCTGCGTCGCCAATTGGCCGCGCGTGGCGGCCTGTTCGGCGCGCATGCCGGTGATCCAGGCGCGCTTGCCGGCCAGGGCGCGCTTCAGCGGTTCGACCTTGCGCGCGTAGCAGCAGGCCTTCCTGAGCGTCACCGAGTCGTAGAAGGCGTTGATGCCGTGCTGGCGGACATAGCTTTCGACTTCCTCGGACTGCGGGAAGTAGATCTTCAGTTTCAGCCCGTAGTGCTGATCGACCTTGGCCATCAGCTCGTAGGTCTCGGCCGGCAGGCGGCCGGTGTCGAGGCTGAAGATCTCGATCGGCAGCTTGGCCTTGACGATCAGGTCGGTGAGGACCATGTCCTCGGCACCGAGGCTGTTGGCGAAGGTGGCTGGCGACCATGCGCCGGCGATGTCGGCCAGTAGCGCGGCGGCGGCCTCGGCCTTGGCGGCGGTGCTGGCGGCGAGTTCGGGAGTGATGTTGAGGAGGGCTGGCGTCATGGCTGGCGATCTGGTCAGGCGGTACGGCGACGGAAGTGCGGTTCGGGCTGGTCGGTCGAACCCTGATAGGTGGCGGAGAACGGCGAAAATCCCTGGTCGATGGCGTAGACCGCGTTCTTGCCGTCCTTCAGCGCGTAGCTGTCGAAACCGACGCGCTTCATGAAGAAGAGCTGGTCGTGCAGCACGTCGCCGACGGCGCGCAGTTCGCCCTGGTAATGGTAGCGCTGGCGCAGCAGGGCGGCGGTCGAGTAGCCGCGACCGTCGACGAACTTCGGGAAGTTGATGGCGATGACCACGAAATACTCGAGGTCGGCGGCAATCTCCTCGACCTTGTCGTCCGGTTGCAGCAGGAGGCCGATGCGCTTGTGGCAGGAGACGATCTCGTTCTTGCGCGCCAGCCAGACGGCGAGCGGGAAGATGACGTCGCCGGCGGGGAGGGCGACGCTTTCCGGTCTTGCTTCCTCGGCCAGGGTGAGCGTGGTCCAGGTATCGGCGGCGAGCGCGCCCTGCTTGATCAGTTGTGCCATGTTATGCGGCCTCCTTTTGTGCAGCCTTGGCCTTGCCGTGGGCGCGGCCTTCGTAAACGCGGTTCTTGAACGGGTCGATGCCGATCCGGTCGAAAGTGTCGATGAAACGTTCGTCCGGATGACGGTTCTCCAGATAGACCTGGATGATCTTCTCCACCACATCCGGCATTTCGCCGGCCGAGAACGACGGGCCGATCACCTTGCCGAGCTTGGCGTCGTTGCCCTGGCGGCCGCCCAGCGTGACCTGGTAGAACTCGTCGTTGTTCTTGTCGACGCCGAGCACGCCGATGTGGCCGACGTGGTGGTGACCGCAGGCGTTCATGCAGCCGGAGATGTTGAGGTCGATCTCGCCGATGTCGAACAGGTAGTCGAGGTCGTCGAAACGCTGCTGGATGGCGGTGGCGATGGGGATCGATTTGGCGTTGGCGAGGTCGCAGAAATCGCCGCCCGGGCAGCAGATGATGCTGGTCAAGAGGCCGATGTTGGGCGTTGCCAGACCGGCCGCCTTGGCCTGTTGCCAGACGGTGTAAAGGTCGGCCAGCTTGACGTCTGCCAGGATGACGTTCTGCTCGTGGCTGATGCGCAGCTCGCCGAAGCTGTAGCGGTCGGCGAGGTCGGCGACGACTTCCATCTGCTCGGAAGTGATGTCGCCCGGCGCGACGCCGTGCGGCTTGAGCGATAGCGTGACCGCCGCGTAGCCATCGACCTTGTGCGCATGGGTGTTGCGCTCGACCCAGCGGGCGAAGGCCTTTTCTTCGACGATCTTCGCCTGGTAGTCGGCGTCGACGGTACTGATCGTCTCGTAGGTCGGGGCGCCGAAATGCGCGGCGACGCGCTCGTACTCGGCCTGCGTGATGGTCGCCGGGCCGTCCTTGGCGTGCGCCCATTCGGCTTCGACCAGCTTGGCGAATTCCTCGACGCCGAGCGCCTGGACGAGAATCTTGATGCGCGCCTTGTAGGCGTTGTCGCGGCGACCGAAGCGGTTATAGACGCGCAGGATCGCCTCGCAGTAGCTGAGGATGTGCTGCCAGGGCAGGAATTCCCGCACGACCTGGCCGCGGATCGGCGTGCGGCCGAGGCCGCCGCCGACGATCACGGTGAAGCCGGTGACGCCGTCGACCACCTTGAGGTGCAGGCCGATGTCGTGGAACCAGGTCACCGCGCGGTCTTCCTCGGTGCCGGAAATGGCGAACTTGAACTTGCGCGGCAGGAAGGCGAATTCCGGGTGGAAGGTACTCCACTGGCGCAGGATCTCGGCCAGCGGGCGCGGGTCGATGATCTCGTCGGCGGCGACGCCGGCGAACTGGTCGGTGGTGATGTTGCGGATGCAGTTGCCCGAGGTCTGGATGGCGTGCAGGTCGACTTCGGCCAGTTCGGCCAGGATGTCGGGCACATCGGTCAGCTTCGGCCAGTTCAGTTGCAGGTTGTGGCGGGTGGTGAAATGGCCGTAGCCGCGGTCGTACTGGCGGGCGACGTGGGCCAGCTTGCGCAGTTGCGCCGAATTGAGCATGCCGTAGGGCACGGCGATGCGGAACATCGGCGCGTGGCGCTGGATGTAGAGGCCGTTCTGCAGGCGCAGCGGGCGGAATTCGTCGTCGGTCAGTTCGCCGGCCTGCCAGCGGTTGACCTGATCGCGAAACTGCTCGACCCGGTCGAGGATCAGCTGGCGGTCGATGGCGTCGTATTTGTACATGGCGTTCTCTTGGGGGTGAATCAGGCGAAGACCAGCTTGCTGCCGATCAGCACGAGCATGGAGGCAAGGATGCGGCGCAGGATGTGCTCCGGCACCTTGGCGGAGAGCTGGGTACCGAGCCAGATGCCGGGCAGCGAGCCGAGCAGCAGGGCGCCGAGCAAGGCCCAGTCGACGCTGCCGAGCAGCCAGTGGCCGAGGCCGGCGACCAGCGTCAGCGGCACGGCGTGGGCGACGTCGGAACCGACGATCTTGACCGGCGACAGCTTCGGATAAAGGAAGAAGAGGGCGGCGACGCCGAGCGCGCCGGCGCCAACCGAGGAAATCGTCACCAGCACGCCGAGCACGACGCCGACGCCGACCGTGATCTTGCCCAGGCAGCACTGGCGCAGCGGCGAATCGTCGTGGCGGCTGGCGTACTCGCGCAGCTTGCGGCCGAACAGGATGGCGATGGCGGTGAGCAGCAGGGCGAAGCCGAGGCCGTGCGAGACGATCTTGCTGATCGCGTTGCTGCCTTCGGGGAGCATGGAAAGAACCCAGATGGTCAGCGCCGCCGCCGGGATGCTGCCGGCGGCGAGGCGACCGGTGACCTGCCAGTCGATATGTCCCTTGCGGCCATGGGCAACGGTGCCGCCGGCCTTGGTCATCGCCGCGTAGAGCAGGTCGGTGCCGACAGCGGTGGCCGGATGCACGCCGAACAGCAGCACGAGCAGCGGGGTCATCAGCGAACCACCGCCGACGCCCGTCAGACCGACGATGGCGCCGACCGCGAAGCCGGAAAGGGTGTAGAGGTAGTCCATGGAGCGGCATCGTACCGGCTGCGGATTGAATCAAAAAGAATATTGAGTTAGATTGTTATCGTATTTTGTTATTAAGCCATTCATGAAACTCCAGCAGCTACGCTACATCGTCGAGATCGAACGCCAGGGACTCAACGTCTCCGAGGCGGCCGAGGTGCTGTACACCTCGCAACCCGGGGTGTCGAAGCAGATCCGCCTGCTTGAAGACGAACTCGGTATCGCCATCTTCGAACGCAGCGGCAAGCGCTTCACCGGCATCACCGAGCCGGGCCGGGTGGTCATCGACATTGCCCGGCGCATCCTGCGCGAGGCGGAAAACCTGAAGCGCGCCAGCGCCGAGTTTTCCAGCGGCGATTCGGGGCGTCTGGTGCTGGCGGCGACGCATACCCAGGCGCGCTACGCGCTGCCGACCGTGGTGCGCGATTTCGTTGCCCGCCACCCCAACGTCAAACTGGAGATGCATCAGGGCAATCCGGTACAGATTGCCGATTGGGTGGCGTCCGGCGACGCCGACATCGGTATCGCCACCGAATCGCTCGGCGAGCACGCCCAACTGGTCTCCTTCCCGGTCCGCCAGTGGTCGCACTGCGTGATCGCGCCAACCGGCCATCCCATCCTTGCCTGTCAGCCCCTGTCGTTGCAGGAACTGGGGCGCTGGCCGCTGATCACCTACGACGCGGCGTTCACCGGTCGCTCGCGGATCAACCGCGCCTTCGAGCGTCTGGAGATCGTTCCCAACATCGCGCTGACCGCGCTCGATGCCGACGTGATCAAGACTTACGTCAATCTCGGTCTCGGTCTCGGCATCATCGCCGGCCTCGCCTTCGATCCCCAGCGCGATGCCGGGCTGGCGGCAATCGATGCCGGTCACCTGTTCGAGTCGAACACGACCCGGCTGGCGGTGCGGCGCGGCAGCTACCTGCGCCGTTTCGATTACGACTTCATCGAATTGTTCGCCCCCCACCTCAACAAGCGCGTCGTCGAGATGACCCTGCAGGGCGGCGGCGAGGCCTGGCAGCTTTAGCAAAAAAAAGCCCGCCGGGCGGCGGGCTGGTCTGGCCTTGGGTGAGGTCAGTTGACCTTGGCCTTGGCGCGCAGGTCCTTGATCAGGCTTTCCACCTGCATCTGCGTCGCGCGTTGCTGCAGTTGCGGCTTGACCTGTTCGAACGGCGGCGGCGTCAGCGGGCGGCTGTCTTCGAGCTGGATGACGTGGAAGCCGTAGTCGGTCTTCACCGGCGTCTTGGTGTATTCGCCCTTCTTCAGCGTCGTCAGGGTGTCGCCGAAAGGCTTGACGTAGGCGGTCGGGGCGCTCCATTCGAGTTCGCCGCCCTTGTCCTTGGAACCGGGGTCCATCGACTGCTTGGCCAGGGCGGCGAATTTTTCGCCCTTGTCCAGCTTGGCGATGATCGCCTTGGCGTCGTCTTCCTTTTCGACCAGGATGTGGCGCGCCTTGTACTCGGTGCTGCCGAGCGACTTCTTCAATTGCTCGTAGTCGGACTTCAACTGGGCGTCGCTGACCGGATGGCTGCGCACGTAGTCGCCCATGAAGGAGCGGATCAGCACGGCCTGGCGGGCCAGTTCCATCTGGCCGCGGACTTCCGGCTTCTTGTCGAGGCCCTTCTTGGCGGCTTCCTGCGAGAGCAGTTCGCGGCGGATCAGTTCTTCCCTGATCGCGTTCTTGAGTTCGGGCGAATCCGGGGCGCCCTGCGCCTTTTGCTCGGCAAGGAAGGCGTCGTACACGGTTTGCGGGATGGCCTTGCCGTTGACCGTGGCGTAGGCCTTGCTCTGGGCGAAGGCGGGTGCGGAGATGAGGCTGCCGGCAACCAGCAGTGCAGCCAGGGAGCTGAGTTTGAACATGGGGATGGGGTCCTGGGGGTGGTTGGTACGAAAGTCAGACTTCTTCGGGGGCCAGTGCGCGTATGGCCAGCGCGTGGATCCGGTGGTGCATCAAGTCACCTGCGGCATCGTACACCAGACGATGACGAACGAGTGTCTTTTTGCCGGAAAAAGCCGCTGCCACGATGTCGACGCGGAAATGCGCGCCGCCGCCGGCACCGGCGTGGCCGGCGTGGCGGTGCGATTCGTCGGCGATGGTCAGCGATTGCGGCGCCAGTGCCGCCAGGCGTTCGCGCAGCAGGGCGAGGGTGGCTTCGTGGCTCACGCCGGCAGTGCCTTCTTGAACGGCTTGACGGTGACCTTTTCGTAGACGCCGGCGGCGATGTAGGGGTCGGCATCGGCCCAGGTGCGGGCGGCGTCGAGCGAGGCGAATTCGGCGACGATCAGGCTGCCGCTGAAACCGGCGGCGCCGGGATCGGGCGCGTCGATCGCCGGGCAGGGACCGGCCAGCAGCAGGCGGCCGTCGGCCTGCAGCGCCTGCAGGCGGGCGAGGTGCTCGGGACGGGCGACGAGGCGTTGTTCCAGGCTGCCGGGGCGGTCTTCGCCGACGATCATGTAGAGCATCATTTTTCTTCCTCGATGTACTTCGACAGCAGCGCGCCCTGCGCGACGATGAAGACGAGCATCAGGCCCATGCCGCCGAAGAGTTTGAAATCGACCCAGATATCGGTCGGGAAATTGAAGGCGACGATCAGGTTGAGCACGCCCATGAGCAGGAAGAAGCCGATCCACGCGAAGTTGAGCCGCCGCCAGACGGCGTCCGGCAACTTCATCTGCTCGCCGAGCATGGCCTGGATCGCGTTCTTCTTCATGATCAGCGCGGCGAACAGCATGCTGCCGGCGAAGGCCCAGTAGAGCAGCGTCGGCTTCCACTTGATGAAGGCCTCGTTGCGGAAGATCAAGGTCATGCCGCCGAAGACGACGACCAGGCCGAGGCTGAGCCAGAGCATCTTGTCCACCTTGCCGTGGCGGAAATGCACCCAGACGATCTGGGCGATGGTGGCGACGATGACGACGACGGTGGCGAGCAGGATCGGCGCCTTGTCGGGTCCGATGACGGCGCCGCCGAGCAGGCTGCCGACCCAGTCGGCGGCGGTTTCCGGATGGCCGCCAGCGTATTTGAAGGCGGCGAAAAAGAGGATGACCGGGAAGAGATCGAAGAGGAGTTTCATGGCGGCGCATTATATACTGCGCCGAGAAACGCAACGCTCGGGCAGACGAATGCACAAGGTACTGATCATCGACGACAGCGACATCAACCTGACGCTGATCAAGGCGCTGGTCCTCAAGCTCGGGGATTGCGAACCGATCCTTTTCGAGCGCCCGCTGGAAGCGCTCGAATGGTGTCGCGACAACGTGCCCGACCTGGTCATCGTCGATTACATGATGCCGGACATGGACGGCCTGCGTTTCATCGCCGCCTTCCGCGCGCTGCATGGGCGGACCGAGATCCCGGTGTTGATGATCACCGCCAATGACCAGAAGGACATCCGTTACGAAGCGCTGCTCGGCGGCGCCAACGATTTCCTGACCAAGCCGATCGACCGCATCGAATTCTCGGCACGTTCGCGCAACATGCTGGCCTTGCGCACTGGCCAGAAGTTCCTCGCCGATCGCGCCGCCTATCTGGCCGAAAAGGTCGAGGAACGTACCCGGGAAATCCGCGAGCGCGAACGCGAGCTGATCTTCCGGATTTCGCGCGCCGCCGAATTCCGCGATCCCGAAACCGGTGCCCATATCCAGCGCATGGCGCACTACTCGGAAATCATCGCCCGCGGGCTCGACCTTGACGATGCCAGTTGCCGGCTGCTGCTGAAGGCGGCGCCGATGCACGATGTCGGCAAGATTGGCATTCCCGACTACATCCTGCTCAAACCCGGCCGTCTGACGCCGCAGGAGTTCGAAGTCATGAAACGGCACGCCGAACTGGGCTATGAGTTGCTCAAGGACAGCGGATCGGAAATCCTGCAGGCGGGCGCCGAAATCGCCCTTTCCCACCATGAAAAATATGACGGGAGCGGCTATCCTAAAGGACTCAAGGGGCACGCCATCCCGTTGTTCGGTCGTATCGTCGCCGTCGCCGACGTCTTCGATGCGCTGACCTCGGAACGCCCATACAAGAAAGCCTGGTCGCTGGACGATGCGTTGCGTTTCCTCGAAAACGGGCGTGGCGCGCACTTCGATCCCCTCTGCGTCGAAGCCTTGCTGGCCGGTTGGGAGGAAGTGCTCGAAGTGCGGCAACGCTTCCATGACGAGGAAATGCCGCTGATCTGATACAGCGTCGAATGGAGACTGCAATGACCACCACCCCACCCTTCGCCATCGACAAGCCGGCAATCATGGAGCGTCTGGGCGGTGATCGGGAGATCTACGCGATGATGATCGACATCTTCCTGCAGGACGTCGAGCACAATTGCAGCAACCTGTTGGCGGCCAGTCTCTCCGGCAGCGCCGAATTACTGGTGCGCGAGGCGCATACGGTCAAGGGCTTGCTGGCGACGATGTCCGACGACCATGGCGCCGAACTGGCGTTGGCGCTGGAAATGCAGGCCCGCCAGGGTGTGATGGACGGTGCCGAGGCCAAGGCGCAGGGCATCGTCGCGCGGATCAACGAAGTCGCCGCGGTGCTGCGCGTCTCAGAACGGTAGTTCGAGCTGGCTGGCAGCGTTCTCGACCTTGCCCGTCTCATCCCAGGAGACGACCCCCAGCCTTGGCGCCAGCAGCAGTTCGCTCAGCGTCGCCAGATTTTCTTCCAGGTAAGGCATCGGCGGCGCCAGGCAGTTCGCCACCCAGCCGGCGATGACCAGGCCGCGCGCGGCAACCGCTTCGGCGGTGAGCAGCGCGTGGTTGAGGCAGCCGAGCCGCATGCCGACGACCAGGATCACCGGCAGCCGCAGTTGCGCGGCGAGATCGGCGCCGTTGCGGTCGAGTCCGAACGGTACGCAGAAGCCGCCGGCGCCTTCGACGACGACGAAATCCGCCGCCTGGCGGGCGCTCGCCACTGTGCTGGCGATGCGCGTGAAATCGATATCGACGCCGGCTTCGGCGGCGGCGATGTGGGGCGCGATGGCGGGCGCGAAACAATAGGGATTGACCACCTCGTCCGGCAACTGGAGGCTGCTTGCGGCGCGCAGGCGCTGCACGTCGTCGTTGTGGCCGGCGGCCTCGGTGCCGGCGGCGACCGGCTTGAGGCCGACCGCCCAGAGCCCGGCGCGGCGGGCGCGGTGTAGCAGGGCGCAGGCGATGTGGGTCTTGCCGACGTCGGTGTCGGTGCCGGTGAGGAAGTAAGCTGAACTCATGTTTGGGCGTGGATCAGGATGACATCGTAGGTGAGCGGCAGGCCGTCCGGCTGGCGCAAGGTTTCCCAGGCGGCGGTCAGGCGGGCGAAGGCGTTGCGGCTCATCAGTCCGCTGCGCCGGCCGGCGCCCAACTGGTTGGCGCCGACCGCCTTGACCGCCCGCAGCAGCGCGCGCAGATCCGGGTAGAAGGCGGTTTCCATGTGGCTGGCGCAGTCGACCGCGGTGAAACCGGCGGCGCCGGCGAGCGCGGCGAGCTGTTCGGCATCGTGGAAATGCAGCGTGTGCCGGTAGGCGTCGACGTCGCGGAAGGCGCTGCGCATCTCGTGGAAGGTCGCCGGGCCGAGCGTCGCCAGCGCCAGCCGGCCCCCCGGACGCAGCACGCGACGGGCTTCGCCGAGGGCGCGGGTGGGGTCGCACCACTGCAAGGCCAGGCTCGACCAGTAGAGATCGATGCTGGCGCTGGCCAGCGGCAGGTGTTCGAGGTCGCCGGCGAGGCGTTGGCAAGCGCCGGGCAGGCGGCGCAGCATCGCCGTCGACAGGTCGAGGGCGACGATTTCGGCGGCCGGGTAGCGCGCCTGCAGCAGACCGCGCGCGGCGCCGGTGCCGCAGCCGGCGTCGAGCAGGCGGGCGGGCGCCGCGTCCGACATCCCGGCAGCGAGCCGGGCGCAGATGCGGCGCTGGACGTCGGCGGCGGCGTCGTAGGTGGCGGCGGCGCGTTCGAACGACTGGCGGATGCGCGCCTTAGGCGGCTGGCTCATCGAAGAAAGCGCGGGCGGTGGCGACGAAGTGTTCCGCTTGCGAGAGGAAGGGAGCGTGGGCGCAGCCGGCGAACAGTTCGAGACGGGCGCCGGGAATCAGCGCCGCCAGCGCGCGCGCCGCGGCGGGCGGCATCAGCGGGTCGGCATCGCCATGGATGAGCAGGGTCGGCGCCCGCACCCGGGCAGCGTCGGCGCGCAGGTCGACGTCGCGCAGCCAGGCCAGGCCGGCGGCGAGGACGAGCGACGAGGGCAGCGGATCGGCCAGTTCGAGGATGAGGCGGCTGATATCCTTGGCCTGCGCGTCGCCGCGGTTGAAGCTGCCGACGAAGCGCGGCAGCATGCCGGCCGGGTCGACGCCGACGGCGGCGCTGAAATCGGCCAGCGTCGCCGGCGGCATGGCGTCCGGCCAGCCGTCGCGCTGGACGAAGGAAGCGGTGCCGGCGACCAGCAGCAGCTTGCCGACCTTGTCCGGATGGCGGGCGGCGACGGCCAGCGCCAACTGGGCGCCGATCGACCAGCCGGCGAGCGTCGCGCCGGCCGGCAGGCGGGCGCCAAGGGTGGCGACGGCAAGGTCGAAAGCGGTCTCCAGCGGTTCGTCCCGATAACCGGGCAGATCGATGAATTGCCCGTGCAGCGCGTCGACCGCGGCCTGCAACGGACCACGGCCGAGACACCAGCCGGGCAGGAAAACGAGGGGAGCGCTCATCGCAACAAGCTCATCGGAGAAAGTCGGGCGGCGATTTTAACCCGCCGCCGCCTCGCGCAGCGCGCCGATCAGGGCGGCGATGTCGGCCTCGGTGTGCGCGGCGGAGACCGAGATGCGCAGGCGCGCCGTGCCCTGCGGCACGGTCGGCGGGCGGATCGCCGGCACCCATAGTCCTTTTTCCCAGAGCCGGCGGGCGAGTGCCAGTGCCGCCGCGTTGTCGCCGACGATCAGTGGCTGGATTGCCGTCGGCGAGGCCGGCAGGTGCCAGGGCAGGCCGGCCAGACCATCGCGCAACTGGGCGATGCGGGCGAAGAGATTGGCGCGCAGCGCGTCGCCGGTGGCGATCAGGTCGAGGCTGGCGCTCAACGCGCAGGCGACGGCCGGCGGCGCGGCGGTGGTGAAGATGTAGCTGCGCGCCTTGTTGCGCAGGTAGTCGATGGCCAGCGCCGAGCCGGCGACGAAGGCGCCGCCGACGCCGGCCGCCTTGCCGAGGGTGCCCATGAGCAGGATGCGTGGGTCAGCCGGCAGGCCGAAGTGGGCCAGGCTGCCGCGCCCCTGCGGGCCGAGGACGCCGAAGCCGTGCGCGTCGTCGAGCACCAGCCAGGCGTCGTAACGCTCGGCCAAGGCGTGGAGCGCCGGCAGCGGCGCGAGGTTGCCGTCCATGCTGAACACGGTATCGCTGACGATCAGCTTGGTCCGCGCCGGACTGGCGGCGAGCAGGCGCTCCAGCGCGGCGAGGTCGGCGTGCGGGTAACGCTGCGTCGTCGCGCCGTTGGCCTTGGCCAGTTGCATGGCGTCAATCAGCGAGGCGTGGTTGAGCTTGTCGGCGAACACCGCGTCGCCGCGCCCGGCCAGCGTCGGCGTCACCGCCAGGTTGGCGAGGTAGCCGGTGGCGAAGGTGAGGACGCGCGCAAAGCCGGTGAATTCGGCAAGCCGTTCGGCCAGTGCGGCGTGCGGCTGCTGGTGGCCGCTGACCAAATGGGCGGAACCGCTACCGGCACCCCAGGCCAGCGCGCCGTCGGCGAGGGCGCGGGCGAGGGCGGGATGGGCGGCGAGCCCGAGGTAATCGTTGCTGGCGAAATTGATTCGTTGCCGGCCGTCTACGTTGACCAGCCGACCGCAGGGTGATTCCAGCAGGCGGTGGTGGCGGCCGAGATCGGCGGCGGCCAGTTCGGCAAGCTCTTGCGTCAGGCGCTGGTCGAGCGTGCGGCTCATCGCGTCAGCTCGATTTCACCCTGCAGGAAGCTGACCGCCCGGCCGGAGACGATCACCCGCTCGCCCTGCAGGCGGCAGCCGAGTTCGCCGCCGCGCCGCGACACCTGGCGTGCGCTCAGTTCGTTTTTGCCAAGGCGGGCCGCCCAGTACGGCGCCAACTCGCAGTGGGCGGAGCCGGTGACCGGGTCCTCGGCGATGCCGACCTTGGGGGCGAAGAAGCGGCTGACGAAATCGACGTCGCTGCCCGGTGCGGTGACCACCACGCCACGCCGGTCGAGACGGCGGAAACAGGCGAAATCGGGCGCCAGCGCGCGGACGCTGGCCTCGTCGTCGAAAACCGCGATGTAGTCGTCGGCGGCGAGGATTGCCGTCGGCGTCGCGCCGAGTCCGGCGAGCAGCGCCGGCGGCGCCGGGCAGGGGCGCGGCGGCAGGGCCGGGAAATCCATCGCCAGCGCAGTGCCGGCGCGTTCGACGACCAGTTCGCCGCTGCGCGTGCGGAAGCGGATGCGCTCGCCGGCGTAGCCGAGAATGTTGAACAGGACGTGTGCCGAGGCCAGTGTGGCGTGGCCGCAGAGGTCGATTTCGGTGGTCGGCGTGAACCAACGCAGCGCAAAACCGTCGCCATCGGGGACGAAGAAGGCGGTTTCCGAGAGGTTGTTCTCGTCGGCGATCGCCTGCAGCAAACCGTCATCCGGCCAGGCGTCGAGCGGACAGACGGCCGCCGGATTGCCGGAAAAAGCCCTGCTGGCAAAGGCATCGACCTGATAGAGCCGGATTTTCACGTTCCCCCCTGTTTGCTTCGTCACTGATCCAGCGTTGCCGGACGCAGGACGAACTTTAGCAAAGTCAGGGGGCGGCGGCGCTACCTTTCCGAACCGGCGGCCGGCGCCGCGGTTCAGGCCGCCAGCGGCTGCAGGGCGCGCTGTGAAACGATGAAGCGGCGGCGAGCGCCGCTGCCGATTTCGCTTTCGACTTCCCACATGGCGAGGCCTTTGACGACAGCCACCTGTTCGATGGCGACAACGACCGCGCCGATTTTGGTACAAAGATAACGGGCGCCACGTTCAATGCTTGCTTTCACTTTCATCGGCAATGTCTCCGTGTTCGTTGGGGAAACGTCATCGTAACGGGAATGTCACGAAGGTGAACAGGTTTTGCTGGGCGTAATCTTTCGATTTTTTCGGAAACGGCCGACTGGCCGTCGATGGCGGGGAAAATGGCAGTAAGAAAAATTCTGCGGATGGGCGATCCGCTACTCTGGGAAGTGGCCAGACCGGTGACGGCGTTCGACACGCCGGCGTTGCGCCAACTGATCGACGACATGTTCGAGACGATGCAGGCGGCCGGCGGCGTCGGCATCGCCGCGCCGCAGATCGGCGCAAGCCTGCAGGTGGTGATCTTCGGCTTCGAGGCCAGCGCGCGTTACCCGGAGGCGCCGCCGGTGCCGTTGACGGTGTTGATCAACCCGCTGCTAACGCCGCTCGACGAAACCGAGGAAAGCGGCTGGGAGGGCTGCCTGTCGGTCCCGGGAATGCGCGGCGAAGTGGCGCGCTGGCAGCGCATCCGCTACCAGGGTTACGACCCGGACGGGCAGCCGATCGACCGCGTCGCCGAGGGCTTTCATGCGCGGGTGGTGCAGCACGAATGCGATCACCTGATCGGCCGCCTCTATCCGTCGCGGATCCGCGATTTCACGCGCTTCGGCTTTACCGACGTGCTGTTTCCCGAACTCGTCGCCTGAACCCCTGGCTAGCGCGCATGGCCGGAATTTTCGAACAGCTCGCCGAACGGCGCATCAGCGAGGCGCTGGCGCGCGGCGATCTCGACCACCTGCCGGGGGCCGGCAAGCCGCTGGTTTTCGACGACGAGCCCTTGCTCTCGCCCGAGCAGCGCATGGTCAACCGGATTCTGAAGAACGCCGGCTTTACGCCGCGCGAGGTGCTGCTGCGCCGGGAAATCGCCGCCTTGCGCCAGGCGGTCGAGGCTTTGCCGGCGGGCGCCGAACGCGACGAAAAGCGGCGCGAACTCCTGCTGCTGTTGGTCAAGGTCGCCGAGAGCGGGACTTAGGCGTTGCCGTACACGCGCATCCAGACGAAGAGCAGCAGCGCCGCTGCAACGACCCAGGCGAGGGTGGCGCTGATCAGCGTCGGCGCCAGCGCCAGGCGGGCGCTCAGCCAGTACACAGCGAGCAGGTAGACGGCGTAGGGGATCAGCGACCAGAGGCCGAACAGCGCCGTGGTGCGCAGGTCGGCCATGCCGCGTTCGGCGCCGACGATGGCGTGGGCGATCAGCGCGAAGGTCGGAAACAGCGGCACCAGGCCGGCAATGTAGAAGCTCTTCGAGCGCGAGAGCAGCGCGATGATCAGTACCGCCGCCGCGCCGAGCAGGGATTTGAGGAACAGTCCGGTCATCGCAGCGCAAGCTCCAGCGCTTGCCCGGCGACCCGGCCGAGCAGCGCGATTTCGTCGTCGCCGACGACGTAGGGCGGCATCAGGTAGACGGTGTTGCCGATCGGCCGCAGCAGCGCGCCGGCGTCGAGCGCGGCGCGGTAGAAACGGCGCGAGAAATGCGGGTCGTCGGTGAGTACGTCGAAAGCGGCGATCATGCCGCGCTGGCGCAGGTGGGCAACTTGCGGATGGGCGGCGAGCGGTGCCAATGCGGCGCCGATCTTCTGCGCTTTCACGCGGTTGGCGGCCAGCACGTCGTCCTGCGCGAAGATGTCCAGCGTTGCCAGCGCCGCCCGGCAGGCGAGCGGGTTGCCGGTGTAGGAATGCGAGTGCAGGAAGGCGCGCGCCACCGTGTCGTCGAGGAAGGCGGCGTAGATGGCGTCGCTGCACAGCACCACCGAGAGCGGCAGGTAGCCGCCGGAAATGCCTTTCGACAGGCAGATCAGGTCGGGCCGGATCTCCGCCTGTTCATGCGCGAAGAAGGTGCCGGTGCGGCCGCAGCCGACGGCGATCTCGTCGCAGATCAGGTGCACTTCGTGCTGGTCGCACAACTGGCGGGCGAGGCGCAGGTATTCCGGGTCGGACATCGCCATGCCGGCGGCGCCCTGGACCAGCGGCTCGACGATCAGCGCGGCGGTGCGCGCACCGTTTTTCTCCAGCCAGTCGGCAAGGCCGGCGGCGGCGCGGCGGGCGACGTCGGCCGGGGTTTCGCCGGCTTCGGCCAGGCGGAAGTCGGGCGCGGGTAGGACGTGCGCGGCGTGGCGCACGAGCGGCGCGTAGGCGTCCTTGAAGATGGCGACGTCGGTGACCGCCAGCGCGCCGAGCGTCTCGCCGTGGTAGCTGCCGGCGAGGCAGAGGAATTCCGCCTTCTCCGGGCGGCCGACGTTGCGCCAGTAGTGGAAGCTCATCTTCAGCGCGATTTCGGTCGCCGAGGCGCCGTCGGATGCGTAGAAGGCGTGGCCGAGCGCGCCGCCGGTCAGGTCACTCAAGCGCTCGGACAGTTCGACCACCGGCCGGTGCGTGAAGCCGGCCAGCATGACGTGCTCAAGGGTTTCCAACTGCTCGCGCAGCGCCGCGTTGATGCGCGGTTCGGCGTGGCCGAACAGGTTGGTCCACCACGAGCTGATCCCGTCGAGGTAGCGCTTGCCGTCGAAGTCGTACAGCCACGGCCCCACGCCGCGGGCGATCGGCACCAGCGGCAGGTGCGCCGGCGACGCCGTGTCGGCGTGGTGGCGCATCTGCGTGCACGGATGCCAGACAGCAGCCTGGCTGCGCGCCAGCCAGTCGGCGTTGCCGCTCACCGTAGTGGCGCGCGGCGCGATTGCCGCGCTATGGAAGGAGGAAGGGGCCGGGCGGGCGCGCGCATCAGTGCAGGTGCTGCGAACCGCTCGACGGCTGTTCCGGCATTTCGGCGTGCACCAGTTCGCCGTCGATGTTGGGGAACATCGGCGCGCCGCAGTCGTCGCAGAACTCCATCGGGAAGTGGTGGTCGAGGAAGCGCACTTCCTTGACCCCGGCTTCGCGCAGCGCCGCTTCGATCTCGCCGGCGCAGTCGGTGCTCTCGTCTTCGCCGCCGAGCAGCGGCCAGACGATGCCGTGGTAGACGGCGTCGCCGTCCTTGGGGCCGAGGCCGACGCGGTATTCCTCCATGCGCCGGTCGTAGCAGGGGCCGATGACGGCGCGGATGGCGTCGGGCATCAGGCCGAGCGTGGTCTGCAGGAAGGCGATCGACGCCTTCACCGAGTACGGGCGCGAGGCGCGGTCGGCGTTGCGGCAGGCGGCGTGGTAGGCGTCGGCGAGCAGCGGCTGCCAGGCGCAGCCGGCGAACAGCGGTTCCAGGCTGGGGCCGCCCTGGCGCGTCCATTCGCGCAGCGCGTCTTCCTTGGCGCCGTCCTTCTCGTTCCAGCGGAACAGCGCGCCGCCGCGCGGCACGGCGATGGCGCCGATCAGGTAGCGGACGTCGGCGAGGAAGCGGTTGGTTTCCGGCAGATGGGCGCTGTCCACCGTCAGGTTCTCGCCGGCCAGTGCCGCCTGGCCGAGTTCGCGGGTCAGTTGCCAGGTGTCGCAGAAGCTGCGCGGCAACTGGTCCGGGCTGAACAGGAAATCGGCCAGCGCCAGCTTGTTGCCGGCGGCGAAGACATGCGCGCCGAGCTGTACGGCGAGCGTCTGCAGCGTGCTCTTGGGCAGCGGGCAGGCGGCGATCGAAAAGCGCGACCAGGCCAAGACCGGTGCCGCGAAGAGCAGGATCTCCCAGGCCGTGCCGTCGACTTCCAGGCGCGTCGTTTCGGCGCGCGATTCGACCATGTCGGCGAGTTCGTCGTGGGCGCTCGGGTTGGCTTCGAACAGGCGGTCGAGGGCGATGTTGATGTCGTCCTCGGCGCCGTTCTTCAGGAGTTCGTCGACGACGCCGGCCAGCTGGGCTTCCCAGTAGGCGTCCTCGAGCTTGCCGCCGGATTCGGAAAGGCCGGTGGCCAGGCGCTGCAGTTCGGCGGCGTCGCGCGACAGGCGGTCGCGGGCGCCGAAGCGGGATCGTTTCATCGGTTTTCCAGAAAAGGCAAAGGTGGGATTTTACCCGCCTTGACCGGCTGCCGTCTTTTCCGGTGCGCTGAACAGCGAACGGAAATGGATTCTGCTGCCCGGCGCTTCGTCGGGCAGGGAGTACAGCACCGGCGTCATCAGCTCCTCGAAGATGCCGCGCAGGCTGCGCGCGCCGACCTTGTATTCGAGCGCCAGTTCGGCAATCTGGGCGAACACCGGCGGGTCGATGACGAGCTCGGCGCCCTCCAGGCGGAACAGTTCGCGGAACTGGCGATAGAGGCTGTCGGCGGGTTCCTGCATGATGCGCACGAAATCCTCGCGGCCGAGCGCGGTGAGGCGGGCGATGATCGGCAGGCGGCCGGTGAATTCCGGGATCAGGCCGTAGGCGAAGAGATCGGTCGGTTTGATGCGGCTGTTCAGGCGTTCGATGATGCGGCCGTCGTCGCTGTCCGAAGTGCCGATGAAGCCGTAGGAGGTGCGGCCGGCCATGATCGCGTCGAGGCCGCCGAAGGCGCCGCCGCAGATGAACAGGGTGTGCCGGGTGTCGATGGTGGCGCCGCCGGGCAGGTGGATCAGGCTGCCTTCCATGATCTTCAACAGCGCGTGCTGCACGGCGCGGCCGGCGCCGGCACGCTCCGGTTCGTCCGCGCTGGCCAGCTTGTCGATCTCGTCGATGAAGACGATGCCGCGCCCGGCGCGCTGCGGGTCGCCGCCGGCCTGTTCGAGCAGGCGCAGCATCAGCGCCGTCAGCTCGTCGCCGACGAAGCGCGATTGCGACAGGGCGGTGGCGTCGGCGGTGACGAAGGGCAGCTTGAGGCCGCGCGCCAGCGTCTGGCAGAGCAGCGTCTTGCCGGTGCCGGTGGGGCCGATCAGCAGCACGTTGCTCTTGGTCTGCGCCAGTCCGCTGTCTTCGCCGCCGGCCAGCGCGAGCTTGCGGAAGTGGGTATAGACGGCAACGGCCAGCGTCTGCTTGGCCTCGGCCTGGCCGATCACGTAGCGATCCAGGAAAGCGGTGATTGCGCGGGGTTTCATGGCGATATCCGGTTGGGCATGCAACTGCCAATGTAGCAGATGCGCGGCGCCGGGCGCCTTGGGGATTGCTGCAAAACCGGGTAATCCTCGCCGAGGCGCTCGGGCGGTTCGTGAATCCCGATGCTGGCGTGGGCGATTGAGCGAATCGGGACAGTCCTTGCGCGCCGTGAAGCGGTCGCGTTGGTGCGGGCCGGGCAGACTGGAGTCTCCCCAACTCACCCGGAGCCCGCCGTGAAATCCGTTTGCCGCTTTGCCCTTGTTTCGCTGCTACTGTTCGCTGCCGGCCTGGCGCAGGCCGGCGAATTCCGTCTCGAAGTCGACGCCGGCACCGACGGCCGGCTGGCACCGCTGCATCAGGCCAACAGCTTCGGCTGTAGCGGCGGCAACGTCTCGCCGGCCTTGCGCTGGCACGACGCGCCGGCCGCTACCAAGAGCTTCGTCGTCACCATGTACGACCCCGACGCGCCGACCGGTTCCGGCTGGTGGCACTGGGTGATCGCCAACCTGCCGGCGAGCACCGATCACCTCGCGGCCGGTGCCGGCAACCCCGGTGGCGCGCTGCCTGCCGGCGCCCGCCCTGTGGCCGGCGACAATGGCGAAGCCGCCTACCTCGGCAGTTGCCCGCCGCCGGGGCCGGCGCATCGCTACGTGTTCACGGTCCACGCGCTGAAAGTCGAAAAACTCGATCTGCCGGCCAACGCGACGCCGGCACTGGTCGGCTTCTACGCCTGGGCCAACGGGCTGGGCAAGGCCAGCGCGACTTTTACGGCGGCGCGTTAAGATTGCCGTCCCTTCTCGCGGAGAAACGCATGACACCGACCATCGCCCAGCGCCCCGGCGTTGCCGTTGCCGGCAGCATCGTCCAGCGCCAGCCGCTCCTGTTCCGCCGGCTGTGGATCGACCAGCCGACGCTGGTGCTGGTCGAAGCCGGCTACAAGGTGCTGCACGGCGAGGCCGGCACCTTTCGCGTCGAAGCCGGGCAGGCGGTGGCGCTGGCTGGCGGTCAGGCGTTCGACGTCACCAACTATCTGGGCGAGGCGCCCAGCTACCGCGCCCGCTGGCTGGCCTGGGAGCGCGGCCTGCTTGAGCAATGGCGGGCGCCGGCCGGCGCCCGGCCGCGGCCGGTGGTGCCGCTCGGTGCCGTCGTGCCGGCCTTCGCCGAGGCCTTCACGGCGCTGACGCAAGCGCTCGACGACCCGGCGCTGCCCGATGCGGTGGTCGGCCACCGTGCGCTGGAAATGCTCGTCTGGCTGGAAGGCGCCGGCAGCCTGCTCCTTGCCGAGACGCAGTTGGCGCCGCGGGTGCGCCGCCTGCTCGCCGGCGACCCGGCGCGCGAATGGCGTTCGCCCGAGGTTGCCGCCCGGTTCGCGATGAGCGAGGCCAGCCTGCGCCGCCATCTCGCCGCCGAGGACAGTTCGCTGTCGGAAATCCTGCTCGACGTGCGCATGTCCACGGCGCTGACCCTGCTGCAATCGACGGCCCAGCCGGTGACCCGCATCGCCGGCGAGGTCGGTTACCAGTCGCCGTCGCAGTTCGCGGTGCGCTTCCGCCGCCGCTTCGGCTGTTCGCCGACCGACATCCGCCGCGACCATCCGCGCGGCGGCGCCTCCGTTAAAATGGCCGGCATCGCCAATTCCGTCGTCCGTCCATGCTGATCTTCCTTTCCCCGGCCAAATCCCTCGACTACAAGACGCCGCCGCATGTCGCGACGTATACCCAGCCGGCTTTCCTCGACCGTTCGCAGACGCTGATTGAGCAGCTGCGCGCCCTGTCGCCGGCCGACATCGCCAATCTGATGGATTTGTCCGATCCGCTGGCGCTGCTCAACTACAACCGCTACGCCGACTGGTCCTTGCCGTTCACGCCGGACAACGCCAAGCAGGCCGTGCTCGCCTTCGACGGCGACGTCTACGACGGTCTGGCGGCGAAGACGCTCTCCGCCGCCGACCTCGACTTCGCCCAGCAGCACTTGCGCATCCTCTCCGGCCTTTACGGCATCCTCAAGCCGCTCGACCTGATGCAGCCCTACCGGCTGGAAATGGGCACCAAGTTCAAGAACCGCGCCGGCAAGGACCTCTACGCCTTCTGGGGCGAAACGCTGCTCGACGCGATCAACGCCGAACTCGACGCCATGCCCCGGCCGGTCGCCGTCAACCTCGCTTCCGAGGAATACTTCAAGGCCGCGATCGGCCGCAAGTTCAAGGGGCAACTGATCCAGCCGGTGTTCGAGGACTGGAAGAACGGCAAGTACAAGATCATCAGCTTCTACGCCAAGCGCGCGCGCGGCCTGATGGCGCGTTACGCGGTGCTTAACCGTTTGAGCGACCCGGAAGCGCTCAAGGAATTCGACGCCGAAGGCTACGCCTTCGCGCCGGAAGCATCGGACGATAGAAGCTGGGGGTTCCGCCGCCGGCTGGATTGAGCCAGCCAGCCGGCCCGGCCTTCAGCCCTTCGCGTTCAGCGCCCGGTCGGTCAGCGACAGGTTACGGGCGTAGCACTCGCGCAGGCGGTACAACTGCGCCGGGCGGTGCGCCTTGCCGGTTTCCATGGCGCCGGCGACCGGTTCGACCATGTCCAGCTCTTCCATCTTGCGGCGGAAGCTGACCTTGTTGATCGGTTCGCCGAGGATGGCTTCATAGACTGCCTGCAGCTTGGGCAGCGTGAAGCTGTCGCCGCACAGGTAAACCGGCAGCGACGAATAGCTGCTCTTGTTGCGCACCCGCTGCACCGCTGCCGCGACGATGCGCGCGTGGTCGAAAGGCAGCTCGCCGACCTTGTCGACCGGTAGCAGTGTTACCTCCGGATGACCGGCGCGCTCGATCAGCTCGTGCGGCACCAGCGCGTAATAGGCCACCGACAGCGACCAGCCGCGCGGGTCGCGTTCGCGCCCGGAAAAGGTCGCCAACTGCTCCAGGTAAGGGCTGTCGATGCCCGTCTTCTCCCGCAACATGCGTGCCGCCGCCGCCTGCGTATCGTCATCCTCGGCCGCCCGGATGTAGCCGCCGGGCAGCGCCGGCAAACCGGCAAACGGCGCATGGTCGCGCTTCAACAGCGCCACATGCAGGCGGCTGTCTTTCAGCGTCATCAGGACGACGTCGACGGTGCAGATGATGTCGTTCATGGGGCGAACCTGTTATTCATAATGCGACCACATGCGCAGCACGCGCACCGTCCGTTCTTCGGCAAACACCTCATACACCAGCCGATGCTGGATGTTGATGCGGCGCGAGTAGCAACCAGCCAAGTCGCCGACGAGCTTTTCATACGGTGGCGGGTTCTGGAATGGATCGGCGGCGAGGACGGCCAGCAGGTCTTTTGTCTTGTCCTTCAGTCCGGCCGCCGCCAGTTTTTTCGCGTCCTTCTGCGCGTGCCTGGCGTAGACCACGCGCCAGCTCACCAGTCCAGCTCCTCGCTGTTTTCTTCAAGCGGCTCGGCCATCCCTTCCTTGATCGACTCGCGCATGCCGGGTACGGAAAGCAGGTAGAGCGTTTCCTGAATTGCCGCCCAGTCCTCAGCAGCCAGAAGAACCGCGCTGGTCCGCTTGCCGGCGATGTGGATCGGCTGATGCGACTCGGCAGCCTGGTCGATCAGTCGATACAAGTTGGCGCGGGCCTCGCTGGCAGTCAGGGTGGTCATGATCGTTTTCCGATGGATAGTGCAAGGATGGTACGTTTTCGCGTACGTTATGTCCAGTCAGCTATCGCCACGGCTGCTTCCCCTCTTTGCGTCACACGACGCATACTGGGAGCACGCCTTAAATCCACTTGCCCAGCGCCCGCCGGATGCGCCCGCGAAAAGCCTCGACCCGCCCGGTGGACAGCTTCTCGGCCTGGTACAGCGACAGCATTTCAAAGCGGCAGGCCGGCGCGCAGGTGCCGAGGAGGGCGGTTTTCAGCACCCGTTTGACCGGCTGGCGCAGCAGCAGGCGGTCCACCCACCAGGGCGAGCCGAGCGAGGTGATCGCCAGCGCGTGGCGCAGCTGGTGCAACCGAGGGCGGATCGGGCCGAGGTCGCTGGCGTGGTCGTAGGCCACGCCGGGCGCCCAGACGCGGTCGAACCAGCCCTTCAGGATGGCGGGAAAGCCGAACCACCAGGTGGGGAAAACCAGCACCAGCGCGTCGGCTGCCAGCAGCCGCGCGATCTGCGCCTGCACGGCGGCGGCGTCAAAGGACGGCGCGTAATAGCTCTGCCGCTCGGCGGTCGTCAGCGCGGGCGGGAACTCCGTCGCGTAGAGGTCTTCAATCTCGACCGTGTGGCCGGCCTCGCCCAGCGCCTGGATGGCGGACTGCGCCAGCGCGTGGCAGAGGCTGTCGGTGACCGGGTGGGCGATGACGACGAGGCATTTCATGGCGGCAAAAGCTCAGCGTTGGGTGGGCGTGCAGATTTCGACGAGCGTGCCGTCCGGGCAGCGGACGAAGGCAACCAGTTGCCCCCAGGGCGTCCGTTTCGGCGCCGCCAGTTCGACCGCGCCGCAGGCCAGGGCTTGCCGGTGCACGGCCGCCACGTCATCGACGAAGAGGCCGATTTCGACGCCCAGCGGCCGCGTGCTTTCCTGGCCGGCAAGGTAGCCGCCGGGCAGCAGCTCGGCCATTAGCGCGTGCGAGGCAAAGGCCAGCGCGGTCGCGCCGGTGTCCAGTTCGCCGTAACCCGCCGCCTCGTCCAGGAAGCTTGTCTTCAGCCCGAACGCCCGCTCGAAAAAGGCCAGCGATGCTTTGACGTCCTGAACGTAGACGATGGTGTATCCGAATTTCATGGTCAGGTGATCCCGCTCAGCGCTGCATCAGCGCAAACACGCCCCAGCCCAGGTATTCGCGGGTGTAGGTGGCGTAGCGCACGGGTTCGCTGGTCAGCAGGGCGCGTACCTCGCCGGCCAGTTCGTCGTCGGGATTGGCCGCCAGCCAACGGCGCATGGTCAGCCACTTGGCCGCCTCGTAGCGGTCCCAGCCGTTCTGGTCGGCCAGCACCATTTCAACCACGTCAAAACCCAGTTCGCCAAAGGAGGCGAGCAGTTGCGGCAGGGTGAGGAAGTCGGCCACCGCATGCGCCAGGCAACCCTGCGCCACCGCTTCCGTCGGCGGCAACTGCCGCCAGTAGGGCTCGCCGATCAGGAAAAGGCTGCCCGGCCGCAGGCTGCGCGCCAGCAATTCCAGCGTGCCGGCGACACCGCCGCCGATCCAGGTGGCGCCGACACAGGCAGCCACATCGACCGGCGCCTCGGCAACAAAACCGGCCGCGTCGCCGTGGATGAAGCGGACGCGGTCGGCAACGCCGAGTTCCTGCGCCCGACGCTTGGCCTGTTCGGTAAACAATTGGCTCAGGTCGACGCCGGTGCCGACAACGCCGTGATCGCGCGCCCAGGTGCACAGCATCTCGCCCGAACCGCTGCCCAGATCAAGCACCCGCGCCCCGGCCTCCAGCCGCAAGGCCGCGCCGAGCGTGGCGAGTTTGTCAGGGGTCATCGGGTTGTGGATGCGATGGGAGCTTTCGGTGATGTTGAAAATGCGGGGGATCTCCAAGGGGGAATCCTTCAGTTATTGTAGGGATTGGGGAAAATCGTGGTCTGTCCCCCATCATTATTCGCCTGACAACTTAGCGGCGCTTAGAGCGTGTTCACATTAGCCAGATGTAAGCGCAGGCAAGTTGCAAGAATGCGTTGAAGCGCGTAGCCAGTTTTTCATAGCGAGTTGCCAGTCGGCGGAATTGCTTGAGGCGGCAGAAAAAACGCTCAACCAGATTTCGTG
>JAFIHA010000056.1 GCA_017848965.1 Dechloromonas aromatica (nom. nud.) | reverse complement strand
CGAAATCTGGTTGAGCGTTTTTTCTGCCGCCTCAAGCAATTCCGCCGACTGGCAACTCGCTATGAAAAACTGGCTACGCGCTTCAACGCATTCTTGCAACTTGCCTGCGCTTACATCTGGCTAATGTGAACACGCTCTAGCCAAGTAATGCCAGGTAGGTTGCGTTGCTAATACTCAGTCGAGGCGCCGCTCACCTTCACGGTTCGCCATACGCCGGATAAAGCTGAGCTTTAGCTTCGACCTCTGACGTTGTAGAAACTCTGCTTCCCCCCAATCCCACGTCACCCAGCCACCGCAGCCCACGCCTGCCGAATCCCATCCGCCAGCACTCTCGGTTCCTCCGCCCCCTGAATGCCTGACTGGCGGGCAAAGACGAAGGTCGGTACGGAGCTGACGCCCCAGCTTCGGGATTCGCGTTCCATTTGCTGGACGGTGGCTGCGTCTTCGTCGGAGTCGAGGTAGGCAAGTACGGCCGCCGGGTCGTGACCGCAGGTTGCGGCGACCTGGGCGAGGACTTCTGGGTCGCCGACGTTTTTGCCCTGCTCGAACTGGGCCTTGAACAGTCCTTCGACCAGCACGGCGGCGTCGCCCTGTTGTTGCGCCCAGTGGATCAGGCGGTGTGCCGCCAGCGTGTTGGCGCGCACCTCGATTTTCTCGAAGCGGTAGTCGATACCGAGCGGCGCGCCGATTTCGCGGATGCGCTGCCAGATGCCTTCGACTTGTGCCCGGCTGCCGAATTTCTGCACCAGGAAGGGCAGATAGGGTTCGCCTGCCGGCGGCGTGTCGGGGTTGAGGAAGAAGGGGCGCCAGCGGATTTCATGGCGGAAGTCGGGCACCTCGGCGTGGACGAGGTCGATGGCTTGCGCCAGTCGGCGCTGGCCGATGAAGCACCAGGGGCAGACGACGTCGGAGACGACTTCGATGATCAGTGGTTGGTGGTGGCTCATGTGCTTTCCCATTCTTCAAGAAAGCGTGAGACAAAGCTTTCCATGAATTGGTGCCGTTCCTCAGCCAATTTGCGGCCGCTGGCGGTGTTCATGCGCTCCTTGAGGAGGAAGAGCTTCTCGTGGAAGTGGTTCAGGCTGTGCCCCTTGGCGGCCTTGTATGCCTCGGCGCTGGCGTGCATCACCGGCGGCACGGCGGGGTCGTAGAGCGGCCGGCCGGCGTGGCCGCCGTAGGCGAAGCAGCGGGCGATGCCGATGGCGCCGATGGCGTCGAGGCGGTCGGCGTCCTGCACGCACTGGCCTTCCAGCGTCCGCATCGCGGTGTGTACGCCGGCACCCTTGAACGAGATGCTGCGGACGATTTCCACCACCGCTGCAATGACGTCGCTCGGTGCGCCTTCTTCGGTCAGCAGGCGTTCGGCTTCGCGCGGGCCGATGTCGTCGTCGCCGCCGTGGAATTTCCAGTCGGCGATGTCATGGACGAGCGCCGCCAGTTCGGCGATCTCCGGGTCCGCGCCTTCGGCAGCGGCGATCCGCCGCGCCAGCCGGCGGACGCGGTCGATGTGGTGCCAGTCGTGGCCGGAGCCTTCGCCGCTGAAACGAGCCTGGATGTGGGCGGCGACGCGGGAAATCAGGTCGCTCGGCAGCGGGGTCGGCGGTGCGGAGAGGTTTGGCGCTGGGGCAGTCATCGGTGATGGTGTGTCATTCGGCGTCGAGCAGACGCTCGCACTCGACCATCAGCGTCCGGGCGAGCTCGGAGTGGTAGTTGGGGTCGAGCGCCTGCATCATTTCGTGGGCGGTGAACAGGCCGGCTTCGCGGGAGAGCGTGCTGCGCATGGTGCGCGCCATGTCGTCGCTGAGGCGGGAGAGATGGAGCCGCTCTTCCTGCGTCAGGCTGCGCCGGCTGCGGGCGAGCCAGTCGGCGGCGAGGGCGGCGCCCTGGGCCGGGGTGAGTTCCTGGCCGTGTTCGTAGTAGCTGTCGAGGCGCTGGGCGACCAGCGCGAACAGCAGGGCGATGCGGGCTCCCCGGTCGGTGGCCGCCGGGCTGGGGCGTTGCGGGCGCTGCATTGTTACTTGTCTTTGTCGAGCAGCGATTTCAGCGCGGCGAAGGGCGAATGGGTGGCCACTGGGGCGTTGTTGCGGCTGTCGGTGTAGCCGCGGTCGGCCTCGATCTGCTTCTGGTGTTCGTTGTCGTGGCAGTACAGGCATAGGAGTTCCCAGTTGCTGCCGTCGGCCGGGTTGTTGTCGTGGTTGTGGTCGCGGTGATGCACGGTCAGTTCGCGCAGGTTGGCGTGCGTGAATTCGCGGGCGCAGCGGCCGCAGATCCACGGGTAAAGCTTCAGCGCCCGCTCGCGGTAGCCCTTTGCGCGCTCGTCGGCGGCCTTGCGGGCGTCGGCGACGACTTTATCGAGGCGTTGGTGGTTGATCTCTTTCATGCGTCTTTCCAGTTCAGAAGGCAGCCGCTTCGGCTTCCAGGTAGGCGAGACTGACATACTTGCCGATGTTGTTGTCGAAGCCCTTGGTTTCCTTGGCCCGGCTGGCGACGCGCGGGTCGCGCAGGACCAGCGCCTTGGCTTCTTCCATCGGTTGGCCGGCCTGCACGGCCTTGACGCAGCTTTCGTAGATGCCGGCGAACAGTTCGCGGTTCCATTGCAGCACGCCGGCGCCGGCTTCGCCGTGGCCGGGCAGCCAGATTTTCGTTTTGGTGTTCTTTTCCAGCGCCTCGTAGGCTTTCAGCGTACCGGCGTAGGAACCGTCGTCCATGTTGGCGATGCGCCCGTTCATCGCCACGTCGCCGACGCAGGTCAGGCCGTCGCCGACGACTTCGACGCAGATGTCGGACGGCGTGTGCGCCTTGCCGTAGTGATGCAGGCGCAGGACGACGTCGCCGAATTTCAGTTCCTGGCCGTGGTCGACCGCGACATTCGGCGCCACCACCTTGGTGCCCATCGTCGCCTGGTTGGTCCATTGCTCCATCAGGCGGCGCCAGGTGTTGCCTTCCATGCCCTTGATCTGCTCGATGGTGCCGGCGTGGGCGTGGATCGGCATCTCGCCGTAGGCTTCGACGAAGGCCTGGTTACCGAGGAAATGGTCGCCGTGGTAATGGGTGTTGATGATCGCGACGACCGGCTTGTTCAGCGTTTTCTTCAACTGGCGGACGGCCATTTCGCCGATCTGCACCGAAGCGCCGGTATCGACGGCGACCAGGCCCTTCGGCGTGTCGACGAAGCTCAGGTTGCACATCATCCCCTGGTTTTCCGGGGTCGGGAAACCGTCGGGCGAGAAGATCATCCAGACGTGCTTCGACAACTGGCGCAGCGGATGATCCTTGACCGCCGGGCCGCGCACGAAGTTGTCGAGGTCCTGGGCAAAGGCGCCGACGGCATGCCAGGGGGTGAATTCGGCGACGCCGGCGGCCGACATGGCGGCCACGGCGCGAAGGAAATGGCGGCGATTCATCAGTGTCTCCTGAATTGTTAAAATGGTCGCCTATCTTCGCGCCGAAGCCGGTGCTCGTCTACACTTGCCGCATGCGACGTTTCCCGATTTCCTTCCTGCTGCTTTCGGCGCTTGGCGCACTTTGCGCGCTGGTCGGCCTGCTCAGCGTTGCCGGCTTCGGCGGCATGCTGCATCCGGTGCTCGACGACCCGATGGCCGGTCTTGCCTTCATCGTTTCCGCGGTGGCGCTGATCGGTTCCGGCGCCTTCCCGTTGGTCATCGAGAAATTGAAGGAAGGCGACGGCGGGCCGGGTTAGTCGCGCATCAGCCGCCAGTACTGGACCTTGATCGCCAGCACCGAGCCGGCGATGATGGCGGCCAGCGTGATGAAGGAGCCGAGCGCCAGCGTGGACACGCCGGTGATGCCCTGGCCGATCGTGCAGCCGAAGGCGGTGACGCCGCCGAAGCCCATCAGCGCGGCGCCGATCAGGTGGCTGGCAGTGTCCTCGACGCTGGCGAAACCTTCCCAGCGGAAGCTGCGGGTGGCCAGCGACCACGCTGCCGAGCCGGCGATGACGCCGAGTACCGAGACGATGCCGACGGTCAGGACGCGGCTGCTGTCCGACCACAGCATGAACAGTTCCAGCGTGTAGGCGACCGGCGCGACGAAGGTCAGCGATTCCATGCGGCCGCTGTTGGTGGCGATGAAAGCCTCTTCCAGCGTGTCCGGGTGTTCCGGGAGATAGCCGAGGTGGCCGCTGACATACCAGGCGCCGACGACGAGCAGGCCGGTGCCGAGACCGCCGAGCAGGTTGTCCAGGGTCCAGAAGTCGCGGCGCAGCAGGCAGAAGGCGAGCAGGCCGCCGCCGATGGCGAGGACGGCCAGGGTCGCGGCGCTCGTTTCGGCGAGGCCGAGGCCGCCGAGCAGCGACGGAATGTCCTGCCCTTCCGGCATGGCCACGGCGACCGGGTCGAGGAACTTGACGCGGAAGACGCCGAACACGCCGCGCATCGTCATGTAGGCGAAGAGGCCGAGGACGAGGAAGACGACCAGCGATTTCAGGTTGCCGCTGCCGATGCGGATCAGCGTCTTCGAGCCGCAGCCGGAAGCCAGCACCATGCCGACGCCGAAGCTGAAGCCGCCGACCAGGTAGGACAGCCAGGTCAGGCTGGTGGTACGGTAGATCGACTTGTCGAGGTCGATCAGGCCGCCGGCGTCAAGCGCGCCGGCGCCGAGGATGGCGACGGCAATGGCGAGCAGCCACATGCGCATGCGGCTCCAGTCATTCATGTTGAGGATGTCGGAAACCGCGCCCATGGTGCAGAAATGGGTTTTCTGACCGATCGCCCCGAAGACGAAGGCGATGGCGAAAGTGAGCCAGAGTACGGTGTTCGGGGAAACGTCGACGTCCATGTCAGGTCCGGTAAGGCGTGGGATCGGGAAGGCCGGCGGCGGCGAAGCCCTCGGCACGCAGCCGGCAGGAGTCACAGACACCGCAGGCGCGGCCGAGTTCATCGGCCTGGTAGCAGGAAACGGTGAGCCCGTAGTCGACGCCCAGCGCATGGCCGGTGCGGATGATTTCGGCTTTGGAAAGGTCGATCAGCGGCGCGTGGATGTGCAGCTTCTGCCCTTCGACGCCGGCCCGGGTCGCCAGGTTGGCCATGGTCTCGAAGGCGGCGATGTATTCCGGGCGGCAATCCGGGTAGCCGGAGTAGTCGACCGCGTTGACGCCGACGAAGATGTCGCGGCTACCCAGCACTTCGGCCCAGGCCAGGGCCAGCGAGAGCATGATGGTGTTGCGTGCCGGTACGTAGGTGACCGGGATGCCCGGTTGCACGCCGCCGGTCGGCACGGCGATCGAGGTGTCGGTGAGCGCCGAACCGCCGAACTGGGCGAGGCCGAAATTGATCACCCGGTGTTCGGCGGCGCCGAGCGCCTTGACCACGCGGTCGGCGGCCTGCAGTTCGGCGCTGTGCCGCTGCCCGTAATCGAAGGACAGGCAGTAGCAGTCGAAACCCCGGCTGCGGGCGATGGCGAGGCAGGTGGCGGAGTCCAGGCCGCCGGACAGAAGGACTACGGCTTTTTCGTTCATGGGGCGCGAATATACCCGAATTTGCCGGTCGACCGGGACGGTATCTGCTTGTTCCTGCGCTACAATTTGCCGCTCGCCCCACCGCTCCGGAGAACCAGATGCCGATCCGCCTGACCGCCCTCGCCGCCGCTTTGCTGCTGGCCGGCGCCGCCCACGCCGCCGACCAGATCAAGGTCGGATTCGTTTCCACCCTGTCCGGTCCCGGGGCCGGTCTCGGCGTCGACATCCGCGACGGTTTCCAGCTGGCGATGAAACAACTGAACGGCAAGCTCGGCGGCCTGCCGGCCGAAGTCCTGGTCGCTGACGACCAGCAGAACCCGGATGTCGCCAAGCAGGCGACCGACAAGCTGCTGAAGAAGGACAAGGTCGATTTCATGACCGGCATCGTCTTCTCCAACCTGATGCTGGCCGTCGGGCCGGCCGTTTTCCAGAACCAGACCTTCTACATCTCGGCCAATGCCGGTCCGTCGCAGTATGCGGGCGAGCAGTGCAACCCCTTCTTTTTCAACGTCGCCTGGCAGAACGACAACCTGCACGAGGCCGTCGGCAAGTACGTGCAGGACAAGGGCTTCAAGAATGTCGTCATCGTCACCCCCAACTACCCGGGCGGCAAGGATGCGGTGTCCGGCTTCAAGCGCTACTATAAGGATCAGGTCAGCGAGGAGATCTACACCAAGCTCGGTCAGCTCGATTATGCCGCCGAACTGGCCAAGGTCCGCGCCGGCAAGCCGGATGCGCTGTTCTTCTTCCTGCCGGGCGGCATGGGCATCAACTTCGTCAAGCAGTTCGTCGCCGCCGGCCTGTCGCGCGACACCCAGCTCTTCGCGCCGGGCTTCTCGGCCGACGAGGACGTGATCAAGGCAGTCGGCGCGCCGATGATGGGCATGTTCAACTCGTCGCACTGGGCGCACGACATGGACAACGCCGAGAACAAGCGCTTCGTTGCCGCCTTCGAGAAGGAATACGGCCGCCTGCCGTCGCTTTACGCCTCGCAGGGTTACGACGCGGCGCTGATGATGGACGCCGCGGTGCGCGACGTGAAGGGCAACGTCGCCGACAAGAAGGCGCTGCAGAAGGCGCTGGAGGCCAAGCGCTTCAAGTCGGTGCGCGGCGACTTCAAGTTCAACAGCAACCATTACCCGGTGCAGAACTACTACCTGCGCGTGATCGGCAAGGACGCCCAGGGTCGCGTCACCAACAAGACGATGGGCAGCATCTTCACCAATCATGCTGACGCCTACGCGGCTCAGTGCAAGATGAAGTGACCCAGCTGGTTCTCGAGCAGGCTCTCAACGGCCTGCAGTTCGGCCTCATGTTGTTCCTGCTGGCCGCCGGGCTGACGCTCGTCTTCGGCATCATGGACTGCATCAACCTGGCGCATGGCTCGCTGTACATGGTCGGCGCCTACTTCGTCGCCGCCGCTGCGCAGGCCGCCGATTCGTTCTGGCTCGGCCTGGGCGTCGGTGTCGCCGGCACCGCCGGGCTCGGCCTGTTGCTCGAACTGACGCTGTTTCGCCAGCTCTACCGGCGCGACCACCTGTCGCAGGTGCTGGCGACCTTTGCCCTGATCCTGATCGCCAACGAGGCGGTGCGCCTGATCTGGGGGCCGGCGCCGCTCATGCTCAACCCGCCGGATGCGCTGGCCGGGCCGGTCGAGATCGGCGGCTTCTTCTATCCGGCCTACCGGCTGCTGATCATCGGCTGCGGCCTGGCGGTCGCCGCCCTGCTCTACCTGCTGGTGGCGAAGAGCCGGGTCGGCATGTGGGTGCGCGCCGGCGCCGCCAACCGGGAGATCACCGAAGCCCTCGGCATCAACGTGCGGGCGCTGTTCACTGCCGTCTTCGTCTTCGGCGCCGCCCTCTGCGCGCTCGCCGGCGGCCTGCTCGGGCCGCTGCTGGCGGTCCAGGTCGGCATGGGCGAGAGCGTGCTGATCCTCGCCTTTGTCGTCATCATCATCGGCGGCATCGGCTCGATTCGCGGCGCCCTGGTCGGCGCACTGATCGTCGGCGCCGTCGATACCCTGGGCCGGGCGCTGCTGCCGACCCTGCTCGGCGCCGTCCTGCCGGCTGACGCGGCGTCCACGCTGGGGCCGGCGCTGGCGTCGATCCTGATCTACCTGCTGATGGCCGGCATCCTCTTCTTCCGGCCGCAAGGCCTGTTCCCGGCGCGCGCCTAGATGGCTTTCTATCGTCCCGCTTCCTGGCAGAAGCCCTTTGCCGCCGTCACCCTGCTGGCGGCACTGGCCTTGCCGCAATGCCTCGAATTCATCGACCAGAGCTACTACCTCGGCCTGGCGACGCGCATGCTGATCTTCGCGCTGGCCGCCAGCAGCCTCAACCTGGTGCTCGGCTTCGGCGGCATGGTGTCGCTCGGTCACGCCGCCTTCCTCGGCATCGGCGCCTACGTCGCGGCGATCTGCCACCAGGCCGGCATCCAGCAAGGGCTGCTGGTGCTGCCGCTGGCGATGGTGGTGGCCGGGCTGTTCGCGCTGCTGGTCGGGGCGATCAGCCTGCGCACGCGTGGCGTCTACTTCATCATGATCACGCTGGCCTTCGCCCAGATGGTCTATTACCTGTTCGTCTCCGCCAGCGCCTGGGGCGGCGACGACGGGCTGCCGATCTATGAGCGCCTGCAACTCGGCAGCTTCAGTCTGGTCGGCGACGCGGCGCTCTACTACACCGCGCTCGGCGCGCTGGCGTTCGCCATGTTCCTTTTCGGGCGCCTGGCCGATGCCCGTTTCGGGCGCACCGTGCAGGCGATCCGCGAGAACGAGACGCGCATGGAGGCGCTCGGCTACCCGGTCTTCCGCTACCGCCTGGTCTGCTTTGCGCTGGGCGGCGCCTGCGCCGGCCTGGCCGGGGCGCTGCTCGCCAACCAGAGCGGGCTGGCCAGCCCCAGCCTGCTGCAATGGACGCAGTCGGGCACGCTGCTGGTGATGGTGATCATTGGCGGCGTCGGCTACCTCTACGGCGGCGTCGTCGGCGCCATCGTCCTGCTCGGTCTGGAGGAGCTGCTGCTGAGCTGGTTCGCGCACTGGCACATCGTTCTCGGCCTGCTCCTGCTCGGCATCGTGCTGTTCGCGCCGAAGGGCGTCGCGGCGCTGTTCGGGAGGTCGCGTGACTGAGAACCTGCTCGAAGTTGCCGGGCTGACGCGCCGCTTTGCCGCGGTCGAGGCGCTGAAGGCGGTCGATTTCGTGGTCGCCGCCGGCGAGGTGCATGCGCTGATCGGCCCCAACGGCGCCGGCAAGACGACCTTCATCCATCACCTGTCGGGGGCGCTGTTGCCGGACGCCGGCCAGATCCGCTTCGCCGGCCGCGACGTCACCCGGCTGTCGATGCACGAGCGGGTGCGCGCCGGCATGGCGCGTTCCTACCAGATCACCAACGTTTTCCTCGGTCTCGCCGCCCTTGACAACGTCGCGCTGGCGGTCCAGGGGCGGCCCGACGCCGGCAGCAGCTTCCGCTTCTGGCGGCCGGTCCGGCGCGAGGCCCGGCTGTTCGACGAAGCCCGGGAGTTCCTCGCCCAGGTCGGCCTCGCCGCACAGGCGGCGACGCTCGCCGGCAATCTCTCGCACGGCGAGCAGCGGGCGCTGGAGCTGGCGATGGCGCTGGCGACCAAACCGCAACTGCTGCTCCTCGACGAGCCGATGGCCGGCACCGGTCCCGAGGAATCGGCGCGCATGGTCGAGCTGATCGAACACCTCGCCCGTCACGTCACGATCCTCCTGGTCGAGCACGACATGGACGCCGTGTTCCGCCTCGCCGACCGCATCTCGGTGCTGGAGGGCGGCGAGCTGATCTGCACCGGCACGCCGGACGAAGTGCGCAACGATGCCGGCGTGCGCCGCGCCTACCTGGGAGACCACCTGTGAGCGCGCTGCTCGAAATCGTCGGCCTGGAAGTCGCCTACGGCCCGAGCCAGGTGCTGTTCGGCATCGACCTGACCATGGCCGAGGGCGAGGCGGCGACCTTGCTCGGTCGCAACGGCATGGGCAAGACGACGACGCTGCGCGCCCTGTGCGGCCTGCAGCCGGTGCGTGCCGGCAGCATCCGCTTCGCCGGCGAGCGGATCGACGGCTGGCGCCCGGACCGCATCGGCCGTGCCGGCATCGCGCTGGTGCCGGAAGGCCGCCAGTGTTTTCCCAACCTGACGGTCGACGAGCATCTGCTTGCCTTCCAGGCCAACCGGCGCGGCGTTGCCGGGCCGTGGACGCCGGCCCGCGTCTACGAACTCTTCCCGCGCCTCGCCGAGCGCCGCAAAAACCTCGGCAACCAGCTCTCCGGCGGCGAACAGCAGATGCTGGCGATCGGCCGGGCGCTCGTCACCAACCCGCGTCTGCTCGTCCTCGACGAGGCGACCGAGGGCCTGGCGCCGCTGATCCGCGACGAGATCTGGGCCTGCCTCGACCGCCTGCGCGGCGCGGGACAGAGCGTGCTGGTGGTCGACAAGTACGTGGAAAAGCTGATCGCCCTGGCCGACCGCCACACCATCGTCGAACGCGGTCGCGTCGTCTGGGCGGGCAGTTCGGCCGAGCTCGATGCCGATCACGCGATCTGGCACCGTTACCTCGGGCTCTGATCAGCTTTCGAGACGGGTCTCGAATTCCGCCAGCGGTACCGGCCGGCCGAACAGGTAGCCCTGGAAGGCGCGGCAGCCGTGCTCGGTCAGGTAGGCGAGCTGGGCGTCGTTCTCGACCCCTTCGGCGACGACATCGAGGCGCAGCGCGTCGCCCATGGCGACGATGGCGCGGACGATCGCTGCGTCGTCCGGGTCGCTGGCGATATCGCGGATGAAGGAACGGTCGATCTTCAATTGCTCGAAGGGGAAGCGTTTCAGGTAGGCGAGCGAGGCGTAGCCGGTGCCGAAATCGTCGAGCGAGAAGCGCACGCCGAGCGCGTGCAGCGCCCGCATCTTGGCCACCACTTCGTCGACCTTGTCGAGCAGCAGGCTTTCGGTGAGTTCGAGTTTCAGGCGTTGCGGCGCAATGGAAAAGTAGCTCAGTGCGCTGGCCACCTGCTCGACGAAATCCGGCTGGCGGAATTGTCGGGCGCTGACGTTGACCGCCAGCGCCAGGCCGGCGCGTCGTGGATCGGCGGCCCAGCGGTGCAGCGTGGCGCAGGCGCTGTGCAGCACCCGGAGGCCGATCGGCACGATCAGCCCGCTTTCCTCGGCGAGCGGAATGAAATCGTTGGGTAGCACCAGCGCTTGTCCCGGTGGCTGCCAGCGCAGCAGCAGTTCGGCGCCGATCAGGGTGCCTTCGGCATTGACCTGCGGCTGGGCATAGAGGACGAATTCCTCGCGCGCCAGCGCGTGGCGCAGACCGGCTTCGATGCCGGCGCGGTGGTCGAGTGTCGTCTGCATCGCCTGGTCGAAGAAGCGGGTCGCGTTGCGGCCGGCCTCCTTGGCCTTGTACAAGGCGATATCGGCCTGCTTGAGCAGGGTGTCGACCGACTTTTCGCCGCCGCGGAACAGGGTGACGCCGATGCTCGCGGTGCAGTAATGCTCATGCCCCTCGGTCAGCGCTACCGGATGCGACAATGCCTCGCGGATTTTCTCGGCGATCGCTTCGGCGCTGACCGCCGCCGACTGCGGGTGCGGATCGAGGTCCTCGAGCATCACCGCGAATTCGTCGCCACCCTGGCGCGCCGCGGTGTCGCATTGCCGGATCGATTGCCGCAGGCGACAGGCGATCTCGATCAGCAGGTGGTCGCCGATGTCGTGGCCGAGGGTGTCGTTGAGAATCTTGAAGTTGTCGATGTCGATGATCAGCAGGGCGCCGTGACCGCTGCTGCGCTTGCCTGCCGCGCAGGCCTGGGCGAGTCGGTCACGCAGCAGGCGTCGGTTGGGCAGCGCGGTCAGCGGATCATAGAAGGCGAGATGCTGCACTTCGGATTCGGCATGTTTCAGCTTGCTGATGTCGGAGAAAGTCGCCACGTAGCCCGTGGTTTCGCCGTTCGCGTTGTCGCTGCGCCTGATGATCAGCCATTCCGGATAGATTTCGCCGTTCTTGCGCCGGTTCCAGATTTCGCCTTCCCAGTGTCCGGCACTATCGAGGGCCTGCCACATGTGCGAATAGAAGATTGGCGACTGGCGTCCGGATGCGAGGATCTTCGGTGTGCGGCCGATGATAACCTCTGGCTGGTAGCCGGTCAGACGGCTGAACGCCTCGTTGATCCAGAGAATGCGTTCGGCGGGATCGGTGAGCATGACGGCAGCACCAATCTGGTTGAGGATGGCGTGCTGACTTTCCGGCGCGACCGAATTGTCAGCGGAGGCCTCCGGAAACTCGAAATTCGACATGACACTCCCTCATGCCTGCGGTTCTAAAGGCAATTTCCATCTTTTTTAGGTATAAACGGAGTATGCCTTAAGTCAGGTCTGGCCAGCAAGAACGCTTCTCATCAAGCCCGGGACAGCAGGCCGATTTCGCGTTCCAGGACGGTTTCGTCGCCAAGATTGAGTTCGACCAGGCGGCGCAGGTGGGTGACGCTGTCGAGGTCGATTTCGTGGCAGGCCAGGCCGTAGGTGTCGCCCTGGTGGTGGACGACGGTGACCGCCATGCGGATGTCGGTTTCGCCGCCGTCGAGGCGCAGATGCAGCACACCCTGGCCGCCGATGCGGGTGTACATCTCGGCGCAGGGGCGGATCAGGGCGCCTTTCAGGGAGAGGTCGAGGACGTCGACCGGATGTTCGCCGTCAGCCAGGAACAGGCGGGCCGGTCCGGAAAACACGATGCGGGTGAATTGCCTGCGATTTTCGGCCATGTTTGTCTCCGGGGGCTATTTGCCCTGCATGTTACCCCAAAGCAGCTTGTGCAACTGCAACTGAAAGCGCACCGGCAGGCCGTCTTCGAGGATCCAGCCGGCCAGTGCCGCCGGCTCGACGCTGCCTTGCGCCGGCGAAAAGAGGACCGGGCAGCGCGCGTCCAGGCCGTGCGCGTGGACGACTTCGCGCGCCCATTCGTAGTCCTCGCGCGAGGCGATGACTATCTTGATCTCGTCGCGCGGCTTAAGGTGCGCCAGGTTGGTCCACAGGTTCTTCGCCGCTTCGCCGGAATCGGGGGCCTTGAGGTCCATGATGCAGGAAACCCGCGGGTCGACCGGGGCGATGTCGAAGGCGCCGGAGGTTTCCAGCGAGACGTCGTAGCCGGCGTCGTACAGCGCCGTCAGCAGCGGCAGGCAGTCCTTCTGCGCCAGCGGCTCGCCGCCGGTGACGCAGACCTGATGCGCCGGATGGCTGCCGACGACGGCCAGGATGTCGGCGATTTCCATGATTTTGCCGCCACTGAAGCTGTAGGTGGTGTCGCACCAGGTGCAGCGCAGCGGGCAGCCGGTGAGGCGGACGAAGACGGTCGGCAGGCCGACGCGCGACGCTTCGCCTTGCAGCGAATAAAAGATTTCGGTGATGCGCAATGCCACTTAGTTCTTCTTCTGGCGTTCCCTGGCCTTGGCGGCGGCGGGCGAGGACGGGTATTTCTGGAGCAGGGTTTCCAGCGATTGCGCGGCGCCCTTGCGGTTGCCGAGTTCCTGCTGGCAGGTCGAGATTGCCAGCAGCGCGTCCGGCGCCTTGTCGCTATCCGGGTAGCGGGTGATGACCTGGCTCTGGGCTTCGATCGCCTTGGTGCAGTTATGTTGCGCCGACCAGGAATTGCCCAGCCAGTACTGCGCGTTGGGCGCCAGCGTGGCGGTAGGGTATTGCTGCACGAAGCTGGCGAAGGCGGCGGCCGCTTCCGCGTATTTCGCTGCCTTGAAGAGGTCGAGGGCGGCGTCGTAGCTGCGGGTTTCCGCGCCTTGATCGCCGGCCACCGTCGCCTGCGGGCCGGCATCGCTGCCGGCCGTCGGCGCGGCCTCGAAGCGGCGCAGCCGGCTGTCGAGGTCGAGATAGAAGTCCTGCTGCCGCTGCTTGGCCTGTTCCAGTTCGTAGCTCAGGGTTTCGACCTGGCCGCGCAGGCGGGCGATTTCTTCCGCCTGACGCTGGATCTGTGCCGCCAGTTCGAGCTGGGCCCGGGCCTGCTGGTCGAAGCGCGCCTCGCTGGCGATCTTCAGGTCAGCGATCTGGCGCCGGGCCTCGTTGTCGTCAAACAGCGCCCAGGCAGGCTGGCTGCCAAGGAGCCCGACCAGCATCAGCAGCGGCAGGCGGCGCATGATCAGAACTCGCCGCGGCCGTCAGGGGCGCGATAGAGGATGTCGGCGCGACGGTTTTCGGCGAAGGCCGTTTCGTCATGACCCGGATTGCGCGGCTTTTCCTCGCCGAGGCTGACCGATTCCACCTGGTCTTCGCGGGCGCCGAGCAGGACCAGGGCGCGCTTCACCGCATCGGAACGCTTCTGGCCGAGCGACAGGTTGTACTCGCGGCTGCCGCGTTCGTCGGTGTTGCCTTGCAGCAGCACCTTGAAGTCGCGGTTGGCGACCAGGAACTTGGCGTGGGCGGCGACCAGCGCCTGGTATTCGCTCTTCACTTCGTACTTGTCGAGATCGAAGTAGATGCTGCGTTGCGAGAGCTGGCTCTTCGGATCGGTCAGGACGCGCGGCAGGCCGCTGGCGTCGAGGCCATCGGCGACCACCGGGGTGACGTCGGGCTGCTGGCTGGCGCTGCGGCTTTCGACCGGGGCGCCGGCATTTTCATCAGGGGCGGGGGTGGTGCTGCAGCCGGCGATCAGGGCGAGCAGCAGGGAAATCGACAACAGTTTTTTCATGATTTTCTCCGACGAGGTTCTATTTCAGGAATGGGCCCCATGCCGGCTCGCGGACGTCGCCAGCGGCAATGGTGAGGCGTTGTTTTATACGACCGTCGGCGGAGACGGCGGAGAGGACGCCGCGCCCGCCAGTTTCCGTGGCGATCAGGATCGTCCGGCCGTTCGGGGCAAAGCTCGGCGATTCGTCCTTGGTCGAATCGGTGAGCACTTGTACCTGGCGGCTGGCGAGGTCCATGACCGCCAGCTGGAAACGTCCCTCGCGCCGGGAGATGAAGGCCAGCGTGCGGCCGTCCGGCGAGGGACGGGGCGAAACGTTGTAGCTGCCTTCGAAAGTGACGCGCTGGGCGGAGCCCCCGTTGGCGTCAACCCGGTAGATCTGCGGACTGCCGCCGCGATCCGAGGTGAAATAGATGCTCGATCCGTCCGCCGAGAAGCGCGGTTCGGTGTCGATGCCGGAAGACTGGCTCAGGCGCTGCAGGCCGCTGCCGTCGGCGTTGACCGAGTACAACTGGGAATTGCCGTCCTTGGAGAGGACAACCGCCAGCTTGCGACCGTCCGGCGACCAGGCCGGGGCCGAGTTGGAGCCCTTGAAGTTGGCGACGATGCGGCGCTGGCCGGACGCCAGCGAATGCACGTAGATCATCGGCTTCTTCTTTTCGAAGGAGACATAGGCGAGGCGGCTGCCGTCCGGCGACCAGACCGGCGAGATGATCGGTTCGGCGGAAGTCAGCGCGGTGGCTGCGCCCTGGCCGTCGGCGTCGGCGACCTGCAGCAGGTACTGGCCGCGCGATTTGACGACGTAGGCGATGCGCGTCGAGAAGACGCCGCGTTCGCCGGTCAGCTTCTCGTAGATGAAATCGGCGATGCGGTGGCCGGCCATGCGCATCTGCGCCTTGCCGGTGACATAGACGGCGCCGCCCAGCGGCTCGCCCTTCTGCGTGTCGTAGAGACGGAAACGCGCCTCGATGCGACCGTCGGCCGCGCGCAGCACGCTGCCGGCGGCCAGCGCGTCGCTGCCGCGCGCTTTCCAGGCGGCGTAATCGACCGGCGCATTCTCATCCATCGTGCCGGCGTTCGGCGGCACCATGCGGAACAGGCCGCTGCGTTCGAGGTCGGCGCGGACGATCTCGGTGATGTCGCGCGACAGGCTGGCGTCGCCGGCAAATTCGGCGATGGTGACGGGAATCCGGTTGGCGCCGGCGCCGGTGATCTCGATCGAGAGCTGGGCCTGGGCCAGGCCAGCGCCGAGCAGGCTGAAAATCAGGAAGATACGGCGGGAAATTCTGGACATTGGTGGCGGTTTCTCTGAATTGTGCGCGATTTTACTCTTCAAATGGCTTGTATTTGATTTCGAGCGTGCGCTGGAATTGGCTGGGGTCGTCGGGTTTCGGCAGCGGCGAGGATTTGCGGATCGCCCGTTCGATGGCTTCGTCGAGCGCCGGCACGCCGCTTGATCGTTTCAGGCGGATCGACAGAACGTCGCCGCCCGGCAACTGGTTGACCTCGAACAGCGCTTCCGGATTGCCGGGCAGGTTGGGCGGCAGCACGATGTTGCCGCGCACCTTGGCGCGGATCTTCGCCGCGTAGCTTTCCAGGCCGCGCCGATTGGCGGCCGCCTTCTGCGCCTGGTTGGCCAGTTCGGCCAGGCGGTCCTGCTCGGCGACAGCCTGGCGCTGGTGGTTTTCGCGTTCGAGCATTTCCTTGAACGGGTCGTTCTTCGGCTTCGGTACCGGCTTGGGTTCGGGTTTCGGTTCCGGTTTGGGCGGTTCGGGCTTGGGCTCCGGCTTTTTCGGTTCCGGCTTCTTCTTTTCTTCCTTGACGACGATGGCTGGCGGCTTCGGCGTTTCCAGCTTTTTCGGCGGCTCGGGCTTCGGTTCCGGCTTTGGCTCCGGCTTGGGTTCGGGCTTCGGCTCCGGTGCCGGTTCCGGCGGGGCGACGCGCGTCGCCTTCTGCGGTGTCGGCGACCACAGTTCGACCTGCATCGCCTCCGGCTCGCTGCGCTTCCACTGCACGCCGAGGAAAAGGGCGCCGACCAGTGCCAGATGGACCAGCAGCGTGAAGGTCAGTGCCTTCTTCTTGCCTGGTTCGACGGGGGTTTCCGGACGCATCGCCTTACTTGACCGCGGTTTCCAGCGCGACGCGGGAGAAGCCGGCCTTCTTGACCTCGTCCAGCACGCGGATCACTTCCTTGTACGGCGCTTCGCCGTCGCCAGCGACCAGCACCGCCGTCTCGCGGGCTTCCTGGCGACCGGCGAGCTGGTCGCGCAACTCGCGCATGCCGGCCAGCGGGCGTTCCTTGCCGTCGAGATCGAAGAGGACCAGGGCGCCGTCCTTGTCGACCTGCACCTTCAGGTACTTGTCCGGTTTTTGTGGTGCCGTGCCGGCGCTCGGCAACTCGACCGAGCCGGTCGTCATCATCGGCGTCGCCACCATGAAGATGACGAGCAGCACCAGCATCACGTCGATGTAGGGGACGACGTTGATTTCGTTCTTGAGTCGGCGCTGGCGCATGGCTTAACGCATCTGCCGCTGCAGGATGTTGGAGAACTCTTCCATGAACGACTCGTAGCGCACCGCCAGGCGGTCGATGTCGTGCGAGAAGCGGTTGTAGGCGAGCACTGCCGGGATCGCCGCGAACAGGCCGATCGCCGTCGCCACCAGGGCTTCGGCAATGCCGGGGGCGACCGAGGCGAGCGTCGCCTGGCCGACGTTGGAGAGGCCGCGGAAGGCGTGCATGATCCCCCAGACGGTACCGAACAGGCCGATGTAGGGCGATACCGAGCCGACCGAGGCGAGGAAGGCGAGGTGCGCTTCGAGGGCGTCCATCTCGCGCTGGTAGGTGGCGCGCATGGCGCGCCGCGAACCATCGACCACGTCCTTCGAGTCGAGGTGTTTCTGGCCGCGCAGTTTGGTGAATTCACGGAAGCCGGCCTCGAAGATACGCTCCATCGAGCCGGTCTGGTGGCGGCCTTCGACCGCGCTCTGGTAGAGGTTGCTGAGATCGCCGCCGGACCAGAAGTCGCGCTCGAAGTCCTCGGTCTTGGCGCGCGCCTGGCGTACCGCGAACCACTTCATCGCGATGTAGTACCAGGACATGAAGGAGACGCCGGCGAGCAGCGCCATGACGATCTGGACGACGGCCGAAGCCTCGAGGATCAGATGGAGGATGGAAAGGTCCTGGGTGACGTTCATTTGAGTTGTTCGAGCCGGGAATGCAGGAAATCGGGAATCGGGGCGGGGGTCATCGTCGCCATGTTGACGCAGGCGATTTCAACCTCGCCGGTGACCAGTTCCTCGTCGCCGCGGCGTACCGACTGGCGGAAGACGACGCGGACGCGGGTGAGTTTCTCGACGCTCAGGCCAACCTCGACCAGATCATCGAGCCGCGCCGGCTTCAGGTATTCGCAACTGGCCTTGCGGGCGACGAAGCCGATGCCGGCTTCGGCGGCGAGCTGGGCCTGGCCGTAGCCGGCGCTGCGCATCCATTCGGTGCGGCAGCGCTCGAAGAAACGCAGGTAATTGGCGTAATAGACGACGCCGCCGGCATCCGTGTCCTCGTAGTAAACGCGGACCGGGATGGAAAACGAGGGCTGGTGGGCGTGGGCTGACATCCGGCGATTTTATCTTGTGCTGGAACATCCTATTGTAACGGCTTGTTTCCACGAAAATATCGCCATTTTGAACTGTCGCCGGGGAAGCTGGTCTTCTGGCGGTCCCTTGCGCATAATGCCCACCATGCCCGGAAAACTCCGCCTCATCGATCGTCGCAGCCTGATCCTGCTGCTCGGCCTGCTGCTCAGCGTCGGCTTCTTCGCCACGACGCTGTTCGGCTACTTCGTCTCGCGCGAGGCGATCCGCAGCGCGATCATCGGCCAGGATCTGCCGCTGACGGCGAGCAACATCTACTCGGAAATCCAGAAGGATCTGGTGCGGCCGGTGCTGATCTCGTCGACCATGGCGCACGACACCTTCCTGCGCGACTGGGTGCTCGGCGGCGAACGCGACGTGCGGGCGATGGCGCGCTACCTGCAGGAGGTCAAGGTCAGGCACAAGGCCTTCAGCAGCTTCTTCGTTTCCGAGAAGAGCACCAACTACTACACCGGTGACGGCATCCTGAAGCAGGTTTCGCCGAGCGAACCGCGCGACGTCTGGTATTACCGGGTGCGCAAGATGAGCGAGGATTACGAGATCAACGTCGATCCCGACCTGGCCAACCGCGACGCGCTGACCATCTTCATCAATTACCGGGTGTTCGACTTCGACAACCGCTACATCGGCGCCACCGGCATCGGCCTCACCGTTGATTCGGTGCGCCGGTTGATCCGCGAATACCAGGCGCGCTTCAAGCGCACCATCTACTTCACCGACGCCAGCGGTCGCGTCGTCCTCCAGGGCGACCAGGCGCAGCTACCCAACCTGCGCCAGCGCCCCGGGCTGGCGGCGCAGCTCGACACCATCCTCAAGCAGGGCGGTGGCATGTACCAGTTCGTCGATGAGGGCGACAACCACATCCTCAACGTCAATTACCTGCCCGAACTGCAGTGGTACCTGTTCGTCGAGCAGAACGAGGACGTCGCGCTCGCCGGCGTTCGCCAGACCTTGTACATCAATCTGGCGATCAGCCTGCTGGTGACGCTGATCGTTACCTGGCTCTGCTACATCACGCTCGGCCATTACCAGTCGCGGATCGAGAAGATGGCGTCGACCGACAAGCTGACCGGGCTGCTCAACCGGCACGCCTTCGGCATCCTGATCGACAAGCTGATCGCCAGCTACCGGCGCAGCCCGCGACCGATCAGCTTCCTTCTCGCCGACATCGACCATTTCAAGGCGGTCAACGACGGGTACGGGCATCGCGTCGGCGATCGCGTCCTGGTCCAGGTTGCCGCCGCCTTGCGTGCCCAGTTGCGCGAGGCCGATTTTGCGGTGCGCTGGGGCGGCGAGGAATTCCTGTTGGTCCTGCCTGGTTGCACCGCCGACGAGGCGCGCAGCGTCGCCGAAAAACTGCGCCAGGCCGTCGCCGCGTCGATTCCCTGCGCCGAATGGCAGGAACTGCGGGTGACGGTCAGCATCGGCGTCAGCGAGTTCGACGGCGAGGAAACCCCAGACCAGGCGATCGGCCGCGCCGACAACGCGCTCTACAAGGTCAAGCAGGGCGGCCGCAACGGCGTGGCGATGGCCGCCGCCAGCGCCTGATCAACTGTCCGAAAGCAGGTCGCGCACCGCTGCGCCGGCCGGTTCCTGCAGGCCGAGGTGGCGGTAGATCGCCGGCGTCGCAATGCGCCCGCGCAGCGTGCGCTGCAGGTAGCCTTGCTGGATCAGGTAGGGCTCGAGCACATCCTCGATGGTGTCGCGCGCCTCGCCGATCGCCGCCGCCAGGTTGTCGACGCCGACCGGGCCGCCGCCGAACTTGTCGATCACCGCCGACAGCAGCTTCCTGTCCATCAGGTCGAGGCCGGCCGGGTCCACGTCGAGCATGTGCAGGGCGCGGTCGGCGATGTCGCGGCCGATGCTGCCGTCGCCCTTTACTTCCGCGTAATCGCGCACCCGGCGCAGCAGGCGGTTGGCGATGCGCGGCGTGCCGCGCGAGCGCTTGGCGATTTCCAGCGCGCCGTCGGGGTCGATCGGCGCGTTCAGCAGCGAGGCCGAGCGGCTGACGATACTGCGCAACTCCTCGGCGTTGTAGAACTCGAGGCGGGCGACGATGCCGAAGCGGTCGCGCAGCGGGTTGGTCAGCATGCCGGCGCGGGTGGTCGCGCCGACCAGCGTGAACGGCGGCAAATCCAGTTTCACCGAGCGCGCTGCCGGGCCTTCGCCGATCATGATGTCGATCTGGAAATCTTCCAGCGCCGGGTAGAGGATTTCCTCGACCACTGGGCTGAGTCGGTGGATTTCGTCGATGAACAGCACGTCGTGCGGTTCGAGGTTGGTCAGGATGGCGGCCAGGTCGCCGGCGCGTTCGAGTACCGGGCCGGAAGTCTGGCGCAGATTGACGCCCATTTCGGCGGCGACGATGTGCGCCAGCGTCGTCTTGCCCAAGCCGGGTGGGCCGAACAGCAGCACGTGGTCGAGCGATTCGCCGCGCTTCTTCGCTGCCTGGATGAAGATTTCCAGTTGTTCGCGGATTTTCTGCTGGCCGGTGTAGTCGGCCAGGCGCTTGGGCCGCAGCGCGCGTTCGAGCGCTTCTTCCTGGGCGGATTTGGCGGTCGGCGCGATGATCCGCTCGAGCGGCGCCAGCTTGTCGGTTTCGATCATGATGTCGTTTCCTCGCGCAGCCAGCGCGTCAGGAGCATGTGGCCGAGCGCCAGCAACACCGGGCCGAGGAAGATGCCGATGAAGCCGAACACCAGCACGCCGCCGAACACGCCGAGGGCGACGATGAGCACGGAAAGGCCGGCGCCGCGCGCCATCAGGACGGGTTTGACGACGTTGTCGATACTGCTGATGATGAGCAGGCCGTAGAGCGCCATGAAGATCGCCCAGCCGGTCTGGCCGTCGCCGTAGAGCCAGAGCGCGGCGCCGCCCCAGACCAGTGGCGGGCCGACCGGGATCATCGACAGGAAGAAGGTGGCGAAGCCGAGCAGCACCGGTGCCGGCGCGCCGGCGACGAAGAAGCCGAGCATCGCCACCGCGCCCTGCGCGGCGGCGGTGCCGACGACGCCGAGCATGACCCCGAACACGGTGCCGCGCGCCTTGTCGACCAGGCCTTCGCCGAGTTCGCCGCCGAGCTTGCGGGCGCCGCCGTAGAGCGCGGCGGCAACCACCTCGCCGTCGCGATAGAGGAAGAAGACGACGAACAGGACCAATGCCAGTTGCAGCAGACCGTTGGCGACGACGCCGCCGGCCGCGATCAGGAATTGGCGGGCTGGCGCCACGCCCTGCGCGAGCAGGGTGTTGAGCGCCTCGCGGCTGCTTGCCACTTCGTGCCAGAAGTCGATCATCCGCTGGCCGAACAGCGGCACCTCGGCAAACCAGGTCGGCGGTTCGGTCGGCAGTCCCTGCTCGACATAGGGCTTGACCAGGTCGATCAGGTGATCGGCGCCGCTGGCCAGCGCGCCGGCCAGGAAGATCGTCGGTACCAGCAGGATCAGCACCAGCAGCACGACCATCAGCGCGGCGCCCAGCGTGTCGCGCCCGCGCAGTCGAGGCAGCAGGCGGTCGCGGTAGCTTTCCCAGGTGCACACCCAGATCACCAGCGCGAACAGCAGCGCGCCGACGAAGGGCAGCAGCACGGCGACACAGCCGACGATGATCAGCACCACCAGCGCAATCTGCGCCAGCCGTTTGGGTTCGTCGTCGAGCAGCATCAGCCTTTGGACAACAGTTTGAGCGCCTGGCGGATGCCGTCGGAGGTCCCGACGTCGGCCGGCAACTGCTTCATTGCGGCGGCGGCTTCCTTCTCGTTGTAGCCGAGCGCCAGCAGCGCATTGGAAATGTCGGCGCGGGCGTCGTCGGCCGCGACATTGAGCGTCACGCCGCCAACCTGGGCGAGCTTGCCCTTCAGTTCGAGCAGCAGGCGTTCGGCGGTCTTCTTGCCGATCCCGGGAATCTTCACCAGGCGGCCGAGCTCCTGCTGCGCCACGGCCGCTGCCAGGTCATTGACCGACAGGCCGGAGAGCACCGACAGCGCGGTGCGGGCGCCAATCCCCGAAACCTTGAGCAACTGGCGGAAGGCGAAGCGCTCGGCCTCGCCGAGGAAACCGTAGAGGAAATGCCCGTCCTCGCGTACCGCGAAGTGGGTGAGCAGCGTCACCTTCTCGCCGACTGACGGCAGGTTGTAGAAGGTGCTCATCGGCACGTCGAGCTCGTAGCCGACGCCATTGACGTCGAGCACGATCTGCGGCGGGTTCTTTTCGACGACGAGGCCGCTGAGTCTTCCGATCATGAGGTAATCCGATACTGTATGTCCAAACAGGTTCTCATCCTATCAGTCGTCCGCCGCGAACGCGATACCCCGCCGTCGCCAGCGCCCCCAGACCCTGGCCGCCGTGCGCGTGACAGATCGCGCAGGCGAGCGCGTCGGCGGCATCCGCCGTCGGCGCGCCGGGCAGGTTCAGGAGGCGGACGATCATCGCCTGCACCTGCTCCTTGGCCGCCTTGCCATGCCCGACCACCGCCTGCTTGACCTGTAGCGCGGTGTATTCGGCCACCGGCAACCCGCCATGGACCAGCGCCGACATCGCCGCCCCGCGCGCCTGGCCGAGCAGCAGCGTGGACTGCGGATTGACGTTCACAAACACCTTCTCGATCGCCGACTGATCCGGCCGGTAAGTGGCAATCACCTCGCCGATGCCAGCGAACAGCGTGCCGATGCGCTCGGGCAGCGATTCCTTGTCGTTCGACTTGATGCAGCCGCTGGCGACATAGAGCAACTGGCTGCCGTGCTTCTCGATGACGCCAAAGCCGGTCACGCGCAGCCCAGGGTCGATGCCGAGGATACGGAGCGCGCTCATTGCAGCGGCTTTCCGCATCGCGCGTGGTCGGCTTCAGCGCAGGCTGACCGGCGTCGCCGGTCAAGCGGGCGAAGCCTGCGGCCGAAGCTAAAACCGGTCACGCGCAAGCCGGGGTCGATGCCGAGGATACGCACGCCGCTCACTTCGCCGGCCTCGCCACCAAATATACGCCGCCGACCGCCACCGCCATGCCGAGCACGGCTACCGGCGTCAGCGTCTCGCCGAAGACCGCCCAGGCGATCAGCGCCGTCGTCGGCGGCGTCAGGTAGAAGAGGCTGGCGACATTGACCGCGCTGCCCTTGCGGATCAGGAGGTTGAGCAGGCTGATCGCACCGAGCGACAAAACCAGCACCAGCCAGCCGAGCGCGAACAGGAATTCGCCGCTCCAGTCGATGCGGTAATCCTCGAACAGTGCGACGGCGATACCGGTGACGATGGCGCTCGGCACGAACTGGATCAGCGCGCCGGTACGCAGGTCGAAACGGGCGCAGAAACGTTTCTGGTACAGCGTGCCGGCGGTGATCGCCAGCAGCGCGACCAGCGCCGGCAGCAGCATCGGTCCGAGCGCGCCGTCGCCGAGCTTGCCGGACACGACCAGCGCGACACCGACAAAGCCCATCGCCAGGCCGCCCCACTGGCGGCCGCTGACCTTTTCGCCGAGCAGCCAGCCGGCGCTGCAGGCGGTGAGCAGCGGCTGCATGCCGACCACCAGCGCGGTGATCCCGGCCGGCAGGCCGTGGCCGATGGCGACGAAGACGCCGCCCAGGTAAAGCGCGTGGACCAGCAAGCCGGAGACCGCGATGTGCAGCCACTGTTGCGGATCGCGCGGCCACGGCGCGCGCGTCGCCAGCGCCACCGGCAGCATCAGCGCGACGACCAGGCAGTAGCGGGTGAGCAGGAAAGACAGCGGTTCGGCATGCGGCAGGCCGAACTTGGCACCGATGAAACCGGTGCTCCACAGGAAGACGAAGAGGAGGGGATAGGCGCGTTGCATCAAATAAGAAAGGCGGCGTATCGCCGCCTAGGGGGCGCCAAAATAACCATTACACGAAAGCTTCTTTCTTGAATTCATCAAGAAAGGCTTTTATCTCCTGAATGAATTTCCCTCTATTACGCGCTTGATCAGCCAATTCGAGGCGTCTGTCCTCCTTTGCGCCCAAGTTTTTGCCGCATAGGTCAAGTCGTTTGAGGAAACGCTTCCCATCCAGTAGTCGCGATATGCGTTCCCAATGCGCTGCACTTCCTTCCGGTAATGGAGCTCCAAACTCTCGAATGCGCGTAGCAAGCTCGGAAACGCAAGGAGCAGCTTCACCCAGTCGGTTTTCAATTTGTCGAGGTAAAGCATCAGCGGGGATTTTGTTCAGTTCATCATCAACGCGTATACCATGTTTTCGTCCGGCAATGACCGCTGCAGATATGTTGACGACTGAATCTATATCTCGATAGATTGTTTGCAGCGCATCTTCTCCTCTGCGAACAGATCTTCCCTCGCGATTGGCAACCACGGCTTCAACTACCTCGGGGTCAAGAAGATAGTTCTCTATTTCCCAACGAGGCAGTACGCGAATATATTCTCCGAGCGGGCGCGAGGCATGAAAATTGCCGTCATCCATTTCCCACCAGATGGACCAATGGGGTTCGACTGCAAGGGCATCGCGGTCAACAATCCCAAACGCAGAAAAATGATTGGTTCTGGCCTCAGCAACAAGGGCCGTTACGCGCGAAGATCCTCCCCCACAGCCTTCGTCCGCGGGTTTGAAGTCAAATTCGCCATCCTCGAAAAACCAGCGGTCGCCAATGATCAGGCGATCTTCTTCGGACTCCAGAAAAACTACTACCTTCCTGAAATACCCATACTCAACACGTTCAGAATTCGGCTTTCCTTTGAAAGACGCCATGGGTCAGGCCTCCTCTTTGCTCTTTTGAATGATGTCCCCGCCTTTATGAAGGCCATCCTCGGGAATTTCAAAAGCAAAGGCCTTCAGCATATCTACGGAGTGCGTTGCAGCAATAACCGTGATACCGGGGTCGTTTTTGGGCAAAGCTTTGAGCTGGCGAATCAGGCGGTACTGCCAGCGGGGATGTAAGTGCACTTCTGGTTCATCAATGAATATCAGCGTATGACGCGTCATATGTGCGCCGATACGCAAAAAGAGATGAACCAGATTCTTTTCGCCGCTACTCAATCTGTCCAGTCGGTGACGAGCATCTCCATTACGTACGATGGCGGCCAGGGTCTCAACCGAAATCCCCTCTAAGAATTTGTCGGGTGTTTCGTCAAAGACATGGCGATTGACAAAATCCCTGGCACGATCAAAACGGCCGGGTTGATCGGGAAGCAGGTTTTGATCCAGCCATTTCAACCAGACGAGAAGGTTATCCAAAGAGTCCCGCCAGCGATTGGAATGCGGGTCAAACAAATGGGCGGTACGATATCCCCAATGCTCAGGACGCCCGATTGCTCGCTCGTGGGATGCTACAGCGGGGATATCGCGATAAGCGCTGAAGTACAGCGCTGTCGGCAAATCAAACGCGGTACCAGAAAAGCCCCCAGCACTGTTTTCGGCTTCTTCCTGATTCCATTCTCTGAACGTATCAGTCAGGTCTGCACACAGTTCATCGCTACGACCTATTTCGGTCAGAAAACCTCGTGCTCGACGCCGGTATCCGGCGACATGCCAGGAGTCTGCCTGTGCCTGTGCAAGTTCGGCCGTACCCCAAGGTTTCAGAAGAGCTAGGTCATCGCTGAAGTTGCCAGCGAGCAAAGAGAGGATGATGACTTTCTCTTCACCTCGCCAATAAACACGAATGCGCAAATCCCATTGGGCACGCAGTTCCCCCGAATCAAGGCCTTCAACTCCCCAGTATTTGGGCTCTCGCTCACCCCAGACGCGCATCATGTTGGCCATGATCTGAAGCAGGGTTGTCTTGCCCATGCCATTGTCGGACATGAACAGGAAAGCGTTGCAGGGCGCTCCACTGGCATCCGTAAAATCGATGCCATAAGGCCGCTCCGGGAATGGACCATTGCCATCGACTGTTAGCCAGACAGGGCGGAATTCCAAAATACGGAGAGTTTGCAGGCTCATTGTCAGCCTCCTTTGCAGGCACGAACGCAGGCGGAAATGTCATCACGGCTGATACGAACGCCGTGAACCCGGAAAGTATCGGGACCGGTTCCCGGCTTAATCAGCATATCCCCTTGGCCAAGTAACTTTTCGGCACCCTCATCGTCAAGAATGATGCGGGATTCGCTTCCTTTCTGAACAGCCAGCGCGATACGAGCCGGGATGTTGGAACGCAACAGGCCGGAAAAAGTCTCGGCGTCCGGACGTTGTGTAGCCAGAACCAGATGGATGCCGGCCGAGCGTGCTTTTTGGGCAAGCCGGATGAGCGATTCTTCGACTGCAGGATGCTGCCGGATCAAGTCTGCCAGTTCCTCCACCATCACCACGATGCGCGGCAATTCTTCTCCCTTTGCCTGGGCCTCAGCAAGATTGGCGACCCCCAAGACCTGAAAACGTTGATGGCGTAGTTCCATTTCTGCCACCAGCGCTTTCAGTTCAACTGCTGCCTCGGCCGGTTCAAAAATTGGTCCTTTGCCCGCCAAATGGGGAATGCCGCGATAGGCAGAGAACTCGACCTGTTTGGGATCAATCAGCAACAGCCGAAGGTTGGCCGCAGTTTGTCGCCAAAGCAGTGAAAGGATGATGGCGTGCAAACAGACGCTTTTTCCGCTCCCCGTGGTGCCTGCGACCAGCAGATGGGGCGCGGCCGCCAGATCAAAGCGAAATGGCTGGCCCTGAATGTCAGCCCCCGGCCACACGGGCAAGGGATCGCTGCATTCGGCCCGCACCCATTCGCGTAAAGAGGTGCCGGGCAATAGCTGCCACGATTCGCGGGCGCGTGGCAGATCCAGGCATATGACTCTGGCCTCATCGCCTGGCGAAAGGAAGACGCCTTGGCGCTGCAAATTCAGTGCGATGGCGAGGCGATCCAGGCCTCGGCGAACCCGGTCTGCATCGCTCAGGTCGGAAAGATACAAGCGGTAGCGGGACAAACGAGGACCATCAACCCGCTCACGGATTTCCGCACTGACACCGATTTCGGTCAATGCCCGAGCCAGGTCGTCACGACGATCTTCCCGCGTGACCATGGCTGTGCCGCCGAAAAACTCCTGGTAGAGATAGGCATGGAAGTCATGGTTCTGCCGCCAACTGGTCCGGAATTCGCGCAGCCCACGGCGGATATGACGCTGCAGCAACAACACATAACGGTCTTCATCAGCAAACAAATCCGTATCGTGATAAGCCGAGAGGAGCGCTTTGTAAGCGTCATTGAAATCGCGCGGTCCTTGTTCGTCATCGCTCAGGCCTTTGCCGGCAACCTGTTCCAGATCGTAGCGATGCGGGCTCTCTTCATAATCCAGGGCTTCGTCGGGCGGAGTCGGCAGGCGTAAAGAGCGGGCCAATGCCAAGCGCAACACGTTCAGCTTGGGAACGTTGCGTTTCAGGCCATGTTTGAGGATTTCCCGAACCAGCGTTTCATCCTGGGCACTTATGGCAATATCAGCCATGGCGTACCTTTCGGGCCGGATACATCGGTTGATGGAGGATTTCTGTTTCGCTGCCGCTCGGGTTATGCAATACAAACTCACGATATACGTGAGGCTGGATCAGACGATATTTTTCCTCGTCAAGTTCGGAATCGGTGGGTAGAACGATGACTTGCTGGCTGGCGTGGGGGTAGTAAGCTGTCAGCAAGCGTTCCTGATTGCCCCGGTCGATTCTCGCCAAAGGCGTATCTACAATTACCGGAAGCTGTTTCCCAGAGCAGTCCTTTAGTGCCCAAAGTAGTGCGGTGGCAGCGATTTGTTTAGTGCCAGCAGACAGATTTCCCATGCCAACAGTTTCGCCTTCGAGATTCAAATAATGTAAGGCAAAGAATTCGTCGACTGCGATGCGCCTTACCAAAGTATTGGACGTCATTAACTGCGAATAGCGAAGATTTAAAGCGTCTTCTAGTTCTTTGCGGCTGCTCTCTTTAAGTCGTTGCTTGTACGCATCAAGAAAACGGCTGAGTCTGTTGGAAACCTGCAATCGCTGACGAGCCTGCTCCGAAAGCGCAACCGAGTGTCGTTGTTGATCGATCTGCACAGTCTGATCCTGGGCCAGCTTGGACAACCTTTCACTTTCGTTGCGTCGTTCCTTGATTAGCAGTTTGAGGTCCAGCAGTTTGTTTCCCAACGCTTCAAGTTCGGCCTCTGCCTTGGCGTAGGCTTCCCTTTCTGCTTGACTTTCACTGGTGGCATCGCGCCGTTCCTGCTCCAGCTTCTTGCGCTGGCTTTCCAATGTCCAAAGGCGCGAAAGCATTTCTGCGAAATGACGACGAGCGTCGTCGTTGTAGGCATAACGCTGCAGGACAGATTTGGCCTTTTCTACTTTTGGGCGATCAATCTGGGAGCGGGGTGGCAGATCATCGCCCACTTCGGCCTCCAGAAGTTTGCGCAGTCGATTGCGGTAAAAGCTGTCCTGGCTCGCCTGCAAGGGTAGTGTGGGTGGCAAGGGAGGCGTGTCAAAAACCTGGCCGGGCAAAACTTCTGCCAATCTCCGCAGCAGGGGGGCTGGACCATTGCTCTGTTTTAGCTGCCTATCGAGCAGTTGCATGCCTTTATCGGCCAGTTCTGCAGACAACAAGAGAGGCGCGATGCGCGGCAGGGCGTCAGCCAGCTTGGCGGACAAGGAGGTATGTTCGTTTTCAGCCTGCGTAATCCGCTCCTTGAGGAGCGCTTCGGACAATTGGTTGACCGAGGCTCGGCGTCCTTCCTGGCGGCGCTTGAGGACGGAAATCTCGTTCTCAAGCAAGCCGAGTTCTTCTTCTGCCAGTTGCAGTGCCAGCGCGGTCGCTGCCTGGTCGGCCTGGGTTTTGGCCAGGCGCGCCTTGAGATCTTCCAGGTCGGCGGCGCGGCGGGTGTCCATGGCCGCTTCTTGCCAGTGCTGGTTGGCCGCCTTGAGCGCTTCACGCAGAAGGCCGAGCTTGCCGATGTTGAGCAAGGCCTCGATCTGCCGGACTTGCTCGTCGCGATTGGCCTCGGCGATTTCCTGGATTTGTTCGCCGTCAAAAATGAAAAACTTGATGAACTCGGCGGGCAGGCGGAAATCGAGAAATTCCTGGGCAGCAGTGTCTTCAAGCGGCTGTTCGAGAAAGTCAGCCTCGATGCGTAGCCGGGTTTCGTAGCTGTTTGCCCCGATTTCCCAGACGCGCTCGACCTGGACACGACCGGCGTCTTCCCGCCATACCGCGCGAACCGCGCAGTGCTTCTGCCGGTTTTGTCGGGCACGGCGATTGAGCAAGCCCCACCAGTCCTCGCCGGCCCCGATGACATACTGCTTGTCGGAGGGAGTACGCTCGCGCTGCACCGCACGCCGCAGATTTTCGGTGACACCGCCGAACAGGAGTTTGAGGGCGTTCAGGAAACTGGTCTTGCCAAAGCCATTGCGCCCGGAAATCAGAACGATATTCCGCCCCTCGCTTGTCCCTGCCAAATCGAAGGTATGAGCACCGCAATAGGAGAACAGGTTCTCCAGCGTAATCGATTCAAAGATCATGGAGCAGCGGCGATGTCTTCCTGCTGGACAGCTTTTTCGACTACAAAACGCACGTCCTCATTGAGCGCAGGACGAGCACCACGTTGTGCCAGAGTCGGATATTTCTGATCGACCAAATACAGCAACTCCTCGATCCAGGCCTCCTGGATCTCGTATTCCGAAGCCAGTTCGGCGATGAGTTCCCGGTTCAGATTGTCCATGCTGAATTGCCCCCCTTCGGAGACGATGCGTCCGTAACGCTTGGCTAGGCGAAGTGCCGATTGCGTGGCGTCTCCTTCGCGTTGCCAATGATACTGAATGCATTGCAATTCTTCATCGTCAATCAGCTTGCGGCGAACTTCACTTTCAACCTGAAAAAGTGCTTCCAGAATCTGTTGGCGAGCCGCCAGGGTAAACGGGCCCGGACCAATTTCACCGGAGCGACGCTTGCTTTCCCGCATTTCCGGTCGTTCCCGCCAGACTTTCAGCGTGTCACGGAACTCAGCCAGGGGGCGCATCCACTCGTCGCCTGTGGCAATGAATCCCTGCATAGAGCGGTCTTGACGCACAACGGTACATGTCCAGCAGCCGAACCGGCTGCCACCACAGGAAGGGGTATTGAGATCCAGCACGACAGGGCATTCACCGCCGTTGGCTTGACGGTACAACTCCAGCATGTCGTCGTGCCGCGTGCCCCAGGGGGCTGGGTTGTTGCGGAAAAGATAGTCCCAGACTTCGTCGTTGGACCACTCTGCGATGGGCGTAAACACCAGTGCGTTGGGAATCTCGTGATGCGGATTCAACCCACGGTCATTGGTTTCTCTTGCTTCCATGCGCTGGGAGCGGCTGGAGCTTTCAGCACTGCGTGTTCCGAGCAACAGAAGGACGCTGCCATAACGTTTGGCGATGTCTTCAATGATCCGCCTGGCAGGGCGAATCTTGATTTTGGTTGTGCACCAGCGGAACGAGCGGGTTGGGGGCGGATATCCTCTGCCAATCAGATTGGTCCAGAAAGTCTGATCGGGCTCGGGTTGGACGTGATGCACGGAGATACTGGGTGCGTGTTCTCTGGCATGAAGTTCAATGGCACTCAAGGATGCCGCCAGATAATCCTCAACGATAGGCGCCTCTACCTTGGTGTCGGAGGCGATGATGTGAATCGGTTTACCGGCCCGCGACCCTAGCTCAAGAACCAGCTTGTAGACCTGTTGCAACAAAGCAGTGGAATCTTTGCCTCCGGAATAGGCAACTACCCATGGGCGATCGTCCCGCAGGTATTCGTCGCGAAGACGCGCATGGGTTGCCGATTCGTTGCTATTGGTAGTCACATCAGATATCCGGAAAAGCATGTTGCAAAAATTAAAAAGAGGGGTGGTGTTTCACTCCTCGATGACCGCCGTGGTGTAGATTTCCTGGACGTCGTCCAGGCCTTCCAGCGCGTCGAGCAGCTTCTGCATCTTTACCGCGTCGTCGCCGACAAAGACGTTCTCGCCTTCCGGCTTCATCGTCACTTCCGAGAACTCGGGCGTGAAACCGGCCGCTTCCAGTGCGTCCTTGACGGCGATGAGCTCGGTCGGCGCGGTCAGCACCTCGATCGAACCGTCGTCGTTGGTCGCCACGTCGTCGGCGCCGGCTTCGATGGCGGCGTCCATCAGCGCCGCCTCATCGGTACCGGGAGCGAAGATCAGCTGGCCGCAGTGCTTGAACTGGAAGGCCACGCAGCCGTCGGTGCCCATGTTGCCGCCGTACTTGTTGAAGGCGTGGCGGACTTCGGCCACCGTGCGGGTCTTGTTGTCGGTCAGGCAGTCGACCATGATCGCCGCGCCGCCGATGCCGTAGCCTTCATAGCGGATCTCGACGTATTCGACGCCTTCCAGCTCGCCGGTGCCCTTTTTGATCGCCGTGTCGATCTTGTCCTTGGGCATGTTGACGCCCTTGGCCTTGTCGACCGCGACGCGCAGGCGCGGGTTGAAGCTCGGATCACCCCCGCCCATCTTGGCGGCGACGGTGATTTCCTTGGCAATCTTGGAGAAAGTCGCGCCGCGCTTCTCGTCCTGACGGCCCTTGCGGTGCTGGATGTTTGCCCACTTCGAGTGACCTGCCATGCTGATTTCCTGAATGCGAATAACGAAGAAGCGGCGATTTTACCCGTCCGGCGTTCTCCCGTCAGGCCGCCACGCCGCTTTTTGGGTCCGCTTGTTGCTTGTTTTGACGATCTTTTCTGCGGAACCCGCCATCACCATGAAGAAACCCACCCTCAGCCAGAGCCTCAAGGCCCGCCGGCGCAGCCGGCAGATGGTCATCGGCGTCACCTGGTACACCCCGGAAACCTGGGCTCGCGTCAAAGCTACGGCGACCGATCCGGAATGCTTCGAAGACAGCTTCGACAAGTGGAAAGCCATGGCCGTCGCGGCCCGCCGCAATTTTCAGCGCTCCGGCGTGATGGCCCTGGAATGCCAGATCGACCCCGACGAGTTCGCTGCCTGGTGCGCCGCCAATCAGCAGGAAAACAACTCGACCTCGCGCGGCGAGTACGTCTCCGAAGTCCTCAGCGCCGCCCACAACAAGACGGACTGAAAACACACCGGCTTGTCGCATTGCAGACAAGCCGGCGCCCGGCAATCGCCGATTCCCCTTTCGCCACCACCTGTGGCAGGCTGACGCCAGCATCCGCCAGAAAGGGAAACCATGTCCGCCATCCAGCGCATCGCCACCCGCGAAACCGAACTCGGCGCCGGCCTGAGCATCCGCCGCGCCCTGCCCACCCGCCACCGGCGCATGGTCGGCGCCTGGTGCTTCCTCGACCACATCGGCCCGGTCGACTTCGCCCCGGATGCCGGCCTACATGTCGGCGCCCACCCGCACATCGGCCTGCAGACCTTCACCTGGCCCATCACCGGCGAGATCCTGCACCGCGACAGCCTGGGCAACGAACAACTGATCCGCCCCGGCCAAGTCAACCTGATGACCGCCGGCCACGGCATCGCCCACACCGAAGACTCCCCGCAACCGGGCCAGCGCCTGCACGCCGCCCAACTGTGGATCGCCCTGCCGCCCGAACAACGCGACTGCCCACCCGACTTCGCCCACTACCCCGACCTGCCGACCTGGACCACCGACGGCGCCCGATTTACGCTGCTCGCCGGCCACTACCGGAACAAGCACGCGCCGACCCGCATCCACACCCCCCTACTCGGCCTGGACATTGCCGCCACCACTGACGCGACGCTCGACCTGCCGCTGCAAACCGAATTCGAATACGGCCTGCTTCCCCTGCTCGGCCACATCACCGCCGCTGGCGAAACCCTGGGCAGCGACGAATTCCTCTACCTCGAACCCGGCCGCGACCGCCTGCAACTCAAGCTGCCCGCCGGTAGCATAGTCCTGCTACTCGGCGGCGAGCCGTTCACGGCACCGCTCCAGATGTGGTGGAACTTCGTCGCCGGCGACCGCGAAAGCATCGTCGAGGCGCAACGGCAATGGGAAAACGGGGATGCGCGCTTCGGGGCGGTCGGGGACGGCAAAGCTCCGCGTTTAGGAGCACCGACGCTGCCTGCCGTATGGATCCGAGCGTCTTAGCGTAGCGCCTCTCTCGACATGACAAAGCACTAACGCTAGAGTGCGTGCTCCACGACCTACGCAATCAAGCAATGAAGCCATTCCCCGTTCACCGCGCGCTTGGAAAGTTCGGTATCACTTCTCTCGTCCTGGCGATGGCCGGCTGTGCAACGGCGCCGGCACCCATTGCGCCTGAAGCTGCCAATCGCATACATCGTGTCGCCGTAATTTCGTCTACCGCCAAGCTATTCACCCGTCAGTACGTAGGCCTGACGGTATTCGGCAACGAGAGGGAAGAAATCGATATTTCCGACTGGAAGATCGATCAACAGTACGAAGGGCAATTGGCCGCTGAGCTTGAGAAGCTACCCGGCCTGACCGTTGTCAAAGCCCCCTACTCAGTGGAGGCTTTTTTCCATGTCAACGACTTGAACGGTCCGTGGGATGCTCCGGCGTTCTGGGGACCGAATTGGGAGGCGATCGGACCCGCAACTCGCAGTTACTGCTCGGAAAACAAGTTGGATGCGCTCCTCGTGGTGGCCAAAGCGAAGACGAGCGATTTTTTGGGCGGAACAAACCAAGTCATTGGAGGCACAGGAATTTACGTGCGCGGACCAGGAAACCAGATATCGGTCATGCACCTGATTTCAAGCGTCGCACTGCTCGACTGCACTAATGCAAAGCCGCTCGCAATCCGCACCGTCGCTACGAATCAACAAGCGCTTCCTGGCGCCATCGTGCGTTCAGCGCCCCCGGTCAACCTTCCGGTGAATTTATCGCGCACCCCGATTCCTCAGTGGTCTCCAGAGCAGAGGCAGCACATCAAGAGTGAGCTATCGACCCTCCCAACCAGCACTTGGGGAACTACGCTCAGGAGCATGTTTGCTTCTTCGGCCAAACAACCCTGAGCGTCCGCACAACAGCCAACCTGATCCCGCTCGACAGCTAATTGAGGCATTGGGGGGCTTTTTCGCGGAACAGCTTACAAAAGCGTACTTGGCACTCGGGACAGGCATCTCCGCTTTACCCTCCTTCACCCCAGCCCGCCGCCCGGGCGCTAGAATGCCGGCATCTGATCCTGCCCGGAGTTTTCCCCATGTCCGAACCGCTTTACCTCGCCAAGTCCGCCGACGGCTATCCCGCCCTGCTGCCGCAGATGACCAACCGCCACGGGCTGATCACCGGGGCGACCGGGACCGGCAAGACGGTGACCCTGCAGACGTTGGCCGAGCGCTTGTCTTACATCGGCGTGCCGGTGTTCATGGCCGACGTCAAGGGCGACCTGTCCGGCATGGGGGCGGTCGGCACGCCCAGTCCCAAGCTGTTGAAGCGGGTCGAGGAGCTGGGGCTGGAGGGTTATGCCAATTACGCCAATACCGTGGCGTTCTGGGATGTCTTCGGCGAGAACGGCGTACCGGTGCGGGCGACCATTTCCGACATGGGGCCGTTGCTGCTGGCGCGGCTGCTCAACCTCAACGACACCCAGTCCGGCGTGCTGCAACTGGTGTTCAAGATCGCCGACGACCAGGGGCTGCTGCTGCTCGATCTCAAGGATTTGCGGGCGATGGTCCAGCACGTCGGCGACAACGCGGCGCAGTTCAAGACCGAGTACGGCAACGTGTCGACGGCGTCGATCGGCGCCATCCAGCGCGGCCTGCTGACGCTTGAGGAACAGGGCGGCGACCTCTTCTTCGGCGAGCCGATGCTCGACATCAATGACCTGATGCAGGTCGACAGCAACGGGCGCGGCGTCATCAACGTGCTCGCCGCCGAGAAGCTGATCCATGCGCCGGCGCTCTATTCGACCTTCCTGCTCTGGCTGCTCGCCGAATTGTTCGAGCAGTTGCCGGAAGCCGGCGATCTCGACCAGCCGAAGCTGGTCTTCTTCTTCGACGAGGCGCATCTGCTTTTTGACGACGCGCCGGCGGCGCTGGTGGACAAGGTCGAGCAGGTGGTGCGGCTGATCCGCTCGAAGGGCGTCGGCGTCTTCTTCGTCACCCAGAACCCGCTCGATGTCCCGGAAAAAATCCTCGGCCAGCTCGGCAACCGCGTCCAGCACGCCTTGCGCGCGTTTACGCCGCGCGACCAGAAGGCGGTGCAGTCGGCCGCCGAGACGATGCGCGCCAATCCGAAGTTCAACGCCGCTGACGTGATTACCGAGCTGGGCGTCGGCGAGGCGCTGGTTTCCTTCCTCGACGAGAAGGGGCGGCCCAACATCGTCGACCGCGCCTTCATTTTCCCGCCAGCTTCGCGCCTCGGCCCGCTGAGCGTCGATGAACGGCGCGCCAGCATCGAGGCCTCGCCGCTGCTCGCCACCTACGGGACGACGGTCGACCGCGAATCGGCCTACGAAATCCTGCGCGGCCAGCCGGCGGCGCCGAAGAAGGCCGGTCCCGGCGCCATTCCGGCACCTGCCGCACCCGGCGGTCCGGCCCGGCCGACGGCGATGCCGCGCCCGCAACCGGCCCCGGCGCCAGCGCCTGCGGAAACCTCGGGCGGCGGTTTCCTGGGCGGCCTGGGCGACATGCTGACCGGTACCACCGGCCCGCGCGGCGGCCGCCGCGAAGGGGTGCTGGAAGCCGCCGCCAAGAGCGCCGCGCGCAGCGTCGCCGGCACCGTCGGCCGCGAGCTCGGCCGGCAGATCCTGCGTGGCGTGCTCGGCTCCATCCTCGGCGGTCGGCGCTGAGAAGCGCGGTCCCGGCCAGTGGATGCCGCCGGCATGGCAAAACGTCGCCAAGCGCAGGAAGAGATTGGCCGCCTTGTCGGCGAGGCCATGCTGGGCGTCGATCGGGCGGTGAGCGCGGCGGCGACCGGCAAGGATCGCCCGCCCGGCGAAATGATCGAGCTCTGGCTGGGTAGCAAGCTGCTGCAGGCATCGGGTCTGGCGCCGCAGCGGCAGCCGGCGGCGTCGGCAGCGCAGATTGCGGCGGCCGAGGCGCGGCTGGGCTGGCCGCTGCCGGCGCAGTTGCGCGATTTCTATCGGGCCAGCAACGGCATCGCCTGGTCCGCCGTGGCCGAAACCGGCGGTTATTTTCCGGCGCTCGACCGGTTGTCGACCGCTGGCAAGCTTGTCCCGCCGTTATCGCTGCGCCAGGAGGCGCACTGGCGCAAATATCGGGCAAAAAATGGCGAAGACCGGCGAATTGGTCTCTATCCGCCGGGGGTTTTCAGCGTTCTCGGGGAACCGGAGCGCTGGCTCGAATATGCCGAACTCGATCCTTTCCTCGCCCTGCAGCAGGCCAGCGCTTCCCGTTGTCTGCTGATCGCGCAAGGTCCCGGCCTGGCCGTGCCGGTCGGTCATGTGCTCGATGTGGAGAACCTGGTGGCGAGCCATTTCCAGAGTCTTGCCCACTGGTTGTCGGTGCAACTCTGTCTGGGGGAGTGAACAGATGAGGATCGTCCTGCTGCTGTTGTTTCTGGCACTGTTGATTGCCGCCTATCGCCTGCTGCGCCGCTCGCGTTCCGGCCTCGACGCGGCACTCGATGACTACGCCAGACGGCGCGCCACCGAGGATGTGACGCCGGAAAGCGCCCCCTGGTTCGGTCGCACCGGCCTGCCGGAAGCCGACGAGCGCGAACTGCCGCGCTACCTGCGCCGGGAATTCGGCGAACTGCTCGATGTACCGGGCGCGTTGCAGGCAGCCGATCTGGTCTATCTCGGCCGGTTTGCCGATGGCGCGGGCAGCGTCCATTTCTGGCGCATTCCCCGCCGCGACGGAGAAACGGACTATTACGCCTACATCGAGGTCGCTGCCGACGGCGAGACCGCTTGCTTCGGCTGGGGCGACCGCAGCCCCGAGCAACTGCCAGCGCGATGACCGACCTGCCGCCGTTGCACACGCTGCCCGCCTTCGAGGCGGCGGCGCGCCTGGGCAGTTTCCTGGCGGCGGCGCAGGCGCTGCACCTGACGCCGTCGGCGATCAGCCACCGTATCCGGCTGCTTGAGGAACACCTCGGTCAGCCGCTGTTCGAACGCCGTCACCGGGCGGTGGCGCTGACCCCGGTCGGCCGCCGCTATCTCGCCGTGGTGCGCGACGCGCTGCTGCGTCTCGACGAAGCGAGTGCTCACCTGCGATCGCCGCGCCAGGAGCGCCTGCGCATTTCGGCGGCACCGGCGCTCGGCAGCCAGTGGCTGGTCGGCCGCGTCGCCGCTTACCAGATGCGCCACCCGGCGCTGGAGTTCGCGCTTGCCACCGCCACCGGGCTGGGGCCGCTGCTCGCCGGCGAGGCTGACATCGGCCTGCGCTACGGCGAGGAGGAATGGCCCGGCCTGCTCGCCTGGAAGTTGTTCGAGGAACGCGTCTTCCCGGTGTGCAGCCCGGCGCTGGCCGCCGGCCTGACGGTGCCGGCCGACCTCGACACCTGCCGCCTGTTGCGCCACCCGCTGCTCTCATGGGCACGCTGGTTCGCTGCCGCCGGCTTGCAGCGGCTCGAGCCGGCGAGCGGGCCGCTGTACGAGGATGCGCTGCTGATGCTCGAAGGCGCCGTCGCCGGCCATGGCGTGGCGCTGATGGCCGGCAGCCTGGCCGCGCCTTACTTGGCCGACGGGCGCTTGTGCCGGCCGTTTGCCGTCGACTGTCCGGACCGCAGTTTCTATGTCGTGGCGCCGCCGGCGATCCAGGAGCGGCCGGCGGCGATGGCTTTCATCCGCTGGCTGGTGCGCGGTGCGCACGACGCCGTTCAGGCGCCAGCGAAAGTTCCGAGCGCGGCGGCAACAGCATCGATCACCGGCGACCAGCCACCACCCGGCGGCTGACGGAAGAGGCGGACGACGCCCGGATACCACGGCGTATCGTCGCGCCCGTCCAGCCAGCGCCAGTCGGTCTTGTAATCCGGCAGCAGCACCCAGCACGGCTTGCCGAGTGCGCCGGCAAGGTGGGCGACGGCGGTGTCGACGGCAATCACCAAGTCGAGGTTGGCGATGATCGCCGCCGTATCGGCGAAGTCGCCGATTTCCGCCGCCAGGTCGGTGAGCGGGAAGGGCGGTGCGGCTGCCTCGTCCTCGCCAGCACCCTTCTGCAGGCTGAAGAAACGCAGGCCCGGGACGCCGGCCAGCGGCGCCAGCGTGCCTAGCGACGGTAGCGAGCGCTCGCGGTCGTTCTCGAAGCGCGGGTTGCCCTTCCACACCAGGCCGACACGCCTTCCCTCGTCAGCCCCAAGGCGACCGGCCCAGGCGGCGACAGCGGCAGGTTCGGCGGCCAGGTAGGGGAGTTCAGCGGGGATCGAGTCGAGCCGGGTGGCGAAGCGGTAGGGCAGGCTCAAGGGCGGCGTCCAGAAATCCCAATGCGGGTCGGCGACACCGTCGCCAAGCGCGATGCTGTCGTCGACGCCGGGCAGGCGGCGCAGCAGACGGGCCAGCGGCGGATGGCAGAGCACCGAGACGCGCCGCGCGCCGGCCGCCTTCAGTTGCGCGCTGTAGCGACAGAACTGGATCATGTCGCCGTGCCCGGCTTCCAGGCCGATCAGGATCGCCTTGCCGGCAAGCGGCTCGCCCTGCCAGCGCGGCAGCGCCAGTGCACGGTCGAGCGCGGCGTACCAGTCGCGCGCTTCCAGGCGGGCCCAGCCTTCCTCGTAGCGCCCCTGGCGCAGCAGCACGTAGGCCAGGTTGAAGGCGGCAGCGCCGTGCCCGGAGTCGATCGCCAGTGCGCTGCGGTAGCACTGTTCGGCCTCGGCTTCCCGCTTGTGGCAGGCGTAGAGAACACCGAGCTGGCTCCAGGCGTCCGCCGCCTGCGGGTCGTCCCGCAGGGCGCGCAGGTAGCAGGCCTCGGCCTCGGCGAAACGCTTCTGCGCGGCGAGCAGCAGGCCGAAATTGAGGCGCGCCTGCACTAGCGCCGGGGCCAGCGCCAGGGTTTGCCGGTAGGCGGCTTCGGCCAGTTCGCTGCGGTCCTGCCGGTCGTACACCAGGGCGAGGTTGGCCCGGGCTTCGGCGAGGTCGGGGGCTTCCCGCAGGATGTCCTGGAGCAGCACTTCGGCGGCCGCCAGTTCGCCGTCGCCGAGCAGGCGGCTGGCGCTCAGGAAGAGGGTTTCGAGGTCGGGCATGCGGTCGTGGACAAGCTCGGTAATAGGTGCGCCATCCGGAAACGGCAGCTGACTGTTCAGTGGGGTTTCCCGGCGCGTGACGGCGGTTCAGGGCGGCGCGCCTTCAGCGCCCTGAATCTGGTTGCGGCCGGCCGCCTTGGCCCGATACATGGCGCTATCGGCCTCGGCCAGCAGTTGGGAAAAACGCGCCGCGCAATCCGGCGTGATCTCCCGATCCGCGGCCAGGGTTGCCACCCCGATACTGACGCTGCAGGAGGTGACGATGTCGCTGGCGAGGCTGATCGGCTGTTCGGCGACCGATTCGCACAACCATTGCGCGAGTCGCCAGGCGTCGGTGTAGCCCGTTGCCGGCAACAGGATGGCGAACTCTTCGCCACCGATCCGGGCCACCAGGTCGATGTCGGAACGGAAGCGCTTCCGGCAGCGATCGGCGACCGCGCAGATCACGCGGTCGCCTGCCGGATGGCCCCAGGTGTCGTTGACGCACTTGAAGTGATCGATGTCGACGATCAGCAGCGACAGAGGCTGCGTCTGGCGCTGGGCGCGGCGGCATTCCTTCTCGCCCATCTCGAACAGACTGCGCCGGTTGGCCAGGCCGGTCAGCGCATCGGTGGTCGCCAGCGTCTGCAGGATGGCGTTCATGCGGTCGAGTTCGCGGTTCTGCTCGGCCAGCTTGTAATTGGCGGCGGAGATTTCCTCTTCGCGGCGCTTGCGGTCGTCGATATTGAAAGTGACGCCGATGAAGCGGCGGCCGGCGGGTTCGGCGAGCGTCATGATCTTGCCGTAGTTGGCATACCAGACCCAGGCGCCGTCGCGCGAGCGCAGCCGGAATTCGCAGCGGTATTGCCGCGTCCTGCCGTCCAGGTGCTCAGCGATGGCGGCCCGCACCCGCGCCAGATCGCCCGGATGCACGAGGGCGAACAGATCGTCCATGTAGGCCAGCGATTCCTGGCTGTCGTAGCCGAGGTCGCTGAGTATGCGGGAAACCCGGTGCGTCACCTCGCCGCTGATCAGATCGTTTTCCCAGAGGTCCATGCCGGCAGCCTCCAGCGCCAGGTGCAGGCGTTCCCGGTAAGGTTCGCTATCGATCACGATATCGGGCGCGGCATTCCGGCATTGCGTCGCCAGAACCGATGCGGCGCGGCAGGCTGGCCAGCGCTGCACTGGAAGTCGTCAAGTCTGTACTCGTCGTACTTCACTGCGTCTCCTCACGAATATCGTTTTGCGCACGCCGAAGCCTGCCCTTGTCTCGAAATAGTATTGCCGTCGAATCCGTTCTCCGTCAATGCAGGAAACGGCGCGTCCGGCAGGCGAAGTGATGCGACGGTCTGGGGCGCGCCCGGTGGGCTTAAATGAAATGAACTCATGTGTGACGATGAAGATTCGTTTGTTTTCACTCTTGCTCAGGCCGATCCTTTCCTCACCGTTCATTCCGTCAGCGCACGCCTACCCGGCGCCTGTCACAGCGGACACCGTCGCGCCTACCCGGGCGCGCGTTTCAGCCGACCGCCGCTGCGGTCAACCGAGATATCTCCATGAGGAAAATCACCATGCAAGACAAAGACGGATTCATCTGGCTCGACGGCCACTGGTTGCCCTGGCGCGATGCCAAGGTGCACGTGCTGACCCATACCCTGCATTACGGCTACGGCTGTTTCGAAGGCCTGCGCGCCTACGCGACGCCGACCGGCCCGGCGATCTTCCGGCTCGCCGAGCATCTCAAGCGCCTGGAAGATTCGGCGCACATCCTGGCCATCGACCTGCCCTTCGATCGGGCAACGCTGGCCGCCGCCTGCCGCGAGGCGGTGACGCGCAACGGGCTGAACAGCGGCTACATCCGGCCGCTGATTTTTCTCGGCGCCGAGAAGACCGGCGTCGACCCGGCCGGCGCCGCGACTCACGCCATGGTCGCCGCCTGGGACTGGGGCGCCTATCTCGGCCAGACGGCGCTGGAGAACGGCATCCGCGTGCGCGTTTCGTCGTATGCGCGGCACCATCCGAACGTGCAGATGTGCCGGGCCAAGGCCATTTCAATGTACGCCAACTCCATCCTCGCCGTGCGCGAAGCGCGCCGCGACGGCTACGACGAGGCGCTGCTGCTCGACACCGAGGGCTACGTCGCCGAAGGTTCGAGCGAAAACCTCTTCCTGGTCCGCGACGGCGAGCTGCTGCAGCCGGAAACCACCTCGGCGCTCGACGGCATCACCCGCCGCACGGTGTGCACGCTGGCCGGCGAACTCGGCCTGGCGGTGCGCAGCAAGCGCATCACCCGCGACGAACTGTATTGCGCCGACGAGGTCTTCCTGACCGGTACCGCCGCCGAAATCACGCCGGTGATCGAGGTCGACCGCCGGAAAATCGGCAGCGGTCGGCCCGGTCCGCTGACCCGCCAACTGCAGCAGGCTTTCTTCGCCTGCGTGCGCGGCGAGGATGCGCGCCACGCCGACTGGCTGACCCCGGTCTGAGGCCTCAGCCGCCCATGGTCGCCAGGTGGTCGAACAGCGCACGCGCTGCCGGACTGAGCGCGGCGCGTTCGCGGACGCACAGATGGAGGTCGCGCGGCGCCCAGGCGTCGGCGATCTCCACCGTCTGCAGGCGCTCGTCGGCGGCGACCGAGGAGCGCGGCACCATGCCGATGCCGACGCCGGCGCCGACCATGCGGCAGACGGCGGCGAAGCTGCGCACCTGGATGCGCACGTCGAGCCGGCCACCCAGGCGCGCCGCGTGGTTCATCATGAAGGTGTGGATGGCGCTGCCGGCGTGCAGGCAGACGAAGGCCTCGCTCAACACGTCGGCGAAGGCGATCTCGGTTTTTTGCGCCAGCGGATGCTCGTCGGGAACGATCAGCACCAGCCGGTCGCGCCGGTAGGGCGTCACTTCCAGGCCGCCGAAATCGCCTTCGGCGGCGACCACGCCGATATCGACCTGGCCGGCGGCGACCGCGCCGACGATCGCCGGGCTCGGCTGTTCCTCAAGGCTGACGCGGATCTGCGGATGCTCGCGCAGGAAGTCGCCGAGGTCCTCGGGCAGGAAGCAGTTGATCGCGTTGGTGTTGGCGAACACCGTCACCTGGGCGTTCAGGCCGCTGGCGTAGGGGGCGAGGTCGGCGTGCATCTGTTCGAGCTGGGCGAACACCTGGCGGGCGTGGCGGAGCAGCGATTCGCCGGCGACGGTCGGCGTCAGGCCGCGCGCGTGGCGTTCGAAGAGGGCCACGCCGAGGCTTGCTTCAAGTTGGCTCAAACGATGGCTGGCCGACGACGGCGCCAGGTGCACGCGCTCGGCGGCGCGGCTCAGGGCGCCGCAGTCGGCGATCGCGGCGACGAGCCGGAGATCGGGAAGGTCGTAGTGCATGGTTTCGTCTGTATCGAATGCTCGCTTGCGATAATACCAATTGCCGACGACGCCGGCCCGGCGTTCAATCGACCCCCTGCACCTTGCCGGGAAACGCCTTGTCTTCGCCCCTTTCGTTCCGCATCACGCTGGCCTTGTCGCTGGCGGGATTTTCCTGCTTCCTGCTGCTCTACGGCACGCAGCCGCTGCTGCCACAACTGACGGTCGCTTTCGGCATCACGCCGGGAAGCGCCAGCCTGGCGGTGACCGCCGGCACCGGCATGATGGCCTTGCTGCTCATCCCGCTCAGCCTGATCGCCGACCGCTGGGGGCGCGAGCGGCTGATGCGCATCGGCCTTGCCGGCGCCGCCGTCTTTTCGCTGGCCTCCGCCTGGGCCCCCGATTTCTGGTTGCTGGTGGTGGCCCGCGCCGGGCTCGGCGTCTGCATCGCCGGCGTGCCGGCGGCGGCGATGGCCTACCTCGGCGAGGAATTGCCTGCCGCCGAGCGGGCGCGGGCGATGGGTCTCTACATCGGGGGCAACGCGCTCGGCGGCATGGCCGGCCGCCTGCTCGCCGCCGCCGTCAGCGACTGGGCCGGCAACTGGCACGACGGCCTGCTCGCCGTCAGCCTGCTCGGCCTGCTGGTCGCTGTCGCCTTCTGGCGCCTGCTGCCGCCGGCCGCGCATTTCCGGCCACATTCGCTGCAGCCGCGTCAGCTGTTTGCCGATGTCCGCCGCATCTACGCCGATCCCGGGCTGCCCTGGCTGTTCTGCACCGCCTTCCTGAGCATGGGAACGCTGGTCGGCCTCTACAACTACCTGCCCTTCCGCCTCGGCCTGGCGCCTTACGAACTGGGGCCGGCGGCGATCGGCAGCATCTTCCTGCTCTATGCGGTGGGCAGTTGGTCGTCGGCCTGGGCCGGCCGCCAGGTCGCCCGCCATGGCCGCCAGCGCATGCAGTTGCTGATGGCGCTGCTGATGACCGCCGGCATCGCGCTGACGCTGGCGACGCCGCTGTGGCTGATCGTCGGCGCGCTGACGCTGTATACCTTCGGCTTCTTCGCCGTCCATTCGGTGGCCAGCGCCTGGGTCGGCCACCGCGCCGGGCCGCGTCGCGGTTTCGTTGCGGCGCTTTACTTGTCGAGCTACTACCTCGGCGGCAGCGTCGTCGGCACCGCCACCGGCTGGGCCTGGAGCCATGCCGGCTGGCCGGGGGTGACGGCGGCGGCGCTGCTCTGCGCCGGGGCGGTGATCGGCATCGCCTGGCATCTGCGGCGGCTCGCGCAATGAGCGGCAACGGCGGCACCGAACGCCTCGGTCTCCTGCTGGCGCTGGTCGGCGCGCTCGGCTTCTCGCTGAAGGCGATCTTCATCAAGCTTGCCTACCCCTACGGCGTCGACGCGATCACCCTGCTCGCGCTGCGCATGGGTTTTTCGTTGCCGGTCTTCCTGTGGGCCGGCCTGCTGCGCCGCCACGGCGGCGCGCCGCTCGGCGCCGGCGACGGCTGGCGCCTGTTCCTGCTCGGCGTACTCGGCTACTACGGCGCCAGCATCCTCGATTTCTGGGGGCTGCAGTACATCTCGGCGGGGCTGGAGCGGCTGATCCTGTTCACCTACCCGACGCTGACCCTGCTCATCGGCGTCCTTTTTCAGGGCCGCCCGTTCACCCGCCGCGAACTGCTTGCCGTCGTCCTCTGCTACGCCGGCATCGGCTTCGCCTTCGCCCACGACCTGGCTTTCGCCGACGCGCGCAGCATATGGATCGGCGGGGCGCTGGTGTTCGCGTCGAGCGTCGCCTATGCCCTCTATCTTTCCGGGAGCGGGGCGATGATCCAGCGCCTCGGGTCGCTGCGCTTTTCGGCGCTGGCGCTGCTGATGTCGACCGGCGTCACTCTGCTGCATTTTCTTGTTACTCAACCGCTTTCCGCCCTGGTCCAACCCTTGCCGGTGTATGGCTGGGCGCTGGCCATGGCGGTTTTCGCAACGGTGATTCCGGTCTTCGCGCTGGGCGGTGCGATCCACCGTCTCGGCGCCGGGCGCGCCGCGCTCTACGGCATGGTCGGGCCGATCCTGACCATTGGTTTCGGCTGGTGGTTGCTCGCCGAGCCGGTGTCGGCGGCGCAACTGGCTGGCGCGGCGCTGGTCGTCGCCGGGGTTTTCGTGGTCGGCAGGGGGCGCAACAAGTAGGTCTCGCGGGTTAGAATGGCCCGCATGATCGGCATCTTCCTCATCACTCACGGTTGTTACGGCGAAGCACTGGTGCAGGACGTCTGCAACGTCCTCAACCAGCGGCCGCCGCTGCTGGCGCAGCTCGGCGTCGCGCCGCAGGACGATCCGCTCGACCTGCTGCCGACGGCGCGCGAAATGCTGGCCACGGTCGACCATGGTGGTGGCGCGCTGGTGTTGACCGACCTGTTCGGCGCGACGCCGGCCAATCTTGCCCTCAAACTCCTGCAGCCCAGCCGCGTCGTCGGCCTGGCCGGGGTCAACCTGCCGATGTTGCTGTCGGCGCTGACCCACCGCGACAAGGACCTCGAAACCCTGCTCGTGCGCGCCCGCGACGGCGGCCGCAACGGCATCCTCAACCTGCTCGACCACTGAACCATGCTCACCCGGGAAACCCTGATCATCAACAAGCTCGGCCTGCACGCCCGGGCTTCCGCCAAACTGACCCAGCTCGCCGGCAAGTTCGCCTGCGAGGTGTGGATGAGCAAGGGCAGCCGCCGCATCAACGCCAAGAGCATCATGGGCGTGATGATGCTGGCCGCCGGCAAGGGCTCGACGGTGACCATCGAAACCGACGGCAAGGACGAGGCCGAGGCGATGGAGGCGCTGCTGGCGTTGATCGCCGACTATTTCGGTGAGGGAGAATAGGCGCGATGAGCTTCATCCTGCACGGACTGGGCGTTTCCACCGGCATCGCCATCGGCCGTGCGATGCTGATGTCGCATGCGACGCTGGAGGTGTCGCACCTGACGCTGGCGCCGCGTCTGGTGGACAAGGAGATCGCCCGTTTCGACGCCGCCGTCGCGGCGGTCAAGCAGGAACTGGTGCAGATGCGCGAGCACGCCGAACACGCGCCGGCCGAACTGGGTGCCTTCATCGACATCCACACGATGTTCCTCGAGGACAACGAACTGGTCGGCAAGCCGCGCGAGATCATCCGCGAGCGCCGCTGCAATGCCGAGTGGGCGCTGGTCCAGCAGATGGAACATCTGGTCGGGCAGTTCGAGGAGTTCGACGACCCCTACCTGCGCGAACGCCGTTTCGACGTCATCCAGGTGGTCGAACGGGTGATCAAGGAGTTGCTCGGCCATCCCGGGCGCGCTTCACTGAAGGCGGCCAAGCAGACCAAGGAAGAGTCGCTGATCGTCGTCGCCCACGATCTGTCGCCGGCCGACACCATCGCCTTCAAGGACCACCGCTTTGCCTCCTTCATCACCGACGTCGGCGGCGCCACCTCGCACACGGCGATCCTCGCCCGCAGCATGGCGATTCCCGCCGTGCTGGGCCTGGAAAACGCCCGCGCGCTGATCCGTGATGGCGAGCAACTGATCGTCGACGGCCTGCGCGGCGTCGTCATCGTCAACCCCGATCCGCGCGTGCTCGATGAGTACCGCTTGCGTGCCGAGCAGATCGAACTTGAGAAGACCAAGCTGCGCCAGTTGCGCAGCGCGCCGACGCAGACCATCGACGGCATCGAAGTGGCGCTGCACGCCAACATCGAACTGCCCGGCGATGTGCCCGACGCGCTCGACGGCGGTGCCGAAGGCATCGGCCTGTTCCGCACCGAGTTCCTCTTCCTCGATCGCGGCGACATGCCCGATGAGCAGGAGCAGTACGAGGCGTACAAGAAGGTGGTCAAGGGCATGGCCGGTCGGCCGGTGACCATCCGCACCTTCGACCTCGGTGCCGACAAGGACATCAAGCCGGAAGCCACCGCCGGCGACCGCGTCAAGACCAACCCGGCACTCGGCCGGCGGGCGATCCGCCTGTCGCTGGCCGAACCGAAGATGTTCCAGACCCAGTTGCGGGCGATCCTGCGCGCTTCGCGTTTCGGCCCGATCAAACTGCTGATCCCGATGCTGGCGCACGCGCACGAGATCGACCAGACGCTGGCCGCCGTCGAGCAGGCCAAATCCAGCCTGCGCGGCGAGAAGATCGCCTTCGACGAGCACATTCAGGTCGGCGGCATGATCGAGATTCCCGCCGCCGCGCTGGCCGTCGGCATCTTCCTGCGTCGGCTCGACTTCCTGTCGATCGGCACCAACGATCTGATCCAGTACACGCTGGCGATCGACCGCTCCGACGAGCAGGTCGCCGCGCTCTACGCCCCGCTGCCCCCGGCGGTGCTGATGCTGCTGGCGCATACCATCTCGAGCGCCGAGAAGGCCGGCGTGCCGGTCTCGGTGTGCGGCGAAATGGCCGGCGACCCCAAGCTGACCCGGCTGCTGCTCGGCATGGGCCTGCGCATTTTCTCGATGCATCCGTCGCAGATCCTCAAGGTCAAGAGTCGCGTCCTCAAGTCGGAACTCGCCGAACTGGCGCCCAACGTGCGCAAGATGCTGCGCCTGGACGAGCCGGCCCGTTTGCGCGAAGCGCTGGAAAAGCTCAACGCCTGAACCAGCGGCGTGACGCCCGCTGCCGCAGGGGTGCGACGATTTGTCACATTCCCGTGGGCAGCTTCCTTGCCGACAATCGCCCCCTTGTCGTCGATCAAAAATAATTGGGGGTTCGTATGTCTTTTTCCGTTCGGCCGCTGGCGGCGGCCATCGGCTTCGCCTTTTCCTCGTTCGCCCTGAGTACGCCGGCAACGGCGCAGACCCTCGGTGAAATCACCGTCAGCGCCGAGCGCGACAAGAGCGCTGGCAGCACCACTCAGCTCGACGCAGCCGAACTGCGCCAGCGCGGCGCCCGCAACAGCGATGTCGCATCGCTGCTGCAGGAGGTTCCCGGCGTCAGCTTCTACGGTGCCGGCGCCGTTTCCAGCCTGCCGGCGATCCACGGCCTGGCCGACGACCGCCTGCGCATCAAGGTCGATGGCATGGATTTCATCGCCGCCTGCCCCAACCACATGAACCCGGCGCTCTCCTACCTCGATCCGAGTCAGGTCGGCGCCCTCACCGTCTATGCCGGGATCAGCCCGGTCAGCGTCGGCGGCGACAGCATTGGCGGCAGCATCGTCGCCGAAACGCGCGCCCCGGAATTCGCCGCGCCCGGCGAGCGCCTGGTCAAGGGCGAAGTTGGCGCCTTCTATCGCAGCAACAACGACGCCCGCGGCGTCAACGCCAGCGCCACCGTCGCCAGCGACAGCCTCAGCCTGAGCTATAGCGGCGCCTACAGCGCCGCCGACAACTACAGCGCCGGCGGCAACTTCAAGAACTACACCGCCACCGGTCGCGCCGGCCACCGTCTAGACCGCGACGAGGTCGGCTCGACCAGTTACCAGAGCGGCAACCACACCCTCGGCCTGGCCTTCCGCAACGCCAACCATCTGTTCGAAGCCAAAGTCGGCTACCAGGACATGCCGGAGCAGCTCTACCCGAACCAGCGCATGGACCTGCTCGACAACGAGCAGAAGCGCATCAACCTGCGCTGGCTCGGCGACTACGACTGGGGCAAGCTGGAAGCCCGCGTCTATCACGAGACCGTCGATCACTTCATGGACTTCGGCGACGACAAACGTTACTGGTACGGCTCGAATTCCGGCGCTATCGATGGTTCGCCTTGCACGCCGATCCGCTATACCGGCGACCCGGCCGGTACCTGCGCCGCCGGGATGCCGATGAAGACCGCCAGCAAAACCACCGGCGCCAGCCTGAAGGCCGATGTGCAACTCGGCAGCAAGGATCTGCTGCGCGTCGGCGGCGAGCTGCAGAAATACCGTCTCGACGACTGGTGGCCGGCTTCCGGCGGCGGTATGGGGCCCGGGACCTTCGTCAACATCAACGACGGCCAGCGCGACCGCAGCGCCTTGTTCGCCGAATGGGAAAGCCGTCGCAGCGAACGCTGGACCACGTCGCTGGGCTTGCGTTTCGAACGGGTGGCGATGGATGCCGGCAAGGTGCGCGGCTACGACGTCGACCCGGCGCCGCCGGGAAGTTTCGGCATGACCAGTGCCGATGCCGCGCGTTTCAACGCCAGCGACCGTTCGCGCCACGACAACAACTGGGATTTCACCGCCCTTGCCCGCTACGCCGCCAGCAACTCGCTCGATATTGACATCGGTTTCGCGCGCAAGACGCGTTCGCCCGGCCTGTACGAGGCCTATCCGTGGTCGACCTGGCCGATGGCGGCGACGATGAACAACTATGTCGGCGATGGCAACGGTTACGTCGGCAATCCGGATCTCGATCCGGAAAAGGCCTACACCCTGTCGACCACCTTTGACTGGCACAACGCCGAGCGCAGCCGCGAACTCAAGCTGACGCCTTACTACACGCATGTCAGCGACTACATCGACGCCGTCCAGTGGAACGCCGCCACCAACGCGCCGCGCACCACGCTCCTCACCGACCAGTTCACAGTGCTGCGCTACGTCAATCAGTCCGCCCGCCTCTACGGTCTCGACCTGTCCGGCAAAACGCCGCTGGCCAGCACCGGTTTCGGCCAGTTCGGCCTGAAGGGCGTGTTGAGCTACACGCGCGGCAAGAACCGCAAGACCGGCGACGATCTCTACAACATCATGCCGCTCAACGCGACGCTGACGCTGACCCAGAAGCTGGCTGGCTGGGAGAATGCGCTGGAGGTGGTCGGCGTGGCGGCGAAGAACAAGGTGTCCGACATGCGCAACGAGGTCAAGACCGCCGGTTACGGGCTGGTCAATTTGCGGTTGAGCCACACCTGGAAGCAAGTCCGTCTCGACTTCGGGGTTGAAAACCTATTCGATCGCTACTACGAGATGCCGCTCGGCGGCGCTTACCTCGGTCAGGGGCGGACGATGTCGATGAATCCGCCGGTGGCCGACGGGATGATCGGCTGGGGCAACCCGGTGCCCGGCATGGGCCGCTCGCTGTATGCCGGCATCAACATCAAGTTCTGAGGCAATTGCCTGAAATGACCCCGGTCGATCCCGACCGGGGTTTTGTCGTTTGTGGAGGAGTGGAAGATGGGCTTGTTCAGGATCGATCGCAAGACCCCGGCGACTGCCGGACCGCGTCGTCTCGACTGCGGCGTCAGCCTCTACCGCGCCGGTGATGAAGGCGTGGCCTGGCGCCTGCGCCGTGGCGTGCTCCGTCTCGACAGCCCGCAGGCGGGCGGCGAGCGTTTCGCCAGCCTGGCCATCGCCAACGACATCGTCGGCTGCGAAACCCTGCTGTTCGGCGTCTATACCTTCTCGGCCTGCGCCCTGACCGACTGCGAAATCGTCCCCTGGCCGGAGGGCGAGGCCGGGCTGGCCGGCGATTCCCTGCTCGCCACGCTGGCCCGCGCCCAGCAGCGGGCGGCCGAGGTGGTGGCGTTGCGCGGCGGCCAGGCGGTCGATCGTGTCCTGGCGCTGGTCCGTCTGCTGGTCGAAAGCGACGGGCAGGTGGTGCTGCCGACGCGGCAGGCAATCGCCGACATCACCGACCTGCGCTTCGAGACGGTGTCGCGGGTGATCAAGCAACTGGAGCGTAGCGGCATCCTCAATCCGGCGCGCGTCGTCGGTGTCCATGCCACGCGCAGCTTCCATTACGCCGGCTGAATTGCCGGTCGTAAACGTGACGACGGGGACCGAAGTCCCCGCCGGCTGTCTTTGGTAACAAGGCTTCAGCAGCCCCGGCTATCCGTTTTTAGGCGGCAATAGCGAATTGCTCATCGTTGGCAATTATGGATTTGCGCGGATTACGTCCGTCGCCTTTCGAGTTGCCTGCGCACCTTTGTCCGCCCTGTCGAAACCAGTACACCCCCATCGCAAGGACACTCCCCGAATGTCCTTGGGTGGAGGTGAGGGGAATCGAACCCCTGTCCAGAACGCCTCCAGATTGCCGGAATTACAACCATGCTCTGGATTATGGGGGCGGCCGGGGGCTTTTTCAAGGGCGCTGCGGAAAACGTTTCAGCGGCTGCACCAGCCGCGGAAATTACCGAACCAGTTGAGGCCGCGCAAATCTTCGGAGGCGGCGTAGGTCGAGCGGACGCGTCGGGTGCGGCCGTCGAACATGACGTCGAAGCGGGCGGGTTCGTTCCAGTCGTCGCAATAACGCCATTCCCAGACCAGTTCGTCGCGCGCCTTGAAGTAGGTGACCCAGTGCGGAACCGGTGGGCCGAGCAGGCGGAGGACGTCTTCCTCGCGCATCTGCGGCTGGATTTTCGCGAACTGGGCGGCGACCAGCACGTTGTCGCGGGCGACGACATGGCCGCTGGCATCGCTGCGCACGAACCAGGTCCGGTAGCCTTGCGGCCCTTCCGGGTAGGCCAGGGTTTCGCCGCCGTCCGTCTCGCTCCAGCGCATGGCGGGGGCGCCGAGGCGTTGTTCGAGTTCGGTGACAGTGAGACTACCGGGGAGCGCTCCGCTGCCGGCACAGCCGGCGAGCAGGACGGCCGCCAGCAGAGTCGCGGCAGCGCGCATCGGTGGTCAGGCGGCGCGGTCGGCGCTGAGCAGGCGTTCGCAGTAGCGGGCGATCAGGTCGACCTCGAGATTGACCTTGCTGCCCGGCTGCAGGCGGTTGAGCGTGGTGTTTTCCAGCGTGTGCGGGATCAGGTTGATGGTGAAATCGGTGCCCTTGACCTCGTTGGTGGTCAGGCTGGTGCCGTCGACGGCGACCGATCCCTTGCGCGCGATGTACTTTGCGATGTCCTGCGGGGCGCGGATTTCGAGCAGGCGGTTGTCGCCGACGGCGTCGAAACGCAGCACTTCGCCAACGCCGTCGACGTGGCCGGAGACCAGGTGGCCGCCGATGACGTCAGCCAGACGCAGCGCCTTTTCCAGGTTGACCGGGCCGGGGGCGTCGAGGCCGACGGTGCAGGACAGGGTTTCCGGGGAGACATCGACCATGAAGCAGTTGTCTTCCTTGCCGACGACGGTGAGACAGACGCCGCTGTGGGCGATCGAATCGCCGATGGCGAGGTCGCTGATGTCGAGTTTGCCGGCGTCTACGGTCAGGCGGTAGCCGACTTCGCGCGGCGTCAGTTCGGTGATGCGGCCGACGGCCGCGACGATTCCAGAGAACATGGCAGGGTCCGTGGTGGGAAAGAGGGCGACTTTATCATGCCGCTCCCGGCTCGGTCGCTCAGCTATCCGGTCCGACGCCGTATTTTTTGGCCACCGCGAGTTGCATCTGCTTGGCCGACGCCACTTTCGGACTCTTGCGGTCCTTCTGCTGGGCGCGCGCCAGGTATTCGCCGGCACGTTGCGCCAGTTCGTCGTTCCAGCCCCGCTTGTCGAGCAGGGTGTAGATCGCTTTCGCCGCGTTGACCAGGAACTGCAGGTTGGGCATCTGGTCGGCGGCCTGCATCAGCAGCCTGACCGATTCCTCGAAATTGCCGGCGCGCGCGCCCATCACCCCCTCGTTGTTGAGGCGGACGATCTCCTTGCTGACTTCGGCGAGCAGCGCCTTGCCGGTGTCGACCTGGCCGGTTTTCTCGAACACGTTGTGGATGTGGCCGAGCAGGTGGTTGTCGTCGTTGTTCTCGGCGGCGACCTGGCGCATGATGCGTTCGGCATCGGCTTGCTTGCCGGTGGCGATGCAGGCGTGGGCAAGGTCGACGGCGAGGCGCTGGGAGACCGGGCGGCCTTTTTCGCTGGCCTCGGCGCTCAGTTCCTGCTGCATCTCCAGTGCCTGGTCGATCAGTTGCGTGGCCTTGGCCGGTGCCCCCTCGCGTTCGAGGCAGAGGCTTTCGACGACGAGGGCGGCGAGCGTCGCCTGCTTGTCGCCGCGCAACTCGCGCTTCATCTCGCCGACGATGCGCCGCGACGCTTCGACATCGCCACGCTCGACGAGGACGCGCGACAGGTTGGCGAAATCGTCGACGCTGCGCAACAACGAACCCCGGCTGCGCTCCATGACCTTGCTGTAGGCTTTCTCGGCGACCAGGAAATCCTTGTTGCGGGCGGCGACGTCGCCGACCAGGCGCTGCCGCACGGTGTTGTGCGGCGAGGCTTCGGCAGCCCGTTGCAGGACCAGTTGCGCCTCCTGAAGGCGGCCCTGGGCTTCATGGACCGAGGCCAGGAAGTCGTAGGCGGAGAGAAATTCCGGGGCTTCGAGCAGTACCTGTTCGGCGAGCTGCTTCGCTTCGTCGAGGGCGTTGCGGTCGCGCAGCGCAGTGGCCAGGCCCATCTTTGCCCAGGGAACGACACGGCCTTCGAGGACGCGTCGATAGACTTCCTCGGCTTCCTGGGTGCGCCCTAGCTGGTGCAGCAGTTCGCCCTTGAAGCGTAGCGCGTCGTACATGTACAGCGGTTGCTGCTGGATCACGCGGTCGCAGGAGGCGACCGCCTCCAGCAGTTCGCTGGCTTCGATGTGCTCGTAGATCTTGCGCAGCACATGCTTCTTGTAGATGGCGCGAACCAGGCGTCCCTGCAGTTGCTCGGCGGTGAAAGGCTTGATCAGGTAATCGTCGGGGGCCAGTTCGGCGAGGGCGACAACATTGGTATAGCCGCGTTCGCTGGTGATGATCATGTACACCGTCGCCAGCGGAATCAGGTGGGCGTGGCGCAGTTCCTCGAGCAGTTGCTGGCCGTCGCGGCCATCGTCGAGGACGAAGTCGGAAAGTATGATGTCGAAACGGTTGGCTTTGACCTGGCGGATCACCTCGGCCGAGTTGCCGGCGCCATGCACCGCGGTCACACCGAGCGCGCCGAGCATCAGGCGCAGCGCGTCGCGCGCCGGCGGGTGGCGGTCGATGAGCAGGACACGTTTCTTGGTCAGCGAGTGCTGGAGGACGAGCAGCATTTCCTCGTCGTCGAGCGGGCTGCCGTTGCCGGCGGTTTTGTGATTCATTTCCGGAAAATTACTGTAGAAGCCCGGCGACGGCAAGCCGAACTGTGTGTTGTGTTTGCCTGGCTTGCTTAAGTCTGTGATTTTCCAGTTGCCTGACGTAAAATCGCCGGTCCCATACTGCGCCGCAACAAGACATTTTCCCATGCTTTATCCCACCCGTTTCGATGTCATCGTCGTCGGCGGCGGCCACGCCGGTACCGAAGCCGCGCTTGCCGCGGCGCGGGCCGGTGCGGCCACGTTGTTGCTGACGCACAACCTCGAAACGCTCGGGGCGATGAGCTGCAACCCGTCGATCGGCGGCATCGGCAAGGGCCATCTGGTGCGCGAGGTCGATGCGCTGGGCGGCGCGATGGCGGCGGCGACCGACGAAGCCGGCATCCAGTTCCGCATCCTCAATGCGTCGAAAGGCCCGGCGGTACGCGCGACGCGCGCCCAGGCCGACCGTGTGCTGTACCGCCAGGCGATCCGTTGGCGCCTGGAAAACCAGCCGAATCTGACGATCTTCGCGCAGGCCGTCGACGACCTGATCGTCGATGGCGACCGTGTGCGTGGTGCGATCACCCAGCTCGGCATCCGCTTCATGGCCGACGCCGTCGTCCTCACCGCCGGCACCTTCCTCAACGGCAAGATCCACGTCGGGCTGGAGAACTACACCGGTGGCCGCATGGGCGATCCGGCATCGGTCTCGCTGGCCCGCCGCCTGCAGGAACTGCAGCTGCCGCAGGGGCGCCTGAAGACCGGGACGCCGGCGCGCCTGGACGGCAAGACGATCGATTTTTCGGTGATGGAGGAGCAGTACTCGGACGATCCGCTGCCGGTCTTCTCCTTCCTCGGCAACGCCGCCCAGCATCCGCGCCAGTTGCCGTGCTGGATCACCGAAACCAACGAGCGCACGCATGAGATCATCCGCGGCGGCCTCGACCGCTCGCCGATGTACACCGGCGTCATCGAAGGGGTCGGGCCGCGCTACTGCCCGTCGATCGAAGACAAGATCCACCGCTTCGCCGACAAGAGCAGCCACCATGTCTTTCTCGAACCGGAGGGCCTGGGGACGCACGAGATCTATCCGAACGGGATCTCCACCAGCCTGCCCTTCGACATCCAGCTGGCGCTGGTGCGTTCGATCCGCGGCCTGGAGAACTGTCACATCCTGCGCCCCGGCTACGCCATCGAATACGATTTCTACGACCCGCGCGGGCTCAAGGACACGCTGGAAAGCAAGGCGATCGGCGGCCTCTTCTTCGCCGGTCAGATCAACGGTACTACCGGCTACGAGGAAGCGGCGGCGCAGGGCCTGCTCGCCGGCATCAACGCGGTGCGCCACGTGCGTGGCGAAGCCGGCTGGTGCCCGAAGCGCAACGAAGCCTACCTCGGCGTGATGGTCGACGACCTGGTGACGCGCGGCGTTGCCGATCCTTACCGGATGTTCACCAGCCGCGCCGAATACCGCCTCAGCCTGCGCGAGGACAACGCCGACCTGCGCCTGACCGAAAAGGGGCGCGAACTCGGCCTGGTCGATGACGTGCGCTGGGCCGCTTTCTGCCGCAAACGCGACGCGATCGCCGCCGAGCAGGAACGGCTGAAAGCGACCTGGGTCAATCCGAAGATCGTCGCCGCCGACGATTGCCAGCGCGTGCTGGGCAAGCCGATCGAGCACGAATACAGCCTGTTCGAGCTGCTGCGGCGGCCGGAGGTGGCCTGGCGCGAACTGGTTTCGCTGCCGATCGACGGCGTCTTGCCGGCGGCGCCGGAAATCGACGCGGCGGTGATTGAGCAACTGGAGATTGCCGCCAAGTACCAGGGCTACATCGACCGCCAGGCCGAAGAAGTGGCGAAGTCGGCCAGCTACGAAAGCACCGAACTGCCGGACGACATCGACTACGCAACGGTCGCCGGTTTGTCCAACGAGGTCCGCCAGAAGCTGCAGCAGCACCGGCCGCAGACCATCGGCCAGGCTTCGCGCATTCAGGGCATCACGCCGGCGGCGATTTCGCTGCTGCTGATCCACCTGAAGCGCCTCAACCTGTCGCGGGCGGCATGAGCGCGATCACCCTTCCGGAAGGTCTCGCCACACTCGGCATCGACCTGCCCGACGCCGCGCAGCAGCAACTGCTCGCCTTCCGCGACCTGCTGCTGAAGTGGAACAAGACCTACAACCTCACCGCGCTACGCGATCCGGACCAGGCGATCTCGCATCATCTGCTCGATTCGCTGGCGATCCTGCCCTACGTCAATGACGGCGCCCTGCTCGACGTCGGTTCCGGCGGCGGCCTGCCCGGCATCCCGCTGGCCATCGCCCGTCAGCAGCTTTCCGTGCGCATGGTCGATACCGTGCAGAAAAAGGCGACCTTCCTGCAGCAGGCGGCGATCCAGCTCGGCCTGAAGAATGTCGCGGTCGACCATGCGCGGGTCGAGGAGCTGGGCGGCCAGTACGCGCAGATCAGTTCGCGTGCCTTTGCCGAGCTCAAGCTTTTCGTTGAACTCACCCGCCACCTGCTGGCCCCCGGCGGTCGCTGGCTGGCGATGAAGGGCGTTTGCCCCGACGCGGAAATCGCCGCCCTGCCGGCCGACATCGTCGTCGACCGCATCGTTCCCTTGTCCGTGCCCGGGCTGGACGCCGAAAGACACCTGATCATCCTGAAAGCGGGCCAATGAAAGTACTCGCCATCACCAACCAGAAGGGCGGCGTCGGCAAGACGACGACCGCCGTCAACCTCGCCGCTTCGCTGGGTGCCGAGGGTCAGCGCGTGCTGCTGATCGATATGGACCCACAGGGCAACGCGACGACCGGTTCCGGCATCACCAAGAAGGAAGCGTTGCCCACCGTCTATCAGTTGCTGATCGGCGCTGCTTCCCTGCGCGAAGTCTGCATCAAGACCGATTTTGACTTCGACATCCTGCCTGCCAACCGCGAGCTGGCTGGCGCCGAAGTCGAGTTGATCGAACTCGACCGGCGCGAATACCGGCTCAAGGAGGCGCTGGCCCAGAATCACGATGAATACGATTTCGTCCTCATCGACTGCCCGCCGGCGCTCAACATGCTGACCGTCAACGCGCTGGTCGCCGCCGATTCGGTGCTGATCCCGATGCAGTGCGAGTACTACGCGCTGGAAGGCCTCTCCGATCTCGTCGAAACGCTGCGCAAGGTGCGCCACCACCTCAATTCCCGGCTCGAAATCGAGGGCCTGCTGCGCACCATGTACAACGGCCAGAGCACGCTGACCCAGCAGGTCTCCAACGAACTCGAAAGCCACTTCGGCAGCAAGGTCTACCAGACCATCGTGCCGCGCAACGTCCGTCTCGCCGAGGCGCCGTCCTACGGCAAGCCGGTCAATGCCTTTGACAAAAACTCCAAGGGGGCGCAGGCCTACACCTCGCTTGCCCGCGAAATTCTCGAAAGGGTCGCCAAATGATCAAGATGAAGGGGCTCGGCCGCGGCCTCGACGCGCTGCTCGCAGGCAGCGATGCGAAAGCCGACGACGAATTGCGCAATCTGCCGGTAGACCGCCTGAAGCCGGGCAAGTACCAGCCGCGCACGCGGATGGACCCGGAGTCGCTCGCTGAACTGGCCGCCTCGATCAAGGCCCAGGGCGTGATGCAGCCGATCCTGGTACGCGCCGTTGACAAGACGCCGGGTGCCGAGCGCTACGAGATCGTCGCCGGCGAACGCCGCTGGCGCGCGGCGCAGCAGGCTGGCCTGGGCGAGGTGCCGGTGCTGGTGCGGGCGATCCCCGACGAGCAGGCGCTGGCGATGGCGCTGATCGAGAACATCCAGCGCGAGAACCTCAATCCGCTCGAAGAAGCGCAGGGCCTGCAGCGTCTGATCCAGGAATTCGGTCTCACCCATCAGCAGGCGGCGGATGCCGTCGGCCGCTCGCGCCCGGCAGCGTCCAACCTGATGCGCCTGCTGCAGTTGTCGGCGCCGGTCCAGGAGCTGCTGATGAGCGGCAAGCTCGACATGGGCCACGCGCGCGCCCTGTTGCCGCTGCCCGGGGCGCAGCAGGTGGCGGTGGCGCAGCGGGTGGTGCAGAAGGAACTGACCGTGCGCGAGACCGAGCGGCTGGTGCAGCAGATCGTCAATCCGCCGAAGAAACCGGCGACGCCGGTGGTCGACCGCGACCTCGTGCGCCTCCAGGAAGAGCTCTCGGATGCCGTCGGGGCGGCCGTCGCCATCCGCAGCAACAAGAAGGGAGCGGGCAAGGTGACCATCGAATTCGGCAATCTCGACCAGCTCGAAGGCATCCTCGGCAAGTTGCGTCAGGGTACTTAGATTGCGGTAAACCCTTATTTTTCATTGACGCTATTTTTTGAAGTCTTGTATCATTTAGGTCTGTGTGGCTAAGCCGGTCAGCGATTGCGTGACACCATGTTGAAAGCGATATATCTACAACTTGGTGCAGCATTGATAACAGCGATCGCGGCTGGTGCTATCGTGGGAACCCGGGGGCTGGTTTCGGTTGGGATTGCGGCTGTGGCTGCTATCGTGCCCAACCTGTTCTTTGCTGTCCGGCTGACGATGTTGAAGAATCGCGCGGGGGCGTCCTACGCAGCGAACTTCTTTGTCGGCGAATTCCTCAAGATCGGCGCCACCATAGGAATACTGGCAATCGCCATCAAGGGGTATCCCGGGATGCACTGGCCCAGCTTGCTGATTGGTCTGGCGATTGTTCTACATGCTGGTTTTATTGCGTTTTGGAAGAAATCCTGATCATGTCTACAGCAGGCCACGAAGCAGCAGCGAACGCGCCCACCGCCGGCGAATATATCGTTCACCACCTGACCCATCTCAATAGCACGGGTCATGCGCAGAAGAGCATCATCGACTTCAGCGTCATCAACCTCGATACGGTGGTTTTCTCCGTTCTGATGGGCGTCCTCGGCCTCTTCGTCATGTGGCGTGTGGCCAAGAGCGTGACCTCCGGCGTGCCGGGCCGCATGCAGGCTGCCGTCGAAATCGTTCTCGAAATGGTCAATGAGCAGGCCAAGGGCATCGTCCATAGCGCCGAATCGCGCAAGGCCGTCGGTCCGCTGGCGCTGACCGTCTTCATCTGGATTTTCCTGATGAACTCGATGGACTTCCTGCCGCTCGACCTGCTGCCGACGATCTGGCAGACCGTCACCGGCGATCATCACGCCTACCTGCGCGTGGTCCCGACCGCCGACCTGAACGGCACGCTGGGCATGTCGATCGGCGTCCTGCTCGTCTGCCTCTACTACAACGTCAAGATCAAGGGCTTCGGCGGCTGGATGCACGAACTCTTCACCGCGCCGTTCGGCAGCCATCCGCTGCTCTACCCGATCAACTTTGCGATGCAGATGATCGAGTTCCTGGCCAAGACCGTTTCGCACGGCATGCGGTTGTTCGGCAACATGTACGCCGGCGAACTGGTGTTCATGCTGATCGCCCTCATGGGTGCCGCCTGGGCTGGTACGACCACCGGCGTCTTCCTGTTCATCGGTCACATCCTGTCGGGTTCGATCTGGGCCATCTTCCACATCCTGATCGTCGCCCTGCAGGCTTTCATCTTCATGATGCTGACCCTGGTCTACATCGGTCAGGCGCACGAAGCACACTAAGACTCACCCAACAGATTCAACGTAGTAACCCTGTTTTCGCTTTACCTTTTCATTACTTAAACTTAGCAAGGAGTTGTCATGGAACACGTTCTCGGTTTTGTTGCTCTGGCTGCCGGCCTGATCATTGGTCTGGGTGCTATCGGCGCCTGTATCGGTATCGGCCTGATGGGCGGCAAGTACATTGAAGCTTCGGCTCGTCAGCCGGAACTGATGAACGCCCTGCAGACCAAGATGTTCCTGCTGGCCGGTCTGATCGATGCCGCCTTCCTGATCGGCGTCGGTATCGCCATGATGTTCGCCTTTGCCAACCCGTTCCAACTGGTCGCAGGTTAATTACTCCTCTTCCGATCAACCCTTTAGAAGAGGACTAACACCGTGAATCTGAACGCAACGTTGTTTGCACAGCTCGTTGTGTTCTTCATTCTGGCGTGGTTCACGATGCAATTCGTGTGGCCCCCCATTGTGAAGGCGCTCGACGAGCGTGCGAAGAAGATCGCGGATGGTCTGGCTGCTGCTGAACGCGGCAAGCAGGATCTCGAACTGGCCACCAAGCGCTCCACGGATGCTCTCCGTGAAGGCAAGGAAAAGGCTGCCGAACTGATCGCCAACGCTGAAAAGCGCGGCGCCCAACTGATCGAGGAAGCCAAGGCGAATGCCAAGGTCGAAGCCGACCGCATCGTCGCCGGTGCGAAGGCCGAAATCGAACAGGAGGCCGTCCGTGCCAAGGAACAGCTGCGCGAACAGGTCGCTGCCCTGGTGGTCACCGGTGCCGAGCAGATTCTGCGCCGCGAGATCAACGCCCAGGCTCATTCCGACATTCTGGCCACGATCAAACAGGATCTGTAACGCTTATGGCTGAATCCGTCACCATCGCTCGCCCCTACGCCGACGCCGCTTTCAAGCTGGCCAAGGAAAGCGGGGCCCAGGGCATCTGGTCGCAGCGCCTGCAAAGGCTGGCGCTGATCGCCCAGGACGGGGACATGGCTCAGGTCATGGGCAATCCCCGGCTCTCCGCTGAACAGATTGCAGAATTGTTCATTTCGCTGTCCGAAGACAGCGACCCGATTCTCGCCAATTTTGTTCGTACCCTCGCAGAAAACCGGCGTCTCGCACTCCTGCCGGAGATTTCCCGGCTTTTCGATCTGGCGCGCAGCCAGGAAGAAGGGGTCCAGGAGGCGGTGGTGTATTCCGCATTCCCGATTGACGACGCCCAGGTCGCTGCTCTGCTGCAGCAACTGGAGCCGCGTTTCGGAACCCGCCTGACCGCCCGCGTCGAAGTCGATGCGAGCCTGATCGGTGGTGTGCGGGTTACCGTCGGTGACCAGATGCTGGATGCTTCAGTCCGCGGCAAGCTTGACGCGATGGCCGTGGCACTGAACAACTAGGAGATTTTCATGCAGTTGAATCCTTCCGAAATTTCTGAACTGATCAAGAGCAAGATCCAGAACCTGCAAGGCGCATCGGAAGTGCGTACGCAGGGCACCGTGGTTTCCGTCACTGACGGTATCTGCCGCGTGCATGGCTTGCAGGACGTCATGCAAGGCGAAATGCTGGAATTCCCCGGCAACACCATCGGCATGGCGCTCAACCTCGAACGCGACTCCGTCGGCGCCGTTATCCTGGGCGAATACGAGCACATCTCCGAAGGCGATACGGTCAAGACGACCGGCCGCATCCTGGAAGTGCCGGTTGGTCCGGAACTGCTCGGCCGCGTGGTCAACACCCTGGGCCAGCCGATCGACGGCAAGGGCCCGATCAACGCCAAGGAAACCGACAAGCTGGAAAAGGTCGCTCCTGGCGTCATCTGGCGTAAGTCGGTTTCGCAGCCGGTGCAGACCGGTCTGAAGTGCGTCGACTCGATGGTTCCGGTTGGCCGCGGCCAGCGCGAACTGATCATCGGCGACCGCCAGACCGGCAAGACCGCCGTCGCTGTCGATGCGATCATCAACCAGAAGGGCAAGAACCTGTTCTGCGTTTATGTCGCCGTCGGCCAGAAGGCTTCGACCATCGCCAACGTCGTGCGCAAGCTTGAAGAGCACGGCGCCATGGAATACACCATCGTCGTCGCCGCTTCCGCTTCGGAATCGGCCGCGCTGCAGTACCTGGCTCCCTACGCCGGCTGCTCGATGGGCGAATACTTCCGTGACCGTGGTCAAGATGCCCTGATCATTTACGACGATCTGACCAAGCAAGCTTGGGGCTACCGTCAGGTTTCCCTGCTGCTGCGCCGTCCGCCGGGCCGTGAAGCCTATCCGGGCGACGTCTTCTACCTCCACTCCCGCCTGCTGGAACGCGCTGCCCGCGTTTCCGAAGCCTGGGTCGAGCGTTTCACCAACGGCGCCGTGACGGGCAAGAGCGGTTCGCTGACCGCGCTGCCGGTTATCGAAACGCAAGCCGGTGACGTTTCCGCTTTCGTTCCGACCAACGTGATCTCCATCACCGACGGTCAGATCTTCCTGGAAACCGACCTCTTCAACGCTGGTATCCGTCCCGCGATCAACGCCGGTATCTCGGTGTCCCGCGTCGGTGGCGCTGCTCAGACCAAGCTGATCAAGAAGCTCGGCGGCGGTGTCCGTCTGGCCCTGGCCCAGTACCGCGAACTCGCGGCCTTCGCCCAGTTCGCCTCCGACCTCGACGAAGCGACCCGCAAGCAGCTCGAGCGCGGTCGTCTGGTCACGGAACTGATGAAGCAGCCGCAGTACGCCCCGATGAGCATCTCCGAGATGGCCGTCACCCTTTACGCCGCCGACAAGGGCTACTTCGACGACGTCGAAGTCAAGCGCGCGCTCGAATGCGAAAAGGCCATGATCAGCTACCTCAAGGCCAATCACGCCGAAGTCATGAATACCATGGAATCGTCGGCCGACCTCAGCGGTGATACCGAAAAGGCGCTGGCTGCCGGCATCCAGGCTTTCAAGAGCACCTGGGCCTGATCTTAGGAGAACGCCATGCCTAGCGGCAAGGAAATTCGCAACAAGATCAAGAGCGTAGAAAATACGCGCAAGATCACCAAGGCCATGGAGATGGTGGCCGCATCCAAAATGCGCAAGGCGCAGGACCGGATGCGGGCTGCCCGCCCCTACGGCGAGAAGATCCGGCGCGTGGCCAGCAACTTGTCGCATGCGCTGACCGAGTACAAGCATCCCTTCCTCGAGAAGCGCGAGCAGAAGGCGATCGGCATTGTCCTCGTCACCTCCGACAAGGGTCTTTGCGGCGGTCTGAACTCCAACGTCCTGCGCCTGGTCCTGGGCAAGATGAAGGAGCTGGACAGCCAGCAGATCAAGTTCCAGGCAACCTGCATCGGCAACAAGGGTCTGGGTTTCATGCAACGCGCCGGCGCGAAGGTTGTCTCGCACGTCGTCGCGCTGGGTGATACCCCGCACCTGGAAAAGCTGATCGGCCCGCTCAAGATCCAGCTCGACGCCTACATGAAGGGCGAAATCGACGCGCTGTACATCGGCTACACCCGCTTCATCAACACGATGAAGCAGGAACCGGTTTTCGAAAGGCTGCTCCCGCTCGCTGACGACGTCGTCAAGACCGATCATCAGCCGGGTTGGGACTATGTCTACGAGCCGGAAGCCCAGCCAGTTATCGACGATCTGTTGATCCGCTATGTCGAAGCTTTGATTTACCAGGCCGTGGCTGAAAACATGGCCTCCGAGCAGTCCGCCCGGATGGTCGCCATGAAGTCTGCTTCCGATAACGCCAAGAACGTCATCGGTGAATTGAAGCTGGTCTATAACAAGGCCCGTCAGGCCGCGATTACCAAGGAACTCTCGGAAATCGTCAGCGGCGCCGCCGCAGTCTGACGCCAGCGCGCAGCTTTTAATTATTGGGGATTTGAATATGAGTCAAGGTTCCATCGTTCAGTGTATCGGCGCAGTTGTGGACATCCACTTCCCGCGCGACGCGATGCCGAAGGTCTACGACGCACTCAAGCTCGACGCCTCCGAAGAAAACGGCATGGTTGAAACCGGCCTGACCTTCGAAGTGCAGCAGCAACTGGGTGACGGCGTCGTCCGTACCATCGCCATGGGTTCATCCGACGGCCTGCGCCGCGGCATGAAGGTTAACAACACCGGTGCCGGCATCTCGGTGCCGGTCGGCATGGGCACGCTGGGTCGCATCATGGACGTGCTCGGCCGTCCGATCGACGAAGCTGGCCCGATCGACAGCAACGAGCTGCGTGAAATCCACGCCGCCGCGCCGAAGTTCGACGAACTGTCGTCTTCCGTCGATCTGCTCGAAACCGGCATCAAGGTTATCGACCTCATCTGCCCGTTCGCCAAGGGCGGCAAGGTCGGCCTGTTCGGCGGCGCCGGCGTCGGCAAGACCGTCAACATGATGGAACTGATCAACAACATCGCCAAGCAACACTCGGGTCTGTCCGTGTTTGCCGGTGTTGGTGAGCGTACCCGCGAAGGGAACGACTTCTATCATGAAATGAAGGACTCCAACGTTCTCGACAAGGTCGCGATGGTGTTCGGTCAGATGAACGAACCCCCGGGCAACCGTCTGCGCGTCGCGCTGACCGGTCTGACCATGGCCGAGCGTTTCCGTGACGACGGTCGTGACATCCTGTTCTTCGTCGATAACATCTACCGCTACACGCTGGCCGGTACCGAAGTGTCCGCACTGCTCGGCCGCATGCCTTCCGCGGTGGGCTATCAGCCGACGCTGGCCGAAGAAATGGGCCGTCTGCAAGAGCGCATCACCTCGACCAAGGTCGGCTCGATCACCTCGATCCAGGCCGTGTATGTGCCTGCCGATGACTTGACCGATCCGTCGCCGGCCACCACCTTCCTGCACTTGGACTCCACGGTCGTGCTGTCGCGTGACATCGCCTCGCTGGGTATCTACCCGGCCGTCGATCCGCTCGACTCCACCTCGCGCCAGCTCGACCCGCAAGTCGTCGGCGAAGAGCACTACGGTGTTGCCCGTGCCGTGCAGATGACGCTGCAGCGCTACAAGGAACTGCGTGACATCATCGCGATTCTGGGTATGGACGAACTGTCGCCGGAAGACAAGCTGGCCGTCAGCCGCGCCCGCAAGATCCAGCGCTTCCTGTCGCAGCCCTTCCACGTTGCCGAAGTGTTCACCGGTTCCCCGGGCAAGTTCGTTCCGCTCAAGGAAACCATCAAGGGCTTCAAGGGCATCGTCAGCGGCGAGTACGATCACCTGCCGGAACAGGCCTTCTACATGGTCGGCGGCATCGAAGAAGCTGTCGAAAAGGCGAAGACGCTGCAGTAATGCGGCCTCAGCATAGGAGCCAGTAATGGTTATGACCGTTCATTGTGATGTCGTCAGTGCCGAAGAATCGATTTTCTCCGGCCTGGTGGAAATCGCAGTGTTCCCCGGCGAAGCCGGGGAACTCGGCATCCTGCCGCAACATACCCCGCTGTTGACCCGCATCAAGCCCGGCACCATTCGTCTGAAGGTGCCGGAGCAGAGCGAGTTCGAACTGGTGTATGTCTCCGGCGGCATGCTGGAAGTCCAGCCCGACATGATCACCGTGTTGGCCGACACCGCGATTCGTGCCCATGACCTCGACGAGGCCAAGGCACTGGAAGCCAAGAAGCGCGCCGAGGAAGCACTGGCCAATCGTCAGGCGGAGATGGATTACGCCGCTGCGGAAGCCGAACTGGCCGAAGCCATTGCCCAGTTGCAGGCGATTCAGCGTCTGCGCAAGCACACCCACTGAAACGGGCAACATGTCCCGCACAAAGAGCAGCCTACGGGCTGCTTTTTCACTTTTGCGACCGGCATCGGCGCGCCATCGCGCACAGCGCGATCGGCGAATTCGCCTCGCCGGGCTGTGTCCGGCGGGCGAATCCTGTCAGAATGCCGCCATGGATTGTTTTTCTCAACCCGGGCGCCTGATCGTCCTTCAGGATACGGAGCGCTGTCGTGGCTGGTGATGCCGGTAAGGTCGCGGGCCGGACTGAAAAAATGCGCGCTTACCTGGAAAACCGGTTCGCACGTGCCCAAACCTACGTTCGCGCCAATCAGAACTACCTGCTCGCGCAGCTCAGGATCTGGCTGGGACGACTGGTTTTCTGGGGATGCGGCATCGTCGTCGGGTTGGCCGCAGTACTCTTCGCCCTGCTCAGTGACGACGCAGCGAAGGGCTTCGCGAACTTGGCGGCACTTTACCCGTGGTTACCCTTCGTCGTCACGCCGCTGGCTGGAGCCGCGCTGTTGTGGGTGACCCGCAATGTCTTTCCCGGCGCGCAGGGGAGCGGTATTCCGCAGGTAATCGCCGAAATGAAGCGGCCCGCCGTGGCGGAGTGGAGGCCGCTGGTATCGTTACGGATTGCCGTCGGCAAAATCCTGGTTGGCGTTGCCGCGGTGGGGAGCGGCTTCTCCTTCGGTCGGGAAGGGCCGACGGTACAGATTGGCGCCAGCCTGATGGCCGCCGCTGGACGTTTCATGCCAGCCACCTTGCGCATCCACCGCCAGCACTTGCTGGTTGCCGGCGGCGCCGCCGGCATTGCCGCAGCCTTCAACGCCCCGCTGGCGGGGATCGTATTTGCCATCGAGGAGTTGTCGCGCTCCGTGGAATCCCGTCTGAGCGGCGTCGTCATCGCGGCGATCGTCCTGGCCGGGGTGATCGCTCAACATTTTCTCGGCAGTGACAACTATTTCGGTCGCGTCGTCGTGTTCGGCGAAAGCGGCGAACTGCTGACGACGATCCTGACCTGCGCGGTCGTCACCGGCATTGCGGGCGGCCTCTTCGCACGCATGCTGATCGTTTCGGCCACCGCCTGGAAAGGTTCACTGGCCAACCTGCGCAATGCTCATCCCTATGTGTTCGTGGCCTGTTGCGGAGTCCTGCTGGCCTCCCTGGGCTGGGTGACGGGCGGGCTAACCTGGGGTAGCGGCTTTGCCGAGACCAAGGCGCTGCTGATCGGACAGAGCGACCTGCCTTGGTACTTCGGGCCCGCGAAATTCGTTGCCACCGTCGTCTCGTATCTGAGTGGTCTGCCGGGCGGGATCTTTGCGCCTTCGCTGGCGATTGGCGCCGGCCTCGGCCAGGATCTGGTTCCCGTCCTCGGTGGCGAGGCATTTCCGACCACCATCATCGTTCTCTGCATGGTCGGCTTTCTGGCCGCCGCGACCCAGGCGCCGATCACCGCCTTCATCATCGTCATGGAGATGGTTGATGGTTACTCGCTGGTGATCGGCCTGATGGCAACCGCCCTGATTGCCTCGGCGGTGTCCCGGATGTTTTCGAAGTCGCTGTACACGACACTGGCCGAGCACATGCTGCGCCAGCAAGTGCCGGTCGACAGCCCGCCGCCGAAATGACGGCCATCTGCCGCCCCGGCTGCGGTGCTTGCTGCATCGCCCCGTCGATCTCCTCGCTCGCCAAACCGGCAGGCGTACCCTGTCGCCATCTCGACGCCGAGCGGCGTTGCCGCATTTTCGGGCGACCGGAGCGGCCCGCCTGCTGCAGCGGCCTGCAAGCTTCGGCGGAAATGTGCGGCGAAACGCCGCTGCAGGCGCTGCAATGGCTGGCCGATTTGGAGGCGGCGACGCGTCCGCAGGGGTAAAATGCGCGCTCTTGTCATAGCGCATCCCTCCATGGACCCGATTCTCCTCTTCAAAGCATTGATCCTCGGCATCGTCGAGGGTTTGACCGAGTTCCTGCCGATTTCCTCGACCGGCCACCTGATCATCCTCGGCAGCTTGCTCGACTACACCGACGAGCAAAGCAAGGTATTCAAGATCGTCATCCAGCTAGGGGCGATTCTCGCCGTCTGCTGGGATTTTCGCGAACGCATCGGCAAGGCGTTGGGCGGTCTCGGCAGCGATCCGGTGCAACAGCGCTTCGCCGGTCTGTTGTTGGTCGGTTTCCTCCCTGCCGCCGTCCTCGGCCTGCTTTTCCACAGCACGATCAAGGCCTATCTGTTCAACCCGTTGAGCGTCGCTGGCGCGCTGATCGTTGGTGGTTTCCTGATTCTCTACATCGAACGCAAGGCCTACCATCCCCGCATCAGCAGCGTCGATGACATGCGTTGGCCGGACGCCCTGAAGGTCGGTTTCGCGCAGGCGATGGCGATGTTTCCCGGGACCTCGCGTTCCGGCGCGACGATCATGGGCGGCCTGATCTTCGGTCTGTCGCGCAAGACGGCGACCGAGTTTTCCTTCTTCCTCGCCATTCCGACGATGTTCGCGGCAACCGTCTATGACGTCTACAAGAACTGGTCCTTGCTGCACATGGCGGACCTGCCGGTCTTCGCGGTTGGTTTCCTGGCCGCCTTCGTCGCCGCGATGCTGACCGTCAAGGCCCTGTTGCGTTATGTGTCGAACCACGACTTCACGGTATTCGCCTGGTACCGCATCGTCTTCGGCGTGATCGTGCTGCTCACCGCGGAGATGGGTTGGGTCGAATGGACGGCCTGATCCTTTATCTGCACGGCTTCTGTTCGTCGCCGGCGTCGTGGAAGGCCCGCCTGCTCGGTGAAGAAATGACCCGCCGCGGGCTGGCTGCGCGCTTCGTCTGTCCAGCCTTGTCGCCGGTTCCTGCGCAGGCGATTGCCGACCTGTCGCGCTTTCTCGATAGCGTCGGGCGCCCGGTGACGCTGATCGGTTCCTCGCTGGGCGGTCATTACGCCAGCTATCTGGCGGCGCAGTTCGGCCTGCCGGCGGCACTGATCAATCCGGCGGTAGTCAGCGCGCTGTCAGCCGAGCAGTTCATCGGCGAGCACGCCAATTTTCACAGCGGCGAGCGTTTTGTGTTCACCGCCGAGCACGCGGCGCAGCTCGCCGCACAGGTAGCCCGGCCCGATCCGGCACGGCTCTGGCTGCTGCTGGAAACCGGTGACGAGGTGCTCGACTATCGCGCCGCCCAGGCGCACTGGTTCGGTAGCCGGCAAAGCGTCTTCGAGGGCGGCGATCACAGCTTCACGCGCTTTCCCGAATTGATGCCGCAACTCATTGAATTTGCCGGGTTATAATCCGCCGATGAATGTATTGTTTGAAGAAGATGGCGGTTTCAAGGCGGGCAGCATCCTGGCCGACAACGATAGTTCGTTGCAGGTCGAAATGCCCTCCGGCAAACGCAGCAAGATCAAGGCGGCCAGCGTCCTGCTGCGCTTTGCCCAGCCGGCGGCCGGTGCCCTGCTCGAGCAGGCGACGCCACTTGCCGCAGAGATCGAGGCGGATTTCCTCTGGGAGTGTGTCAGCGATGGCGAATTTTCGTTTCTGGATTTTGCCCGTGATTACTACGGACACGACCCCGCACCGGTCGAAGCGACGGCGGTGCTGCTTGCCCTGCACGCCGCGCCCGTCTATTTTCACCGCAAGGGCAAGGGCCGCTTCCGCAAGGCGCCCGCCGACATTCTCGCAGCTGCTCTGGCCAATCTTGAAAAAAAGCGTCAGCAAGCGCTGGCGATGGAAGGCTGGCTCGCCGAACTGAAGGAATTCCGCCTGCCGCCGGAGATCGCCGTGCTGACCGACGCGCTGCTCTACGCGCCGGACCGCAACAAGCCGGAAACCAAGGCCTTCGAAACGGCCTGCGCCGAAACCGGCCTCTCCGCCGCCCAGTTGCTGTTCAGGTGCGGCGCCATCAAGTCGGCCTACCACCTGCACTACAAGCGTTTCCTGCACGAGCAGTTCCCGCGCGGCACCGCCTTCCCGGCGCTCGATGCGCCGCCGCTGCCGATCGACCTGGCGCGTGCCGAGGTCCGCGCCTTTTCGATCGACGACGCCAACACCACCGAGATCGACGACGCACTGTCGGTCACCTGGCTGCCCGGTATCGGCAGCCGCATCGGCATCCATATCGCGGCGCCCGGCCTCGCCATCGAACACGGTTCGCCGCTCGACGGCGTCGCCCGCGCCCGCCTGTCGACCGTGTATATGCCGGGCAACAAGATCACCATGCTGCCCGATGCCGTGGTCCAGAACTACACGCTGGCCGGCGGTACCGATTGCCCGGCGGTATCGCTCTACCTGACGGTCAACGAGCAGTACGAAGTGCTGGCGCACGAGTCCTGCATCGAACGCGTGCACATCGCCGAAAACCTGCGTCACCACGATGTCGAGCCCTGGTTCAACAGCGAGACCGTAGGCGCCGCGCTACCGGACAAACCCTTCGCTCGTGAACTGCTTCACCTCTGGCATTTCGCCAACGCCTGCGAAGGCCGGCGCGGCAAACCGTCGGCGATGCAGGGCGTGAACGACTACAACTTCGCGATCGCCGGCGATCTCGCCGACCCGGAAAGCTGCACTGTAGACATCAGCGAACGCAAACGCGGCAGCCCGCTCGACAAGCTGGTCGCCGAGCTGATGATCGTCGCCAATTCGACCTGGGGCGGCCTGCTCGCCGAGCGCAACATCGCCTGCCTGTACCGCGCCCAGACCCAGGGCAAGGTGCGCATGACCACTTCGCCGCTGCCGCACGAAGGCCTGGGCGTGCCGCAGTATGCCTGGATGACCTCGCCGCTGCGCCGCTACTGCGACCTGGTCAATCAATGGCAGTTGATCGCCTGTCTGCGGGAAACGCCGCCACCCTTCCCGCAGAAGTCGGCCGAGCTGTTCGCGGCGATGCGCGATTTCGAGTTGACCTACGCCGCCTACGCCGAATTCCAGCGCCTGATGGAGCGCTACTGGTGTCTGCGCTGGCTGCAGCAGCACGGCCTCGTCGAAATCGACGCCACCCTGCGCCGCGAGCAGACGGTCAAGCTCGATCATCTGCCGCTGCTGGCGCGCGTCGCTTCGGTGCCCGCCGACCTGCAGCCCGGTCAGCGCCTGCATCTGGCGGTCGAGAGCATCGACCTGCTGCAGCCCGAAGTCGCCCTGCGCTTCGTCGCCCTGCTCGACGCTGACGAGCCCGCCTGCGACCTGGAGGAGGACGTCGCGTGACGCGCCAGATCCGCCCGCTGACCGGCACGCCGAGCGATCGTCGCCTGTGGCTGGCGCTTGGCGTTTCCCTGTTGCTGCACGGCCTGCTGCTCAGTCTGCATTTCGCCTTCCCGGAAGCTTCGCGGGTCGCCCGCGAGAAGGCGCTCGACATCATTCTGGTCAACGCCCGCGCCCAGCGCCCGCCGGCCGATGCCCAGGCCTTGGCGCAGGCCAATCTCGACGGTGGCGGCAACACCGACGAGAACCTGCGCGCCAAGACGCCGCTGCCGGCGACCGAACAGCAGTCCAGCGGCGAGGACATGCAGCAGATGCGGCGCCGCGTGCGCGAACTCGAGGCGGCGCAACACAAGATGCTGACCCAGGCGGCCAATCTCGCGCGCGTCGCGGCTGCCGAAACGCGCAGCGAACAACCCGAGCCGTCGCCGCAGTTGACCGGTACCGATCTCGCCGATACGGCACGGGCGATGGCCCGCCTGGAAGGCGAGATTGCCAAGTCGATCGAGGAATACAACAAGCGGCCGCAAAAGAAATTCATCGGCGCGCGCACCAAGGAATACCGCCTGGCGCCGTATTTCGACGCCTGGAAGCAGAAGATCGAGCGCATCGGCACGCTCAATTACCCGGAAGCGGCGCGCGGCAAGCTCTACGGCAAGGTGGTCCTCTTCGTCGAATTGCGCGTTGACGACGGCAGCCTGTACAACGTCGAGATTTCCCGTTCGTCCGGACACAAACTGCTTGACCAGGCGGCCCTGCGCATCCTGCGCATGGCGGCGCCGTTCGGGCCGATTCCGCGCGAGGCGATGGACGGCGCCACCGTGCTGTCGTTTGCCCGGGAATGGAATTTCGTCCCCGGCGACACCCTGGCGACCCGCAACAGCAATTAAGCCTGCCCATGCCTGACCTCTACGCCGTTTTCGGCAACCCGATCGCCCACTCGAAATCGCCTTTCATTCACGCCGCCTTCGCTGCGCAGACCGGCGCCGACCTGGTCTATCAGGCGCGTCTGGCGCCCGTCGATGATTTTGCCGGCGCCTTGCGCGCCTTCGTTGCCGAGGGTGGCCGTGGTGCCAATGTCACGGTGCCGTTCAAGGAAGAAGCCTTCCGCCTGTGCGACGAGTTGACGCCAAGGGCGGCGCGCGCCGGCGCGGTCAATACGCTGAGTTTCGCCGACGGTCGTGTGCGCGGCGACAACACTGATGGCGCCGGTCTGGTCGCCGACATCGAGGGCAATCTCGGCGTCGTCCTGGCCGGCAAGCGCGTGCTGCTGCTCGGCGCCGGCGGCGCCGCGCGCGGCGTCATCGAACCGTTGTTGGTGGCCGGTGTCGGCGAACTGGCGGTCGCCAACCGCAGCGCCGACAAGGCGCTCGTGCTGGCGGCGGCATTCGCCGATCTGGCACCGGTCGGCGGCGGCGGTTTCGGCGACCTGGTCGGGCGTCGCTTCGATGTCGTCATCAACGCCACCTCGGCCAGTCTGGCCGGTGACCGCCTGCCCTTGCCGGAAGGACTTTTCGCCGCCGGTGCGCTGGCTTACGACATGATGTACGGCAAGGGCGAGACGCCTTTCCTGGCGCAGGCCCGGGAAGCCGGCGCGGCGCGCCTGGCTGACGGTCTCGGCATGCTGGTCGGCCAGGCGGCCGAGGCCTTCGCGGTCTGGCGCGGCGTCCGTCCCGCCGGCGCGCCGGTGCTGCAGGCGCTGCGCGCGCAACTCGCGGCATGAAACGTTTTGGCCGCTGGCTGCGCTGGGGGCTGCTGGCGCCCTTCGCGCTCGCTTTTCTGTGGCTGCTCTGGCTGTTCCTGTGGGTGGTCTATTGGGGGCAGTTCAACCCGGGAACCACCCGCTTCATGGAAATTCGTCTCGCCGAGCTGCGCGAGAAGAATCCGGACGCCGTGCTGCGCCAGCAGTGGGTGCCCTACGCACAAATCTCGGTACACCTGAAGCGGGCGATCATCGCCGCCGAGGACGCCAAGTTCGTCGATCATGAAGGCTTCGACTGGGAGGGTATCCAGAAAGCGATGGAAAAGAACCAGAAGAAGGGGCGTTTCGTCGCCGGCGGGTCGACGATCAGCCAGCAACTCGCCAAGAACCTGTTCCTGACGCCGACCAAGTCCTACTTCCGCAAGGCCGAGGAGGCGGTGATCACGCTGATGCTGGAAAACCTGTGGAGCAAGCGCCGCATCTTCGAGGTCTATCTCAACGTGATCGAATGGGGTAACGGCGTCTTCGGCGCCGAAGCGGCGGCCCGCCATTACTTCGCCGTCGCTGCCCGCCAGCTCGGCCCGGCGCAGGCGGCTCGGCTGGCCGGCATGGTGCCCAATCCGCGTTTCTACGACCGCAACCGCAACGCGCCGGGGCTCGGTCGCAAGACGGCGATCATCCTGGCTCGCATGCCCTCGGCCGAAGTGCCCTGAGTCGCCCGAGCAAGCGCCGGCCTAAGGGAAATCCGCAGCAATTGGGCGGCTGGCCGGCACCATAGCGGTGCTAAAATGGCGCACCTATTGCGGCGCTGCACCATGAGCGAAGAAAACCAGCTAACCGATGCCGAAGACCTGCAGGAGCGCCTCGCCGAGGTGCACACCCTGCTCGCCCGGCACAAGCTGGTCGAGGAGATCGTGCACCGGCAGGAAGGGCCGCGCCACGATCTGGTCGAAGGCATCGTGCACAAGCAGCATTTGCAGGAACTCCAGCACAAGCTGGAGCCGATGCACCCGGCCGACGTCGCCTACATCCTCGAAGCGCTGCCACCCGACGAACGCCTGATCGTCTGGGACCTGGTCAAGGCCGAGCACGACGGCGAAATCCTGCTCGAAGTCTCGGATGCGGTCCGCGAGAGCCTGATCGAGTCGATGGCCCGCAACGAGCTGGTCGCCGCCGCCGAAACCCTGGATGCCGACGAACTCGCCGACCTCGCTCCCGACCTGCCGCAGGGCGTCATCGACGACGTTTTCCGCAGCCTGCCGGCAGAAGAGCGCGAGCACCTGCGGGCGGCAATGTCCTATCCCGAGGATGCGGTCGGCTCGATCATGGACTTCGATATGGTCACCGTGCGCGAAGACGTCACGCTCGAAGTCGTGCTGCGCTACCTGCGCCGTTTCGACGAGCTGCCCGACCATACCGACCAGCTCTTCGTCGTCGACCGCGACGAGCACCTGAAGGGCGTGCTGCCGCTCAACATCCTGCTGGTCAACGAAGTCGAGGTCGAGGTCGGCAGCCTGATGCACACCGAGTTCGTCGAGTTCGAACCGGACGACGAGGCCGAAGACGCCGCCAAGGCCTTCGAGCGCTACGACCTGGTGTCGGCGCCGGTGGTCGATGCCGACGGCAAGCTGCTTGGCCGGGTCACCGTCAACGAGGTGGTCGACTTCATCCGCGAGGAAGCCGAGCAGGAACAACTGGCGCACGCCGGTCTGGCCGAGGAGGAAGACATCTTCGCCTCGGTCTGGGATTCGGTGAAGAACCGCTGGGCCTGGCTGGCGGTCAATCTGGTCACCGCTTTCGTTGCCTCGCGCGTCATCGGCGCCTTCGAGGATTCGATCGAGAAGCTGGTGGCGCTCGCTGCGCTGATGCCGATCGTCGCCGGCATCGGCGGCAATTCCGGCAACCAGACGATCACCATGATCGTCCGCGCGATCGCCATGGGCCAGGTTCAGCCGGACGCGATGCGCCGGCTGTTGCGCAAGGAACTTGGCGTCGCCAGCATCAACGGCCTGATCTGGGGCAGCCTGCTCGGCGTCGCCGCCTGGTGGTTGTACGGCAGCGCCCAACTCGGCGTGGTGATGACCGCGGCGATGACGCTCAACCTGCTGCTTGCCGCGACCGCCGGCGTCGGCATCCCGCTGCTGCGCCAGAAGTTCGGCGCCGACCCGGCAATCGGCGGCTCGGTGATGATCACCGCGCTCACCGACTCCGGCGGCTTCTTCATCTTCCTCGGCCTGGCGACGTTGTTCCTGATGTAATTCGCTCAGGTGTTCCGGCCAAGTAGGCCGGGCAGCCAGCTACCCTCCTCCGGCATGGCGCACATGCCGCTGCGCTTGAGGATGCGATCGACGCCGAGCACCATCAGGATGCGCCGCTCGCCATCCTCGCCGCCCGGTCTGACCAGGCTTTCGATCAGGGAGTCGCCTTCGCTCATCAGCGCCGGCAGCGGTTCGACGCGGGCCAGCGGCACTTCGCGCACCGGTGCCAGACGGTCGACCAGGATGGCGAACATCGCTTGCCGGGCCGGCGAGCGCAGGACCAGGATCTGCCGCCGTCCACCCGGCTGCGGCCGGCGCCGTTCCTCGTCCGGCTGGCGGGCGCGCAGCATCAGCGCCGGATCGATGACGCCGATCGCCTGTTCGCCGTACATCAGGCAGCCGCACTGGCCATCGGGCAGGCCCGGCATCGGCGTCAGGCGGTCGATGTCGACCGCCTCGATGACGCAGTCGGCGCGCAGCCCGTACCAGTTGCGACCGATGTGGAAGCAGGCGATGTCCAGGCTCTCGCCCTGGCCATGGCGCCGGTAGGGGGCGGCGCCCGCCTCGGGCGCTTCGGGCAGCATGGCCGGATCGATCACCCGTTCCGACAACGGCGTGAAGATCAGCGCCAGCAGCGCGCCGCTCCGTCCCTCGCGGTCGCCCGGATATTCGCGGTAGCCGGCGCCGGCCGCCGAACCGACCGCGTAGTAGCGGCCGTCGTAGATGATCACGTTGCTGTAGTGCGCGCCGGGGGCGATATGGAAGAACTCGTTGCCGATCATGAGCGGCGTTCCCGGCGCCAGTTCGCCGTCGCTGCTGGCGATGACATGCCCCTGGCGGTCGGCGAAGACGGCGAAGGCGCCAGCGGCGACCCGGCCATCGGCGGCGCGCGGCAGCGCGTCGTGCAGCATCGCCTGTAACTGCGGCTCGGCGTCGAACACCAGGGCGATGCCGCCGACCGGTTCCCGGCCTTGCGGATCAAGCACCGCAGCGGCGAACACATAGCTTGGACGGCCGTCGTAGAGGGCGCTGGCGCGGAAGGGCGAAACCACGTAGCGGCTGCTGTCGGTCAGCGCCAGCGTCGGGCGCAGCCAGGGTTCGTCAAGGACGCGGCCGACGCAGTCGTTGTAGGCCGGGTTGGATACCGCCAGTACCCGGCCGCCCTGGTCGAACAGGATGAGGTTGGTATAGACCGTGTAAAGACTGTTGAGCTGGCGCAGGGTCGCGGTCAGCGGCGCCCGTTCCGGCGCCTCGCCCTGCTGGGCGGCGGCCAGTGCGCTGCGGAAGCGGCCGGTCAGTGCCCACCAGCGGCAGTCGTTGGCCCGTTCGTAGAGATTGCGCTCCATGATGTCGATGGCCATCGCCGCGTGCGCCGAAGCGTCGAACAGCGCCGACGAGATTACCGTCTTGTACAGGTTGTTGATCGATTCGCCGAACACCGCCCGTGTCCGCACGCCGGTATTGCCGATCTCGCCGAGCAGGACCTTGGCGAAGCTGCCGCTCTGCGCCGCCTCGGGCTCCCGTGCCAGCCAGACATGGCCGTTCCAGACCGCCCGGTTGAGGTCGTTCTGGATGCGCGCCGCCTCGCGCGGGACGCGGCGCAGTTCGGAGGAAAGCAGGGTGGTCGTTTCCAGCACGCAGGCCAGGAAATCCTCCGCCACGGCCGCCAGTTCGTGGGCCGCCGAAAGGTCGAACGCATGCTCCAGCGGGGCCAGCGCCAGGCCGTACCAACCGGGGCCGGCATAGCCCTGGTAGGCTTGGCCCGGCCGACCGCAGGCGAGGGATTCGCGACCGGCGAAACGGGCAACGCGCGGGGCGCCATCGCCGCACATGGCGAGCCGGGCGCCCGGAGGAAACTGCCAGGGGTCACTGCTGGCCAGGATGCGACCTTCGCCGTCCACCAGGGTGAGCACCCGCCAGTCGTCGTCGCCCAGCAGATTGGTGAAGATACGCTCGCATTCGTCCTGGAAGCGGAAGCAGAGGCAGAGGACGCCGAGCGGTGTGCCGTCGTCGTCGCTGACCCGGCAGGCGTAGATCAGCGGGTTGGCGACATCGGGCAGCAAGTCGGTGGGGCGGAAGACCTCGAGGTAGGGGCGCTCGCCGCTCAGTGCGGCGGCGACGAAGGCGTCGCTGGTTCGGGGTAGCGGATTAGCGGTATCGAGACGTGCCAGGATCTCGCCTTGCGGAGAAAGCAGGACGACGTCGTGATAGACCGTGTATTTGTCGACGTATTCGGCAAAGCGCGCCTGCAGATGCGTACGCTCACCAGTGTCGTTTGCCTCGCTGCCGGCGTTGCGGGCAAAGGCGACGATTTCGGTGTCGGTGGCCAGGAAACCGATATCGGCGGTGCGCTCGTAGAGGTTGCGGACCATGACGTCGATCGCGCCGCGGGCCGAGGATTCGAGGCCGAGCACCGCCTTGCGGAAGTGTTCGTCGGCGAGTTGCGCGAGCAGACTGTCGGCCAGTTCGCCGAAAGCCTGGCGCATCGCCGAGATGTCGGTGCCGGCGCAGAGCAGTTGGCCGAGCAGGGCCAGGTTGTCGTAGGCCGACTGGATCTCGGCCAGGCGCTTGGCGTCCGGCCGCAGTCCGCGCATGTACTCGCGCAATTCCCCGGCGCGGGCGGGCAGCGGTTTGGCTTGCAGTGTTTTCATGGTTTCCCTTCTGCTGTTCTGCATGCGCACCACGAGGGCGCGACATGTGGATTCAGCAAAAAGGGTGCCGGGCGGAAAACGCACGGAAATGGTGAAAATTGCGACCTGCAGCCAGCGCAACGGGCGCCGCAACGAGGCGCTTGGCACCAGAATGGTGCTGGCTAGTGCGGGTTCGGCGTCAGCAGCTTGAGGCCGACGATGCCGGCGACGATCAGCGCGATGCTGGCCAGGCGCAGCGCCTCGCGCGATTCGCCGAACAGCAGCATGCCGCAGATCGCGGTGCCGACCGCGCCGATACCGGTCCACACCGCGTAGGCGGTACCCAGTGGCAGGACGCGCAGCGACCAGCCGAGGAGGACGACGCTGGCCACCATCAGGCCGACCGTCCATACGCTCGGCCACAGGCGCGAAAAGCCCTCGGTGTATTTCAGCCCGACCGCCCAGCCGACCTCGCAGAGACCGGCGAAGAAGAGGACGATCCAGGCGGCGCCGGCGTTCATGATTGCTGGGCGAACCAGGCGTCGGCAGCGGCGACGGTCGCCGCGATCTCGGCGTCGCTGTGCGCGGCCGAGACGAAACCGGCTTCGAAGGCCGACGGCGCGAAGTAGTGGCCGGCGTCTATCATGGCGTGGAAGAAGCGGTTGAAGGCGTCCTTGTCGCAGGCCAGCACTTCGTCGTAAGTACCCGGGCAGCGCTCGGCGAAGTAGAGGCCGAACATGCCGCCGACGTTCTGGGCGGCGAAGGCGACACCGTGTTTCCTGGCGGCGGCGACCAGGCCGTCGCACAGCGCCTTGGTCTTCGCCGTCAGCGCCGCGTGGAAGCCCGGCGCCCGGATCAACTTCAGCGTCGCCAGACCGGCGGCCGTGGCGATCGGGTTGCCGGACAGCGTGCCGGCCTGGTAGACCGGGCCGAGCGGGGCGATCTTTTCCATGATTTCGCGGCGACCGCCGAAGGCGCCCAGCGGCATGCCGCCGCCGACTACCTTGCCGAAGGTGGACAGGTCCGGGGTGATGCCGAACAGGCCCTGCGCGCACTTCAGGTCGACGCGGAAGCCGGTCATCACTTCGTCGAAAATGAGCACGGCGCCGTACTGGGCGGTCAGTTCGCGCAGTGCTTTGAGGAATTCCGGGGTCGGCGCGATCAGGTTCATGTTGCCGACCACCGGCTCGAGGATCACGGCGGCGATCTTGTCGCCGTGTGCCTTGAAGGCTTCAGCCAGGCCCTGCGGGTCGTTGTAGCTCAGTACCATGGTGGTTTCGACGGTGCCGGCCGGGACGCCGCCCGACGACGGGTTGCCGAAGGTGAGCAGGCCGGAGCCGGCCTTGACCAGCAGGTGGTCGGCGTGGCCGTGGTAGCAGCCCTCGAACTTGACCAGGATGTCGCGGCCGGTGAAACCGCGCGCCAGGCGGATCGCGCTCATCGTCGCCTCGGTGCCGGACGAAACCAGGCGCACCATGTCGAGCGACGGCACCATCTCGCACAGCAGGTCGGCGATCTCCACTTCGCGCTCGGTCGGCGCGCCGAAGGACAGACCGTCGACGACGGCTTCCTGAACGGCGGCGATGACTTCCGGGTGGGCGTGGCCGAGGATCATCGGCCCCCAGGAGCCGACGTAGTCGGTGTACCACTTGCCGTCGGCGTCCTGCACCTGGCTGCCGACACCCTTCTGGAAGAACAGCGGCGTGCCGCCGACCGAACGGAAGGCGCGCACCGGCGAATTGACGCCGCCGGGGATGTGTTTCTGGGCACGGGCAAAGAGTTCTTCGTTACGCGAGGTCATGTCAGGCTTTCTCGAAAAGTCGTTGGTATTGGGCGGCACGGGCGGTGATGTCCGGCGCCGAGAAGAGGTCGGTGATGACGGCCAGCAGGTCGACGCCGGCATCGAGCAGCGGCGCCGCGTTGGTGGCGGTGATGCCGCCGATGGCGCAGACGGCGACCGGCAGTTCGGCCCGCGCCCGGGCATAGAGTTCCAGCGGCGCGCGGACGGCGTCCGGCTTGGTCGGCGACGGGAAGGCGGTGCCGAAGGCGACATAGTCGGCGCCGGCCGCGCAGGCGCGGCGTGCCGCCTCGAGGTCGGCGTAACAGGAGGCGCCGAGGATGCGTTGCGGGCCGAGGATGGCGCGGGCGACCCGGAGGTCGCCGTCGTCACGTCCGAGGTGCAGGCCGTCGGCATCGACCAGTTGGCAGAGCGCGAGGTCGTCGTTGATGATCAGCCGGGCGCCGTGGTCGCGGGTCAGTCGACGCAGCGCGTGAGCGCGGGCGAGACGTTCCGGCATCGGCCCCGTCTTGTCACGCAGTTGGACGATACGGCAGCCGCCGGCCAGGGCGGCGGCGACGCCGGCGAGCAGGGTTTCCCGCGGCAGGTCGTCGGGGGTGACCGCGTAGAGGCCGCGCAGTTCAGCTTGCGCCATCGCCGGCCTCCTTGGCTTCGTCGTCTTCCCGGGCCCAGAACAGGCGGTCCGGGATGAACTGGCCCATGCCGCCGCGGAAACCGTGGCGGAGCGCCTGCCAGGTGTAGTCCTGGGCGTCGCGTACCGCTTCCTCGACGCTGGCGCCGCCGGCCAGGCAGCCGGCGATCGCCGAGGCCAGCGTGCAACCCGAGCCGTGATAGCTGCCGGGCAGGCGTTCCCAGCGGTCGTGGCGGATCACGCCGTCGGGGCCGTACAGGGTGTTGATCACCTCCGGCGCGCTCTCGTGGGTGCCGGTGATCAGCACGTACTGCGCGCCCATTTCGATCAGCCGGGCGGCGCAGATGTCGAGTGTCGGCTCGTTCTCGTCCTCGTCGCTTTCGGCGAGGCGGCGCGCTTCGGGGGCGTTGGGGGTGATGATCGTCGTTTGCGGCAACAGCATCTCGCGCATGGCGGCGATGATTTCCTCGCCGGACAGCGCATCGCCGCGCCCCGAAGCGAGTACCGGGTCGAAGACGAGCGGGATTTCCGGGTAGTCGCCGACGATCTCGGCAATCGCTAGCACGTTCTCGACGCTGCCGATCAGGCCGATCTTGAAGGCGGCCACCGGCATGTCCTCGAGCACGGTGCGCGCCTGCTGTTCGAGCAGTTCGGCGGCGACCGGTTGCATGGCGACGACCCCCGAGGTGTCCTGCACGGTCAGCGCAGTGAGCGCGCTCAGCGGGTGGCAGCCGAGGCTGGCCAGGGTCAGCAGGTCGGCCTGGATGCCGGCGCCGCCGGTCGGGTCGCTGGCGGCGAAAACGAGAACTTGCGGCAGATTGGCGGAAACAATGGGCATGGGCGGGTGTGGCGCGGATGTCCGGGCGCGGGCTGGAAAGCGCGATTTTATCCGAATACGCTGTACTGCCGCGGGATTCTGGGCTTATGCTTAGCGACTTCCGGTTGGCGATTGTTATCCGTTCCGTAGTAATATGTTCGCCATATGCTAAGTGCGCCAAGAGACACTCGGGGAGCTGGGAATTGACTGATTTATCGAGACTGCGCGGTATCCGTGTCATGGTCATCGACGACAGCAACACGATACGCCGCAGTGCCGAGATTTTTCTCGTCCAGGCCGGTTGCCAGGTCGTTCTTGCCGAGGATGGTTTCGACGCCCTGGCCAAGATCGCCGATCATCAACCTGCCGTCATTTTTTGCGACATCATGATGCCGCGCCTCGACGGTTACCAGACCTGCGCGTTGATCAAGAAAAATCCCCGTTTCAAGGCCACGCCGGTGATCATGCTTTCCTCCAAGGATGGCCTGTTCGACCGGGCGCGCGGTCGCATGGTCGGTTCCGACCAATACCTCACCAAACCTTTCACCAAGGATAGCCTGCTGCAAACTGTCGCCAGTTTCGCATTGCCGGCCGAACCGGAAATCAAACCGTAGTCCAGGGAGCAACAATGCCCGTGAAGAACATTCTCGTTGTCGACGACTCTCCGACAGAGCGTTTTTTCGCCGTCGACCTGCTGACCAGAGCGGGTTATCTGGTGGCTACCGCTGAAAATGGCGAAGAAGGGATCGCCAAGGCCAAGGCGACCAAGCCCGACCTGATCCTGATGGATGTCGTGATGCCCGGCCTCAACGGCTACCAGGCGACGCGCACGCTGACCCGCGACGAGGAAACCAAGCATATCCCGGTCATCGTCTGTACCTCGAAGGGCCAGGAAACCGACAAGATCTGGGGGCTACGCCAGGGAGCGGTGGATTATCTGGTCAAGCCGCTCAATCCGGAAGAACTCCTGCAACGCATCGCCGCCCTGCCGTAAGCGATATGGCCCGCAAGAGCAGTCTGCGCGATTTCCAGACTTACCTGGCCGGACGCCTCAGCGACGCGGCGCAGGGACATGGCGGCGCCTCATGGCTCGGGTTGGAGATCGGCGATGACGGCTGGCTGATCGATCTCGCCGACGGCGGGGAAATCGTCCAGGCGCCGCAACTGGCCGGCGTGCCGCTGGTTCGCCCGTGGTTTTCCGGGATCGCCAACGTGCGCGGCAATCTGTATGCCGTGACCGATTTTGCCGCCTTCCTTGGCGCCCGGCCGACGCCCAGGAATGCCAATGCCAGGCTGTTGCTGGTCGGGGTTCGCCATGGTTCGAACGCGGCACTGCTGGTGCCGCGCATGCTGGGCCTGAAGAAGCCGGAGAATTTTACCGAACAGGCTGCCGACGAAGCGTTCCCGGCATGGGGGCGGCGACGCTACGTCGATGAAGATGGGCGCCTCTGGCGCAAGTTGTCGGTGCGCGAGCTGCTTGCCGATCCGGATTTCATGAATATCGGACTATGAAAAAGGGGTCCCGCCGGGGCGGGGTCGAGTGGAGGTAAGACATGGCTTTAGGCTTCAAGCTCCCGAAAATCGGGTCATCCAGGAAAAACGAGGCGCCGCTGACGGTGACCGGCGACGAACCGTCGGACAAGCCGGCGCGGGCGACCGCCGCACCGGCGTTGCTGGCCGGCAAGTCGGCCAACCAGCAGATGAAGCTGCTGGGCGGTGTCTTCGTTGTCGTCCTGCTCCTGATGGCGATCCTCGTTGCCCGCGATGGCCGGGATTCCTCCAACACCACGGCCTACGTTTCCGCGGCCGGCGAGATGCGCATGCACTCGCAGCGCCTGGCCAAGGCCTCGTCGCTGGCGCTGCAGGGCAACTCGGCGGCCTTCTCGCAACTGCGCGAATCGCGTTCGACCTTCAACGACCTGATTCAGAAACTCGCCAGCGGCGGCGAAATCGGGCAGGTTAACGTGCCGCCGTCACCGGATTCGGTGCAAGCGCAGCTTGAAGCCTTGAACCAGCGCTGGACGCAGGTCGACAAGGATGCGACGAGCGTGCTCGGTCAGGAAAAGCAGCTTATCGAACTGGGCAAGAGCGTTGCCCTGATCGACAGCAAGAACCCCGCCCTGCTGGAACTGGCGGAAAACGTCGCTGCTGCCAAGCTGCAAGGCGGCGCGGCGCGCGAGATCGGCGCTGCCAACCATCTGGTGGTGTTGACCCAGCGCATCGCCAAGAACGCGTCGGCGCTGCTGGTCGGCGGCGAGATTGATCCGCAGATTGCCTTCACGCTGGGCAAGGACGCCAAGAGCTTCCACGAACTGCTGCAGATGCTCGGTCGCAGTAGCGATGCCGGCAAGGTCGAGGCACTGGAAGCCGCTTTCAAGGAATACGATGTGGCGATCAGCGGCATCCTCGCCAACATGCAGCCGCTGGTGCAGGCCAAGCAAGCCGGTTCGCGCATCTTCCGCGACAGCGAGGAACTGCTGGCGGCGACCGACGCGCTGGCTCAGGGCTATCAGGAATCGCGCGGCAGCAAGCTGCTGTTCGTCCTCTTCATGTTCATCCTGGTCGCCGCCGCGCTCACCGTGCTGGTGATGCTGGTGCGCGCCTATCTGGAAGATGCGAAACGCCGGACCCTGGAAGTCGATAAGCAACGTCAGGCGTCGGAACACACCAACCGGGAAAACCAGGAAGCCATCCTGCGCCTGATGAACGAGCTGGGCGACCTCGCCGACGGCGACCTGACGGTGACGGCGACGGTGTCCGAGAACATCACCGGCGCCATTGCCGACTCGATCAACTACACCATCGAAGAATTGCGCGTGCTGGTCGGCCGTATCAACGACGCGGCGAACCGAGTCACCGCGGCGACCGAGATCGCCCGTCGCACGTCGGCCGAGCTGCTCGACGCGGCGGGCCGCCAGTCGAGCGAAATTCAGGAAGCCGGTCAGTCGGCGCTGGACATGGCGCGCTCGATGAACGAGGTATCGGGTAACGCCGCCCAGTCGGCGCAGGTTGCGAACCAGTCGCTGGCCGCCGCCGAGAAGGGTACCCAGGCGGTGCAGGACTCGATCAAGGGCATGAACGAAATCCGCAACCAGATCCAGGAAACCTCGAAGCGGATCAAGCGCCTCGGCGAAAGCTCGCAGGAAATCGGCGAAATCGTCGAACTGATTTCCGACATTACCGAACAGACCAACGTGCTGGCGCTGAACGCCGCCATCCAGGCGGCTTCCGCTGGCGACGCCGGGCGCGGCTTCACGGTCGTTGCCGAGGAAGTGCAGCGGCTGGCCGAACGCTCCGGCGAAGCGACCAAGCAGATCGCGGCGATCGTCAAGACGATTCAGACCGATACCCAGGACGCGGTGTCCGCGATGGAACAATCGACCCAGGGCGTGGTCGAGGGGGCCAAGCTGTCCGACGCCGCCGGTCAGGCGCTGGCCGAGATCGGCCAGGTGTCGCGCAACCTGGCCGAGCTGATCGAAAGCATTTCCAGTTCCACGCAGAGCCAGGCCGATTCGGCGACCAATGTGGCCCGCTTGATGCAGGACATCCTGCGCGTCAACGAGCAGACCACGGCAGGTACCCAGCGGACCGCCCAGGCGGTGGATGAACTGTCGGCACTGGCCTCCGAACTCAAGGGCTCGGTGGCAGGCTTCAAGGTCGACTGACCAGCGAACGAGAGAGCATGAACGCGGCAACGGAATTCGATTTGGGCCCGCTGACGTGGGTCAAGGGCGAGATCGACCAGGCGCTGGGACGCGCCGACGAAGCGCTGGGCTTGTTCGCCGACAACGGCGACCGGACGCAGTTGAAGTTCTGCCGCACCCATGTTCACCAGGTCCATGGCGCGCTCGACATCGTCGGTCTCAATGGCATCACCGAACTCACCGAGTCGCTCGAGGAAGTCCTCAAGGCGCTCGAGGAAGAGCGCCTGGTGGCTGGCGACGCCGCGCTGCCGGTGGTCCGTGAGGCGATCGCCGCGTTGCGCCAGTACCTCGACGACCTGATGGCGGGCGAGCCGCACCAGCCCCTGCGCATGCTGCCGGTATGCAGCCGACTGGCCGAGCTGCGTGGCCTGCCGCCGGTGCACCCGGGCGATCTCTTCTACCCCGACCTCAGCCTGCGCCCGCCGCGTTCCGGCGTGGTGCCGCCGGTCCTGCCGCCGGAGCAGATGCAGGCCGTGCTGCGCAAGCAGCGCATGCGCTTCCAGAAGGGCTTGCTCAACTGGTTGACCCGCCCCGAACAGCGCGCCAGCGGCAAACAGGCGATGGCCGAGGCGCTGGCGGCGATCGAGGCATTGCAGCCGACGCCCGGTGCCCGTTCATTCTGGTGGGTGTCGCAGGCTTTCCTCGAAGCGCTCGACGATCCCGAAGTTTCCGCCGATCAGCTGGCGCGTCAGCTATGCGCCCGCATCGACCTGCAGATCCGCCGCCTGCTCGAAGGCTCCGGCAACCTCGCCGAACGGGTGATGCGCGAGGCCTTGTACTACGTTGCCCGTACCCCGGCCACGCCCGATTCGCTGGTCGCCCAGGCGCAGCAGATCTACGCCTTGCCGGCGCAACTGCCCAGCCTGGCCGCCGTGCAGACCCTGCCCAAGTCCCAGGAACAGGGCCTGCGTCGTCTGCGCGAGTTGCTCGCCGGCGTCGAGGAAGTCTGGAACAAGTACTGCGCCGGTAGTCCGGCCAGCCTGAATACCTTCTGCGATCAGGCACGAGCCTGCGCCCAGGTCACCGCCGACCTCGGTCACACCGATCTCAAGCGCCTCGGCCAGGCGCTGGCGGCAATCTCCGGCTGGCTGCAGGAAGACGCCAAGCGCTTCAACGACGGCGTGGCCATGGAAGTGGCGACGACCATCCTGCTGTTGCAGAACGCGCACGACAATTTCCGCCATCTTGGCAGCGACTTCGCGCAGCAGGTCGATCTCATGGTCGACCGCATCCATGCCTGTATCGCCGGTCGCCCGGCAGCCGGTGGCGAACTGCCGCTGCTCGACGAGATGACGCGGAGGGCCCAGGAAAAGCTGCTGATCGCCCAGGTCGGGCGCGAGATCCAGAGCAACCTGGCGCAGATCGAACAGACGCTCGACGCGTTCTTCCGGGCGCCCGCCAAGGGCTTTTCGATGGCCCAGGTGGAAGGCCCACTCAAGCAGGTCAGCGGCGCGCTGGCGATGCTCGGTCACTTCCCGGCCGTCAGCAGCCTGAAGAACAGCATTGCCCACATCGCAGGTTTCGCCGCCGCTGATTATCAACCGCAGGAAAGCGATTTCCAGCGCGTCGCCGACGAACTTTCGGTGCTCGGCTTCTTCGTTGATGCCCTGCAGCATGGCGAGAGCAGTTTCGACGCCTTCGTCCGCCGCCTGAACGGCGAGGCCGCGGTCGTCGTCGCCGAGGAAGCGCCGACGCCGACCGTCGAAGCCGAAGTCGCCGCCCAGACCCGGCAGGCGCGCGCGCTCGCCGAAGCCCTGAGCGAGGCGCCGGATGACCGTCGCCTGCAGGACGAACTGAAACAGAACCTGGAAAACCTGCAGAAGGATGCCGACCTCGTCGCCGACCGCGAACTCGGCGAATCGGCGAAGGCGGCGCTGGCGGCGCTCGAATCCGGTGGCCCGGTAGACGCGCTGGCCGGTCTGCTCACGCCGCAGGTCGAAGCCCCGCAGCCGTCGGCGGAAACCCTGCTGTTGGCCGAATCGAGCCACGAAACGATCGACGCCGAACTGCTCGCCATCTTCATCGAGGAAGGTCACGAGGTGCTGGCCGAGATGGCGACGCAGAAGGCGGCGCTGGCAACCGATCCGCTCGACCGCGAGGCGCTGACGACGATCCGCCGGTGCACGCATACCCTCAAGGGTTCCGGACGCATGGTCGGGCTTGCCGATTTCGGCGAAACCGCCTGGGCCGTCGAGCAGACGCTGAACCTGTGGCTGCGCCAGGACATGGCGGTGAGCTCGGAACTGCTGGCGATGGTCGACGAGGAACAGCGCGTCTTTGCCGTCTGGATCGAGCATCTGGCGCAAGGCAGCGGCATGGCCCCCGATCCCTCGGGCTTGGTGGCGCAGGCGGTCGCGCTACGCGGCGGCACGGGCGATGCCCTGCCGGTGGTGCCAACGCCGCTTGCCCCGCCGCCGCTTGCCGTCGACACGGCGCCCGCCGAGTCGCCCGCAGAACCGGAAGCGCCGGCAGAACCGACAAGCGAACCCCTGCTCGATGCCTTCGAGATCGACCTGCCGGAAGCCAGCGAGGTCGCCGAGGAACTGGCCGAGGTCGAAGCCGCGGTCGTCAGCACCGCCGCCGCACCGGCCGCCGACAGCGCGCAGACGCTGTACGAAATTTTCCGGACCGAAGCCCAAGGTCATCTGCAGTCGCTGGCGGAATCCTTCGCCGTGCTCGAAGCCGAGCCGGCGACGCCGACCAATTTCGAAATGACGCGGGCGGCCCACACGCTCGGCGGCATCGCCGCCATCGTCGGCCTGAAACCGCTCAACCACCTCGCCATCGCCCTCGAACACGCCCTGCTGCGGCGCGATGCGGCGCTCCAGCCGGACAGTCTGGAAGGCCTGGAAGCAATGCGCCAGGCTATCCTGATGTTGCATGAAATGTACGCCGGGCTGGCCGAAGAACGGGCGCCGGTGGAACAGCCGGCGCTGGTGGCCGCGCTGGAGGACAGTTACCCGCCGGCCCCGGCCGCGGAAGTCGACGACAGTGGCGCTCGCGTCATCCCGCTGCCCGGCCTGAGCGGTGAATTCACCCTCGACCGCGCCAGCGAAGCCGCACCGCCACCGCCAGCGGAACCGGTCCGCCAGCTGGTCGACGAACTCGACGAACAATTGCTGCCGATCTTCCTCGAGGAAGCCGCCGATCAGGTTCGCGAACTGACCGAGCAACTGCGCGCCTGGCGCGCGGCGCCCGCTGATGGCGCACCGCCGCAGGCGATTGCCCGCCTGTTGCATACCTTCAAGGGCAACTCGCGGATGGCCGGGGCGATGAACCTCGGCGAAGCCACCCACCTGCTCGAGACCCGTGTCCAGGAAGCGCTCCGCGCCGGTAGCGCGAGCCCGCAACTGATCGATGAAATCGAAGCCGGTTGCGACGCCCTGGCGCTCGCTGCCGATGAACTGCGCAACGGACCGGCGCCGGCTGTCGAAGCGGCGCCTGCCGCCGAACCAGCCACGGTAACGTCCGCGACTCCGCTCGTGGCGACCACCCCAACGGCCGATGCCGAAGGCGAGGGCGACAGCGGCGGCCAGCGGGCGATGCTGCGGGTCCGTGCCGACCTGGTCGACCGCCTGGTCAACGAAGCCGGCGAACTGTCGATCGCCCGGGCGCGGATCGAAGGCGAAATGCGCAGCCTGAAGACCTCGCTGCTCGACCTCACGGAAAACGTCATCCGCCTGCGCCGCCAGTTGCGCGAGATCGAAATCCAGGCGGAAAGCCAGATTCAGGCGCGCGTCGCCCAGGCACACGACGGCCAGGCCGATTTCGACCCGCTCGAACTCGACCGCTTCACCCGCTTCCAGGAACTGACCCGTTTCATGGCCGAGTCGGTCAACGACGTGGCGACGGTGCAGCAGAACCTGTTCAAGAACCTCGACGACGCCAACGCGGCGATCCTCGCCCAGGCCCGCCTCAACCGCGGCCTGCAGCAGGAACTGATGGGCGTGCGCATGCTGCCCTTCGCCAGCCAGGCCGAGCGTCTCTACCGCATCGTCCGGCAGACCGCCAAGGAAGTCGGCAAGCGCGCCAACTTCGACATCGTCGGCGGTCAGGTCGAAATCGACCGCTCGGTGCTGGAAAAGATCATGGCGCCGATCGAGCACATGTTGCGCAACTCGGTGACCCACGGCATCGAGACGCGCGAGCAGCGCGCTGCGGCGGGCAAGCCGGAAACCGGCGAAGTGACGCTGAAGCTGGCCCAGGAAGCCAATGAAATCGTCCTCAGCCTCAGCGACGACGGTCGCGGTCTCGACCGCCAGCGCATCCGTGCCCGCGCCGAGGAAATGGGCCTGCTGCAGCCGGGTCAGGAGGTGGCCGATGGCGCCCTGCTCGACTTCATCTTCCGGCCGGGTTTCTCGACCGCCACCGAAGTGACCCAGGTCGCCGGGCGCGGCGTCGGCATGGACGTGGTCAGGAATGCCGTGATCGAACTCGGCGGACGCATCGAAATCGTCTCCGAAGCCGGCCACGGCAGCACCTTCCGTCTCTATCTGCCGCTCACCCTGGCCGTCACCCAGACCCTGCTGGTCCGCGCCGGCAGCACCGTGTACGCCGTGCCCTCGACGATGATCGAGCAGGTACTCGAGGTCAAGGAAAAGGGCCTCGCCGAAATCCGCGACGCCGGCGCCGCCGACTGGCAAGGCAATCACTACCCCTTCCATTTCCTGCCCCGCCTGCTGGGCGATGCCGAAGCCTTGCCGGAAACCCGCCGCCGCTACTGGATACTGCTGCTGCGTGCCGGCTCGCAACGGATCGCCCTGCTCGTCGATGAACTGCAGGGTAACCAGGAAGTCGTCGTCAAGAACATCGGTAGCCAGCTCGCCCGCGTCGCCGGCATCGCCGGTGCCACCGTGCTCGGCGACGGCCGCGTCGTGCTGATCCTCAACCCGGTGGCGCTCGCCGCCCGGGCGCCGCAGATCGCGCTGGCCGAGGTCGCCAGTCCGGCCGCCGCTTCGGCGCCGGCCCCGCTGCCGGTTGCCGCGCCGCACCTGCCGACGGTGATGGTGGTCGACGATTCGCTGACTGTGCGCAAGATCACCAGCCGCCTGCTGCTGCGCGAGGGTTATCAGGTGGTCGTCGCCAAGGACGGCGTCGATGCGCTCGAACAACTGATCGACGCGCTGCCCGACGTCATCCTCTCCGACATCGAGATGCCGCGCATGGACGGCTTCGATTTCGTCCGCAACCTGCGTGCCGACGAGCGCCTACGCGACATCCCGGTGGTCATGATCACCTCGCGTACCGCCGACAAGCATCGCAACTACGCGCTCGAGATCGGTGCCAACCACTACCTCGGCAAGCCCTACGACGAAGACGAGCTGCTCGGCCTGCTCGCCGGCTACTGCGGGAAATCCACGTAAAGCGACGGTCGATCGCGGTGTCTACCGCGATCGACCGTGTTCAAACCGCCTTCTTCACCACAGCGTAGCGCGCCAGCGTCTTTTCGCGTGCCGCCGCGTGGTCGACGATCGGCCCCGGATAGTCACGGCCGATGACGACGCCGAGCGCTTCCTGCTCCAGCCGGCCCATCGTCCACGGGGCGTGGATGTACTTGTCCGGCACCCGGGCCAGTTCCGGAACGTAGCGGCGGATGAATTTGCCGTCGGGGTCGAACTTCTCCGACTGCGTCACCGGGTTGAATATCCGGAAGTACGGTTGCGCGTCGCAGCCGCTCGACGCCGCCCACTGCCAGCCGCCGTTGTTGGCCGCCAGGTCGAAATCGTTGAGGTTCTCGGCGAAGTAGCGTTCGCCAAGCCGCCAGTCGAGGCCGAGGTCCTTGCACAGGAAGGAAGCGACGACCATGCGCAGGCGGTTATGCATCCAGCCGCTATGGTTCAACTGGCGCATCGCTGCGTCCACCAGCGGGTAGCCGGTGCGTCCCTGCTGCCAGGCGGCCAGGCCTTCCGGCCAGTCTGCCCAGCGGATGGCGTCGTATTCCGGCTTGAAGGCGCGGTCGACGACATGCGGGAAGCGGTCGAGGATCATGAAGTAGAAATCGCGCCAGATCAGTTCGTTGAGCCAGGGATCGGCTTTTTCCGCAAGCGCGGCACCGACCAGTTCGCGGATCGAAATGCTGCCGAAGCGCAGGTGCACCGACAGGTAGCTGACGCCCTTGAGTGCGGGGAAGTCGCGCAGCGTGCCGTAACGGCGGATGCGGCCGGCGCGGAACTCGTCCCATAGCTGGCGGGCGCCGGCCATGCCGGGAACGATGCCGAGTTGGCCGAGATCGGTTGGCGCGAAGCCGAGTTCGGCCAGCGTCGGCAGGCTGGCCGGCGCTGGCGCGAAACACCCTTGCGGGGTGAAGGGTGCATGGTCGGCGGCGCTCAGGCGCTTCAGCCAAGCGTTCTTGTACGGCGTGAACACCGTATAAGGACGGCCGGCGCCGGTGAGCAGTTCGTCGCGCTCGAAGATGACCTGGTCCTTGTATAGCCGCAGGCGACCGCCGGCCGCCGCCAGTTGCCGGTAGACGGCAGCGTCGCGGGCCTGCGCCGCCGGTTCGTAGTCGCGGTTGGCGTAGACCTCGGTGACGCCCAGTTCGCCGGCGAGCCGGGGAAGCTCGTCGCCGGCGCGGCCATGGCGGACGATCAGCCCGCCGCCGCGGCGACGCAGCGCGGCGTCGAGTTGCTGCAGGCTGCCAAGAATGAACTCGACACGGCGGTCAACGCGGCTGGGCAGCGCGTCGAGGATGTCGCGATCGAAGACGAAGGCGCAATGCACCGGGCGGCCGCTGGCCAGGGCGGCGGCGAGGGCGGCGTGGTCGTGGTCGCGCAGGTCGCGGCGGAACCAGACGAGGGCGGGGGCGGTTTCCATCGGCCGATTATAGTGGCCGGCGCATGTCCAAGAAAAAGGCCACCCGCGCGGGGTGGCCGAAAGTGAACCGCTCTGTCGGCGGCTTCAGTTCATCGTGTAGCTGCTCAAGGCTTGCGGCAGCTTCAGCAGCCACAGCCGGGTCGGTCGCTCGGATGCCTTGCCGCGGGTGACGCGGGCGCCAGTGGCGCCGTTCGGGCAGTTGCTCAGGACGCCGGTCGAGGCGTCGAGCGTGCAGTCCTCCGGGCTGCCATCGACTTCGTTGCCGGCGGCGTCGACCAGGATCGAGCGCAGGCCGAAATCGTTGTCGTTGATCAGCGCGATCGTCTGCCCGTCGACCAGGGTCAGCCCCTCGGCCTTCTCGGCCTTCCAGCCGAGTGCGTTGAGATCGACCAGCAGGCGCTTGCGCAGCGGCACGACGCTGGCCCAGCTACGCGTGGTGTCGGTCAGCGTGCTGCCGTCGATGCTGTTCATTTCCAGACCGTAACCGTCGCCCGCGATATCGGTCGCGTTGGCCGGCAGTTCGACCAGCATCAGGAAGTTGCGGACCGCACCGTTGGCGTCGGCGCCCTGTTCGATGACCAGGAAGCGGTTGTTGCCCAGGGCCACGACATCGCCCAGTTTGGCGCTGCCGCTCCGGTTCTTGGACCACTTTTCGCCGGCAATCGCGTAATCGAGCGGGTAGGCGTAGAGGTGGGAAGTGCCGGTCGCCGGGTCGAAGGCGAGCCAGCGGGCGAAACGGGCGAAGTCCTTGACCTTGACCTTGTCGCTGGTCTTGCCGTCTTCGTCGAGGTCGCTGATGTCGACCGCTTCGATCGACTTGCCCTTGGCGTCGAACGGATCGATCGGGCTCTGCAGGAAACCGTGCAGGACGCCGCCGCTCATGGTCAGGCCTTCCATGCCGCGGTTGGCGCGACGATGGGCGAGCGCCGCCGGCAGGTCGCCGGCGGCAGTGCCCGGCTGGTATTTCTGGACGATCTTGCCGGTCGCCGCGTCGATCTTGGCGATGAAGGGGCCGTACTCGTCGGAGGTCCAGAAGACGCCGTTGGCGCTGTCGTAGATCAGGCTTTCCGGGTCGAGGCCGTTGCTGTCGTAGCCGGCGCGCGTGGCGTCGTAGGTGAAGGCGTCGGTGAGCGGAATCTCGCCCGAGTTGCCGACCGCGCCGGCCGGTACCGGGCGGCCGCTGATCGGCGTGCCGGCGGCGGTCTTCAGCGTCAGCAACTGGTCGATGCGGGCACCGTCGCGGTCGATGACGATGGTGGCGATCGACGGTACGAAGTCGGGTGAGGGAAAGACCTTGCTCGCCTTGCCGTCCGGGTTGCTGACCGTGGCCGGCGCGTCGCCGTTGGGGCCGCGGTCGGTGATGCCGTAGAAGCTCAGCGTGCCGTCGCTGGCCTTGCCCTTGAAGGCGAGGCCGGAACCGGCAGCGGGGAAGAAACCATGCGGAAAATCGGCGGCGATGGCAGCGTTGCTGCCCGGGTAGGCGACATGCAGGGCGTCTGCCGCGGCGAGCGTGTACTTCGTGACGGCGATCGTGCCGCCGGCACTGGTTTGCGCCTGCGACGAAGTTTCGCCCTGGCCGAGCGCGGTTGCCAGCGTGCCTTCGAAGTGCTCGCGGGCGAGCGCTTCGCGTTCGTCGTTCGGGACGCGGGCGGCGTAGGGCTGACCGAAGGCGTCATTGACGCCGGCTGGCAGCAGGGCGGCCAGCGCGGTCCGGAAATCGCCGGCGGCGAGGGTGAAGTCGATGGTCTTGCCGGCCAGCGCGGCGATCACCGCCGGCGTGATGCGGATGCCGTTGGCCGGGTTGTCGTCTTCGTCGAGGATTTGCAGCAACAGCAGGCGGTTGTTGACGCCCTGGGTGCTCTCGCTCCAGGCGGCGACGCCGGCCAGTTCCAGCGGGGTGACGGTGGCGGCGCAGGCAGCGTTGCCGAGTTCGATGTCGGCCAGCGAGAAGCTGACGGTGTCGCCCGTGCGGCATTCGAAGCGGCCGTCGTCGCCAGTCGTGCCGCTCTTGCCGGAGCGCGAGGCCGCCCAGTCGATGCCGCTCACCGCGGCGTCAAGGAAACGGCCGCTGACGCTGCTCGAGCCGCCGTCGCTACCGAGACAGCCGGCAAGGCTGAAGAGGAGGGCGCAGGCGAGGGCGATGCGGGTTTTTTGCATGATTTTCTTCCCTTCTTGAAAAAAAAGCCCGCCGATGAGGCGGGCGGAAAGTATTGCCAGAGAGGATCAGGCGCCGACGATGCCGCCGTCGTCCTTGGTGATGACGACGGTCGTCGAGCGCGGCCGGGCATTGCCGCCTTCCGGCCAGTGGCTCTGGAAGTTCGCCGGGGTGGCGATGTCGGCGGCGGTGGTGCGTTCGCCCGGGTGCTGGATATTGACGAAGATCGTCTTGCCGTCCGGCGTTTCGGTGATGCCGGTGATTTCGCAGCCCTTCGGGCCGACCAGGAAGCGGCGCAGAGTGGCTGCCGTGGCATCGGCACCGGCCTGGGTGGTGACCGTCTGGTCGGCGTTGGCATTGCTCGGCACGGCGGCGCTGGTGACATTGACCGGTCCGCCGTCGCCATGCTTGCCGGGCAGTGCTGCCAGCATCATGCAGTTGGTGACGTCGGTGTAGGCGCCGTCATCGGTCTGCAGCCACATCAGGCCGGGAACCGCCTGGCTGAACCAGAGGCCGTCCGGGCTGGAGAAGTCGTTGTCGTCGGTGAGGCCGGAGATGTTGATCGAGGCGTTGCCGAACTGATCATTCTCGGCGCCGAACAGATAGACGTCCCAGGCGAAGGTGGTCGCCGCGTGGTCGCCGCCGGTTTCGTGGATGCGCACGATGTGGCCGTTGGGGTTACCCTTGCCGCCTTCGCCGTCGTCGTAGTAGCGCGGGTTGGCGGCGTCCAGGCCGTAGGACTTGCCGCCGGTGGTCAGGCTGGTCGAGCCGCGCTTGCTGTTGTTGGTCAGCGTGATGTAGATGTCGCCAGTGACGGGGTGGACGCCGGTCCATTCCGGGCGGTCCATCGGCGTCGCGCCGACGGCGTCGGCGGCCAGGCGGCAGTTGATGCAGACATCGGCCTGGTCGGCGAAGCCGTAGGCAGCAGCGGCAATCGCCGCGTTGGTGATGGTCAGTTCGGTCCACGTGCCCGAGCCGTCGGCGTTGAAGGTAGCGACGTAGAGCTTGCCGTCGTCCAGGTACTTGTTGCCGGCGGTCAGGCCGCCATTGGCGTCGGCGGCGTCCCAGTTGGCGTTGGAGACGTACTTGTAGATGTATTCGCCTTGGGCGTCGTCGCCCATGTAGTAGACCAGCGGCTTGCCGGCGACCGCCTTGGCCGGCATCGCGCCTTCGTGGCCGAAGCGGCCCATGGCGGTACGCTTGCGCGGCGTCGCGCCGGGGGCGAAGGGATCGATCTCGACCACCCAGCCCATGGTGTTGGCGGCGTTGCGGTAATCGTTGGCTGCGCTGGCGCCGGTCGGCGTGATGTTCCAGCGGTCGTACTGGCCGGTGCCGCTGGTATCACCGCCGGCCGGGTTGGCCCAGCCGTAGCTGCCGTTGCTGGCGCTGCTGCCGATGTAGCGGTTCTGCGCGGCGGCGGCCTTGGCGCTCAGCGTGCTGCTGGCCGGGCGCTTGAAGTAGCCGGCCCAGTTTTCTTCGCAGGTCAGGAAGGTGCCCCACGGGGTGACGCCGTTGGCGCAGTTGTTCAGCGTGCCGCGGGTGGCGCTGCCGGCAGTCGAGTAGGCGGTGACCATGAGGTCGTCGCCAGCGGCCGGACCGCTGATTTCCATATTGCTGAGCGCGGTGTAGCGGCGGTTGAAACCGGAAAGCTGGTTGATCGAGAAAGACGAGCCCTTGAGCACTTCGATCACCGAAACGCCGTGCGCGTTGACTTCCTTGTCGATCTGCGCCGGAACGCGGGCGCTGTTGTTGAAGCCGGCGCCGACTTCGGCAGCGGTGTGCAGGAAGATCTGCGTGATGTTCTCGTGGTTCATGCACAGCAGGCCACGCGCGTTGTTGCTCAGGTCCTTGGCCAGGCCGGCGGTGTTGAGGCCGAAGTAGGCCATGCCGTCGTGGTGGTCGCCGGCGCGGAACTGGAAGCTGGCGGCACTGTCGCTGCCGTCGTTGGCGTAGGCGCCGGTGCTGGCGTTGAGCGGGTCGCCGAGACGGTAGAGGGCGCTGAAGCTGTAGCCGGCCGGGATGCGCAGCGCATCGTCGATGCCCTTGGCGACAGCGCTGAAGCCAAGCTTGAAGGCATTGTCGTTATTGCTGCCACCGCCGCTGCTCAGACAACCGGTCAGGCCGAAGCTCATGAAGCTGCCGGCAGCCAGCCCGAACCCGCCCTTGAGCAGGTTGCGGCGCGACAGACGGGCGTTGAGGACGCTGGCAAATTCGGTGTTGCCGGATTCGTTGTGGCAGACGTCGTCGCAGCCATTCGGCGACGCGGGGTGATGCTTGGTCAGGATTTCGGACATGAGCGTGGTCTCGTTATGGGTTGGAGGAAAACGCCGATGATTATCGATAGCAAAGATGACGTGCCGATGACCGCGCTATTTCAGTGCCAGCGGTAATCGACCGTGTAGCGGCCATCTCCGCCGCCACTGACGGCCGGTAGCAGGCGCAGGTAGGGGGCGAGCGCGGTGCCGGCGGCCCCCTGCAGTTCGAGCTTGCCGTGTACTCGCGCCGGCTCGATGCGGCCGTCGACACGGATTTCGCCGGGGCGGCCGCCGCTGAGGACGGCGCTTGCCGCCTGGCCGTCCCAGCTCCAGTCCAGGCGATAGTCGCCGAGCGCTCGCCCGGCCAGCAGACCGCTCGCCGCGCCCAGCCAGAGCAGTTCGCCGCTCGCCCGCGGCAGCGACGAAGTTGGCGCCCACTGCAGCCGGGTGGCGCGCAGTTGCAGCGTTCCCTGCCAACTACCGAGCGGCAGGTCGAGCGCCGGCTGGGAGAACAGCGCGGCAGCCGGCAGGCTGATGCCGTCGAGGTCGATGCGGTCGGCGGCGGACCAGACGAGCTTGCCCTGTTCCAGGCGGGCGCTGGCCAGCGCGTCGCCGGCCGGCAGTTGCCAGGCGAGCTGGCCGAGGGCGTACCAGTCCTTGCCGCTGGCCACGTACAACTGCCCCTGGCCTTGCCACAGCGTGCCGCTCGTTGCCGCCAGTCGGCACTGCTCGGCACAGGCCGTAGCGAGCAGGCGAGCGGCGAGGTGGGCCGGCAACTGCGCGAGGATCAGGAGCAGGCAGAGCAGCGCGAGCAGCAGGCGGCCGCCTCTCATGACGCTTTGCCGGCGGCCCGATAGCTGGCCTCGATCTGCAGCGTCTCGCCGCTGCCGGTGATGCGGCAGCTTTCCAGGCGCAGCCGTTGTTCCTCGTGTACGGCGGCGGTCCAGCGTAGCCAGGCGGTCAGCGCGGCCTTGCCGCGTAGCGTCAGCCGGCCATCGTCCTCCCAGTGCGCGGCGATCTCCGGTCCGAGTTCGCCCAGCCGTGTCTGCACGACGCTGCGCAGCGCCGCTGCGTCGACCGGAGCGAGCGGCGTCGCCGCCAGACCTTGCCAGGCGGCGGCGAGCGCCGCCATCTGCGTCGCCTGCGCGGCGAGTTCTGGCAGCAGGCGCAGTTGCCGGCGGCGGGCGTCTTCGAGTTGCCACAGCAGTTGGCCGGCAATTGCCAGAGCCAGGACGCCGGCGGCGAGGCGCAGGATGCCCTGTTCGCGCGGCGAGCGGGCGGCCCAGAAAACGGCGGCGCGGCGCCGCCAGGCGGGGGCGAGATCGGCTTTCATCGATGTTCTCCGGCACTCAGGGTGAATTCGGGCGGCGTCCCGCTCGGCGGGCTCAGCGTCAGGCCGCGCTGCCGGGCGGCGGCAGCCAGACGCTCGGCGGTGCCGGCGTCGAGGTGGGCGACGCTGACGCGCAGGCGGCCGTCGGCGTAAGCCAGTGCCAGCAAGGGCAGTTGTTCCGGCGCTAGCTCGCTGAGCGCGTCGGCGAGCACCAGGAAATCGTTGGCGGCCAGGGCGCCGCCGGCCTGCGCCCGGGTATCGAGCTGGCGCTGTGCCTGAAGGACGGGATCGACCATTGGTGTCTGCGGCAGGATTTCATGGAACTGGCGGGCGATTTCGCCGCGTAACTGGCGTGCCTGCCAGGCGTGCCAGCCCCATTGCCCGAGCGCCATCGCCAGCAGTAGCGCACCGAGGCCGGCGGCGAGGCGCAAGGCCGGCCGCAGGCGGCGTACCCAGTCCACATGGGGGCGCGGCGGAGCCAACTCGCCGACCAGGAAGCCGGGGCCGTCGGGGATGCGCAACGGCGGCAGCTCTTCCGCCTGCAGGCGCTTGCCCGCCGCCGCCAGGGCGTGCGCGGCGTCGGCATCGAGGGCGCTGGCACGGATCGGCGCGGCGGGCGCCAGCAGGTCCAGCCATTCGGGCAGCGTGGCGTCGAGCGGCAAAGCGATGAAGCCGTCGTCCTGGCGCAGGCTCAGTTCGCCAGCGAGCGCCAGTGCCTGCCCGGTCGGCAGCGCCAGCGCCAGTGGCCAGGCGGCGACGGGCGGCCAGCCCAGTTCGCGCAGGCGCTGGCAAAGGGCGGCGAGGCGGGCGCGGCTGACGCTGGCGACGCAGCGTCGACCATCGGCCAGCGGCGTCGGGGCGAGCGCGAACAGCAGGTGTTCGGCCGGTTCGAGCAGGTTGTCTTCGAGCGCGGCGGCGATCACCGCCTGGCGTTCGCCCTGCGGCGGCGGCGGCAGGCGGGCCGGCTGGGCGGCGACCTGGCGGCCGGCGAGGAGCAGGTGGCAGCGGTCGTCTTCGCCGGCGGTCGGCCATTGGCCGGGCTCGGCGCAGCCCTGCGCCAGCAGGCGGCCGTCGGCGGCGTGCAGTTGCCAGGGACAGGCGCGGGTTTCCTGCGGCCAGCCGGAGGGGATGATCAGGGTCAGGATCTGGTTCATAGAAGGGTTTGCCAGACAATTTCCGGCAATCTGCCGTTGGGGTTGCGGCGGACCAGACTGGTGACGCGGCTGCGCGCCCGGTCGCGGTCGACCTCGATTTCGATCAGGAAGTGGCGGCTGGCGGCGGCAATCGGCAGCAGGCTGCCGGGCAGGCCGGGGTCGCCCAGGCGGTTGCGGAAATCGCCGCTGTCGCGGAAGGGCAGGCCGCGCCGGCCGCTGGCGAGACTGGCTGCGGCGGCCGGCGAGAGACCGGGCTGCAGCGCCGAAAGGACGGCGGCCGGCGCAGTATTGACGTTGACCGGCTGGCTGCCGGCGAGGACGCAGACCTCTCCGGCCAGGCGGGCGAGCACGCCGGCGTCGTAGCCGGCCAGGCCTTGCAGTTCGCCGAAGGCGAGCAGCGGTCGTCCGCCCGCCGGGGCGTCGTCGCTGGCGCCTTCTCGTGTGCCGGTCAGGCGTTCGGCCAGCGCATTGGCCAGCTTGTCGGGCAGGCCGAGAATGGCCAGCAGGCGGCGGTAGGCGGCGAACGCCTGGGGGTCGAGGCGGCCGTCTTCGCGGCGCAGGTTGTTGAGGTTGAAGCGGCCCTGCAGGTCGACGATGCGACCGCCGATGCGAGCGCCTTCGTGGCGCAGCGGCGGCAGTTCGCGCGCCCAGTCCTCGTCCAGCGTGTCGATGGCATTGCTGGCGCCGTCGGCGGCGAGCAGGGCGCGGGCGTAGGCGACGGCGTTGCGCGCCTGCTCGGTGGCCTGGGCCTTGTCGCGGGCGCTGTCCACGTCGTCGATCCAGGCGTCGAGGTCGGTCAGCAGCGTCGCCATGGTCGCGCTGACCAGGGCCACGACGAGCAGCGCGGCGACGACGGCGGCGCCGCGCTGGCGCTCATTCGGCCGCGGCGACATCGAAGATCCTTTCGATCATGCCACCCTCGGCCAGACTCAGGCGCAGGCGCAGGGCGCGCGGCAGCGTCCGGCCGTCGCGCTGCGGCCAGACGGCCAGCCAGCGACTTTCGTGGTCGAGCACGCTCATTTCACAGCCAGTGATTCCGGCGAGCAGGCGGTGGCTGACTCGCGGCGCCGGCGCGTCGTAGGCGGGCCAGAGCAGCTGTTCGAGGCCGCCGGCCTGGCAGCGGTAGGCCAGGCGGCGCAGTTCGCCGCCGGCGACGGCGCGGGTCAGCGTCAACTGGGCCGGCTGGCCGCCCAGTTGCCAGGCGGGAAGTTCGCGCCCGTCGGCAGCGCGGCCGGCGACGGCGATCGCCTGCCGGCTGTCGTCGCCGACCCGGGCCAGGGCTAGCGCGATGTCCTGCCAGCGCCCGGCTTCGCCGCTCAGGTGGGCGGCGTTGGCGCTGGCCGCGGCGACGCCGCGGTAACCGAGGACGCCGAGCACCGCCAGCAGGCTGACGGCGACGAGGATCTCGATCAGCGTGAAGCCGCGCTGCCTCACGGTTGCTCCAGGTAGCCGGTGTAGCGCGCAGCGACGCTGTCGGGCGCGGCATCGGCGGCGCGGACGACGATCTCGACGCGGCGGAACTGACCCTGGGCGGCGGCCGTCACCTGCATGCGCCAGGCGAAATCGCGCCCGGCCAGCCGGCTGTTGCCCTGACTGTTACCCGGCTCGGGCCAGGCGCGCTCGGCGTGCAGCAGGGCCAGCCGGTTCTCCGCCACCCAGCCGGCGAGCAGTCGTTCGCGCAGGCCGCCGGTCGTCTCCGTTGCCATCCCGCCGGCGCGGGCCGCGGCGCCCAGGGCGAGGGCGAGGATGGCGAGGGCGACGAGGATTTCCAGCAAGGTGAAACCGTCGGCCCGGGCGTTCATGGTAGTTGCTCCAGCGTCACCCGGCCGTTCGGCTGGCCGGCGATACGCCAGCGGCGGCCGTCGCCCTGCAGGTCGACGGCGAAGATCGGCGGCACGGCGGCAAAGACGATGGCGCTGCCGGGTGGCCGCCGGACGCCGTCGATCTCCGGTCCGCCGACGGCCAAGCCGCTGCTGCTGACCGGCTTGCCGGCCGCTTGCCAGCGTCCGTCGGCGGCCACCAGCAGGCGTCCGCCGTCGGCATCGACCTGCCAGGCCCACGGTTGCGCCTCGCTGCGCGCGCGACGGGCGGCGCTCGCCGCCTGCGCGTGCAGGGCCTGGGCTGTCGCCTGTTGGGCGGCGCGCGCTGGATCGGGCAGGGTCAGCGCGACGCCGCCGGCCAGGATGGCGACGATGGCCAGCGCGACCAGGATCTCGACCAGCGTGAAGCCGGCCTGCCCGGCCTCAGAGCGCCCAGTTGCCGATGTCCGCATCTGCGCCCTCGCCACCCGCGACACCGTCGGCGCCGAAGCTGAAGACGTCGATCTCGCCGCGCAGCCCGGGGTTCAGGTACTGGTAGGGCTGGCCCCAGGGATCGAGCGGCAGGCGCTCGACGTAGCCGCCGGGCTTCCAGTTGTCAGGCAGCGGCGGTTGCGCCGGTTTCTCGACCAGGGCGCGCAGGCCCTGTTCGCTGCTCGGATAGCGGCGGTTGTCGAGGCGGTAGAGCTTGAGCGCCTGCAGCAGGCCGCCGATGTCCTGGCGGGCGGCGACCTGGCGCGCCTCGTCGGGGCGGCTCATCACCTTGGGCACGACGAGGGCGGCAAGGATGCCGAGGATGACGACGACGACCATGACTTCGATCAGGGTGAAGCCGGTCTGGCGGGCGAGGGTTTTGGGCATGGCGTTCAATGCAGCAGTTGGTTGATCTCGATGATCGGTTGCAGGATGGCGAGGACGATGACCAGGACGATGCCGCCCATGGCCAGGATGAGCAGCGGTTCGAGCAGCGCGGTGGCGGTGCCGAGGCGGGCGGCGACTTCGTCGCTTTGCTGGCGGGCGGCTTTCTCCAGCATTTCGCCGAGGCGGCCGGAGGCTTCGCCGCTGCCGATCATGTGCACCAGTAGCGGCGGAAAACGCCCGGAGCGGGCGAGGGCGCGGTGCAGGCTGGCGCCTTCGCGCACTTCGCCGCTCGCCGTCGCCAGCGCGCGGCGCAGCGGCAGCAGCCAGAGTACGGCGCAGCCGGCGTCGAGGGCGGCGAGCAGTGGCACGCCGCTGGCCACCAGGATGGCCATGGTCTGCGCCAGGCGGGCGCTGTCGAGCGCCTGCAGCAGGCGGCCGAGGACCGGCAGGCGCAGCAGTTGCAACTGGCGGGTGTGGCGGAAATCCTCGTTGCGCCAGGCGCGGCGGAAGGCCCACAGGCCGCCGCCGAAAACGACGGCGAGCAGTGGCCAGGTGGTGCGCAGGAGATCGCTGACGGCGATCAGCGCCCGGGTCAGGAAAGGCAGCGTGTGCTTGCCGCTGTTGAAGACGGCGACCACCTGCGGCACGACGTAGAGCATCAGGGCGCCGATCACGGCGCTGGCGACGATGACCACGAGGACCGGGTAGATGGTCGCCTGCAACACCTTCTGGCGCAGCGCGCCGCTGCTTTCCAGGCTGTCGGCGAGGCGCTGCATGACCTGGTCGAGCTGGCCGCTCTGCTCGCCGGCGGCGACCAGCGCGCAGTAGAGGCGGTTGAAGGTCTGCGGAAAGTTTTCCAGCGCCCGGTGCAGCGGATGGCCGGCCTGCAGTTCGTCGCGGATGGCGCCGAGCAGGCTGCGCGTCGGGGCGTCGTCGCTTTGTTCGGCGAGCGCCGCCAGCGCCCGCTCGACCGGGATGCCGGCGGCGAGCAGTGTCGACCACTGGCGGGTGAGCAGCATCAGCGCCGTGTTGCCGAGGCGCGGCAGCTTGCGCTGGTTGCCGGCGGCCCGCGCCGCCTCCAGGTCGACGGCGAGCAAGCCCTGCTCGCGCAAGCTGGCGCGTGCCTGGCGGCTGCTCTCAGCATCGACGGTGCCGCTGCTTTCACGGCCGTCGAGGGCAATGGCGCGGTAGTGGAAGGCGGGCATGCTCGGCGTCCGTCAGGCGCGCGTCACGCGCAGCAGTTCTTCGAGCGAGGTCTCGCCGGCCTCCAGCCAGCGCAGCCCGTCCTCATGCAGCAGGCGCAGCAGGCTCGCCCCGCGGGCGGGGTCGCGCGCCGCCGCGCGCAGCGCGGCCTCGCCACTTTGTTGATGGACCAGCGGGCGTAGCGCGTCGTCGATCTCGAGCAGTTCGTAGATGCCCAGCCGCCCGAGATAGCCGGTGTGGGCGCAGTGCGGGCAGCCGACGGCCTGCCAGAGGCGGCCGATCTCGGCCGGCAGGCCGGCGTCGCTGGCCGCCGGGCCGGGCTGCCGGCAGTGCGGGCAGAGGCGGCGCACCAGGCGCTGGGCGAGGACGCCGAGCAGCGACGACGAGAGCAGGAAGGGTTCGATGCCCATGTCGGTCAGCCGGGTGGCGGCGCTCACCGCGTCGTTGGTGTGCAGCGTGGCCAGCACCAGGTGGCCGGTCAGGCTGGCCTGGACGGCAATCTGCGCGGTCTCGGCGTCGCGGATTTCGCCGATCATGACGACGTCCGGGTCCTGGCGCAGGATGGCGCGCAGGGCCTTGGCGAAATCGAGTTCGATGCGCGGATTGACCTGGGTCTGGCCGATTCCCGGCAGGTCGTATTCGACCGGGTCCTCGACCGTCATGATGTTGAGGCGGCGGGCGTCGAGGCGGGACAGCGCGGCGTACAGCGTCGTCGTCTTGCCCGAGCCGGTCGGTCCGGTGACGAGCAGGATGCCGTGCGGCTGGCGGATCAGGCCGTCGACCCGGGCCAGGGTGTCGGCGGCCATGCCCAGGCGGGCGAGGTCGAGACGTTGCGGGTCCTTGTCGAGCAGGCGCAGGACGACCCGTTCGCCGTGGCTGGCGGGCAGCGTCGATACGCGCACGTCCATGCCGCGGCCGGCGATCCGCACGCTCAACCGGCCATCCTGCGGCAGGCGCTTCTCGGCGATGTCGAGGCCGGCCATGATCTTGATCCGCGACACCATCGCCGCGTGCAGCGCGCGCTTCGGCGCGACGACGTCGTGCAGCACGCCGTCGAGGCGGAAGCGGACGACCGATTGCCGTTCGTAGGCCTCGATGTGGATGTCGGAGGCGTTCTCGCGCGCCGCCTGGGTGAGCAGGGCGTTGATCATGCGGATGATCGGCGCGTCGTGGCGGGCGTCGAGCAGGTCCTCGACCGGCGGCAGTTCCTCGACCAGGCGGGCGAGGTCGAGATCCTGGCCGATGTCGCTGGCGACTTCGGCGGCGCTCTGCTCGCCGCCGGCGTAGGCGCTGGCGAGGCGGCGTTCGAACTCGTCGGCGGGCAGCGGCAACGGGCGCAGCGGGCGGTCGGCGGCACGCGCCAGTTCGGCCAGCGCGGCCAGCGGCGAGGCGCCGTCGGCGCGGTAGAAGACGCTGTCCGCCTGCTCGCCGGGCAGGATGCCGGCGGCGCGGGCGAAGGCGTAGGGCAGGCGGGGCAGGCTCATGGCGTCGTCGAAGGCGCGGGCAGCGCCGGCAGCGTCGGCGTCGAACGGTCGCCCCAGGGCGGCGGGTTGAGCGTGCGCTGCCGCGCCTGGACGTCGAGCAGTTCGCGGTAGCGGTCTTCGGTCAGGGCTTCGTAGTCGCGCGTGTCACGGACGATGCTCGGGCGCAGGAAGACCATCAGGTTGGTCTTCTTGCGGCTGCGGTTCTCGTAGCGGAAGAGGTTGCGCAGCACCGGCACGTCGCCGAGCACCGGCACCTTTTCCTCGTCGTTGCCCAGCTTGTCCTCGATCAGGCCGCCGAGGACGATCAGTCGGCCGTCGTCGACCAGCACGCTGGATTCCAGCGAGCGCTTGTTGGTGACCGGGCCGGACGCATTGCTGGCGGTGCCTGTTTGCACCGACGAGGCTTCCTGGTAAATCTGCAGATGGACGACGCCGCCCTCGGTGATCTTCGGCTTGACCTTGAGCGTCAGCCCGACGTCGCGCCGCTCGTAGGTCTGGAACGGCGTCACCGAACTGCTGCCGCTGGTCGCGCTGTACGAGCCGGTGATGAAGGGCAGGTTCTGACCGATGACGATCTTCGCCTCTTCGTTGTCCAGCGTCATGATGCTCGGCGTGGACAGGATGTTGGCCTGCGCCTCGCTTTCCAGGAAACGGGCGAGCAGGCCGAGGTTGGTGATGGTGCCCAGGCCGGGCACGTTGATCGTGCCGTTGACGATGCCGAAGTTGAGGCCGCGCCCGGCATTGGCGACGCTGGTCGCGGCCGAGATGATGTTCTGGCTGCTGTTGCCGAAGTTGGTACCGCCGATGACGCTGACGCTTTTGTTCGACAGCCCGCTCAGGTCCTGCCACTGGATGCCGAACTCGGCGGCGCGCTCGGCCGAGAGTTCGACGATCAGCGCCTCGATGTGCACCTGGGCGCGGCGCCGGTCGAGCAGGCCGACAACGTTCTGCAGGTTGGCGAAAACGCTGTCGGGGGCGGTGATGAGCAGCGAATTGCTGGCCGCGTCGGCCTGGATCATGCTGCCGGCGACCAGCCCGTTACCGTTACTGTTGCCGCTGCTGAAGCTGGTGGTTTCGGCGGCCTTGGCGGTCGAACCGTCGGTGTTGGTCTTGGTAGCGCCCGAACTCGAACTGGAAAGCGGCGTGCTGGTCGTGGCGTTGTTCGCGCTCGCGCCGCTCTCGGTGCCGAGCAGGGCGCGCAGGGTGTCGGCGATGCGCGTCGCGTCGGCGTGGCGCAGCGGAATGACGCGGATGTTGCCGAGACCGGCTTCCGGCTTGTCCATCGCCACCGCGATGCCGGCGGCGCGCAACAGCAAGGCCGGGTTGTCGGCGCGCAGGAAGAGGCGGTTGCCGCGCAGGTCGGCGCTGACCGCGAAGGCGCCGTTGCCGCCAGCGCCGAACAGGACCTGCAGGTGGCGGGCCACTTCGAGCGCCGAGACGTGCTGCAGCGCCAGGGCTTGCGGTTCGTCGCCGCGCGGCACGTCGATGGCGGCGAGGATGCGCTCGATGCGACGCAGGTTGTCGGCCGACTCGGAAATGACCAGGGTGTTGCTGGCGGCGTTGGCGGTGATCGACTGGTTGGCGCCGACCAGCGGCTTCAGCGCGTTGACCAGTTGCGGCGCCGATTCGTAGCGTACCTGGAAAACGCGGGTGACGATCTCCTCGCCGTTGCCCGCCGTATTGCGTACCGGGCCGGGCTGGGCGCGCGCATCGGCCTCGGGCAGGATGCGCGTGACGTTCTTGCCTTCGACGACCGCGAAGCCCTGCAGGCGCAGTGCGGCGACCAGCGTCTGGTAGGCGGTTTCCGGTGCCATCGGGCGATTCGAAACGATGTTGATGCTGCCCTTGACGCGCGGGTCGATGACGAAATTGCGCCCGGTCACCTGGCCGACCGCTTTCACCGCCGATTCGACATCGACGCCGACGAAGTTGATGGTCAGCGGTTCCTGCGGCGCGGCGTGGCCGGCCAGCGGCAGGCAGAGGCTGGCCAGCAGCCCGGCGAGGCGGCAGGCGTGGCGGATCGGGTCAGTCATCGGGGTCGGTGGTGGGCGTGAGGTTGGCGGGTTTGGGCAGGGTCAGCCGGCTGTCGCCGGCGGGACCGGCGAGGGTCACGGCATCGTTTTCGATGGCACGCAGGCGCAGGCCGTTGCCGATTTCGTCACCGATGGCGACGAGGCGCAGGCCGGGTTGCCCTTCGACGCGGATCAGCGCGCGTGCCACGCCGGCGTCGGCGGAGGCGCTGATGCCGGCCAGCGTCAGGTTGAGCGGCGCTGCCGCAGAGCTGGGCGTATTGCCGGCGAAGGCGAGGCGGCTGGCCAGGCGTTCGGCGAGCGGCTGCGGGCGGTGCTCGGCGATGTGCACCGGGGCGCTGGCCGGCAGCAGGAAGTCGCCAGCCAGCGCGCCGAACAGCCAGCTCGCGGTGAGCGCCACGAGCGCCGTCGCCGCTGGCGCGGCGAAGCGCTGCAGGGCGGCCGGGGACGGCAGGCGACGGGAAAGGAAAAGGCTGGGCATGCCGGATGTCGGTGGGCGATAAGTAGGGCAGATTAATGCAGCGCTGTTACCGTTCCGTGACGGCGATCGGCGCGGCAGCAGGCAGGTTTTCCTTTAAAATTGCCGCCCATGGACAACGTCAACCTGACCGACAACTTCCTGATCGCCATGCCGGCGCTGGAAGACCCCTATTTCTCGAATGCGCTCGTCTACATTTGCGAGCACAACGAGAACGGCGCGCTGGGCATCATCGTCAATCGGCCGCTCGACATGAACCTGGCCGGTCTGTTCGAGAAGATCGACATCCCGCTCGAACAGACGGAGCTGGCCAGGCTGCCGGTGTATTTCGGCGGGCCGGTGCAGCTCGACCGCGGTTTCGTGCTGCACCGGCCGGTCGGCAACTGGCAGTCGACGCTGGCGATCAACAGCGAGATCGGGCTCACCAGTTCGCGCGACATCCTCGCTGCCGTCGGCAAGGACGGGGTGCCGGCGGAAATCCTCGTCACCCTCGGCTATTCCGGCTGGGATGCCGGCCAGCTCGAGGAAGAACTGGCGCAGAACTCCTGGCTGACGGTGCCGGCCAAGTCCGCCATCCTGTTCGACCTGCCGCCGGAAGAGCGTCTGCCGGCGGCGATGCAGAAACTGGGCGTCAGTTTCTCGCAGCTTTCCGACGTCGCCGGTCACGCCTGACGTGGGGACGGTGCTCGCTTTCGATTTCGGCGAAAAGCGGATCGGCGTCGCCACCGGCGAGACGCTGCTCGCTTCGGCGCATCCGCTGACGGTGATCCGCGCCGAGTCGAACGACGAGCGCTTCGCGGCGATCGGCAAGCTGATCGCCGAATGGCAGCCGGAGCGGCTGGTCGTCGGCTTGCCGACGCACGCCGACGGCACGCCACACGAAATGACCCGCTTGGCGACGAAGTTCGCCGAACGCCTGCAAAAACGCTTCAATCTGCCGGTCGCCATGGCCGACGAGCGGCTCAGCTCGCTCGACGCCGAGGCGCGCCTGCGCGAGACCGGACGCAATGCCAAGTCGGCGAAGCCGCTGCTCGATGCGGTCGCCGCTCAACTGATTCTCCAAACCTGGTTCGAAAGTTCGTCGCATGCTAGCCAATGACCCCCTGCCCGATGCCGAAGCCCAGTGCCGGCAACTGGCCGAACTGATCCGTCCGCTGTTGCCGAAGAATCCCGCGCTGGTCGGCATCTACAGCGGCGGCGCCTGGATCGCCGAGCGTCTGCGTGAATTGCTCGGCCTGACCGAGGAAATCGGCCTGATCGACGTTTCCTTCTACCGCGACGATTTCGCCGAGAAGGGCCTGCACCCGCAGGTCAAGCCGACGCTGATTCCGTTCGAGGTCGAAGGCCGCCACCTGATCCTGGTCGACGACGTGCTCTATACCGGGCGGACGACGCGGGCGGCGATCAACGAACTGTTCGATTACGGGCGGCCGGCGGCGGTCGATCTCGCCGTCCTCGCCGACCGTGGCGGGCGCGAGCTGCCGGTGGCGGCGACCTGGCGGGTCTGGGATGTCGATCTGGCAGCCGGGCAAAGCCTGGTCCTGGGTCGCGACGAAAGCGATCAACTGGCCTGGAGGCTGGAAAATGCATAATCCGCAGCTCAACGACAACGGCGAACTGATCCACCTGCTGTCGACCGAAGGTCTGCCGCGTTCGATCATGACGCAGATCCTCGACATCGCCGAGTCCTTCATGGAGGTTTCTGCGCGCGAGGTGAAGAAGGTGCCGCTGCTGCGCGGCAAGAGCGTCTTCAACCTGTTCTTCGAGAACTCGACGCGCACCCGCACCACTTTCGAGATTGCCGCCAAGCGCCTGTCCGCCGACGTCATCAACCTCGACATCGGCCGTTCGTCGACGGCCAAGGGCGAGACCCTGCTCGACACCATCGACAACCTGTGCGCGATGGACGCCAACCTGTTCGTCGTCCGCCACGCCTCGTCCGGCGCGCCCTACCTGATCGCCGAGCACCTGCGGCGCATCGGCCGCGACGACATCCACGTCGTCAACGCCGGCGACGGCCGTCATGCCCACCCGACACAGGGCATGCTCGACATGTACACGATCCGCCACTACAAGAAGGATTTCTCCAACCTGCGCGTCGCCATCGTCGGCGACCTCCTGCACTCGCGCGTCGCCCGCTCCGACATCCATGCGCTGACCACGCTCGGCGTCCCGGAAGTCCGCGCCATCGGCCCGGAAACCCTGCTGCCCAAGCATCTCGACAAGCTCGGCGTGCATGTCTTCCACGACATGGCAGAAGGCCTCAAGGATTGCGACGTGGTGATCATGCTGCGCCTGCAGAACGAGCGCATGAACGGCGCCCTGCTGCCGTCGGCCGGCGAGTACTTCCGCCACTACGGCCTGACGCCGCAGAAGCTGGCGCTGGCCAAGCCGGACGCCATCGTCATGCACCCAGGGCCGATGAACCGCGGCGTCGAGATCCATTCGGCGGTGGCCGACGGGCCGCAGGCCGTCATCCTGAACCAGGTCACCTTCGGCATCGCCGTGCGCATGGCGGTGATGAGCATCGTCGCGGGGAACTGAAGCAATGAATATCGAAATCAGCAACGGCCGCGTCATCGACCCGAAATCCGGCCTCGACCGCAGCAACACCTCGCTTTTCATCGTCGACCGCAAGATCGCCGGCATCGGCGAAGTGCCCGCCGACTTCGTCGCCGAGCGGACGATCGATGCCGCCGGCTGCGTCGTCTGTCCCGGCCTGATCGACCTTGGCGCTCGTCTCAACTCGATCGAGGCGGAACTGGCGGCGGCGGTCGCCGGCGGCGTGACCAGCGTCGTCGTGCCGCCGGACGCCGATCCGCCGCTTGACGAGCCGGAGCTCGCCGACCGTTTGGTGCATCGCGCCAAGGAAATCCGCAAGGCCCGCGTCTTCCCGCTCGGCGCGCTGACCCTGGGCCTGCAGGGTGAGCGCCTGTCCGAACTGGCCGGTCTGAAGAAGGCCGGTTGCGTCGCCTTCTCGCAGGCCAAGGTGCCGGTGGTCGATACCGAGGCCCTGCTGCGCGCGCTCGAATACGCGGCCAGTTTCGACTTTCCGGTCTTCCTTCATCCGCAGGACTACTGGCTGTCGCGCAATGGCATCGCCCACGACGGCGAAGTGTCCGCCCGCCTCGGCCTGGCCGGCATCCCGGTCGCCGCCGAGACCATCGCCATCGCCACCATCGTCCAACTGGTGCGCGACACCGGCTGCCGCGTGCACCTGACGCGACTGTCGTCGGCGGCCGGCGTGGCGCTGGTCAAGGCGGCGATCGACGAGGGCCTGCCGCTCAGTTTCGATATCGGCGTCCATCACCTGCTGCTGACCGAGAACGACATCGGCTTCTTCAACGCGCATGCCCGCTTCCTGCCGCCACTGCGCACCCGGGACGACCGCGCCGCACTGTCGGCGGCGGCCGCCGCCGGCCTGGCGGCGATCTGCTCCGACCACACGCCGGTCGGCGCCGACGACAAGCTGGTCCCCTTCGGCGAGGCGAAACCCGGTGCCACCGGGCTTGAGGTTTTGCTGCCGCTGACCCTGAAGTGGGCCGAGCAGGAAGGCATCGCCCTGCCCGCCGCGCTCGCCCGCATCACTTGTGCACCGGCGGAAATCCTCGGCCTGCCCGGCGGCACGCTGACACTCGGGGCGGCCGCCGATCTCTGCATCTTCGACCCGGCGGCAAACTGGACGCTGACGCCGGAAGCCCTGAAGAGCCGCGGCAAGAATTCGCCCTGGCTGGGCTACGAAATGAACGGCAAGGTTCGCCACACGCTGGTCGACGGACGCCAGGTTTACTGAATTCCGTTTTTCCGATGCGGCCCGCGTGGCCGCATTATTTTGTCGACGACGACATTGTCATATTCTTCTAGAATAAATCCGCGTGCCGGATGGGCCGGCGCGAATAATCCTGATGCATCGTTATTCCGGAGGAAATTCAGATGAAGCGTGTCACCACATTGCTGTTCGGAATGCTGGCCGGTATCGGCGCCGCGCTCGCCGCCGTCAACCTGAACACGGCGAGCGTCGCCGAACTCGACGCGGTCAAGGGCATCGGCCCGGGCAAGGCCAAGGCCATCGTCCAGTACCGGGAGAAAAACGGTCCCTTCAAGTCGGTCGATGACCTGAGCCAGGTCAAGGGTTTCGGCAAGAAGAGCGTGGACAAGCTGCGCGCCGAACTGACGGTGGGGCCGGCCAAAAAATAGGCTGGCCGGGCAGCCGTCGCCGGTCGGTTCAACTAGCGAGACGGGCGACGGCCGCCGGTGTGCTGCCGGTCACTTCCAGCACCTTGCGCCGCGAGGTCTGGCCACTCTTCAGCCGTACCGCCGCCCGCGGCAGGCCGAGGTGCTCGGCGACGAATTCGGTCAGCGCGGCATTCGCCTTGCCATCGACCGGCGGTGCCGCCAGCCGGATTTTCAGCGCGTCGCCATGGCGGCCCGCGCATTCGCTCTTCTTCGCGCCGGGCTGGATGTGCAGGGTCAGCGTGATCGTGCCGTCGGCGGCGACCCGGTACCAGTCGTCCATCAAACGAACATCAGGACGACCTGCAGCAGCAGGATGGCCACCAGCGGCGAGAGGTCGATACCGGAAATCGGTGGCACGAAACGGCGGATCGGCGCCAGGATCGGCCTCACCAACTGGTTGACCGTCGGCGCCACGGGCGAATACGGATTGACCCAGGACAACACCGCCTGCAGGATCAGGGCGCCGATCAGGATGTAGACGGTGAGCTGGATCAGGCCGCGTACCGCCAGCATCAGGATCATCAGTACGGTTCCGGCAGCGTCGGCACCGAGCGGCAGTGGCGACAGCGCGAGGATCAGGCCGGCCAGCATCAGTTGTAGCCAGAGGGCGGCGATCAGGCTCGCCCAGTCGACACCGGCGACGCCGGGAACGATCCGGCGCAGCGGCTTGACCGCCCAGTTGGTGAGCTTGATGACGAAGTCGCCGATCTGGCCGGCGAACGAGACACGCGCCAGTTGCATCATGAAGCGTAGCAGGAAGAGCGTGCAGAAGAAGCCGGCGACCGCGTTGATCAGGAAAAAAGCGGCTTGCATCAATCGCCCCCGAGCTGTTTGCCGAGTTCGCGGCCACGCGCCTCGGCCGCCAGACAGCCGGCGACGATGCCGTCCTTGACGCCGCGCGCCAGCATCACCTGCAGCGCTGCTTCGGTGGTGCCGCCCTTCGAGGTCACCCGTTCGCGCAGCAGCCCAGCCGGGTCGTAGGAGGCGGCGGCCAGCGCCGCCGCTCCACGAACGGTCTCGATGGCGAGCTGGCGTCCCTGCTCGGCGCTGAAACCGAGTTCGTCCGCCGCCTGTTGCAGTGCCTCGATGAACAGGAAGACATAGGCCGGGCCGCTGCCGGAAAGCGCGGTGACGCCGTCCATCTGCGCTTCGTCGTCGATCCAGACGGTGCTGCCGACGGCACGCAGGACGCGGTCGGCGAGTGCCCGGCCGGCGGCGTCGACCTCGGGCAGCGCGCACAGACCGGTGATGCCGGCACCGACCAGAGCCGGCGTATTCGGCATGCAGCGGACGATGCGCCGGTGGTCGCCCAGCCAGCGGGCCAGCGCCGCCATGCCGAGACCGGCGGCGATGCTGATGACCAGCGCATCGCCAAGACGGCCGGCAAGCGGCGTGACGGCTTCCCGCATCTGCTGTGGCTTGACCGCCAGCACCAGCACGTCCGGCGCCACCGGTGCGTCGCCGGCAGTGGCGTGGCAATTGACGCCATAGCTTTGGCTGAGGCGCTGGCGCGCCTCGCTGCCGGGATCGATGACGTGGATGTCGGTAGCGGCAAAGCCCTGCTTGACCATGCCGCCGATCAGCGCGTTGGCCATGTTGCCGCCGCCCAGGAAAAGGATTTTCATGCGTAGTTTCTTTCACCAAAAATGGCCGTGCCGATGCGCACCAGGGTGGCGCCTTCGGCGATCGCGGCCTCGAGATCGTGGGTCATGCCCATGGACAGCGTGTCGAGCGCCAGGCCTTCGGCACGCAATTGTTCCAGGAGTTCGCGCAACTGACGGAAGGGGCGACGTTGCGCCGTGAAGTCGTCGCTCGGCTCGGGGATGGCCATCAGCCCGCGCAGTTGCAGGTTCGGAAGTGTAGCGACGGCGTGGCAAAGATCACGCGCCGCCGCCGGAGCGCAGCCGCTCTTGCTCGTCTCGCCGGAGACATTGACCTGGACGCAGACCTGCAGTGGCGATAGCCCGGCGGGGCGCTGCGCGGCGAGGCGTTCGGCGATCTTCAGGCGGTCTAGCGAATGGACCCAGGCGAAGTTCTCGGCGACAGGCCGGGTCTTGTTGGTTTGCAGGGGGCCGATGAAATGCCATTCGAGTGCCTGGCCGGCGCTGGCGTGGCATTTCTCGACGCCTTCCTGAACGTAATTCTCGCCGAAGGCGGTTTGTCCCGCGGCATGCGCGGCAAGGACATCGGCCAGCGGTTTGGTCTTGCTCACCGCGAGTAGCTGCACACTGCCGGAAGGGCGCCCGTAAAGGCGCTCGGCAGTGGCTATTCGTATGCGTACAGCTTGCAGGTTGTCGGCGATTGCGCTCATAATCCATTGGCAATTTTTGTCACCAAAGTATACACGGGCTCCGAGGACCGATCGCATGGACATCACCGAACTGCTGGCCTTCAGCGTCAAGAACAAGGCTTCCGACCTGCACCTTTCGGCCGGGCTGCCGCCGATGATTCGCGTCCATGGCGACGTCCGGCGCATCAACCTGCCGCCGATGGAGCACAAGGACGTGCACGGCATGGTGTACGACATCATGAACGACGCCCAGCGCAAGGTTTACGAAGAAACCCTGGAGTGCGACTTCTCGTTCGAGATTCCCAACCTGGCGCGCTTCCGGGTCAATGCCTTCAACCAGCAGCGGGGGGCGGCGGCGGTATTCCGGACCATTCCGAGCAAGGTGCTGACGCTCGAGGAACTGAATTGCCCGCGCATCTTCAAGGACATCGCCGAGTACCCGCGCGGCATCGTGCTGGTTACCGGGCCTACCGGCTCCGGCAAATCGACGACGTTGGCGGCGATGGTCAACCACGTCAATGAAAACGACTACGCGCACATCCTGACCATCGAGGACCCGATCGAATTCGTCCATGAGTCGAAGAAGTGCCTGATCAACCAGCGCGAAGTCGGGCCGCAGACGCTGTCCTTCGCCAACGCGCTGCGCTCGGCGCTGCGCGAGGATCCGGACGTCATCCTGGTCGGCGAAATGCGCGACCTGGAGACCATCCGCCTGGCGCTGACCGCCGCCGAGACCGGTCACCTGGTGTTCGGTACCCTGCATACCTCGTCGGCGGCGAAGACCATCGACCGCATCGTCGACGTCTTCCCGGCCGAGGAAAAGGAAATGGTCCGCGCCATGCTCTCCGAATCGCTGCGCGCGGTGATCTCGCAGACGCTGCTGAAGACCAAGGACGGCCAGGGGCGTGTTGCGGCGCATGAAATCATGATCGGCACGCCAGCGATCCGCAACCTGATCCGCGAGAACAAGATCGCGCAGATGTATTCGGCGATCCAGACCGGTCAGGCGCTGGGCATGCAGACGCTGGACCAGTGTCTGATCGATCTGGTGCGGCGCAATGTCGTTTCGAGCAGCGAGGCGCGCGTGCGTGCCGCCAACAAGGACGCCTTCCCGGCCTGAGCGGCGGAAGGACGCAATTAAGGGGAATACATGGAACGCGATCAGGCGATGAAATTCATGCACGATCTTCTGCGTCTGATGACGCAGAAGCGTGGCTCCGACCTTTTCATCACCGCCGGTTTTCCGCCGGCGATCAAGATAGACGGCAAGATCACGCCGGTTTCCAATCAAGTGCTGACTTCGCAGCATACGGCGGAACTGGCGCGGGCGATCATGAACGATCGCCAGGCGGCGGAGTTCGAATCGTCGCGTGAATGCAACTTCGCCATTTCGCCGACTGGCATCGGTCGTTTCCGGGTCAATGCACTGGTTCAGCAGGGGCGCGTCGCCGTCGTCTGCCGGACCATCAACATGACCATCCCGACCCTGGACGACCTCGGTCTGCCAGCCGTTCTGAAGGATCTGGCGATGACCAAGCGTGGCCTGATCATCTTTGTCGGCGGTACCGGTACCGGCAAGACGACCTCGCTGGCAGCACTGGTCGATTACCGCAACGAGAACAGCTACGGTCACATCATCACGATCGAGGATCCGATCGAATACGTGCACGAGCACAAGAACTGCATCATCACGCAGCGCGAAGTCGGTGTCGATACCGACGACTGGGGACCGGCGCTGAAAAACACCCTGCGTCAGGCACCGGATGTCATCCTGATGGGCGAAATCCGCGACCGCAACACCATGGATTACGCCATCGCCTTCGCCGAAACCGGTCACCTCGCGCTGGCAACGCTGCACGCCAACAGCACCAACCAGGCGATCGACCGGATCATCAACTTCTTCCCCGAAGAGCGGCGTCAGCAACTGCTGATGGACATGTCGCTGAACATCCGCGCGATGGTCTCGCAGCGTCTGTTGCCGAAGAAGGATGGCAAGGGACGGGTCGCGGCGGTCGAGATCATGCTCAACTCGCCGCTGATTTCCGACCTGATCTTCCGCGGCGAAGTCCAGGAGATCAAGGAAATCATGAAGAAGTCGCGCGAACTGGGCATGCAGACCTTCGACCAGGCGCTGTTCGACCTATTCGACGGCGGCAAGATCACTTACGAAGACGCCTTGCGCAACGCCGACTCGCTGAACGACCTGCGCCTGCAGATCAAGCTCAACGGCAAGGACTCCAAGGACCGGGATTTGACCAAGGGCATCGGCCATCTCGATATCGTCTGATCATTTCGGAGACGCATCATGAACCTTCTCCCTGCCCGCTGGCTGGCCCCGATCCTGGCGCTGTTTCTGGTTTTTTCCGCGCTGCCGGCGCAAGCCGGGGCGCTTGACGGTATCAGCAATGCCGATGCCGGTTCCGGGGTGCGCGAGGCATTGGCCAAGGGGGCCGAATTCGCGGTCTCGTCGCTGGGGCAGCAGAATGGTTTCCTCGGCAACAAGAAGGTGAAGATTCCCTTGCCGGGCTATCTCGATGATGCCGAATCTGCCCTGCGCATGTTCGGCATGGGCAAGCAGGCCGATCAACTGGTCGAAACGATGAATCATGCGGCGGAGAACGCCGTCGCCGAAGCCCTGCCCATCCTTTCCGATGCCATCCGCCGGATGACGCTGCAGGATGCCAAGGCCATCCTCACCGGTGGTGACGACAGCGTCACCCAGTATTTCCGGCGTTCGTCGAGCGACCAGCTGGTTACCCGCTTCCGGCCGATCGTCAAGGCGGCGACCAGCAAGCTGCAACTGGCCGAGCAATACAACAACTTCGCCGGCAAGGCCGCCAATTTCGGCCTGATCGACAAGAAGGACGCGGACATCGACAGCTACGTCACGCACAAGGCGATGGACGGGCTTTTTCTGGTGATCGCCGAAGAGGAGCGCAAGCTGCGCGCCAACCCGCTCGGCGCCGGCAGCGCCATCCTGAAGAAGGTGTTCGGCGCGCTGTAATCTCACGCTAAGTTACCGCCGGCATTAAAGTTTTTCGGCGGCGTGCCGTAGATCGGGTCAGGAGCCCGATCATGAAGATGTCACGCCTGCCCTCGACCACGCAGCAAGCCACGCCGGAAGCGGCGGAGCGGGCGGCGCTCGCCCAGGCCGGGAGCGTGCGTCGGGTGGAACCGATGGAAGGCGTGGTCAATGAGCGCGAACGCTCGTTGCAACAGGACATGGCCGAGGTCGATCCGCGTGCGGTCGGCCCTTATCAGGGCGTCGAACGACGGCGTCAGCAGGCGGACCAGCTTGCCCGACGTCTGGTCGATATGGGTTCGGATGCCATGCAGTTGCTGCGCTTCGACACTCGCGCCCGGCGCCCGGGCAAGATTGACGAGAAGGCCTGACGGCGGCGATTCTGGCATGGGGTAAAATGCGCGGCCCCGGCGACAACCCTGTCGCCGCGAGTTATACAGGTTCCTGCGTAGACATGTCCGGCCTCAATCCCCAGCAACGCGAAGCGATCTACTACCTTGACGGTCCCCTGCTCGTCCTGGCCGGCGCCGGCTCGGGCAAGACCCGGGTGATCACGCAGAAGATCGCCTATCTGGTTCAGGATTGCGGCTTCCAGCCGCGCAACATCGCCGCCATCACCTTCACCAACAAGGCGGCGAGGGAAATGCAGGAGCGCGTTGGCAAGTTGCTCTCCGCGTCGCAGGCCAACGAGTTGCAGATTTCGACCTTTCACTCGCTCGGCGTGCGCATCCTGCGCGAGGAAGCGAAGGCGCTTGGCTACAAGCCGCGTTTCTCGATCTTCGATTCGGCCGATTGCGCCGGCATCATCGGTGATTGCGCGAAGACCGTGGACAAGGCGACCTTGCGTCGTCTGCAGTCGATCATCTCGAACTGGAAGAACGCCCTGGTCACGCCCGAGGCCGCCCGCCACCTGGCGGCCAACGAACACGAGGCGCTCGCCGCCAGCGCCTATCTCAGCTACGAAGCGACGCTGAAAGCCTACCAGGCGGTCGATTTCGACGACCTGATCGGCTTGCCGGTGAAACTGTTCAGCGAACATCCGCAAATCGCCGAAAAGTGGCAGAACCGTCTGCGCTACCTGCTGGTCGACGAATACCAGGATACCAACGCCTGCCAGTACCAGGTGCTCAAGCTGCTGACCGGGATCCGCGCCCAGTTCACGGCGGTGGGCGACGACGATCAGGCGATCTACGGCTGGCGCGGCGCCGACATCGACAACCTGAAGAAGCTGCCGGCGGAATTCCCGGCGCTCAAGGTGATCAAGCTCGAGCAGAATTATCGGTCGACGGTGCGCATCCTGAAGGCCGCCAACAACGTCATCGCCCACAACGAGAAGCTGTTCGACAAGACCTTGTGGTCGGAACTGGGGCATGGCGACCCGATCCACGTCACCGCCTGCCGCGACAACGAGGCCGAGGCCGAGAGCGTGGTCATGAAGCTGCAGGCGCACCGCTTCGAGCATCGCGGCAAGTTCCGCGACTACGCCATCCTGTACCGCTCCAACCATCAGGCGCGCCTGCTCGAAACCCAGTTGCGCAACCAGAAGATTCCCTATCTGCTGTCTGGCGGCCAGTCCTTCTTCGACAAGGCCGAGATCAAGGACATCATCAGCTATCTGCGCCTGCTCGCCAACGAGGACGACGATCCAGCCTTCATTCGTGCCGCGACCACGCCGCGCCGCGGGATCGGCGCCGCTACCCTGCAGGCGCTCGGCACCTATGCCGGCGAGCGTCACGTCTCGCTCTTCCATGCCGCTTTCGAGGAGGGCTTTGCCCAGCGCGCACAGGCTCGCCAGCTCGAACCCCTGCTCGAGTTCTGCCATTTCATCAACCGCATGCAGGCTCGGGCAACGCGCGAGCCGGCGCAGCAGGTGCTGCCCGATCTGCTCAAGGCGATCGATTACGAAGCTTACCTCTACGACAGCGAGGAGCAGCGCACGGCGCAGACGCGCTGGGCCAATGTCGGCGAATTCGCCGACTGGATCAATCGCAAGGGTGAGGAAGATGGCAAGACCTTGATCGACATGGTGCAGAGCATCGCCCTGATCAACATGCTCGACAAGCAGAACAGCGACGAGATCGACGCCGTCCAGCTATCGACTCTGCATGCGGCGAAAGGGCTGGAGTACAAGCACGTCTTCCTGGTCGGCGTCGAGGAAGGCATCCTGCCTCATCGCGAATCCCTCGATCCGGTCAAGCTGCAGGAAGAGCGGCGCCTGATGTACGTCGGCATCACGCGTGCCCAGCGCTCTTTGCACATCAGCTATTGCGAGAAGCGCAAGCAGGCGCGTGAACTGATTCCCTGCGAGCCGTCGCGTTTCATCGACGAGATGGGCAAGGACGATATCCGCTTCAGCGGTGGCAAGCAGGCGGTGGCGCCGGACAAGGCCACCGGCAGTGCGCGACTCGATGCGATGAAGGCATTGCTGGCAGGCAAGCGCTGAGCGCGCTGCGGACATCCCGGTCAACGCAAAAGGGAGGCCGCAGCCTCCCTTTGTCGATCCGGGACGGGATTACTTGACCTTGCTCAGGATGTAGTCAAGCGCACCCTTGATTTCGTCTTCGGAGAGTGCCGAAGCGCCACCCTTGGGCGGCATGGCATTCTTGCCATTGAGTACCGAAGCGAGCAGGGCGTCGTTGCCGGTGGCGACGCGCGGCGCCCAGGCAGCCTTGTCGTCGATCTTCGGCGCACCAGCCGCACCGGTGTTGTGGCAGGCGCCACAGACGCTGTTGTAAACCGTCGGGCCATCCTTCGGCGCGCCGGTGGCCGCGGCGGCGTCAGCCTTGGCCAGCGCGAAACCGGCAACCGGCTGGATGCGCAGTTCGGCTTCGTCAGCCCCGGCACTCGCGCCAGCGTCGGCGGCGGAATTGAAGGACTTGTTGGTCAAAGGATAGATGATAGCGATCAAAACGACGGCGACGACGATCATCGCCCACATGATGCGCTTGGAAGAATGTGTTTCGGCCATGCTCAAGACCCCGTTTGTATAGTGGACTAAATGATGAATTATAGCGATTCGCGTATCATTGAGCCAAAAAAAACCCCCGCCGGTGGCGGGGGGAGCAAATGTCTCGAATGGGGGAATTCGAGAGGAGGGGTTCAATGCCCTTGCAGTTTATGACGGCGGCAGCGTCTCGTCTGTCACTCTTTCGTGCCCGTTGTGTAACCAAATGTGGCGCAACGGCCGGTGTTTCCGCCGGTGCGTTGGGCTGCGGGATTTGCCATGAACGAACTTGAATTGCTCGCCGGCCGACTCGGCGCCGCGCTGAGCGAGCGCGGCGAATGGCTGGCCTGCGCCGAATCCTGTACCGGTGGCTGGGTCGCCCAGTCGGTGACGGCGATTGCCGGCAGTTCCGGCTGGTTCGAGCGCGGTTTCGTCACCTATTCCAATGCCGCCAAGATCGAGATGTTGGGCGTCGCCGAAGCGACGCTGGCGCGTCATGGCGCGGTGTCGGAGGCGGTGGCGCGGGCGATGGCGCAGGGGGCGCTGGCGCACAGTCGGGCCGACTGGGCACTGGCGATCACCGGCATTGCCGGGCCGGGTGGTGGTTCGCCGGAGAAACCGGTGGGTACCGTCTGTTTTGCTTGGGCCGGGCGAGAGGGCGGTTGCTTGGCGCAGACGCGGCACTTTGCAGGGGATCGGGCCGCGGTGCGTGAGCAGTCGGTCAGGTACGCCCTGAGCGGTCTGTTGAATCTGCTTGCGGGCGTCGACTGCCAGGCCTGAGTCAGTGCAGGGCTTCGGCTACGATCTCGGAGAGCATCCGTTCGAGGGCGGCGGCCGATTTTCCGGACTGTCTGCGGAAGCCGACCCAGGTGGTTGCCGGTTGTCCGGCGAGGGTGTAGACGGCGATCGTGAATGGGCAGTTCACGATGTCGTGCGGGTCGGCCTCCATCATCTGCCGCGACAGCGAAGCCGAGCAGAATTCCAGGATTTCCGCCTGTTCGTAGATGCGCCGTGATTTGCCGAGATCGTGGCCGGTGCGTTCGAGCATGTCGCCGATATGGCTGGTGGCGTTGATCACCAGGCCGCGGTTTTCGATGGCGGTGACGATGGCGTCGCGGGTGTCAGTGAAATTGCCGCGCGTCGCCTCGTTGACCCGCCAGTCGCCGGCAATGGCGAGGAACGGGGTGCAAAGCAGCAGGAGCGCACTCAGGGTGATGCGGGGCATGGGCTTCTCCGGTGTCATGGTGTCGGCCAATTGTAAGGGCGGTCGGGTCAGCCGGGGAGTGGTTCGAACAGGGCGGCGAGGTCGTCGTCGCCGAATTTGATATCGACCTGGCGGTCTTCGGAGAGGATGCCGGCGGCGAGTTCGGCCTTGCGTTCCTGCAGGGCGAGGATCTTTTCCTCGATGCTGCCGCTGACGATCAGCTTGTACACGAAGACCGGCTTGTCCTGGCCGAGGCGGTGCGCGCGGTCGGTAGCCTGGTTCTCGACCGCCGGGTTCCACCACGGGTCGTAGTGGATCACGGTGTCGGCAGCCGTCAGGTTGAGGCCGACGCCGCCGGCCTTCAGGCTGATCAGGAAGATCGGCGCGCCACCTTCCTGGAAGCGGCGGATCGGCGTCTCGCGGTCGACCGTCTCGCCGGTCAGCTTGACGTAGGCGAGGCCGGCGGCCTGCAGCTCCTGCTCGATCAGTGCCAGCATGCTGGTGAATTGCGAGAAGACCAGGATGTGCCGGTTTTCGTCGACCAGCTCGGGGAGCATCGCCATCAGCAGGTCGAGCTTGGCCCGTTCGCTGACCTTGCGCGCCGAACTGGCGGCGACCAGGCGCGGGTCGCAGCAGACCTGGCGCAGCTTGAGCAGGGCGTCGAGGATGACGATCTGGCTGCGCGCGAAGCCGCGCTGGGCGATCTCGTCGCGCACCTTGGCGTCCATCGCCGCGCGCACCGTCTCGTAAAGGTCGCGCTGGCCGCCTTCGAGTTCGACGCTACGGACGATGATCGTCTTCGGCGGCAATTCCTGGGCGACATCCTCCTTCTTGCGGCGCAGGATGAAGGGGCGGATGCGGCGGGCCAGCAGGTCGCGGCGGTCGATGTCGCCCTGTTTTTCGATCGGCGTCCGCCAGTGACGGGTGAATTGCTTGTTGCTGCCGAGGAAGCCGGGGAGCAGGAAGTCGAACTGGCTCCACAATTCGCCGAGATGGTTCTCCAAGGGCGTGCCGGTCAGGCACAGGCGGTGCCGCGCGTCGATCTTGCGCACCGCTTCGGCGCTGCGGCTCTGCGCGTTCTTCACCGTCTGCGCCTCGTCGAGGATGAGCAGGTGGTAACGGTGGCGCATCAGCTCGTCGGCGTCGCGCCAGAGCAGCGGGTAGGTGGTGAGGACGACGTCGTGCTCGGCGATCTCGGCGAAACGCTGCTTGCGCTCCGGGCCGTGCAGTGAGAGGACGCGCAGGTCGGGGGCGAAGCGCGCCGCCTCGCTCTTCCAGTTGAAGATCAGCGAAGTCGGCAGGATCACCAGCGCCGGCCGGTCGAGGCGGCCGCCTTCTTTTTCCAGCAGCAGGTGGGCCAGCGTCTGCGCCGTCTTGCCGAGACCCATGTCGTCGGCGAGGATGCCGCACAGTTTCTGTTCGCGCAGGAACTGCAGCCAGGCCAGGCCTTCCTTCTGGTATGGTCGCAAATCGAGGCGCAGGCCCTGCGGCGGCGCGATATCGACGATGCCCTGCGCCGCCTGCAGGCGCTCGGCCAGCGCCAGGACGTCGTTCTGGCCGCGGAATTCCCAGCGGCTGGTGTCGGTCAGCTCGGCCAGGCGCGGCGCGTCGAAGCGCGACAGGCGCAAGGTCGGGCCACCGCCGAAGCCGTCGAAGAGATCGATCAGCGTCATCGCCAGCGGCTTGATGCGGCCGGCCGGGACGCGCAGGCGCTTGCCGGCCGGGGTCAGCAGTTCGATGCCTTCCTCGTCGGGGATGCGCGCCAGTTCGATACCCTCCAGCCAGCGCGGGTCGCGGCGGAAGAGCGTGGCCAGTAGCGGGGCCAGCGGCAAGCGCTCGCCTTCGACCAGGATGCCCATGTCGAGGTCGAACCAGCCATCGTCGGTTTCGATCAGTTCGGCGTCCCAGGCATCGACTTCGACGACATGGTGGCGGAAGTCTTCAGGGAACTCGACCTGCCAGCCGCATTCCCGCAACTGCGGCACGCAGCGCTGCATGAAGTCGTGCCAGGCGGCTTCCTCGGCCAGGCCGTAGATGCCCTCCGGCGGGCTGCCGAAGGTGTTCAGCGTGTTGGCTGGAATCTTCTGCAAGCCGCTCTCGACGAGGCAGGCCAGGGCTTTCTTTTCCTCGTCGGGGCGGCGTTTGACGCGTACCGTCTCGCCTTCCGGCAAGGTGACGAATTCGTTTTCGTGCTGCGGTTTGAGGTCGGCGTCGCCGTAGCGGAACAGCACGTGGGCGACATCGAACAGGCCGCCGCCGAAGCTGTAGGCATACTTGCGCCAGGGCCGGTGGCCGTGCGTGCGCAGGGTTTCCAGTTGCAGCACCGGTTGCGGCGGGCTGTCGATCTGGCGCAGGCGGGCGCTCGCGTCCTCGGCCGGCAGCGGCAACTCGGGCGCCAGTTCGGAGAGGGCGTCGGCGACCAGCGCCGCTTCCTTGGCCGACAGCGGGGGCAACGAGAACAGTCGGCCGATCACCGCCGGGTTGCCGGTGACGGTCAGCGGTCCGGCCTCGCCCTCGGTGAGGTCTACGTACCAGGGCGGATCGACGGCGATCACCAGTTCGGTTGGTGGCTCCGACTTGAAATAGGGGCGCTGCAGACCCTGGCCGTCGATCTGCCAGCCGACGCTGGCCGGCCGCGCGGCGCCGCCGTGCAGCGGCAGGCCGAGGTCGACAGCCGGATACAGGCGGTTCGTCGCCGCCATTCGTTCGAGGATTTCGGCGCCGTGTTTCGGTCCCAGGCCGTAGGCGCGCAGGCCGCTGTCGTGGCCGCGTTCGGCCCAGATCAGGCGCAGGATGCCGAGATCCTCTTCGGTAACGAATTGCGGCGGGGTGACCAGGGCGCGGTCGACCTTCCACCATTCCTCGGCGTTTTCCGGGTACTTGCCCTTGCGCAGTTCGATGCCGAAGCGGCGCCGGTCAGGCGACCATTTCAGGATGTAGTAGAGCTGCTGACGGGCGCTCGCCGGGCGTGCCTTCTTCTTGGCGACGGCGATCGAAGCGCGGCGCAGATCCTCGACCCAGGACAGGACGCTGCCGCTGACCCGTTCCTTCGGGTTGCGCTGTTCGATGGCCTTGAGCAGGACGGCGGCAACGTGCTTGCAGTTACGGCCGACCGGGCAGGTGCAGCGAGCAATCAGCCGGCCGCTGCCGCTATCTGGGGCGATCAGTGCCTCGACGCGGTAGGGTTGGCGCGCCGAACCCGGAACCACAGCGTGCATCTCGCCGTCGTCGATATTCAGGTCGCGCACCAGATCCACGTAGGGACGGCCCTTGGCAAGCTCGGCCTCGCCCAGCCAGTCGACGATGTCGTCCTCGGTGAAGCTGTCGGCGAGGTCGGCGGCGTTCTGCATCACAGGCTCAGGTAGTGGCTGCCGAGCAGCGCGGCGAGCAGCAGGGCGATGATCGCCAGCAACAGGTTCTGCCGGCGCTGGGCGGCGATCAGGCGTTCCAGTTGTGGCTGCGGATCGGCGTGACGCGGTGCCGCCAGCGCCTGATGCACGAGGCGTGGCAGTTGCGGCAGCGTGCGTGCCAGTTGCGGCGCCTCCTGCTGGAAGCTCTTCAGCAAACCGCGCCAGCCGATCTGTTCGCTCATCCAGCGTTCGAGGAAGGGCTTGGCGGTCTGCCACAGGTCGAGGTCTGGGTCGAGCTGGCGGCCGAGGCCTTCGATGTTGAGCAGGGTCTTCTGCAACATCACCAGTTGTGGCTGGATCTCGACGTTGAAGCGGCGCGAGGTCTGGAACAGCCGCAGCAGCACCTTGCCGAAGGAAATGTCACGCAGCGGCCGGTCGAAGATCGGCTCGCAGACGGCGCGGATCGCTGCCTCGAACTCGTCGACCCGGGTGTCGCGCGGCGCCCAGCCGGATTCGATGTGGGTTTCGGCGACGCGCTTGTAGTCGCGGCGGAAGAAGGCGAGGAAGTTCTGCGCCAGGTAGTTCTTGTCGGTGTCGGTCAGCGTGCCGACGATGCCGAAGTCGAGCGCGATGTAACGGCCGTCGGCGGCGACGAAGATGTTGCCGGGGTGCATGTCGGCGTGGAAGAAACCGTCGCGGAAGACCTGGGTGAAGAAGATCTCGACGCCGGCTTCGGACAGTTTCTTCATGTCGATGCCGTCGGCGACCAGACGCGCGGTCTGCGAGATCGGCGTGCCGTGCATGCGTTCCATGACCATCACGGTCGAGGTGCAGAAATCCCAGTAAACCTCGGGTACCAGCAGCAGCTTTGAATCGGTGAAGTTGCGCCGCAGTTGCGAGGCGTTGGCCGCTTCGCGCATGAGATCGAGTTCGTCGCGCAGGTACTTGGCGAATTCGGCGACGACTTCGCGCGGCTTGAGGCGGCGGCCGTCGGCCCACAGCTTTTCCAGCAGCATGGCGCCGCTGTCCATCAGCGCCAGATCGTGCTCGATCACCGACAGCATGTTCGGGCGCAGGATCTTGACCGCTACTTCGTGGCCGCCGTCGCGTTCGTGCAGCCTGGCGAAATGCACCTGGGCGATCGACGCCGAGGCCACCGGCACCGGGTCGAATTCCGCAAAAACCTCGCTTGCCGGCCGGCCGTAGGCCTTCTCGATCTCAGCCAGGGCCTGCGCCGAGGAGAAGGGCGGCACCCGGTCCTGCAGCTTGGCCAGTTCATCGGCGATGTCGGCCGGCATCAGGTCGCGGCGGGTGGATAGCACCTGGCCGAACTTGACGAAGATCGGCCCCAGCGTCTCCAGCGCCAGGCGCAGGCGCTCGGCGCGCGGTGCCGACAGGTTGCGCCAGAACTGCAGCGCGTTGGCCAGGCGGACGAGACGGCCCGACGGCTCGTGCTCGAGCACCATTTCGTCAAGGCCGAAACGGCTGGCTACGGCAGCGATCTTGAGCAGGCGGAAAAGGCGCATCGGCGGGGCGGGCCAGATTGGTCAAACGGGCATGTTAACACGCCGCGCGCCCTGTGTTGTCCGCATCTGCGGTAAACGGCGAATGCCGTCCGCCAGCGCGCGGGCTTCGGATAAACTTGGTGTGAACGAACGGTTGCCGAGTACAACCGCAATGCAGTTCTCCCCACTGGATGTCGTCATGGCCGATGCACGCAGCAATCCCTCCGAAATCGCCCGCGAAGCCTTGAAACGCCTGGCGGAGCGCCGGGTCGCGCCGACCCCGGCCAACTACCAGGCCTGTTATTTCGAAATCGCCCGCCTGCCCAACGTCCTGCCTTTCCCCGAGCCGGCGTTGCGCCAACTGGCCGGTGCACTGTGCGCCCACGGCGATGCCCAGGCGGCGCAACTGGCACGACTGGATTCGGCGATCAGCGGGCGTAGCTGGCAGGGCGTGCAGGAGGCATTGCTCGGCTATATCGCCGCCGGTCAGGCGAGCAGTGGCGCGGCGAACCTGCCGCACGAAACGACGCTGCTCCTGCTGCGCCTCTGCGAACCGCTGTTTGCCGCCATGGGCAAGGAGGATCGGCGTTTTTCCCGGGCCGCCGACGAAATGCTTGCCGTGCTACGGGTCAGTCCCTGCGAGGCGAAGCGCTTCGAGCAGGCGGCGCGGCGCGTCGTCGACATGCTGCCCTGCGTGGTCGAGGAAGAGGTCGAAATCCGCGAGTCGCTGCTCAAGCTGCTGCACATGATCATCGAGAATATCGGCGATCTCGGCATTGACGATGCCTGGTTCAAGGGGCAGATCGACGGCCTGCTCGCCGCCGTGGCGCCACCCTTGACCCTGCGTCACCTCGACGAAATGGAGCGGCGCCTGCGCGACGTCATGGAAAAGCAGGCGCAGGCGCGGCTTCGTTCGCTCGAGGCGCAGCAGGAAATGCGCGCGATGCTGGCCGCCTTCATCGAACGCCTTGGCAGCATCAACCAGAGCAGCGAGGCCTTCCAGGCACGCATCGAAAACAGCGCGCGGCAGATTGAAGCCGTCAAGCGGATCGAGGACCTGGCGCCCTTGCTGGCCGACGTGGTGTCGGCGACGCATTCGATGGCCGAGGAAACGGCCGGTTCGCGCGAGCAGTTGCGCGCCCTGCAGGAGCGCGTGCTGGCGACCGAGGCCGAACTGGTGCAACTGCACCGCGAGCTCGACAACGCCAGCCTGCTGGCCCGCCACGATCCCCTGACCGAAGCGCTCAACCGCAAGGGGCTGGACGAGGCGCTCGAGCGCGAGATCGGCGCGGTGCGCCGGCACAACACGCCGTTGTCGCTGAGCATGCTCGACATCGACAACTTCAAGCGCCTCAACGACCAGCTCGGCCACGAAGCCGGCGACAAGGCGCTGATCCACCTGGTCAACCTGGCGCGGCGCTGCATGCGGCCGAGCGATACGTTGGCCCGTTACGGCGGCGAGGAATTCGTCATCCTGATGCCGGATACGACGCAGGCCCAGGGCATCGAGGCGATGACCCGGCTGCAGCGCGAGCTGACCAAGGCCTTCTTCCTCGCCGACGGGCAGAAGGTGCTGATCACCTTCAGCGCCGGCGTCGCCGAACTGCGCGAGGGCGAGAATGGCCACGACGCGGTGTGCCGCGCCGACAAGGCGATGTACCTCGCCAAGCGGGCCGGCAAGAATCGCGTGGTCGGCGCCTGAGGCGGACGGCTTGGACGAGGTCGCCAGCTTTCCGCCGGTGGCGGCGGCCGATGCCCGGCTGCTGATCCTTGGCAGCATGCCGGGTGTCGCCTCGTTGCAGGCCGGTCGCTACTACGCACATCCGCGCAACGCCTTTTGGCCGATCATGGGCGAACTGCTCGGTTTTTCGCCCGACCTGCCCTATGCGGCGCGCCTGCTTGCCCTGCAGGGCGCCGGCATCGCCTTGTGGGACGTCATCGCCGGCTGCCGGCGGCGCGGCAGCCTGGACGCCGACATCGTCGGCAGCAGCGTGCGGGCCAACGACTTCGCCGGTTTCTTCGCCGCCCATCCGGCGATCAGCCATGTCTTCTTCAACGGCGCCGCCGCCGAGCAGGCCTTCCGTCGCCATGTCCAGCCCGGAATCGCCGCCGATGGCCTGCAATTGTGCCGGCTGCCGTCGACCAGTCCGGCCCACGCCGGGCTTTCCCGCGCCGACAAGCTGGCCGCCTGGTCGGCAATCCTCGACCTGCCGCAGGCGGCCGGCAGCGTATAATCCCGCCTTTACATTTTTTTCCGCCAAAGCTCAATGGCCCAAGATGTCAAGAACCAGCTGACCGCCCTGTTGCAACAGGCCCTGGCCAGCGTCGCCCCGACCGCCACCGCCACGCCGATCCACCTCGAACGCCCGCGTGATCCTTCGCACGGCGATTTCGCCACCAACCTGGCGATGCTGCTGGCCAAGGCGCTGAAGAAGAACCCGCGCGAGATCGCCCAGCAACTGGTCAACGAACTACCGCCGTCGGCGCTGGTCACTGCCGCCGAAGTCGCCGGTGCCGGCTTCATCAACTTCCGCCTCAATGCCGGCAGCAAGACCGACGTGGTCAAGGCCGTGCTCGCCGAGCAGGAAAACTTCGGCCGTTCCACCGCCGGCGGCTGGCAGAAGGTGCAGGTCGAATTCGTTTCGGCCAACCCGACCGGCCCCCTGCACGTCGGTCACGGCCGCGGCGCCGCCTACGGCGCCTCGCTGTCGAGCCTGCTCACCTTCGCCGGCTGGGACGTCACCCGCGAGTACTACGTCAATGACGCCGGCCGGCAGATGGACATCCTCGGCCTGTCGACCTGGCTGCGCTACCTCGAACAGCACGACGTGCACGTGCCCTTCCCGCCCAACGCCTACCAGGGCGGCTACGTCCGCGACATGGCGGCGCAGTTGAAGAACGCCCACGGCGACAAGTACGTGCGCAGCGCCGACGCGGTGCTCGCCGGCACCCCCGGCCTGCCCGAAGCCGGCCGCGCCGACGACGAAGCCAAGCAGCAGCGCGAACTGCATCTCGATGCGCTGATCGCCAAGGCCAAGGAACTGCTCGGTGGCGACTGGCACTACGTGCACCAGCACGCGCTCAACGAACAGCTGGAAGACTGCCGCGACGACCTCAAGGAATTCGGCGTCGAGTTCGACGTCTGGTTCTCGGAAAAGGCGCTCTACGACACCGGCCTGGTCGCCCGCTGCGTCGACCTGCTGGAGAAGAAGGGCCACCTCTACCTGCAGAACGGCGCCCGCTGGTTCCGCTCGACCGCCTTCGGCGACGAGAAGGACCGCGTCGTCCAGCGCGAAAACGGTTTGTACACCTATTTCGCCTCCGACATCGCCTATCACCTGAACAAGTTCGAGCGCGGTTTCGACAAGGTCATCAATATCTGGGGCGCCGACCACCACGGCTACATCCCGCGTGTCACCGGCGCGATCAAGGCACTCGACCTCGACAGCGACAAGCTGCAGGTGGCGCTGGTCCAGTTCGCCGTGCTCTACCGCAACGGCCAGAAGGCCTCGATGTCCACGCGTTCCGGCGAATTCGTCACCCTGCGCGAACTGCGCGGCGAAGTCGGCAACGACGCCTGCCGCTTCTTCTACGCGCTCAGGAAGTCCGACCAGCACCTCGATTTCGACCTCGATCTGGCCAAGAGCCAGACCAACGAGAACCCGGTGTACTACATCCAGTATGCCCACGCCCGCGTCTGCTCGGTGCTCAACCAGTGGGGCGGCGACCTCGCCGCGCTCGGCGACGCCGACCTGTCGCTGCTGGCCAACCCGCGCGAACTGGCGATCGCCAACCAGCTCGGCCAGTTCCGCGAAGTGATCGAAAGTGCCGCGCGCGATCTGGCGCCGCACATGATCGCTTTCTACCTCAAGGATCTGGCCGGCGAATTCCACGGCTGGTACAACGCCGAGCGCATGCTGGTCGACGATGCCGCTCTGCGTGACGCCCGTGTCGCCCTGGCCGCCGCCGTCCGTCAGGTGATCCGCAACGGTCTCGCCATCCTCGGCGTCAGTTGCCCCGAATCCATGTAAGGAGCGTCCATGAGTCGCGACATGAAATCCCGTCGTTCGCCGCCGGCCAAACGCAAGTCCGGTGGCGGTACCCTGGTCGGCATGTTCATCGGGCTGGTGCTCGGCGTCTGCATTGCCGCCGGTATCGTCTGGTACATCAACAAGGCGCCGCTGCCATTCAACGGCAACGTCCAGCAGCCGCCGCAGGAACGGCCGGTGCCCGAACAGCCGCTGGCCCTGCCCGGCAAGCCGGGCGATCCGGTGCAGGAAAAGCGCTTCCAGTTCTACGACATCCTGCCCGGCAAGGCCGAGGGCGAACCGGACAAGGCCGGTGCTGCTGCGCCTGCCGAAGCCGAAAAGGAAACGGCAAAGTCTGCGGACAAGGAAGCCGGCAAGGAGCCTGCCAAGGAATCCAAGGTGCCGCTGTTCCTGCAGGCCGGCTCGTTCAGCACGGCGCAGGATGCCGACAACCAGAAGGCGAAGCTCGCCTTCATGGGCATCGAATCGGCTGTCCAGCAGGTGATGATCGAGGAACGGACGCTGTACCGGGTGCGCATCGGCCCCTATTTCAAGCTCGATGAATTGAACAAAGTCCGTGCCGAGCTTGCCAAATCCGGTATTGAAGCCCAGTTATCCAAGTAAAGGAGTCATGCATGGCCATTGATCGTCGCCGCTTCGTTTCTGCTGCGCTTACCGTTGGCGCCTCGCTTTCGCTGCCCGCTGCGGCGCTCGCCCAGACCGCCGGACGTGATTACACGGTGCTCAACCCGGCGCAGCCGACCGACAACCCGGGGAAGATCGAAGTAACCGAATTCTTCAGCTATGGTTGCCCGCATTGCAGCGATTTCAATCCCCTGCTGACCCTGTGGGCGGAAAAACTGCCGGCCGACGTCGTGCTGCGCAAGGTGCCGGTCAGTTTCGGCCGCGCCGCCTGGGGTAACGCTGCCCGCCTGTTCTATGCGCTGGAAGTGAGCGGCGACCTGAAACGCCTGGATGGCGATATTTTCAAGGCGATCCACCAGCAGCGCACCAATCTCTTCGACGAGAAGACGATCCGCGAATGGGTCGCGGCGCGCGGAGTGAATGCCAAGAAATTCAACGAAGCCTTCGCCTCGTTCGGCGTCCAGAGCAAGGTGCGGCGTGGCGACCAGATGGCGCAGGCGCATCGCATCGAAGGCGTGCCGGCGCTGATCATCGACGGTCGCTTCCAGGTCGGGACGCTGGCTTTCGAGCAACAACTGGCGGTTGCCGACAAGCTGATCGAGCGGGTGCGCGCGGAAAGAAGCGGCAAGAAGTAATCCTCGAAACCTCAGTTGACCGCTTTCTCTCCTCGTGTCGCCGCATGAATGCTGACCTCCGCGCCTGCGATACGACGCCTCCTTTGGGTGATGGCGCTACGCGGCCGCTGGCACGTCCGGACGGGCGCCCGGCTTTGTGGCTGCGCCGAAACTCGCCGGCTGCCGAAATTTTCGCCGGCTCGTTTTCGCTCCTCCTTGCAGGCATGAGCCTGCCGCGTCGTCGCTTCGCGCCGGCCATCCCGTCCAAACGCGCCATCGGCCGCGTCCAACTGAGGTTTCAAGGATAATTGACGCAACGCGTATTCATCACGGGCGCCTCGTCGGGAATCGGCGAGGCGCTTGCCGTTTACTACGCCGCCCAAGGCGCCCGCCTCGGTCTGGCGGCACGGCGCGGCGATGCGCTGGCGGCGTTGAACGAACGTCTGGGTGGCGGTCACGCCTGCTACCCCCTTGACGTCACCGACGCGGCGGCGCTGGCGGCAGCGGCGAGCGATTTCTGCGCGCGTTTCGGTACGCCCGACATCGTCATCGCCAGCGCCGGCGTCTCGGTCGGCACCCTGAGCGAATGCGCCGAGGACCTTGCCGTGTTCCGGCGCGTCATGGATATCAACGTCTATGGCATGGCGGCGACCTTCGCCGCCTTCATTCCGGCCATGCGTGCCGCCAGCGGCGAGCGGCGGCTGGTCGGCATTGCCTCGGTGGCCGGCATCCGCGGCCTGCCGGGGGCGGAAGCCTATTCGGCGTCGAAGGCGGCGGCCATTGCCTACCTGGAAAGCCTGCGTCTTGAGATGCGGCCGGCCGGGATCAAGGTGGTCAGTATCGTCCCGGGCTACATCGCAACGCCGATGACGGCGATCAATCCCTACCGCATGCCCTTCCTGATGCCGGCGGAGCAAGCCGCCGTCCGCTTCGCCCGGGTCATCGCCGCCGGCAAGTCGTATGTGGTGATTCCCTGGCCGATGGGCATCGTCGCCAAGCTGCTGCGCCTGCTGCCGAACGGGCTTTACGACCGCCTGTTTACCAACGCGCCGCGCAAGCCGCGCGGACTGGCGCGGTAGCGCCGATTTTCCTCAATGCAGGCGTGAGGTCTGCAGCAGGATTTCGGTAGCCTCTTCGCAAATCCCGCTGCGTTCGGCAAAGCAGCCGTGCAGCGGGCAGTCGCGATCGGGCGGACAACCATGTTCGCGGGCGCATTCGCGTTCGGTTTCGTCGGTCAGCACCATTTCATGGATCGCTTCGCAGCGCGAGATCGGGGCGTCGAAAATGGACATGGCAGGCACCTCCTTGAGTATCTGATTTGAATATAGACGGTTTGCCGGCGATTACCGGCAAAATCCAATCGCCGTGGCGACTCCTGTTAAAATGCCTGCCATGCCCGAACTCAAGATCAATGGCGAAATCCGCCAGTTTCCCGACCCGCTGACCGTTGCCGGCCTGATCGAGCAACTGGGCTACGCGGGCAAACGCATCGCCGTCGAAAGAAACGGCGAAATCGTCCCCAAGAGCCGACACGCGGCAACGCCGCTGGCCTCGGGCGACCAACTTGAAATCGTTGTCGCCGTCGGCGGCGGCTGAAAGGGAGAAAACCATGCATCAACTGACCATCGCCGGCAAGGCGTACCGTTCCCGTTTACTCGTCGGCACCGGCAAGTACAAGGATTTTGCCGAGACCCGCGCCGCCATCGACGCCTCCGGCGCCGAGATCGTCACCGTTGCCGTGCGCCGCGTGAACATCGGCCAGGACGCCAGCCAGCCGAGCCTGCTCGACGCCGTGCCGCCGTCGCAATTCACCATCCTGCCCAACACCGCCGGCTGCTACACGGCCGACGATGCCGTGCGCACGCTACGCCTGGCGCGTGAGCTGCTCGACGGCCACCCGCTGTGCAAGCTCGAAGTCCTCGGCGATCCGACCAACCTCTTCCCGAACATGCCGGAAACCCTGAAGGCCGCCGAGACGCTGGTCAAGGAAGGCTTCGAGGTGATGGTCTACTGCGCCGACGACCCCATCCAGTGCAAGATGCTCGAAGAGATCGGCTGCGTCGCGGTGATGCCGCTGGCTTCGCTGATCGGTTCGGGCATGGGCATCGTCAATCCGTGGAACCTGCGCCTGATCATCGACAACGCCAAGGTGCCGATCATCGTCGATGCCGGCGTCGGCACCGCCTCGGACGCCACCATTGCCATGGAGCTCGGCTGCGACGGCGTGCTGATGAACACCGCCATCGCCCACGCCAAGAACCCGGTACTGATGGCCAGCGCCATGAAGAAGGGCATCGAAGCCGGCCGCGAGGCTTTCCTGGCCGGCCGCATGCCGCGCAAATACTACTCGGCCGACCCCTCGTCGCCGACCAGCGGACTGATCGGTTCATGAGCGACGACCTGCTGATCCACCCTGCCGCCGAAGGCGACGAAGGCGAATACACCGCCGGCCGCCACGGCCACATCAAGAGCTTCGTCCGCCGCGCCGGCCGCATGTCGGAAGCGCAGCAGCGCTACTACGAAACGATGCTGCCCAGGATCGGCATTCCCTACCAGCCGGAAAACATCGACCTGACGGCGGTGTTCGGCCGCGTAGCGCCGAAGATCCTCGAAATCGGCTGCGGTATGGGCGAGACCACGGCGCGCATCGCCGAGGCCCACCCGGAAAACGATTACTTCGGGCTGGAAGTCCATGTTCCCGGTGTCGGCGCGCTGTGCAAGCTGATCGCCGAGAAAAACCTGAGCAACCTGCGCATCGGCAATCACGACGCGGTCGAGGTGGTGCGCGACATGCTGGCCGAAGGCTCGCTCGACGGCATTCACATCTTCTTCCCCGATCCCTGGCACAAGACGCGGCACAAGAAGCGCCGGTTGATCCAGCCGCCCTTCGTCGCGCTGCTCGCCTCGCGTCTGAAGCCGGGCGGCTACATCCATTGCGCCACCGACTGGGAAAACTACGCGCTGCAGATGCTCGACGTGCTCGGTCGTGAGCCCAGCCTGGACAACAGCGTCGCCAATCCGGCGCCCGAGGCGCTGGCCATGGCGCTCGACGCCGATTCCGCCGCCGGCCTCGCCGGTTTCGCTCCGCGCCCGGATTACCGGCCACTGACCAAATTCGAGAACCGCGGCCTGCGTCTGGGCCACGGTGTCTGGGATCTCGTATTCAGGAAACGCTGACATGTGGTTCAAGAACCTGCAGATCTACCGCCTGCCGACGCCGTGGGCGGTCGACCTGGCCAAGCTCGACGAGCAACTGGCGCGCGGCGAATTCACCCGCTGCCCGTCCAACCAGCCGATGTCGCGCGGCTGGGTGTCGCCGCGCAAGGACGGCGCGCTGATCTACGCCAACAACCGCCAGTGGCTGATCGCGCTGGCCGTCGAGCAGCGTCTGCTGCCGTCGTCGGTGGTCAACGAAACGGCGCAGGAGCGCGCCGAGCAGATCACCGACCAGCAGGGCTACCCGCCCGGCCGCAAGCAGATGAAGGAAATCAAGGAGCGCGTCACCGAGGAACTGATGCCGCGCGCCTTCACCCGCAAGCGCACGAGCTTCGTCTGGATCGACCCGAGCAACGGCTGGTTCGTCGTCGACGCCGGCAGCCCGGCCAAGGCCGAAGAAGTCATCGAACATCTGCGCCACTGCCTCGACGAATTCCCGCTGAAGGCGCTGCACACGCAGCTCTCGCCGCAGTCGGCGATGGCCGACTGGCTGGCCGGCGGCGACGCGCCGGCAGGCTTCACCGTCGACCGCGATTGCGAGCTGAAATCGGTCGCCGAGGAAAAGGCGGCGGTGCGCTACGTCCGCCATCCGCTGGGCGACGAAGTCGGCGCCGAGATCAAGGCCCACCTCGCCGCCGGCAAGCTGCCGACGCGTCTGGCGCTGACCTGGGACGAGCGGATCAGCTTCGTCCTCACCGAGAAGCTGGAGATCAAGCGCCTGGCCTTCCTCGACATCCTCAAGGAAGAGGCCGAGAAGAGTGCCGAACGCGCCGACGAGCAGTTCGACGCCGATTTCGCGCTGATGACCGGCGAGCTGGTCCGCTTCCTGCCGCAACTGGTCGAAGCCCTGGGCGGCGAACAGGTCGAAGCCGAGACGCCGGCTTCGGCACCGGCTGCCGCCGGCACCCCGCCGTGGGAAGCCTGAAACCCGCCGATACGTGTCCCTGCGGCAGCGGCAAGCCTTACGCCGTCTGCTGCGGGCCGCTGCACGCCGGCGAAAAACCGGCGTCGACCGCCGAGGCGCTGATGCGCTCGCGCTACGCCGCCTACGTCCTCAAGCTCGAAGACTACCTGCTGGCGACCTGGCACGCGTCGACGCGCCCGAGCGAGCTCGACCTCGCCGCCGACGACAGCAAATGGCTGGGCCTGGAAGTACGCGCTCACCAACTTCAGGACGAGACGCACGCGACGGTCGATTTCGTTGCCCGCTACCGCATCGCCGGGCGCGGCCACCGGCTGCACGAACTGAGCCGTTTCGTCCGCGAGGACGGGCGCTGGTACTACGTGGACGGCAAGTTCCTGGCCTGAGGGCGCAGCGCTACGAAATACGGCCGGCAAGCTTGCGCAGCGATATCATGCAAGTTGTTCTGGATTCCAATTTGCCGGCCGCATGCCTGCTCCTGATGGAGGAAACACCATGAGCCAACTTGCCCTGCGCCTGCCCGATTCCCTGCACGAACGCGCCCGCCTGCTCGCTCAGCGCGACAACACCTCATTGAACCAGTTCATCGCGCTGGCCGTTGCGGAGAAAGTTTCCGCGCTGGAAACCGCCAGTTTCTTCAGCGAACGCGCAGCCCGGGGAAACCTGGACGATCTGCGCGCGATTCTCGACAAAGTGCCTGACGTCGCGCCGCAGGCCGGCGACGAACGCTGAATTCGTCCCGGCATCCGGCGCAGTTTCAAGCGCAAGCCGCGCGCACGATCCTTTCCGTCTTTGCTTCGTCGATCCCGGCATGGCCGCCCAGCGCCATCTTGCCGTGGGCGCGCAGGCCGGCGAGCACCCGGTCGGCGGCGTCGGCTTCGCTGATGCCGGCGTCGCGCAGGTGGAGCGGCATGTTGACGCTGCGGTAGAAGGTTTCCAGCGCGGCGATGGCGTCTTCGGCGCTCGGCGCGTTGAGGCCGAAGACTTCGCGGCCGAACTGTTCCAGCTTTTCCCGCTTGTACTCGATCAGCTCACGCAGCAGCGCCGGCTGGATGATCGCCAGCGTGCGGCCGTGGTCGATGCCCCACAGCGCGGTCAGTTCGACGGCGATGCGGTGCGTCGCCCAGTCCTGCGGCACGCCGACGCCGATCACCCCGCACAGCGCCTGGTTGGCGGCCCACATCAGGTTCTGCTGCCATTCCGGCTCGGCGTGCCGGTCGAAAGTCGCGCCCAGCTTGACCAGCGCCTTCATCACCGCCTCGGCGTAACCGTCCTGGACCAGCGCGCCGACCGGGTAGGTCAGGTATTGCTCGCAGACGTGGACGAAGGCATCGACGATGCCGTTTTCCAGTTGGCGCACCGGCAGGCTGGCCATCACCGCCGGGTTGAGCACGGCGAAGCGCGGCCGTGCCGGCGGTACGAAGAAGGCACGCTTGTCCTGCGTCGCGGTATTGGTGACCACCGAGCCGGCGTTCGATTCCGAACCGGTGGCCGGTAGCGTCAGCACGACGCCAACCGGCAGCGCCTGCTGCGGCTGGTGCTTGCCGATCACGATGTCCCAGCCGTCGCCGTCGTAAAGCGCAGCGCAGGCGACGTACTTGGCGCCGTCGGCGACCGAACCGCCGCCGACGCCGAGGATGAAGCCGATTTTTTCGCGTCGGACCAGGTCGACCGCCAGATTCAGCGTCGCCAGCGTCGGGTTGGCCTCGACGCCGCCGAATTCGACCACATCGCGCCCGGCCAGCGCGGCGCGGATGCCGTCGTAGACGCCGTTCTTCTTGATCGAGCCGCCGCCGTAGAGAAGCAGCACGCGCGCCTGGGCCGGCAGCAGGGCCGGCAACTGGGCGAAGCTGTCGGGGCCGAAAACGATGCGCGTCGGGTTGTGGTAATCGAATGCGAACAGGTGGCTCATGCTTGTCTCCGTTTTGGCTTCAGTTTTGCGGTCGACCGCAGGATAGGCGGAAAAATCTCAGGCGCAAGCGGCGGCGGCGATGTCGAGCGCGCGCAGGCGCAGCGTCGGGTCGAAGATGTCGCAGACCAGCATCAGTTCGTCGGCCTGCGTCGCCTGGCGCAGCGCGCTCAGCCCTTCGCGCACGCGGTCCGGCCCGCCGATCACGGCGGCGCCGAGGAAATCGCCGATGCCGGCTTTCTCCTGCACTGACAGATGTTCGAGGAAACCGGCCACGGGCGGCGGCAGTGGCCGACGGTCGCCGCGCAGGATGCCGAGCACGCGCTGGAAGATGCTGGTGGCGAGGAAGTCGGCCTCGTCGTCGGTTTCCGCTGCAACCAGCGGCACGCCGACGATCACGTAGGGTTTGGCCAGCGCCGGCGACGGCCGGAAATTGCCGCGATAGACGGCCAGCGCCTGATGCAGCAGGGCCGGTGCGAAGTGCGACGCGAAGGCGTAGGGCAGGCCGCGCTCGGCGGCGAGGCGGGCGGAAAACAGGCTGGAGCCGAGCAGCCAGATCGGCACCTCGGTGCCGGCGCCGGGCACAGCGACCAGCGGCTGGCCGGGTTGGGCCGGGGCGAGCAGGCGCTGCAGTTCGGCGACGTCACGCGGGAAATCGTCCTCGCGCTCGATACGGTCGCGGCGCAGCGCGTGCATGGTCAGGCGGTCGGTGCCGGGGGCACGGCCGAGGCTGAGGTCGATCCGCCCCGGATACAGCTCGGCGAGCGTGCCGAAGGCTTCGGCTACGACCAGCGGCGCGTGGTTGGGCAACATGACGCCGCCGGAACCGACGCGGATCGTCTTGGTCGCGCCGGCCATGTGGCCGACCAGTACGGCGGTGGCCGAACTGGCGATGCCCGGCATGTTGTGGTGCTCGGCCAGCCAGTAGCGGGCGAAGCCGAGCTTTTCGGCGTGGCGGGCGGCGTCGGTGGCGATCCGCAACGCCTCGGCAACGCTGCCGCCCTGGCGCACGGCGACCAGATCGAGCAGGGAGAGTTTCACATCGGCGAGCGGGTTCATGCCTTTTCCTCCTGCAGACGTTGATTGATGGCGGCGACCGCCGGACGGCGGCTGGCGATCCAGCCGAGCAGCGAGAGCAGTGCCAGGCCGCCGCCGATGAGCAGGATGCCGGCCACTTCAATGCTCTTGAACGCTTCGCCGAAGGTCAGTCGCGACGACAGGATGGCGACCACCGGCGTGCCGAGCACCGACAGGCTGGCTTCCCAGGCCGGCACGCGGTCGAGGATGTAGATCCACAGCCACCAGCAGAGCGCAGTGCTGAACACCGACATGAAGCCGAGGATGCCGGCGTAGCTCCAGGTCCAGTCGGTTGGCCGTTCCGGCACGACCAGCGCCAGGATGACCAATGGGATCGAGCCGAGCGCCATCTGCCACGCCGTCAGCGTCAGCAGGTCCACCGGCTGGCGACCGCGCAGGCGCTTGACCAGGATGGTGCCGATCGCCCAGCAGATGGCGGCGACGATGCCGAGCGCCGGGCTCAACAGGCCGCCGTGCATCTCCCACGGTTCGATGATCAGCAGCAGGCCGATCAGCGTGCACGCGGCGGCGATCCACTGCGTGCCGCGCACCCGTTCGCCGAGGATCGGCCAGGCCAGCAGCAGCGTCCAGATCGGCATGGTGAAGATCAGTACCGCCGTCTTGCCCGGCCCGCCTTCGACCAGCGCCCAGGTCTGGAAGATCATGAAGCCGGCGACCTGGGTCAGCGCGATGCCCAGCGTCGCGCCGGGGGCGGTCAGCGTCAGCTTGCGGCCGGTCAGGCGCAGCGCGATGAACAGCGCCACCGCACTGCCGATGCAGCGCTCGGCGGCGAAGGCGAAGGGCGGCGAGTATTCCAGCCCGTGTTTGGCCAGCACCCAGGTGTAGCCCCAGATCGAGGAAAGGACGATCAGCGCCAGAATCGGGCGCCAGCGGTCGGAAGCGGACATGGTTTTCTCTGTTTGGCGCGGCGGTATCTGCGCACCGCCGCGCCCGAGGTTGGGAGTGGGCGCTTACGCCAAGGTCGGATAGTCGGTGTAACCCTCGGCCCCGCCGCCGTACAGCTTGTCGGCGCGCAATTCGTTCCACGGCGCACCTTCGCGCAAGCGGCGGACGAGGTCCGGGTTGGCGATGAAACCGCGGCCGAAGGCGACCAGGTCGGCGCCGCCGTCGGCGATCACCTGTTCGGCCAGCGCTTTGTCGTAGCCGTTGTTCACCAGCCACGGCCCCTTGAAGGCGCGGCGGGCGGCGGCGTAGTCGAAGCTGGCGGCCGGTGTGCGCGTGCCACCGGTTTCGCCCTCGATGATGTGCAGGAAGGCCAGACCGTAGCCGGCCAGCTTGTCGACGACGTAGCCGTAGAGCGCCTGCGGGTTGCTGTCGAGCGGCGCGGTGAAGGTGGTCAGCGGGCTCAGGCGGATGCCGGTACGGCCGGCGCCGATCTCGCCGACGATGGCCTCGACCACCTCGAACAACAGACGGGCGCGGTTTTCGATGCTGCCGCCGTAGGGGCCGCTGCGGTCATTGACGCTGTCGCGCAGGAACTGTTCGAGCAGGTAGGTGTTGGCGGCGTGGATCTCGACGCCGTCGAAGCCGGCGGCAATGGCGTTGCGCGCCGCTTGGCGGTAATCCTCGACCAGGCCGGGCAGCTCGTCGTCGCGCAGGGCGCGCGGCGCCGACACCGGCACGAAGCCGTCGCGGGTGAAGGTGCTGGCCTCGGCGGTGCGGGCGGTGGAGGATACCGGCGCGGCGCCGTCCGGCAGCAGCGACACATGCGAAATGCGGCCGACGTGCCACAACTGCAGCACGATCTTGCCGCCCTCGGCATGCACCGCGTCGGTCACGGCGCGCCAGGCGGCAACCTGCTCGGCCGACCAGATGCCCGGCGTGTCTAGATAGCCCTGCGCCATCGGCGAAATCGGGCTGGCCTCGGCGACGATCAGGCCGGCCGTCGCCCGCTGGCGGTAATACTCGACGGTCAGCGGGCCGGGGCAGTTGCCGGCGACGGCGCGATTGCGCGTCAGCGGCGCCATCACGATACGGTTGGCGAGGGCGATGTCGCCGATCTGGATCGGGTCGAACAAAGTGGTCATGTCGATTCTCCTGAAGGTTGATTAGACCGGTCGTCTAGTTTCTTGCGTCAAAAAAGGGCCGTCGACGGACGGCCCGGAAATCAATCAGCGGCTCAACAACTGCCGGGTGAACTGCAGGGCATTCTCCAGCGGCTGCGCCTGGCGTTGCAACTTGGCCAGCAGGCTGGCGCCCAGCCACAACTGGTACAGCGTCTGCGCCGTCGCGGCGGCATCGAGCGGCGGGATTGAGCCATCGGTTATTCCGGTTTCGAGCAGCCGGGCAATGCGGCTGACGATCTGCCCGGTACCGTCGCGCAGCGTCTCGCGCATCGGATCGGACAAATCCGCCACCTCGCCGCCCAGCTTGACCACCAGGCACTGCTGCTCGGCACACGCCGCCTGCTTGTCCAGCCAGCGCTGCCAGTAGCACGCCAGCCGCTCCTGCGCACTCAGCGCCTCGGCCGCAAACAGCGCATCGAGATCGGCCAGGTAACGCGCGAAGTAATCCTCCAGCAACGCCTGCCCGTACTGCTCCTTGGACTCGAAGTAATGATAGAACGACCCCTTGGGCACCCCGGCCGCGGTCAGAATCTCGTTCAACCCGACACTGGCAAAGCCCTTGCCGGCAATGATGCGCTGGCCGGTTTCAAGGACATGCTGGCGGGTGTTGTCGTGACGGGTTTTCATGGGGTGGGATTGTGTACTTGATTAGACCGGTCGTCTAGTGTTTTGTTGATGTGCTTGTGAATGATCAGGGCAGGCAAGTTCGCGGGGCATCGGTAGCGTTGGAGGCTCAACTTATCGTTGCAACCGGTCTCGGAGAACTGCCACCATTCAGAAAAATTCCTGCAAAGCAGACACATCGACAAGATGTCTATTGCATTAATGCCATCAGTACAATGGCAAACTGTCCGGTTTCAGTCTCTTGCTGGTATGTGGAATAAATATTTTCTGAAGACGCCCACAGGCGAAGACTAGGGCTTGTGTCGTATTCCAGCTTATTGGATAGGCGCCAGAATATCTGGTCAGTTTTGTCGTGTTAGCTTGCAAGGATCAATATGAAGTTGCACTCTCTACAGATCGATGGTTTCAAAAGAATCCAATCAACAAAGATTCTTTTTGGTGACGCAACATTTCTTATCGGGCCAAACAACGCGGGTAAGAGTACCGTTCTGAAAGCAATTGAATGGTTGCTGTCGGCGAAAAAAGCTATTCCAAGTTCTGAGTATTTTTCCATTGTTGATGAAGAGACAGGGGAAACCAAGCCGGCCGTCGACACTATTACGCTGGAAGCCGAATTCAGAAATCTTCCCGTTGAAGCGAAAGAGTGGAGAGGATTCAAAGGGCGAATCTTTTCTTATCCGACTGACGATGCGTCAGATTCTGGGCTATCCGTTACATACAAGAAAACATATACGCTCGGCAAAGACGTCGTCATCGAATTCAGGTCCAAGGAACGCGACATCAAGCCCGAATTTGCAGGGTTCAAAACAGGGCAAGATTTGATCGACAAAGGAGCCCCCGCCGATGAGGTCCAAGATCTTTTCCCTGAACTGGCGGCCAAGATTGGGGGCAGCAAGGCGGCACAGGAAAAACTTGACCAGTTGGATGCCATTTGGGACACAAAGGATTCGGAAACTTGGTTTCAGAATCCAGGCGGTATCCCCGGTGTCGTTCTAAAAATGTTGCCGCGTTTCTTACTCATACCGGCAGATACTTCGGTGGGCGAAATTGAAGGTGGCTCTTCTGGAGTTCTCGGAAAGACGTTGAACGAATTGTTTGAAGATGTGCGCGGCGCATCGGAAAACTACGCCCAAGCGCAGGTGTATCTGGACAGGCTCGCTCAGGAACTCGATCCAGAGGATAGTGCTTCCGAATTCGGAAAAATGATTATTGAGTTGAATTCGGTACTTGCAAGTGTATTTCCGGATTCCCTGCTTCACGCCACTGCTAGCTTGAATGACCCAAAGACTGCGCTGAAACCGACATTCAATGTTGAGATGTCCAGCAACGTCCGGACACCAGTGAGCCACCAAGGCTCTGGAATGATTCGAGCCGCCGCGTTTGGCATGCTTCGGTTCCGTCAAAAATGGCTTTCAAAAAGAGAAGATGATCACGTTCGATCGCTAATCGTCTGCTTCGAAGAGCCTGAGATTTATCTGCATCCCAGTGTGGCGAATCAGATGCGCGACACGATCTACGAACTGAGTGGCCATGAGTCACAGATTGTTGCCACTACACACTCGCCGTTCATCATTGACCTAGCACGGAAGCCGAAGCAGATATTGAATAGTCTTCGGTGCGATGCCAATAGGGTAGAAGCATCTCCATTTAACGTCACCGACGCATATCTAGCGTTAGAAGAGGACGCCAAAGCACATGTGAAGATGCTTTTGCGCGTCGACGATCACGTGGCACGAGTGTTCTTTACTAAGCACATCATCATCATTGAGGGCGATACCGAAGAGGTTGTCATTAAGGAAAGCCTCAAACGCCTTCCCAAGGAGCGTTACCTCAAGATCGTTTCGGACTTCGAAATCGTAAAAGCAAGGGGGAAGGCGGCCATCATTGGCTTAGTGAAGTACCTTGTAGCGATGGGTATTGCGCCTATCGTGGTTCACGACCGCGACGGTGGTATAGCCGGGGCTGAAGTATTCAATCAGCCAATTGCTGATGCACTTGCAGGTGCAGGCAAAGTCATCCAGATGCATGAAAACATCGAAGACGAGATGGGATACCCTGCCCCAGGTTCGGAAAAGCCATTCAAGGCATATCTGCATACCCAGACTTGGGGCGACGACTGGGCCAGCTTGCCGGCGGCATGGCAAGCCAAGATGGTAGAGATCTTCGGCAACTATGTTGAAAGCTAACCCGAGATTCTGGGTGCCTAGCTATCGTAAAACCAAAATACTTCCCAGCGAACGGAGGTTGACGACTTCTTCGAGGGCCAGACCTCCGGCCTGAATGACCGACTTCCACTCGGTCAGCGTCCGTTCCCGTCCGCGACAGCCGACGAACATCTGCATGTCGAAAGAGGCGCTGGCGACGTCGGCACCGGTTTCCGGGACGATTATTTCCAGTATTGCGACACGTGCGCCGCTGTTGCCGATGGCTGCGCGTAGCGTCTGCAATGCCTGCACGCAGGTGGCGTCGTCGAAGCCGTGGAGTACCGCCGAAAGCAGGTAGATGTCTTTCGGCCCGGTCGCCACCGGAATCGTTTCGAGCAGGTTGCCGGCCTGGAAGTGAAGGCGGTCGACGCCTTCCGTGGGGTGTTCTTGCCAGTGCCGTCGGGCTTCTTCCACGACCTGGGGGCGGTCCACGATCAGTGCGGATAGGCCGGGATGATGTTTCAGGATGGCCAGGGCTTTTGTGCCGCGCGAGCCGCCGATGTCGATGAGGCGCTCGAACCGGCTCCAGTCCAGGTCGGTGGCGAAGCCGTCGCCGGCCAGGGCTTCGACGCTGTCCATGGCGGCGGAGAATAGTTGGTCGAAATCGCCGTGGCGATCCAGGTAATCGAACAGATCTTCGCCATGACTGAGCGTGAATGGCGCCTTGCCGCTACGGATGCCGGCTTCAAGCTGCTCGCACCAGGGGTGGCTCATGGCAGCCGAGTTGTGCATCAGGATCATGGCGCGAACGCTTTGCGGATCGTCGCTGCTCAGGCAGCGGGAGAGCTTGTTGTTGCGGAAGACCATCGTTGCCGTTTCCTTGAAGACGCCGATGGCGGCGAGGAAACGCAACAGGCGCCCGAGGGCGTTGGCGTCGGCGCCAAGGTGGCTGGCCAGTTCGGCGGCGGGCAGGCTTTCCGTGCCGAGAACAGTGGCCACGTCCAGTTGCGCCGCGACGAAAAGCGCCCGCGATTGCCAGTAGGCCGAGCCGATCTGGACGAGCCGGAACGGTGCCGGCGTCACCTTGTTGGGTATGTTCTGAAGCCAGGCGCCGAATTTCATCGCCTTGCCGAATCGGCGCACGGCGCCGGAGTTTTTTTGGAGTGTCATGTACTTTCTCCGGATGAATTGACCGTCGTCGGGGCCAGGCCGGCGGCGAACAGATGGCCGTTGAAGGCGGCCAGATTGTTCAGGAAAGCCTCGTCCATCGGGCGTTCCATCTGTTCCTCGAAGATGTCCTTGAGCAGCATCGGGGTCATCGCCAGGCTGACGAAAGCCAGCCGCAGGATGTCGGGGTCGATGGCCGGGGCGACTTGCCCCTGGGCTTTCAGCTCGGCGACCTTGCGTGCGCCGCGAGTGCGGCCGCGTTCGAGCAGTTGATGAATGAAACGCCGACCCGGCCCGTGGCGCAGTGCCAGCACCTTGAGGATCAGTTTGGGAAATTCGGGACGGGCGTTCATTGTTCGGTAGTACAGACCGAGGAATTCCGCGAACCCGGCGGTCGAAGATAGCAGCGGCCCGTCGAGGACGTCGAGCAACGGGCTCAGGGTCTCGCGGATCATTTCCTCGTACAGCCCTTCCTTGTTGCCGAAGTAGTAGCGAATCATCGAGACGTTGGCGCCGGCCTGCTCGGCAATGCGGCGGGTGGTGACGTTGTGGTAATCGTCGGCAAGGAAGCAATCGAGTGCCGCCTTGATCAGTCGGCTTCGGAGCGGTTCGGCAGGATTGGGGTTTTCCATGGTCGGCAGGAATGGCTGGAATGACAATCAGGTTAGCAGGCGCGGTGGCGCGGCTGCCAGGTATTCCGTCAATCAATTCCGGGGCCGTGATTGATCGTCCGACATGACAATTCTTAACCCACCCCCCACCCTGCCCCGGTACGATGGGGTCTTTCCCCCTCAGGAGCAAATCATGGGTCTTCTCGATCAGGTAGTCGGCGGGCTGGCCGCCAATGCACTCGGTGGCAAGGGTAATGGGCTGGCCGAGATGGCCATGCAGTTGGTCAATCAGTATCCGGGCGGCCTCGGCGGTCTGGTGCAGGCTTTTCAGCAGGGCGGGCTGGGCGAGATCGTCAATTCCTGGGTGTCGACCGGGCAGAACCTGCCGGTGTCGGGCGATCAGTTGAGTTCGGTGCTTGGCAGCGACTTCATCAGCAAGCTGGCCGGGCAGGCCGGGGTGGCGCCGCAGGAGGTGTCGAACGGGCTGGCCGATCTGCTGCCCGGGCTGGTCGATCAACTGACGCCGGGCGGCAAGCTGCCGGAAGGCGGCGACCTGCTAGCGCAGGGGCTGGGCATGCTGAAGAAGGGCGGGCTGTTCGGCTGAGGCCGGGCGGCGTCTGCCGGGAGCGTCCGATGAAATTCGGCTACACCATCCTTTACGTCGACGACGTCCGCCGGACGCTCGACTTCTACGTTGCCGCCTTCGGGCTGAGCGTGCGCTTTCTGCATGAGAGCGGCGATTTCGGCGAGCTGGAGACCGGCGGCACGGCGCTCGCCTTTTCCTCGCGGGCGTTGATGCGCCAGCTGGGCAAGCAGCCGTCGGCGCCGGTCAGCGGTGCGCCCAGTTTCGAGATTGCTTTCGTCTGTGACGATGTCGCGGCGGCGGTCGACCGCGCCGTGGCGGCCGGTGCGCGTCTGGTGCAGGCGCCGGAGGCGATGCCCTGGGGGCAGACGGTGGCTTACGTGGCCGATCACGAGGGTTACCTCGTCGAACTGTGTACGCCGGTCGGCGGCTAGAGGAAGCGTTCCAGCAACACGTTGAGGAAGCGCCGGCCCTTGGCGGTCGGCGCGATCTTTTCCGGGCCGAGGTCGAGCAGGCCGTCGGCCTGAGCCGCCTTGAGTTGCGGCAGGATCGCGGCGAGCGGCCGCGAAGTGCGCAGTTCGAACAGGCTGGGGGCGAAGCCGTCGGCCAGGCGCAGCGCGTTCATCATGAATTCGAAGGGCAGTTCGGCGGCGGCGACCGCGTGTTCTTCCTGAATCGGCCGGCCGGCGCGGACGTTTTCCAGGTAGGCCCTGGGGTGCTTGTGGCGCATCTGGCGCAGCACGCGGTCGTGCAGCGTCAGCTTGGAATGAGCGCCGGCGCCGATGCCGAGGTAGTCGCCGAAATGCCAGTAGTTGAGGTTGTGCAGGCACTGCCGGCCGGGCTGGGCGAAGGCCGAAGTCTCGTAGTTGGCGTAGCCGGCGGCGGCCAGCCGGGCTTCGATGGCTTCCTGCATGTCGGCGCACAGGTCGCCTTCGGGCAGGTCGGGCGGGAAGGCGGCGAAGTGCGTGTTCGGCTCCAGCGTCAGCTGGTAGCAGGAGAGATGCGGCGGCGCGAAGGACAGCGCGGTGTCGATGTCGGCGAGCGCTTGCTCCTGCGTCTGGTACGGCAGGCCGTACATCAGGTCGAGGTTGAAGCGTTCGAAGTGCTCGCCGGCCAGTTGCGCCGCGCGCCTGGCTTCGGCGCTGCCGTGGATGCGGCCGAGCGCCTTGAGGTGCTCGTCGTTGAAGCTTTGGATGCCGAGCGACAGCCGATTGACCCCGGCAGCGCGAAAGCCGGCGAACTTGCCGGCCTCGACCGTGCCGGGATTGGCTTCGAGCGTGATTTCGGCCTCCGGCGACAACATCGCCAGCGCCCGGAAGGCGCCGATCAGCTCGTCGATGGCACCCGGCGACAGCAGGCTGGGCGTGCCGCCGCCGAAAAACACCGTCTGCACCGGCCGCCCCCAGATCAGCGGCAGCGCCGACTGCAGGTCGGCGATCAGCGCATCGACGTACTCCCGCTCGGGAATCGTCGCGCCGGCCTCGTGCGAATTGAAGTCACAGTAGGGGCACTTGCGCACGCACCAGGGGATGTGGACATAGAGCGAGAGGATGGGGGATTTGCGGAATTCGAGCGGGCTGTCCGGCGAGCTGGCAGGCGAGCGGGAGGGGGCGGGAATGATCGGGATGGTAATCGACATGCTTCAGGGGCTGGGCTTCAATCCGGGCGAGCGGTGTTGTTCGCTTCGGCTGGCGCGGGCGTTGGTAGGGCGGCGGGTGGCTCGGCTGCGCCGCGCAGGATTTGCGCCACGGCTGCCTTGCCAATGGGTGTCAGATAGGGCTGCAGATCGGTAAAGGGAATCGTGTAGCGGGCGTAGCAGATGCGCATGATACGCGCGGGTTCTGGGAGCGATGGGATGAACGCGATTCCCTTGGGGGCCAGGCCGATGTCGTAGCCACCGTCGACCATGCCGAAGTCGAAATCTTCCGGTTTGCAGGGGGCGATCTTGTCTACCTCGGGCTTTGTTTTGGCGATGCGCCTGGCGAGGCTTTTCGGGAGGCAGCGATTTTCCCGGGAATCGCAGATCTGGTCCGGATTGCCTTCGCTCTTTTTGACCACACGGAACCAGGACCAGAGGTCTGCTTCCTTGCCGGTGTGCAGGTTCAGCACCCGGGTTTCGTTGTTGAAAGAGGGGTGGGCGCCGCCGCAATACCACTCGCCATGCTCCGACCAGGATAGCCAGTCATCGTTCCAGAAGCGCAAACGGACGCTGTCGGTCCAGTCACCTTGGCGGGGCGGATCGAAGGTGTCGCAAGCGAGATAAGCGGCGATGCTGTCCTGCAATAGTTGGCGCAGGCGTTTGTTGGCGCGTTGAATGGGCTCGCCGTCCCCCTCAAGTTCCACCGAAGCGACATTGCCCTGCATGGCCTGGATGACCCGGTAGGTTCTGCCCATGAATACCTTGGCTTGCCCTGTCGTGATCTTCTGTGCAGCGACGCGCGGTGCGTTGAACGCGGTCTGGAGTGGGCTATCGAAAAGGCAGTCGGGTGTTTGGCTTTCCCTGGCCTGGTTCAGCTTGACGCGGCTAAGCCGGATCGGCGATAGCGGCGCCGCTTCGCTTTGTCGCCAGGTTCCGGTCAGCCGCTTGCCGGTCGGCTTGTCCAGTTGCCAGGTGCTGCTGGTTTCGATGCCCAGGTTTTCGATCCAGTGGGGATTTTCCCCGGCGGGCGGCGACAGGCTGATGCGCAACGGCTTGCGTAGCGGATAGTAGTGGCCGCCAGTCTGATCCCAGCAGGCGACGATCTGCCGCTTGCCGATCGTTCCCTGCCAGACGCCGATCAGCTCCAACGGTACATTCTGGCTTTGCGCCGGGGACGAATGCAGCAGGAAGGCGAGTCCCAGGGAGATGAGAAGGTGAAGCGGACGCCGGCGGTTGGTCGGGGCTGTTCTTGCTCGGGATTTCACTGCGTTTCTCCAGGTGCAAATGCCTCATTCTTTGCCAGTTCTGCCTCGATCCGTTCAATACTCGGCAGGCTCGTCTGCAATTCCTCGGGCAGGGATTCCAGCAACTTGTACTCGGCGATGCCCATCGGCTGGCCTTTGTCGCCCAGCGCGTATTCCGCTACCACCTTGTTCTTGCTCTTGCACAGCAGCAGGCCGATGGTCGGGTTGTCCTGGGCGTGCCTGATCTGGCGATCAACGGCGGTCATGTAAAAGCCGAGTTGTCCCAGGTGTTCCGGCTTGAACTTGCCGCCTTTCAGTTCGATCACGACGTAGCAGCGCAACTTGAGGTGATAGAACAGCAGGTCGATGAAGAATTCCTCGCCGCCGACGTTCAGCAACACTTGCCGGCCGACGAAGGCAAAGCCGGCGCCCAGTTCGAGCAGGAAGTCGGTGACGTGCTGCATCAGGGCGTTTTCGATGTCGCGCTCGTGGGCTGCCTCGGTCAGGCCGAGGAAATCGAAACGGTAGGGGTCTTTCAGCGCCTCGCGGGCGAGGTCGGATTGCGCAGCGGGCAGGGTGTCGGGAAAATTCGAGACCAGATTGCCGCTGCGCTCCAGTAGCCGGGCTTCGATCTGCATCGCCAGGACATTGCGCGACCAGTTGTGCTCGATGGCCTTGGCAGCGTACCAGCGGCGGGTTTCGGGGCCGGGGAGTTTGTCCAGCAGCGCGATCTGGTGATACCAGGGCAATTGTGCAAGCACCCCTTGCACAATTGCTTCGTCCGGCCAGGCTTCGGCAAAGGCGCGCATGTACTTGAGGTTGCGCGGCGAGAAGCCTTTCATGGCGGGGAAGGCCTGGCGCAAATCCTCGGCCAGGCGGTCGATGACCTTGGCGCCCCAGCCCTGTTCGCCTTGCCGGGCCAGGATGTCGCGGCCGATCTGCCAGTAGAGCAGCACCAGTTCGCGGTTGACCGCCAGCGTTGCGCGCTGCTGGGCCGTGTGGATGCGGGTTTTCAGGTCGGCCAGCCAGTCGGTGTAGCCGGCCGGCGGTTCAGTGAAGCGGAGGGGCTGTTCGCTCATGGCTGAATTCCGGATGACAAATGAATTGAAACTGCTGGGCGACCAGCATACCGGAAACGGCGGGCGAGGTGAGGGTCAGAGTTCCGGCAGCCGCTCGATCAGTTTCTGCATTGCCTGGCCGCGATGCGAGAGTTTGTTCTTGACCGCCGGGTCGAGTTCGGCGGCGGTGCACGCGTAGGTAGGGACGTAGAAAAGCGGGTCGTAGCCGAAGCCGTCGGCGCCTTGCGGAGCGGCGAGGATTTCGCCGGGCCATTCGCCTTCAGCGATGATCGGCTGCGGGTCGTCGGCGCTACGTACGAGGACGAGGACGCAGACGAAGTGCGCCTTACGCTCGGTCATCTGCGGGAAGCCGGCGAGGTCGGCGAGCAGCTTTTCGTTGTTGCGGGCGTCGGATTTCGGTTCTCCCGCATAGCGGGCAGAAATCACACCGGGGGCGCCGCCGAGCGCCCTGACGCACAGGCCGGAGTCGTCGGCGAGCGCCGGCAGGCCGCTGTGCTGGGCGGCGTGGCGGGCCTTGGCGAGGGCGTTTTCGACGAAGGTGCAATGCGGTTCCTCGGCTTCCGGGATGCCAAGCTGGCCTTGCGGGATGACTTCGAAGCCGAGCGGCGCGAGGAGCGCGTTCAGTTCTTTCATCTTCTTGGCGTTGTTTGAGGCGAGGACGAGTTTTTTCATGCGGCGAGCGCTTTTTGCTGTTCGGCGACCAGTTGGCGGATGCCCATCTGCGCGAGGTCCATCAGCACGTTCATCTGCTCGCGGCTGAACGGTTCGCCTTCGGCCGTGCCCTGGACTTCGACGATACCGCCCTTGCCGGTCATGATGACATTCATGTCGGTGTCGCAGTTGGAGTCTTCCGGGTAGTCGAGGTCGAGTACCGCGCTGCCGTTATAGATGCCGACCGAGATCGCGGCGACGTGGTCCTTGATCGGGTTGGCGGCTAGCTTGCCGGCCTGTACCAGCTTTTCGCAGGCTTCATAGAGGGCGATCCAGGCGCCGGTGATCGAGGCGCAGCGGGTGCCGCCGTCGGCTTGCAGGACGTCGCAGTCGAGGGTGATCTGGCGTTCGCCGAGGGCCTTGAGGTCGGTCACGGCGCGCAGGCTGCGGCCGATCAGGCGCTGGATTTCCTGGGTGCGCCCGGTCTGCTTGCCCTTGGCCGCTTCGCGTGCGCTGCGCGTGTGCGTCGAGCGCGGCAGCATGCCGTATTCGGCGGTGACCCAGCCCTGGCCCTTGCCGCGCAGGAAGGGCGGCAGGCTTTCTTCGACGGAAGCGGTGCACAGCACGCGCGTGTCGCCCATTTCGATCAGCACCGAACCTTCGGCGTGACGGGTGAAATTGCGGGTGATGCGGACGGCACGGAGCTGGTCCGGCTGGCGTTGGCTGGGGCGCATGGGGATTCCTTTATTTCTTCGGATTGAACTTGTCGATGGCGGCGCGGATTTCCTCGATCGCCGCTTCAATCTCGTCGTCGGAGAGATCGCTCTTGTAACTGGGGTTGCGACCGAATTCATCGAGCTTGGTGGTGACTTCGCCGACCGGCATGGTCTGGGTCGAAATCGCGCTGCTCAGCGCTTCGACGTAATTGTCCTCCCAGCAGACGGCAACCGCCGACAGGTTGTCGCCGTGGCTGCCGGCCTTGGCTTCGGCCTGGTTGAGCAGCATCGGCAGGACCTGCAGCAGGTTGGCGCCCTTCAGCGCGACCGCCATCATTTCACCGGAGGTGATGCCCCACAGGCCGTCGGTGCATAGCAGCACGACATCGCTGTGTTCGAGCGGCGTCTTGCGCGAGAAGTCGATGTCCGGCAGGCTCGGCCCGCCCAGGCAGCTATAGATCTTGTTGCGGTCGGGGTGGCGGGCGGCCTGGGCTTCGGTGATCAGGCCTTCGTCGAGCAGCAGGCGGATGCGCGAGTGGTCGCGCGTCTGGGCTATGACGCGGCCATTGCGCATCAGGTAGAGGCGGGAGTCGCCAGCGTGCGCCCAGTAGGCGACATTGTCCTGGATGACGCAGGCGACGCAGGTGGTGCGCGGCGAGTCGTCGAGGTCGTGGCGCACGGCGTAATCACGGATCGCCTGGTGGGCGTGGGTCATGCCCCGGTGCAGGAAATCGAAGGGGTCGTCGAGCAGCGGTTTGGCTTCGTTCTGGAACGCTGCGGCCATGGTCTGCACCGCCAGTTGGGCGGCGATCTCGCCGTGGTGATGGCCGCCCATGCCGTCGGCGATCACCATCAACAGGGCGTCGCGCGAATAGCAGTAGGTGCTGCGGTCTTCGTTGTTGGCCCGTCCGCCCTGGCGGCATTCCTGATAGATGGTGAATCTCATCGCGGCGAATTCCTGAATTTGTCGACGAAGCGGCCGATCCAGCCGCTTTCCAGGCGGGCGTGCGGCGGATGGGTGTCGGCGACCAGCGCCTTCTGCAGGGCAAAGACGCTTTGCGGACGGTAGAGATGGTTGAGGCTGAGGCACCAGTCGATGATTTCGAGCAGGCGGTCGGAATACTGGCCTTCCCAGCGCACCATCGCCGGCGTCAGCGTGTCCTTGCGCAGGCGCTCGTCGGCTGCCTGCGGCGCGGCGCCGTCGAGGCAGGCATACATCGAGGCGCCGACGCTGTAGATGTCGCTCCACGGGCCGAGATCCTGGCGGTTGCCGTAGTGCTCCGGCGAGGCGAAGCCCGGGGTGTACATCGGCTTGAGCATGGGCTGGTCGCTGACCAGCGTCTGGCGGGCGGCGCCGAAGTCGATCAATACCGGCGTGTTGTCGCTGCGCAGGTAGATGTTCGAGGGCTTGAGGTCGAGGTGCAGCAGCTTGTGCGAATGGACTTCGCGCAGGCCATTGAGCATGCGGGTGAACACGCCGCGGATGAAACGTTCGGAAATATGCCCCTGGTGTTTCTGGATGAATTCCTGCAGGGTGCGGCCATGTTCGTATTCCATGACCATGTAAACGGTTTCGTTGGCGCGGAAGAAGTTCAGCACACGGATCACGTTCGGATGCGACAAGCGGGCCAGGGCGCGGCCTTCCTCGAAGAAACACTTCATCCCGTAGCGGAAGGCGCCGAGGTGGTCTTCGGTGATGACCGGGCAGATGTCGCCCTTGGCGCGCAGGGCCAGGCTGTTGGGCAGGTATTCCTTGATCGCGACCTGGTTGTTGTCGGGGTCGCGGGCCAGATAGACGATGGAAAACCCGCCCAGCGACAGCTGGCGTTCTATGGTGTACTCCTCCAGCTGGTGGCCGCCAGGCAGCGGGTGGTTGGCTTGTTGCGCCATCGATCTCGCGGTTATCATGCAATCGCAGGCATTGTCGGGCGTGTTGTCCGACCTGTAAAGCTGGAGAGCGAGCCCCGATGATTTGCAGCATGACCGGATATGCAGTGAAAACCCGCGATCTTGAGCGGGGAACGCTGCAATTGGAACTAAAAAGCGTCAATTCCCGCTATCTGGATTTTCATTTCCGGGTTGCGGAAGATTTGCGCAGCATGGAATTGCCGCTGCGCGAACTGCTCGCCAGCCGTCTGTCGCGGGGCAAGGTCGAATGCCGCCTGTCGTTCAATGCGGCCGTGGCGCGCGGCGAGCAACTGACGCTCAACGACGAATTGCTCGCCGCCCTGCGCGGCCTCGCCGACCAGGTGCGCACGGCGATGCCGGAAGCGGCGCCGCTGTCGGTCAATGAGGTGCTGCGCTGGCCGGGCATGTTCGGCGACCAGGAAATCGATTTTGCCGCGCTCGGCCCGGTCGTCCTGGCGCTGGCCCGCGAAGCGCTCGACGATTTCACGGCAACCCGCGCCCGCGAAGGCGAAAAGCTGGCGGCGATGATCGTCGACCGGGTCAATGCCATGCGCGCCATCGTCCGCGATGTCGCGCCGCGCATTCCCGAGGCGCAGGCCGTGTTCACCGACAAGCTGCGGCAACGTCTGCAGGAAGCGCTGGGCAACGCCAGCGACGACCGCATCCTGCAGGAAGTGGCGGTGTTCGCGACGCGCATCGACGTCGCCGAGGAACTGTCGCGCCTGACTGCCCACCTCGACGAGGTCGAGCGGGTGCTGAAGGCCGGCGGCGCCAGCGGCAAGCGCCTCGATTTCCTGATGCAGGAACTCAACCGCGAGGCCAACACGCTGGCGTCGAAGTCGGCGATCACCGAGGTTTCGCAGGCGGCGATGGAACTGAAACTGCTGATCGAGCAGATGCGCGAGCAGATCCAGAACCTGGAATGAGCGGAGGGTAGATGGCGGGCGATCTTTACATCATTGCGGCGCCCTCGGGCGCCGGCAAGACGACGCTGGTCAGGATGCTGCTCGAACGCGAGCCGGCGATCCGCCTGTCGATTTCCCACACCACGCGCAGCCCGCGACCGGGCGAGGCGGATGGGCGCGAATACCATTTCGTCGCCGTCGACGCCTTCCGGGCGATGATCGCCCGCGACGAATTCCTGGAGTGGGCGGAAGTCCACGGCAACTTCTACGGCACCTCGAAGCAGTGGATCGCCGACCAGCTTGCCGCCGGCCGCGATGTCCTGCTCGAGATCGACTGGCAGGGCGCGCAGCAGGTGCGTCGGCTGTTTCCGGAAGCGATCGGGGTGTTCATCCTGCCGCCGTCGCTCGACGAACTGACCCGTCGCCTGACCGGGCGCGGCACCGACGCGCCGGATGTCATCGAGCGTCGTCTTGCCGCGGCTGAGGCGGAGATGCGCCATGTCGGGGAATTCGACTATGTTATTATTAACGACCAATTGGAGCAGGCATTGGACGATCTGCGCGCCATCGTGCGCGTTCCCCGCCTGCAGCCCGGTCGGCAGCGATTGCGCCATCCCGCGTTGTTCGCCCGGCTGATGTAAACGGATTTGAACTGAGGTTAGACATGGCTCGCGTTACCGTCGATGATTGCCTGAAAAGGATTCCCAACCGCTTCCAGATGACCCTGGCGGCTGCCCACAGGGCGCGCCAGATCGCCAACGGCGCGACGCCGCTGGTCGATGCCGAGAAGGACAAGCCGACCGTCATCGCCCTGCGCGAGATGGCCATCGGCAAGGTCGGCCTGGAAGTGCTCAACCGCGGTCAGGCCTGACCGCGCGGGGCGGTGAACCCGGATGGAGCCTGCGCCTCAACACCGCCCACCGGTTGTCGGAGACGAGGTCTATCGCCAGTTCATCGCCCGTCTCGACTACCTGCCGCCGTCTGATGTAGCACGCATCGAGGCGGCCTACGCCTACGCCGAGCGGGCGCATGCGCACCAGAAGCGCATGTCGGGCGAACCCTACATCACCCATCCGCTGGCGGTGGCCAGCGCCGTCGTCGAATGGTGCATGGACGCCGATGCGATCTGTGCCGCCCTCCTGCACGACACGATGGAGGACACCGGGGCGACCAAGCAGGAGTTGGCCGAGAAGTTCGGCAAGGAAGTCGCCGAAATGGTCGACGGCCTGTCCAAGCTGGACAAGATGGAATTCGCCTCGTACAAGGAGGCGCAGGCGGAAAACTTCCGCAAGATGCTCATGGCGATGGCGCGCGACCTGCGCGTCGTGCTGATCAAGCTCGCCGATCGCCAGCACAACATCCGGACGATGTCGGCAATGCGCGCCGACAAGCGCGTGCGCATCGCCCGGGAAACCCTGGAAATCTACGCGCCGATCGCCTTGCGCCTGGGCTTGAGCCGGCTCTACCGGGAATTGCAGGACACCGCTTTCCGCCTGATCCACCCGCATCGTGCCGAGGTCCTGGCGAAGGCGCTGAAGGCGGCGAAGGGCAACCGGCGCGAACTGCTGACCCGGATCCAGGAAAGCGTCTGCGACAAGCTGGCGCATGCCGGGCTGGAAGCGGAAGTCTTCGGGCGCGAGAAAAGTCTCTATTCGATCTTCTGCAAGATGAAGGAAAAGCGGCTTTCCTTCTCGCAGGTGCTCGACATCTACGGCTTCCGCGTCGTCGTCGACAAGGTGGCGAGCTGCTATCTGGCGCTGGGTGCCCTGCACAGCCTGTACAAGCCGGTGCCGGGCAAGTTCAAGGACTACATCGCGATCCCCAAGGCCAACGGCTACCAGTCGCTGCACACGACGCTGATCGGCCCCTATGGCACGCCGGTGGAAGTCCAGATTCGTACCCGCGAGATGCATCACGTCGCCCAGGACGGCGTCGCTTCGCACTGGCTGTACAAGGATGGCAGCGAGAGCAGCGCCGAGTTGCAGATCAAGACGCACAAATGGCTGCAGTCGCTGCTCGAGTCGCAGACCGGGAATTCGGCCGAGTTCTTCGAGGACGTCAAGGTCGATCTCTTTCCGGACGAGGTTTACGTGTTCACGCCCAAGGGCAAGATCATGGCTTTGCCTCATGGGGCGACGGCGGTCGATTTCGCCTACGCGGTGCATACCGACGTCGGTAACCATTGTTCGGCGGCCCGCATCAACCACGAACTGGCGCCGCTGCGTACGGAGCTGAAGAACGGCGATCTGGTCGAGATCATCACCTCACCCGACGCATCGCCGAACCCGGTGTGGCTCAACTACGTCAAGACCGGCCGCGCGCGCAGCAAGATCCGCCATTTTCTGCGCACGACCCAGAACGTCGAATCGGCCCGTCTCGGCGAGCGCCTGCTGCGTCAGGAGTTGCTCTCGCTCGGCGTGGTGCCGATTTCGATTCCGACCGCCGCCTGGGAGGCGCTGGTCAAGGCGGGCGGCCAGCAGTCGATCGACGAGGTTTACGCCGATATCGGGCTCGGCAAGCGCCTGCCCTCGGTCGTCGCCCGTCGCCTGCTGGCGCGCGAGGGCATGGCGGCAGCGGTACCGGGCGGATTGACCCTGGCGATCCATGGCAACGAAGGCATGGCGATCCAGCTTGCCCCATGCTGCCAGCCGATTCCCGGCGATCCGATCATCGGTTCGATCCGCAAGGGCAGTGGCATGATCATCCACACCCACGATTGCCCGGCGATCCGCAAGTCGCGTTCGAGCGAGCCGCAGAAGTGGATCGATGTCGAGTGGGAGCCCGAAGAAGGCAAGCTGTTCGACCTGCGTATCCGGGTCGAGGTGAAGAACAAGCGCGGCGTGCTGGCGCAGGTTGCCGCCGCCATTTCAGAGGCCGCTTCGAACATCGAACATGTGTCGATGGAAGCCGATCCCGAGCGCTTGTTCACGACCCTGCATTTCACCATCCAGATTGCCAACCGCAAGCATCTCGCAGCGGTGATGCGCGGCATCCGGCATTTGCCTGAAGTCAGCCGCATTGCCCGGGAGAAGGGGGGCGAGGCTTGAGGATACTGGTCCTCGGGGCGGGGGTTGTCGGTACCGCCAGCGCCTGGTATCTGCATGCCGCCGGTCATCAGGTCACGGTCGTGGACCGGCAAGCCGCGGCCGGCCTTGAAACCAGCTTTGCCAACGGTGGGCAGATATCGGTTTCACACGCCGAACCCTGGGCCAATCCACATGTCCTGCCCCGTCTGCTGAAATGGCTGGGGCGTCCGGATGCACCCTTGCGCTGGCATTGGCGCGCCGACCCGGGACAATGGCTGTGGGGTTTGCGTTTCCTGCGCCAGTGCCTGCCCGGACGGACGCAGGCCAACATCGCGGCGATCCTGGCGCTGGCGTTGTACAGCCGCGGCCAGTTGCAGCGTTTGCGCGAAGAACTGGGGCTCGAATACGAGCAGCTGCAGCGCGGCATCCTGCATATCTACACCGATCAGGACGAACTGGCGGCGGCAATGAGCGCGGCCCGCCTGATGGCCCGTTTCGGCCTCGACCGAGAGATGCTTGACGTCCGGGCCTGCGTGGCCCTCGAGCCGGCGCTGGCGGGGGCGGAAAAACTGCTGGTCGGCGGCGACTACACGCCGTCCGACGAATCCGGTGATGCCCATCGTTTCACCCAGGCGCTGGCTGCCCGGGCAGCCGCTGCCGGCGTCGTTTTCCGTCACGAACAGAGCATCGAGCGGATCGCCAGTGCCGGCGGTCGTGTCGCCGGCGTTGTCGTGCGCGATGCGCAGGGCGAATCGTCCTTGCTCACCGCCGACGCTTATGTCGTTGCCCTCGGCAGCTACTCGCCCCTGCTCCTGCGGCCGCTCGGGATACGCCTGGCGATCTGTCCGGCCAAGGGCTATTCGGCGACGCTGCCGCTCGCCGACGGAGCGGTGGCGCCGACCGTCAGCCTGACCGACGACGAGCACAAGCTGGTCTTTTCCCGTTTCGGCAACCGTCTGCGCGTCGCCGGCACCGCCGAGTTCGCGGGTTACGATCTGGCACTCGACGAACTGCGTTGCCAGGCCTTGATGCGGCGCACCCGGCAGTTGTTTCCCGACCTGCGTCTGGCTGGCGAGCCGCAGTTCTGGTGCGGTCTGCGCCCGGCGACGCCGTCCAACGTTCCCTATCTCGGGCGCTCGCGCTTGCCCAATCTGTGGCTGAACACCGGTCACGGCACGCTTGGCTGGACGATGGCCTGTGGTTCGGCGGCGGCCTTGAGCGATCTGATCGACGGCCGCCGCCCGGCGCCCGATTTCCCTTTCCTGCGCGGATGATCGACACCCACTGCCACCTCGACGCGGCGGAGTTCGATGCCGATCGGGAGGCGGTACTGGCGGCGGCGCAGGCCGCCGGGGTGAGCCGGGTCGTCGTTCCGGGCGTCGCCTTCGCCGCCTTCGCCAGACAGCGGCGGATTGTCGCCGATAGTCCGTTGTGCGTGGCAGCGTATGGCATCCATCCGCTTTATGTCGACGCCGCCGGAGATGCCGACCTCGAGCATCTCGCTTCCTGGGTGGACGCCGAACGGCCGCTGGCGATCGGTGAGATCGGCCTCGATTTCTTCGTTGCCGGCAGCGACATCGAACGCCAGACGCGTTTTTTCGTCAGCCAGCTCAAGCTGGCGCGGGCGCTCGACTTGCCGGTGATTCTCCACGTCCGGCGCGCGGTGGACGCCGTGCTGCGCGAGTTGCGGCGGGTTCGCGTGCGCGGCGGCATCGCCCATGCCTTCAACGGCAGCCCGCAGCAGGCCGCGGAATTCATCAAACTCGGTTTCAAGCTCGGCTTTGGCGGTGCGGCGACCTACAGCGGATCGACGCGCATCCGCGCGCTGGCCGCTGCCTTGCCGGTCGACGCGATCGTCCTCGAAACCGACGCGCCGGATATTCCCCCGGCCTGGCTCAATCGCGGCCGCAACGCGCCGGCCGAACTGCCGCGCATTGCCGGAGAAATTGCCGCGCTGCGCCGGATGCCGGTGGCGGCGCTGATCGCCGAGGTCGACAAAAACGCCCAGGCGGTGCTGGGCGTTTTCTGAGGCCCGCCGCGCCGGGGCGTGGTCAGGCGTTGAGGACGGCTGTCCGGCGGACGATCAGAGATCGACCTTGAGGTTGGCCTTCAGCAACTCGCTGATGATCTGCGCGTCGCCAGCGCCGGCGCCGGCCAGGCTGTCGAGCGCAACGCCCTGCAGCAGGATCGTCTGGTCGGTGGCCGTGGCGTGGTTGCTGCCGGTGTAGGCGCCGTGGCTGCTGATCTGGATCAGGGTGTCGCTGCCGCTGGCCGAGAAGTGCAGGTGGTTGATCAGGTTGCCGCTGTTCTCGCCCTGCAGCAGGTCGCGCAGGTCGAGGACGTCACCACCGTTGCCGGCACTGAAGTCCTTGATCACGTCGCTGGCCGGCGTCTTCGTCGTTCCCTGGTCACCGAGCGACCATTTGAAGGTGTCGGCACCGAGACCGCCGATCAGGGTGTCGTCGCCCTGGCCGCCGACGATCAGGTCGTTGCCTTCCTTGCCGTCGATATAGTCGCCATAGTTGCCGCCATTGAGCGTGTCATCGCCGCTGCCACCGAAGATCTTGGCTGGCGGCGGAGTGACCGTCAGCGACAGCGTCGAGGCAGCGTGGTCGCCGTCGTTGTCGATGATGGCGAAGCCGATCTGCTCGGTGGTCGCGTTGCTCTTGATCGGCGGCGTATAGATGTAATCGCCGCTGAGCATGTCGACCACCAGTTTGCCGCCGGCATCGGTGAACACCGTCCACTTCTGGCCGTCGAACTTGTCGGCGGTGCCGATTGCCGTGCCGCTGACGGTGCCGTCGAGCAGATAGGTGGTGCCGTCGATGCTGAACGAGGTCAGATGCCCGCCGTCGGCACCGACCCCGGAGCCCTGGTGCAGGGTGCCGTCGAGGAAGTTACCCTTGAAATTGGCATTGACGGTATCGCGCAGGATCGGACCGAGTTCGCTTTCGTTGGCGACGATGACGGCGTCGGTATCAGTCTTGGTGACACCGTTGTAAGCGACCGGATTCATGCTGGCCTGGGTGGTGTCGCTGCCCATGCCGAAGGCGAAGGCGTTGATCTTGTTGGTTTCGAGGAAGGACTTCCAGAGCGCTTCTTCTTCCGCCTGAATGCCTTGGCGCGCCGGCAGCGGACCGCTGCCGTCCCAGTCGCTGGAAGCGTTCGGTTCGCCGTCGGACAGGAAGTAGGCGACATTGGTGCCGTCAGGGATCTTGCCGGACGACTGGAAGGCTTCCATGGCTTTGAGCAGGGCCGCGTCGTAGTTGGTGGCACCGCCTGTGCCCAGGGCATTGACGTAGGCGATGGCGTCGGCGGCACTGACCCAGCCTTCGGTATAAGACTTGGCCGAGGAGCTATAGACGACGATGCGGACGGCAACGTCGCCGAGCATGTCGTAACTCTGAATCAGTTCGCGCACCGAGTTGCGCAGGATCTCGATGCGGCTGCCGGCCATGCTGCCCGAATTGTCGAGGATGAGCAGGATGTTGGTGTCCTGATGGCGCATGGCGTCGGCTTCGGTTTCCGGAACTGCCTTCGGCGCATCGTCCTCGATGTCCAGCGTCAGGGTCGCCTGGGTGCTGCTCAAGCCATCGTCGGCGGTGAGGTCGAAGTGCAGGGTTTCGACGTTTTCGTCCTGGCCGGCCGCGTGGTCGATGGCTTGCGATAGCTTGATTTCGTAGTTGCCGTTGCTGTCGACCGTGACCCGAAGCACTTCGGGGCCGCCCTGGCCGGCCGTGCCGATCAGCGGTGAAGCACTGCTGCCGCTGCCCGACCAGACGATCTGGACGCCGTCGGCGCTCAGGGCTTCGCTCGGTGGCGCAACGCTGACCAGCAGGGAGGCGCCGCCGGCACCGGTGACGCCGATGTTGCCGCTGGCCGTCGCGCTATCGGCAACATCGCCCGGGTTGCCGCTGCTGTCCTTGATGCCGCCGGCCAGTCCCTCTTCGGAAACGGTGGCGAGCAGGTCGCCGAGCTGGATCAGGGCAAAGCGGGCCTGATCGCTACCAGTTTTGCCGACGTTGCCGGCCGGGTCGAACATGTAGGCGTCGACGGTGATGGTTTCGCCGGCGGGGCGCGCCGCGAAATCGGTGGTGATGTAGCCGTTGGCCTTGTCGGCGGCGCTGATGACGAAGTCCTTGGTGCTGACGCCGTCGGAGACGCGCAACGTATCGCCGACCTCGACCTTGGACCCGTCGAATTCGATCCTGACGTCGACGTTGCCGCTGAGTTCCGGCGCGCTGATCAGGGCGTCGTTGTTGGCGTCCTCGGTGATGATGACGGTGGGCGGATTGCCGTCGTTGGGGATGCTGGTGTCGATGGTCGCGCTGTCGCTGCCGGTTTTGCCGACGTTGCCGGCGGCGTCCTTGATCTGGGCGTCGACGGTGAGCTTGACGCCATCGCCGGGGCTGGCGACGCCGGGCAGGGCGATCGAGCCCTTGAGGATGTCGGCCTGGGTGATGGTGATCGGCGCCTGGGCCACGCCATTGACCGTGGTCAGCAGGGTGTCGCCGGCAACGGCGGTGGCCGGCAGGGTGATGCTGACGTCGATGTTGCCCTGCAGTTCGGCGGCGTTGATCCAGGTGTCGTTGTTGGCGTCTTCGAGGATCGAGACGATCGGCGCGCTCGGCGGCGAGATGACGATCAGCGCGCTGTCTTCGACCGGGCCGGCGGTGTTGCCGGCGGCATCGACGATGCTGGCGGTGACCTTGAAGTCGGTGTTGTCGGCGGTCGGGTTGAACTTGACGTCGATGAAACCGGTGGCGATCTGGGCGGCGGTCAGGGTGAATACCTGATCAACGTTGCCGACCGCGGTGACGGTCAGCGTATCGCCGGCGACAGCGCCCTGCGGGACGGTGACGCGGACGTCGATGTCGTTGTCCTTCAGTTCGGCCTTGTTGATGAAGCCGTCGTTGTTGGCGTCTTCGGTGATGGCAATGCTCAGGTTCTTGAATTCGGTGAGGTCGACGATGGCGCTGGCCGAGCCGGTGTTGCTGACATTGCCGGCGCTGTCCTCGATGTAGGCAGTGACCTTGAGGGTGGCGCCGTCGGCGGGTAGCGGGAAATCGGTGCTGACGTAGCCATTGGCCTTGTCGCTGGCGCTGACGACGATTTCGCGGGTCGTCGTGCCGTCGCTTGCCTTGACGACGTCGCCGACATTGACCTGGTCCTTGGCGAAGCCGATGCGGACGTCGGCGTTGCCGCTCGCTTCGCTGCGGTTGATGTAACCGTCGCCATTGGCGTCCTCGACGATGAGCACGGCGGGCGGCTGCAGGTTGTTGGGGATGCCGGTGTCGATGAGCAGGTTGACGCTGGTGCTGGTCGAGTTGCCGGCGATGTCGGTGGCGGTGATCTTGATCGGGGCGGGGCCGTCGGCGAGCGGTTGGCTCGGCGTGACCGACCAGGTGCCGCCCGGCGTGACGGTGGTTTTCAGTATTTCGCCGGTGCCGGGCAGGGTGACGACGATGCTGGCGCCGGGTTCGCCGGTGCCGCTGATGGTCGGGGTGTTGTCGTTGGTGATGTTGTCACCCTTGGTGCCGCTGTCCGATGCCGGATCAAGCTGGGCGGTGACGGCCGGCGGCGTGGTGTCGATGCGGGCGTCGTTGCTGCCGATGCTGCCGAGGTTGTTGGCGACGTCGCGGATCTGCGCGGTGACGGTAAGGGTGGCGCCTTCACCGGGGTTGGCGATGCCGGGCAGGCTGACGCTGCCGTTGGCGATGTCGCTGGCGCTGAGGACGATGCCCGGCTGGGCGACGCCGTTGACCGTGGTGAGCAGGGTGTCGCCCGCGGCGGCGGTAGGCGGCAGGCCGATGCTGACGTCGATGTTGCCCTGCAGTTCGGCGGCGTTGATCCAGCCGTCGCTGTTGGCGTCTTCGCCGATGGTGACGAGCGGGGCGTCGGGCGGCGAGAGCTGGAGGCGGGCGCTGTCGCTGACCGGGCCGGCGGCATTGCCGGCGGCGTCGGCGATGGCGGCGGTGACGACGAAGTCGGTGTTGTTGGCGGTCGGCGGGAAGGCGAGGTCGACGTGGCCGGCGGCGATCTGCGCAGCGGTCAGGGTGACGACCTGGG
>JAFIHA010000055.1 GCA_017848965.1 Dechloromonas aromatica (nom. nud.) | reverse complement strand
CGTACCTGACAACTAACAAACAACATGCAGACAAACAACGCTTCCTCCCGCATCCTTTGTCCCCACCTGCGCGGCAAGATCATGTCCGCCGAAGAGGCCGCCGCCCTGATTCCTTCCGGCGTCAACGTCGGCATGAGCGGCTTTACCGGCGCCGGCTATCCGAAGGCGGTGCCGTCCACGCTGGCCAAGCGCATCATGGATGCCAACCTGCATGGCAAGAAATTCAAGATCGGCGTGTGGACCGGCGCCTCGACCGCGCCCGAACTCGACGGCGCGCTGGCCATGGTCGACGGCGTCGAGATGCGCCTGCCCTACCAGTCCGACCCGACCTGCCGCAAGCGGATCAACGCCGGCGAGATGGAATACATCGACATCCACCTGTCACACGTCGCCCAGTTCGTCTGGGGCGGCTTCCTCGGCAAGCTCGATGTCGCCGTCGTCGAAGTCGCCGGCATCCTGGAAGACGGGCGGCTGATTCCATCATCGTCGGTCGGCAACAACAAGACCTGGCTCGACCAGGCCGACAAGATCATCCTCGAAGTGAATGCCTGGCAGAACCCGGCCCTCGAAGGCATGCACGACATCTACTACGGCACCGCGCTGCCGCCGCACCGCAAGCCGATTCCCATCGTCCGCACCGACGACCGGATCGGCGACCCTTACTACAAGATCGACCTCAACAAGGTGATCGCCGTCGTCGAAACCAACAAGGCCGACCGCAACTCGCCGTTCACCCCGCCGGATGCCAACTCCAAGCTGATCGCCGGCCACATCCTCGATTTCCTGCAGCACGAAGTGAAGAAGGGTCGCCTGCCGGCCAACCTGCTGCCGCTGCAATCCGGCGTCGGCAACGTCGCCAACGCGGTGATGGCCGGCCTGCAGGACGGGCCGTTCGAAAACCTGACCGCCTACACCGAAGTGCTGCAGGACGGCATGCTCGACCTGATCAAGTGCGGCAAGCTGACCTGCGCCTCGGCCACCTCGTTCTCGCTCAGCCCGGCGGCGCTGGAAGAACTCAACGCCGACCTGCCGCGCTTCAAGGACTCGATCATCCTGCGCCCGCAGGAAATCTCCAACCACCCGGAAGTCATCCGTCGCCTCGGCGTCATCGCGATGAACGGGCTGATCGAAGCCGACATCTACGGCAACGTGAACTCGACCCACATCATGGGCACCTCGATCATGAACGGCATCGGCGGCTCCGGCGACTTCGCCCGCAACGCCTTCATCTCGATCTTCATGACCCCGTCGTCGGCCAAGGGCGGCAGCGTTTCCTGCATCGTGCCGATGGTCTCGCACGTCGACCATACCGAGCACGACGTCCAGGTCATCGTCACCGAACAGGGTCTGGCCGACCTGCGCGGCCTGGCCCCCAAGCAGCGCGCCAAGGTGGTCATCGAGAAGTGCGCCCACCCGAACTTCCGGCCGGCGCTGCGCGAATACTATGATCGTGCGCTGCGCTACTCGCCGGGCCGCCACACGCCGCACCTGCTCGATGAGGCCTACACCTTCCTGCCCAACTGGGTCGCCAACCAGACCGCTCGCGCCGCCTGGCGCGACGACGCGACGGTGCAAGCCGACGCCTGGGCGAAGTAAGCCCCCGCGCGCGCCAGGTGGCAGACCTGGCGCGCGAAGCACCGCCCAAAGGCCGCAATCGCGGCCTTTTTTCATGACGTACCAGGCCTGGTGCGATGCACCGCCCTTAAGGGTAAACCCCAGCCAATTTCCCGTCCCCAGCCCATTCCGAGCATGCAATAATTCCTTATCAATAAAACAGTTGCGGTATCCATAATCACCAGGAGACAACGATGGTCGTCCTGCCCGACACCGATACACTGCACCGCCCTTCTCGCTCGCCTTACGGCGCCGGTCAGCGGGGTACACGATGAGCGACGTGATTCTTGAAACCCGTGGCCTGACCAAGGAATTCAAGGGCTTCACCGCCGTTGCCGACGTCAATCTGAAAGTCGAGCGCGGCAGCATCCACGCCCTGATCGGCCCCAATGGCGCCGGCAAGACGACCGTCTTCAACCTGGTCACCAAGTTCCTGCCGCCGACCGCCGGCAGCATCCACTTCAACGGCCAGGACATCACCCACGAGCCGCCAGCGCTCACCGCCCGCCGGGGCTTTATCCGTTCCTTCCAGATTTCCGCCACCTTCCCGCACCTGACGGTGCTGGAAAATGTGCGCATCGGCCTGCAGCGCAAGCTGGGCACCGAGTTCCACTTCTGGAAGTCGGCCAAGACATTGAACCGTCTGAACGACGAGGCGATGGCGCTGCTCGAAGCGGTGGACCTGGGCAGCTTCGCCGCCACCATGACCTCAGAAATGCCCTACGGCCGCAAACGGGCGCTGGAAATCGCCACGACCCTGGCGCTCGAGCCGGAGATGATGCTGCTCGACGAACCGACGCAGGGCATGGGGCACGAGGACATCGAGCGGGTGGTCGAACTGATCCGCAAGGTATCGGCCAACCGCACCATCCTGATGGTCGAGCACAACCTGTCGGTGGTCGCCCACCTGTGCCACCGCATCACCGTGCTCACCCGCGGCAGCGTGCTGGCCGAGGGCAGTTACGAGGAGGTTTCGAAAAATCCGCAGGTACTCGAAGCCTATGTCGGCTCCGACAACATGAACGACGCGCACCATTGAGCGGACGACGACCATGACCAGCGCCTTCAAACCGCACCCCGAGTACCTCCGCCTCAGCGACCTGCACGCCTTCTACGGCGAATCGCACATCCTGCACGGTCTCGATCTCAGCGTCGCCAAGGGCGAATGCGTGACCCTGCTCGGCCGCAACGGCTCGGGGCGGACCACCACCCTGAAGTCGATCATGGGCCTGGTCGGCCGTCGCACCGGCTCGATCATGATCAGCGGCAACGAGGTGATCCACGAACCCACCCACAAGATCGCCCACCACGGCGTCGGCTACTGTCCGGAGGAACGCGCCATCTTCACCTCGCTCAGTACCGAGGAGAACCTGACCCTGGCGCCCATCATCTCGAGTGGCGGCATGTCGATCGACGAGCTGTACCAGATGTTCCCCAACCTCGAGGAGCGCCGCGCCAGCCCGGGCGGCAAGCTGTCCGGCGGCGAGCAGCAGATGCTGGCCATGGCGCGCATCCTGCGCACCGGCGCCAAGCTGCTGCTGCTCGACGAGATCACCGAAGGCCTGGCCCCGGTCATCGTCAAGAAGCTGGGCGAGGTGATCGTCGAACTGAAGCGACGCGGCTTCACCATCGTCCTTGTCGAACAGAACTTCCGTTTCGCGGCGCCGCTGGCCGACCGCCATTACGTGCTCGAACACGGAGAGATCATCGCCACCATCAGCCACGAGGAACTCCCCGGGAAGATGGACTGGCTGCACCAGACACTCGGCGTCTAGCCGAGCCGCCCACCAGGAGGAGACACCCATGAAAACCAAGCAACTTGCCATTACCACCTGCGCCGCCGCGCTGGCCACCCTGTCCGCCGGAGCTTCGGCCCAGATATCGGGCGGCTCGGTCAAGATCGGCGTACTCACCGACTTGTCCGGTACCTATTCGGACCTGGCCGGTTCCGGCGCCATCCTGGCCACCCGCATGGCCATCGACGATTTCATCGCCAAGGAAAAGCCCACTTTCAAGATCGAGGTAGTCACCGCCGACCACCAGAACAAGGCCGACATCGCCTCCAACAAGGCGCGCGAGTGGATCGAACGCGAAAACGTCGACACCGTCACCGAGCTGGTCACCACCTCGACCGCGCTGGCGGTGATGAAGGTCGCCAAGGAGAAGGACCGCATCGCCATCATGAACGGCCCGGCTTCGACGCCGATCACCAACGAACAGTGCAACGACATCACCGTGCACTACACCTACGATACCTACGCGCTGGCCAACGGCACGGCCAAGGCGGTGACCCAGCAGGGCGGCAAGAACTGGTTCTTCCTGACCGCCGACTATGCCTTCGGTCATTCCCTGGAAAAGGATTCGTCGGCCGTGGTCACCGCCAACGGCGGCAAGGTACTGGGCTCGGTGCGCCACCCCTTCCCCGGTTCCGATTTCTCGTCCTTCCTGCTCAAGGCACAGGCCTCGGGCGCCCAGGTCATCGGCCTGGCCAACGCCGGCGCCGACACCACCAACGCGATCAAGCAAGCGGCCGAATTCGGCATCACGCCCACGCAGTCGCTGGCCGGCCTCCTGATGTTCATCACCGACGTCCATTCGCTCGGTCTCAAGCCGACCCAGGGCATGTTCCTGACCACCGGCTTCTACTGGGACCGCAATGAAGAAACCCGCGCCTGGTCGAAGCGCTTCTTCGACAAGCAGAAGAAGATGCCGACCATGGTCCAGGCCGGCCAGTATTCGTCGATCTATCACTATCTGAAGGCGGTCAAGGCGGCGGGCAGCGACGACACCAGCAAGGTGATGGCAATGATGAAGAAGACGCCGATCAACGACTTCTTCGCCAAGAACGGGCAGATCCGCGACGACGGCCGCATGGTGCACGACATGTACCTGGTGCAGGTCAAGAAACCGGCCGACTCCAAGTACCCGTGGGATTACTACACGATCAAGGCGACGATCCCGGCGGCCGAGGCCTTCCAGCCGCTGGCGCTGTCGCGTTGCCCGCTGATCAAGAAATAAGAGCAGCCATCGCAATGCCCGTTGCCGGCGCCGGTCGGCAACGGGCCTGGAGCGCCCCATGGAAATCTTCGGCATCCCCACCGCCCTGCTCGGCAGCCAGCTGCTGGTCGGGCTGATCAACGGCTCGTTCTACGCCATCCTCAGCCTCGGGCTGGCGATCATCTTCGGCCTGCTCAACATCATCAACTTCTGCCACGGCGCGCAGTACATGATGGGCGCCTTCGTCGCCTGGATCGCTCTGACCCGCTTCGGCATCAACTACTGGGTGGCGCTGATCGCCGCGCCGCTGATCGTCGGCGCCGTCGGCGTCGTCATCGAACGCCTGATGCTGCGCCGGCTGTACAAGCTCGACCACCTCTACGGCCTGCTCCTCACCTTCGGCCTGGCGCTCATCATCGAAGGCGTCTTCCGCGACCAGTACGGCATCTCCGGCGAGAGCTACGACGTTCCCGAACTGCTGTCCGGCGGCATCAACCTCGGCTTCATGTTCCTCCCCATCTACCGCGCCTGGATCATTGTCGCCTCGCTCACCGTCTGCTTCGGCACCTGGTACATGATCGAGCGCACCAAGCTCGGCGCCTATCTGCGTGCCGGCACCGAGAACTCGCAGATGGTGCAGGCCCTGGGCATCAACGTGCCACTGCTCATCACCTTCACCTACGGCTACGGCGTGGCCCTCGCCGCCTTTGCCGGCGTGCTCGCCGCCCCGGTTTTCCAGGTCAATCCGCTGATGGGCTCCAACCTGATCATCGTCGTCTTCGCCGTCGTCGTCATCGGCGGCATGGGCTCGATCATGGGCTCGATCCTCACCGGCCTCGGCCTCGGCCTGATCGAGGGTCTGACCAAGGTGTTCTACCCGGAAGCGTCCAGCGTCATCGTCTTCGTCATCATGGTCATCGTCCTGCTGGTGCGCCCGGCCGGACTGTTCGGCAAGACCTGAGCCGTCAAAGGAAAAGCACATGAATGCGCCCGCCGCCTTCCCCGAATCGAAAATGCCGCTGCTGCTGGGCGTCCTCTTCGCCATCGGCCTGGTCGCCCCCTACGCGGTGTACCCGACCTTCCTGATGAAAATCCTCTGCTACGCGCTGTTCGCCTGCGCCTTCAACCTGCTGCTCGGCTTCGTCGGCCTGCTCTCCTTCGGTCATGCCGCCTTTCTCGGCACCGCCGGCTACGTCTGCGGCATGGTGGTGCGCGACATCGGCCTGACGCCGGAGCTCGGCATCCTCGCCGGTACCGTCGCCGCCGGACTGCTTGGCTGGCTGTTCGGCTGGCTGGCGATCAAGCGCACCGGCATCTACTTCGCGATGATCACCCTGGCCCTGGCCCAGATGGTTTTCTTCCTCTGCGTCCAGATCAAGGAAACCGGCGGCGAGGACGGCCTGCAGGGCGTGCCGCGTGGCCACCTGCTCGGCGTCATCGATCTTTCCGACAACATCGCCATGTACTACCTGGTGTATGCCATCTTCTGCTGCGGCTTCTTCGTCATCTACCGCACCATCCATTCGCCTTTCGGCCAGATCCTCAAGGCGATCCGCGAGAACGAGCCGCGTGCCATCTCGCTCGGTTACGACGTCACCAAATTCAAGCTGATCGCCTTCACCATCTCGGCGGCGCTGGCCGGCACGGCCGGGGCGACCAAGACCCTGGTGTTCCAGCTCGCCTCGCTGACCGACGTGCATTGGCACGCTTCCGGCGAAGTGGTGCTGATGACCCTGCTCGGCGGCCTGGGCACCATCCTCGGGCCGATCGTCGGCGCCGCCACCATCGTCTCGCTGCAAACTCAACTCGCCGATTCGGTCGGCTCCTGGGTGACGGTGATCATGGGCGTCATCTTCGTGCTCTGCGTGCTCGCCTTCCGGCGCGGCATGGTGGGCGAGCTGCAGTCGCTGATCAAGCGATCCGGGGTGAATTGAAGCAGCCGGTAGCCGCGCACCGGCTGCCGGTAAAACCTGTGAAAACCCCTCTATGCTGCACCGCAACACAATGGTAGTCTTCGCCCACTATACTAGGCAAAAAATGGTGGGATCAGCATGAGCGAAATCGACCTGAAACGCTTCTTCCTCGAACAGGTGCCCCTGTTCGCCAGCTTCCCGGCCGACAAGGTCGAGGAAATCGTCATCAAATCCCGGCTTGCCACCTTCGAGGGCAACGAGGCGATGCTCGAAACCGGCGATGAAACGCGCCATTTCGGCATCATGATCAGCGGCCACGCCGAGATTTCCAACGCCGACAACACCGGTACCCGCACGGTCATCGCCCAGCTCGGCCCGGGCGACGTCTTCGGCGTGCTCTCCCTGCTCACCGGCGACCGCATCGCCGCCGACGTGATCGCCGGCAACCGCTGTTTCGTGCTGATGGTGCCGCAGGAAGTCTTCGCCTCGCACATCCTGGTCAATCCGAAGGCGGTCGCCTACCTGTCGCGACTGCTCGCCGAACGGACGCGGGCGATCAGCGTCGGCGAACTCGCCGACAGCCAGGGCAAGGCCAAGGCCGGTGCCGGCGACCTGCTGTCGCTGACCACCCGCAAACCGGGCAAGGTCGTCGCCCTCAACGTCGGCATCAGCCAGATCCACTTCGGCATCTACGACACCGAGGAAAGCGGCGCCGACATCCACGGCATCATCGACAACGCCGACCAGCAGCACGCCCAGATCACGGTCATGGTCGGGCCGCAGCGGCAGACGCTCGAACACGAGCCGTTCAAGCTGTCCGACCTGTTCAAGGTGATGAGCGAAGCCACCGCCCGCCTCGGCAAGGCCTTCACCTTCCACCCGGAAGACGTCGTCGCCATCGGCCACCGCGTCGTCCATGGCGGCAACCGCTTCTCCAGCTCGGCGGTGATCACCCCGGCGGTGATCGCCGACATCGAGGAACTCGCCGTCTTCGCGCCGCTGCACAACCCGGTCAACGTCGCCGGCATCCGCGTCGCCCTCAAGCAGTTCCCGAACGTGCCGCAGGTTGCCGTCTTCGACACCGCCTTCCACCAGACGCTGGCCCCCTACGCCTACCTCTACGGCCTGCCCTACGAGCTCTACAAGCAGAACGGCATCCGCCGCTACGGCTTCCACGGCACCTCGCACCGCTACGTCTCGCTGAAGGCGGCGGAAGTCCTGCAGCGCCCGCTCGGCGAGCTGGAAATCGTCTCCTGCCACCTCGGCATCGGCGCCTCGCTGTGCGCCATCGATCACGGCCGCTCGGTCGACACGACGATGGGCATGACGCCGACCGACGGCCTGATCATGCCCAGCCGCTCGGGCAGCATCGACCCGGCGGTGATGATCCACCTGATGGAACAGCACCAGATGTCGCCGGCCCAGTTGTCCACGCTGATCAACTGCGACAGCGGTCTGAAGGGCATCTCCGGCATTTCCAACGACATCCACGAGATCGAGGCCGCCGCCGCCGACGGCCACCACCGCGCCCTGCTCGCGCACAAGGCCTTCTGCTACCAGGTGCGCAAGAACATCGGCGCCTATGCGGCGGCGATGGGCGGCATCGACGTCCTCGCCTTCACCGGCGACATCGGCGAAACCAGCGCCACGGTGCGCAGCCTGGCCTGCCAGGGCCTCGGCTACATGGGCATCAAGCTCGACGAGGAGAAGAACCGCCATCTCGGCAAGTTCGATTCCTACGCGGTCATTTCCGCCGACGATTCGCCGGTGCAGATCCTCGTCGTCGCCAACGACGACGAACGCCTGGTCGCCTGGGAAACCCTGCGCGCCATCGAACGTAACGAACTGCTGCTGGAAGCGCAGGCCGAAGAGGCGCCGATCCCGGTCGAAATCTCGGCCCACCACGTGCACCTGGCGCAAGCCGACGTCGAGGCGCTGTTCGGCCCCGGCCACCAGCTGACACCGATGCACGAACTGTCGCAGCCCGGCCAGTACGCCTGCGAGGAAAAGGTGCATCTGGTCGGACCCAAGGGGCGCATCGCCAACGTCCGCGTGCTCGGCCCGACGCGCAAGGAAACCCAGGTCGAGATCGCGATGACCGAGCAGTTCAAGCTCGGCGTCCAGCCGCCGATCCGCCAGTCGGGCGACCTCGCCGGCACCCCCGGGCTGACGCTCGAAGGCCCCTACGGCAGCAGCCAGATCGAACGCGGCGTGATCTGCGCGCAACGCCACATCCACATGTCGCCGGATGACGCGATCCGCTTCCGGGTGCGCGACAACACCGTCGTCCGCGTCCGCGTCGAAGGCGAGCGCCAGTTGATCTTCGGCGACGTCGTGGTGCGCGTTAACCCGGCTTTCCGGCTGGCCATGCACATCGACACCGACGAAGGCAACGCCGGCAACATCCAGACCGGCATGCTCGGCTACATCGAGGAAATCCAGAGCCGGGCGTAAGCCCCGGCCGCCCAGCGGATTGCCGGGCGATCGGCGTAGAATGAGGCTTTGTCCCGATTCGACGCCGATCATGCGCTTCCCCGCGTCCCGCCGCTGCGCCTTCCTGTTCGTCTTTTTCCTGGCCCTGCTCGGCTACCGCCCGCTGCTCGCGCAGACGCTGTACTTCGCGCCACTGCCGATGGAGCAGCCGGAAGAAGTGATCAAGCAGTTCAAGCCGCTGCTCGATTACCTGGAAAGACGTCTGGGCACCAAGATCGAGATCCGCTACTCGACCTCCTACGGCGAAATCCTCGAACGCTTCCGCACCGGCCAGATCGACCTCGCCTACCTCGGCCCGCTGCCCTACGTCAGTCTGCGCGAAAACTATCCGCAGGCCGAGCCGCTGGTGCATTTCCTGGAGAAGAACGGCCAGGCGACCTATTCCTGCGCCCTGATCGGCGCCGGCGCCAAACTGACCAAACCGCTGAGCGGCAAGACCTTCGCCCTGACCCAACCCCTATCGACCTGCGGCTTTCTGGCCGTCGACGGGATGCTGCGCGAACGCGGCGAAAAGCTCGAGAACCAGCGCTTCCGCTACCTCGACAAGCATGACGAGGTCGCCCTCGCCGTCGCCAGCGGCGATTTCGATTTCGGTGGCATGAAGACAGCGATCGCCCAACGCTACGCCCACCTGGGCGTCAGCGTGCTGGCCGAGACGGCGCCGCTGCCCGCCTTCGCGCTGATTGCTAACAGCCGCCGCCTGTCCGCGCAGCGCATCGAGGAACTGCGCCAGGCGCTGACCGGACTCGACGCCAAGGGCCGCGACCAGGCCCTGCTCGCCACCTGGGGAGCACAGTTGCGCCATGGCGCGATTGTGGCAAGCGATGCCGACTACGATGTCGTCCGGCGCCTGCGGCGGCAAGCCAGCATCCCGGAAAAAGGCAACTTCTGAGCATGTCCGACGCATTGGTCAAGGCAGGCAAGCGCTTCGGCCACCGCTGGGCGCTGCTCGCCTTCCTGGCGCTGCCGCTGATCGGCACCTGGCTGCTGCACAACAGTCAGCTCGAAAAGCAACGCCTGCACGAAGAACAACACATCCAGGCGCTGAGCACGATCTACGAAGCCAGCCTGCAGACCTACGCCAAGGCGACGAGCATCCTGTTCTTTGAGCGGATCAAGCAGGAAGAAGTGCTGCACCTGATGGATGCCGCCTCGCACACCCGGGACGAGGCGCAGATTCCCTACCGCGCCCGGCTCTATCGCCTGCTCGCGCCAACCTACCGCAACCTGCGCCAGCTCGGCATCCGCCAGCTCCATTTCCAGACCGCCGATGGCAACAGTTTCCTGCGCTTCCACGAACCGCAGAAATACGGCGACAATCTGCTCGCCATCCGCCCCTCGATCCGCAAGGCCCTGCAAACCCGGGAAGCCGTCCAGGGCTTCGAGGCCGGCCGCGTCAAGTCCGGCTTCCGCTTCGTACACCCGCTGCTCGACGGCGAGCGCCTGCTCGGCAGCGTTGAAACCAGCATCGGCTTCCGCGTCATCAGCGATGCCATGCATCAGCTACAGCCATCGCGCGAATTTCATTTCGTGCTGGCCAAGGCGACGACGCTGCCCGTGCTGTTCGAGTCCGAGCGCTGGCTGTACGGCGAATCCGACATCCATCCCGACTTCCTCGTCGAGGACCCGCAGGTCGTCCTGCCGGACAGCCCGCCAGCACCTTCGCCCGTGCTCAAGGCGATCAACCGCAAGCTGTACAGGATGCCCGAAGTGCGCAAGGGCATGGACGACTTCCGTGCCTTCTCGATCAGTCTCGGCATCGACGAGCAACCCTGGGTGATCAGTTTCCTGCCGATCAAGGATGTCTCCGGCCTGTCCAGCGCCTACATCCTGTCCTACACGCCGGCCCCCTACATCGACGTCCTGCGCCGCGAATTCCTGACCCAGCTTGCCCTCATGCTGGTCACCCTGGGCATTCTCCTCTTCCTGCTGCTGCGCCTGATCAAGTCGCGCGAGCGGGTCGTGCGCGAGCAGCGCAACCTGGTCGCCGTCACCGAAACCATGGGCGACGGTCTCTACGTCCTCGACGAATACGGCAGGGTCATGCTGATCAACGCCGCCGCCTTGCAGTTGCTCGGTTTCGCGCGCCAGGATCTGGTCGGCCAGGTCGGCCATTACCTGTTTCACCGCCATGGCGACCAGGGTTGCGGCCCGCTCGACGAATGCCCGATCTACCGCAACGTCAAACAGGGCAAGCACTTCTTCGGCGAGGAACAGTTCTCGCGTGCCGACGGCAGCCCGTTGCCGGTCGAAGTCAGCAGCACACCGCTCTACGACGGCCGGCGCATCGCCGGCTCGGTCACCGCTTTCCGCGACATCACCCGGCGCAAGGCGGACGAACTGCAGTTGCGCCAGGCAATGGCCGACGCCGAAGCCGCCAACCAGGCGAAGAGCGCCTTCCTCGCCAACATGAGCCACGAGATCCGGACGCCGATGAACGGCATCCTCGGCCTCACCGCGCTGACTCTGGACAGCGAGCTCGACGCCACGCAGCGCCAGTACCTCGAACTGGTCCGCCAGTCGGCTGAATCGCTGATGTTGATCCTCAACGACATCCTCGACTTCTCGAAGATGGAAGCCGGCCGCATGGTCCTCGAAGTGACACCCTTCCGCCTGCGCGAGCTGGCGCTCGGCACTGCCCGAGTCCTCGCCGCGCGGGCTGCCGAAAAAGGCCTGGAAGTACTGGTCGACATCGCCCCCGAAGTCCCCGACTCGCTGCTCGGCGACCCTGGCCGCTTGCGCCAGGTGCTGCTCAACCTGATCGGCAACGCGATCAAGTTCACCGAGCACGGCGAGGTGACGCTGCGCATCGCCCTTGCCACCACCGGCAAGAACCCGTGCCGCCTGCGCCTAGCGGTGATCGACACCGGCATCGGCATCGACCACGCCAAACAGGCGACCATCTTCGAAGCTTTCGGTCAGGCCGACGCCAGCGTCACCCGACGCTTTGGCGGTACCGGACTGGGCCTCACCATCAGCCGCGAAATCGTCCGCCTGATGGGCGGCGAGCTGGCCGTCGACAGCACCCCGGGCGCCGGCAGCAACTTCCACTTCGAACTGGAATTTCCCCTCGCCGAAGATGGCGACGCCGGGCCGCCGCCCGCGCCCGAAGCCGGCATCGACAGCCTGTGGCTGCTCGCCGTGCGCAACGAGCGCCTGCGCAAGCTGCTCGCCGCCGGCCTGCGCAAGCAGCGCCGCCAGGTGCAGCTGTGCGCCAGCAGCGAATCGTTGCGCGAGCAGATGCGGCAAAGCGCCAGACTGGGCGAGACGGCACGCTACGACGTGCTGGTCGCCGAACAGGACTGGCTGCCGGCCAATTTCGCCGAGATGCCGCTCTACCGCAGCGGCCTGCACGTCGGCGCGGTGGTCCTGGCGCTGGTGCCGATGAACGCCGCAGCGCCGTCCGCGTCGCGCAGCTTCGCTTCGCGCGAGTTGCCCAAGCCACTGCTGCCGGAAGAACTGATCGCCGCCGAACGCGAAGTCCGCGAGCAGGCCAGGCGGCCGGACAAACGCCGCGCCGGTGACGAGGAAGCGGCCAATCCGGCCGGCAACACCGGGGAACTGCACATCCTGCTGGTCGAGGACAACCCGATCAACCAGCGACTGGCCAGGGCTCTGCTGGAAAAGCAGGGACACCGGATCAGCCTTGCCGGCCATGGCCAGGAAGCCCTCGACCTGCTGGAAGCCCTGCCCGACATCGACCTGATCCTGATGGACCTGCAGATGCCGGTGATGGACGGCTTCGAAGCCACCCGCCAGTGGCGCCAGCGGGAAAGCGCCAGCGGCCGCCGGCCGCTGCCGATCATCGCGATGACCGCCAACACCATGGCCGGCGACCGCGAAGCCTGCCTCGCCGCCGGCATGGACGGCTACGTGGCGAAGCCGGTCAACGCGGCGATGCTGAAAAGCGAGATCGAACGCCTGCAGCCGCGGGCGGGCCAGGCCTGAGCGGCGCCAGCGCCGCCGCTTCAGCCTTCCGGCAGCTCGGCGATGCCAGCGCAGACGCCGGCCAGCGCGGCGGCCAGCGCGTCTATCGTCACCGCTTCGTCGCGCCGCAGGCCATCGCTGATCTCGCCGGCCAGACGATGGACAAGCTGCAGCGACAAACTGCCGGCGGCGCCCTTCAGGGCATGCGCCAGTTGCTGTGCGGCCTGTGTCTCCCCGGCGGCGAGCAAGGAGCGCAGGCGCGCCGCGTCGTCATGGTGGCCATCGGCGAACATGCGCAGCAGCTTCACCGCGCGCCCGCTCTGACCGCGCACGATGCGCAGCAGCGCCGCGGCGTCGAAGCCCGGCAGGCTGGCCAGCGCCACCTCGGGATCGGACGGCGGCGCCGGACGCGGCGGACGACGCGGCAGCCAGCGCAGCAGCGCGGCATAGAGCGCGTCGGGATCGACCGGCTTGGCGACGAAATCGTTCATGCCGCAAGCCAGGCAGGTCTTGCGATCCTCGGCGAAGGCGTTGGCGGTCATCGCCAGAATCGGCAGTTCCCGCCCCTGCGGCAGCGCGCGGATGCGGCGCGTCGCTTCGAGACCATCCATCACCGGCATCTGCACGTCCATCAGCACCAGATCGAAGGATTCTCGCGTCACCAGCGCCAGGCCGGCCTCGCCGTTGGCCGCGGTGTCCACGGAAAGGCCGATGTCGCAGAGCAGCGTGCGCGCCACCTCCTGATTGACCGGGTTGTCCTCGCAGACGAGGATGCGGGCGCCCTGGCAATCGCGGACCAGGCTCGCTTCCGCCGATTCCCCGGCGAGTTGCGGGCGTGACGCCGGCGTGCCGCTGGCCACGCCCAGGCTGGCCGAGAACCAGAAACGGCTGCCCGCCCCCGGCTCGCTGTCGCAACCGGCGGTACCGCCCATCAGTTCGGCCAGTTCGCGGGTGATCACCAAGCCGAGGCCGCTGCCGCCGTGCAGGCGGGTGGTCGAGCTGTCGGCCTGCTCGAAGGGATTGAACAAGCGGGCCTGGGTTTCCCGGTCGATGCCGATGCCGGTATCGCAGACTTCGAACAGCAGGTAGAGGCGCTCGCCGTCGCGCGACTGCAGACGGACGCGCAGCAGCACCGAACCGTGCTCGGTGAACTTGATGGCGTTACTCAGGTAGTTGAGCAAGGCCTGCGACAACCGGGTCGGATCGCCATGCACCAGCAGCGGCAGGCCCGGTGCGTCGAGGTGCAACGCCAGCCCCTTGCTCTGCGCCCGCTCGTGCACCAGGGCCAGGGTCCGCTCGAGCAGTTCCGGCAGGTTGAAATCGGTCTGCGCCAGCGCCAGCTTGCCGGCTTCGATGCGCGACAGGTCGAGGATGTCGTTGATCACCGAAAGCAGGTGGTCGGCCGAGGCCTTGATCATGCCGAGGTGCGATTTCTCGACCTCGCCCTGCGCCTGCCGCAGCAGGCGGTGGGCAAGCCCGACGATGGCGTTCATCGGCGTCCGGATCTCGTGGCTCATGTTGGCGAGGAAGGCCGACTTCGCCCGGCTGGCGACTTCCGCGCTGGCCTTCGCCGCCTCCAGTTCGGCGGTACGCTGGCGCACCAGATCTTCGAGGTGGTGGCGATGGCGGTCGAGTTCCTCGCCGATCCGCTTGCGTTCGGTGATGTCCTGCTTGACCGCCAGGTAATGGGTGATCCGGCCGTCGGGTTCGCGGATCGGCGAAATCACCGCGTATTCGTAGTAGATCTCGCCCTGCCGGTTGCGGTTGGTCAGTTGTCCTTCCCAGATCTCGCCGCGCAGCAGGGTTTCCCACATTGCCTCGTACTGGCTGCGCGGTGTCAGGCCGCTCTGCAGCAGGCGGGGATTGCGCCCCAGCAATTCCTCGGCCGAATAACCACTGACCCTGACGAAAGCCTGGTTGACGTACTCGATGCGCGCTTCCAGATCGGTGATGACGACCGCCACCGGACTCTGCTCGATTGCCTGCGACAGGCGTCGCACCAGTGCGCCGGCCTGGCGCCGTTCTTCGAGCATGGACAGCATCGCCGCCTCGCGCCGGGTACTTTCGATGGCGATTGCCGCCAGCGTCGTCGCCGCCTCGACATGACGGCGCACGGTGTGGCTGATCGTCGGCGCCGGCCTTGGCCAGTAGATGGCGAAAGTGCCGAGCACACTCCCGTCGGTGGCGAGGATGGGCGACGACCAGCAGGCCGCCATGCCGAATTTTTCGGCCAGGGTGCGGTAATTCGACCACAGTGGGTCGCCGACGATGTCGGCGACGAAGACGTCCTTGCGCAGGAAAGCGGCAGTGCCGCAGGAACCGGCGGCAGGGCCGATTTCCATGCCGTCGATCGTCTCTCCATAGGCGGCCGGCAGGCTGGGCGCCGCCCCCGGTCGAAGATGGACGCCATCCTCGTCGAGCAGCATCACGGCGCAATGCAGACTGCTGCCGGCGGCCTCGATGTGCCGGCAGATGTTGGCCAGGACGTCGGGCAGCGGCGCAGCGATCGAGATCAGGTGCAGGATGACGTTGCCGAATTCGAGCAGGCGTTGCTGGAAACGCTGTTCGGTGAAGTCGATGAACGAGGCCAGGCAATCGTCGCCGAGCATCGCCGCCGAGATGCCGACGCTGCGCACCTGGCCGTCGCGGCAGGTGACGTCGCATTCGAGCTGGCGCAGTTCGCCGCCACTTTTCACGGCGCGCAGCGTGGCCTGCCATTGCCGGTCGATCGCCGCCCGGTAGGCCGGGTCCGGGAAGGCGCGCTGTGCCCAGGCCAGGAGATCGGGAATTTCCGCCGCGGCGTAGCCGAACAACTGGTGGAAACGGCGATTGGTGAACACGATGCGCTGCCCGGCGTCGATGTAGAACATCGGCAGCGGCGCGTTCTCGAGCAGGCTGCGAAAGCGCGCCTCGCTGCGCTGCAGTTCGCTTTCGTGGCGTTTCTGGGCGTCGATGTCGATCGACACGCCGGCCGAAAACAGCGGCCGGCCCTCGCTGTCGCGCTCGATCACCTTGCCCCGGGAGCTGAACCAGCGCACGCCACCGGCGATGTCGCGGGCCCGGAAATCGACGGCGAACTGCCCGTCCGGCCCCAACAGCCCGCCGCGAAAAGCGGCGCTGACCCGCTCGCGGTCGGCCGGTTCGATCCGCTCCAGGGCCTCGTCGAAGGCCTCGAAAACGTTGTCGCGAGCGATCTGCAAGACGCTGTTGAGCGCGACGCTACGCGTCAGCAGGTCACGCCGATGGTCGTATTCCCAGGTGCCGACGCCGGTCGCCTCGAGCACCATGTCAAGCTGGCCGGCCAGACGGCTGCGCCCCTTCTCGGCAAGCACCGAACCGAGGCGTTCGAGCAGGCGGTGCTGGCTGACGACACCGATCAAGCGGCCGTCGCGCGCCCGCACCGCGAGGTGGCGCAACTGCTCGACGTCCATGCGGCGCGCCGCCTCGGCCACCGAAACGTCCTCATCGACGGCGTGCAGCGGCGACGACATGACGTCGCCGGCGGTCAGCCGGTCGAGATCGCCCCAGACGGCGATCAGCCGCGGCAGGTCGCGCTCGGTGATGATCCCCTCGGCGTCGCCGTCGCGGCCGACCAGCACGTGATCGAGGCGGCGTTCAGCCATCAGTTCGAGGACCGCCTGCATCGGGCACGCCGGCTCGACCATCGGTTCGGCCCGTTCGGTGATCGCCTTCAGGTCACGGATCAGCTCGAACAGGTCCTGATTGAGCTGGCGCCGGAAATCGCTTTCGCTGACGATTCCGAACAGGCGACTGTCGCCGTCAACGACGACGAGATGGCGGATGCCGCGGCTGTTCATCAGCAACTGGGCGGCGGCGAAATCCATTTCCGGGCGCACGGTGATCAGCGGCGCGCTCATCACCTCGGCCACCGTTGCCTCGCCGGACGCACCCTGGCGTAGCAGGCGCAGCAAATCCCATTCGGTGAGGATGCCGAGCGGCCGGCCGTCCTCGACGACGATCAGCGACGAAACGTGTTGTCCGGAGAAGCGCCCGACCGCCGCCGACAGCGGCAGATCAGGCGGAACGGTCAGCACCGCGGTGCTGGCGATATCGCTCAGGCGTAGCGCGGAAACAGAAGTCATGGCGGCAGGAACCCCGGCAAATCCTGATCGCACTTCCGCGACGGATACGGCCACCGGGCCGGGTGCGAAGTGCAAAGCGGCATTCTAGCCCCAAGCCGGCGCCAATGCCGCCTTTCGTCATAGCTACCGGACAGCCGCCCTCACCCCCGCCGCCACAACGGCGCCAGACCGACCAGGCCGAGCAGGGGACCGGGCAGCAACAGCCAGGCGACGCCGACACCCAGCGTATCGACCAGCGCGCTACCGAGATGGATGGCCGGCAGCGTCACCGCGAAGCCGATCGCCGTCTGGAAGGCGAGCGCGCTGCCGACCATGGCCGGCGGGCAGGCGCGCGCCGAGAGCGCCGAAAAATGCGGCGAATCGGCCACCACGCAGAAGCCCCAGGCGAGCAGCAGCAACAGCGGCAGCCAGGACGGCCCACCGGCCAGCAGCGGAAACAGCGCGCAGCAGCAGGCCGAGCCGGCCAGCGCCCAGGCCGCGACGCGGGCGCTGCCGATGCGCCGGCTCCAGTAGCCACCCAGCACGCAGGCCAGCCCGCCGACCGCGACGACGGCGAAAGCCAGCCCGGACAAGGCGGCGCTGCCGGCCGGCACGACGCCGCTGCCGACCAGCAGCATCGGCACCAGCGTCCAGAACGCGTAAAGCTCCCACTGGTGGCCGAAATAGCCGAAGGCGGAAGCGCGGAACTCGGGGATGGCGAAGGCCTCGACGACCCGCCCCCAGTGCAGCCGCGCACCGCGCCGGGCAGCCGGCAAGTGCGGCCCGTCGCCGAGGCGCAGGATCAGCCCGGCGGCGAGCAAGGCCAGCAGCGACGAGGCGGCGACCGGCCACGGCCAGGCGAGTTCGCTGCCGAGGAAGCGGATGCCGTGCGGCAGCGCACTGCCCAGGGTCAGCATGCCGACCAGCCAGGCCAGCGCGCTGCCTGCCCGCTCGGGAACCCAGCTCACTACCAGCTTCATCCCCAGCGGATAGATGCCGGCCAGGCAGACGCCGACCAGGAAGCGCAGCGGCAGGCCGCTGCCGAGCCCGCTGGCGCCGGCCGCGAACAGCGCGTTGCCGACGGCACCCAGAACGGCGCTGACGGCGAAGATGCGGCTGGCGGAAAAACGGTCGGCCAGTCCGCTGAGGGCGAAGACCAGCGTGCCGGTAATGAAGCCGAGCTGGACGGCGGCGGTCAGGGCGCCAATGCCGCTGGCGCCGATGCCCCAGTCGCGCGCCAGATCGTCGGCCGCGCTGTTGGCGGAAAACCATAGCGAGGTGCCGAATAGCTGGGCCAGCGCGATGACCGCCACCGGTCGGCGATGAAGCATAGAGGAAAGCATGGTACGAATCATAATCCGGATTGCCTGACGGGCCGCTTACCGGTAACGCCCGTCCCGGCACACCGGCTTTGCCGGACGGGGGCCGGGCGCGGTATAGTCCGCCGTTTTCCGTCACGCCGTCCCGAGCGCCGCCCGATGCCCCTGCCCGACCTCGACCCTGCCCGCTACGACCAGCAACTGGCCGCCAAGCTCGCCGCCTTTGCCGCCGATTTCGCCGCCTGCGAGCTGCCGCCGCCGACCGCCCACGCCTCGCAGCCGCTGCACTACCGGCTGCGCGCCGAGTTCCGCGCCTGGCACCACGACAGGGTCTGGGACTACGCCATGTTCGACCCGGAAAACCCGCGCCAGCCGGTACTGATGCGCGACTTTCCCGCCGCCGATGCGGCGATCTGCGCGCTGATGCCGCGCCTGCGCGACGCCACCCTGGCCAGCGAGACCTTGCAGCGCCGGCTCTACGCCGTCGAATTTCTCGCCACGCTGAGCGGCGACCTGCTGCTCACCCTGATCTACCACCGCCGCCTCGACGCCGATTGGGAAGCCGCCGCGCGCGCTCTCGCCGGCACCCTGGGCATCGCCATCATCGGCCGCAGCAAGGGGCAGAAGCTGGTGCTCGAACGCGACTGGGTCGACGAAAGTTTCGAACTCGACGGCCGCCAGTTGCACTACCGGCAATACGAAGGCAGCTTCAGCCAGCCGAACGGCGGCGTGAACCGCCAGATGCTCGCCTGGGCGCGGGCCCAGGCTGCAGGATTGGGCGGCGACCTGCTCGAACTGTACTGCGGCAACGGCAACTTCACGGTCGCCCTGGCGCCGCTGTTCCGCCGCGTGCTCGCCACCGAAGTGAGCAAGACCTCGGTCAAGGCCGCGCTGCACAACCTGGAGCGCAACGCCATCAGCAATACGGCGATCATCCGCATGGCGAGCGAGGAGCTGAGCGCCGCGCTGGCCGGCCGCGAAAGCTTCCAGCGCCTGCGCGAGATCGACCTCGCCAGCCACGACTTCAGCACCCTGTTCGTCGATCCGCCGCGCAGCGGCCTCGACCCGGCGACGCTGGAAATCGCCGCCGGCTTCGCCAACATCCTCTACATCTCGTGCAATCCGCAGACCCTGCGCGACAACGTCGCCGCCCTCCAGGCGACGCACCGCATCGCCGCGGCGGCGGTTTTCGACCAGTTCCCCTACACCCACCATCTGGAGTGCGGGGTGCTGCTGCAGCGCCGCTGAGCGGCGGCGTTCAGCGGAACCAGCCGGGCAGCAACGAGGCCGCCGGCTGGAACAGCTTCTCGACGGCGGCGATGTAGCGCTTGCGGGTGCAGAAGACGACGACATGGTCGCCTGCTTCGATCAGTGTGTCGTGGTGCGGGATGATCACCCGCCCGCCGCGCACGACGGCGGCGATGCTGGCGCCGTGGATTTCCGGCAGTTCCTCGATCCGGCGGCCGACCACGCGCGAACTGCCGCGCTCGCCGCGCACCACCAGCTCGAGCGCTTCGGCGGCGCCGCGGCGCAGGCTGTGCACGCGCGCCACGTCGGCCTGGCGGACGTGCGTCAGGAGGCCGCCGATCGACACCTGGGCCGGCGACAGGCCGATGTCGATCGGTCCGCCCTGGACCATGTCGGCGTAGGCCTCGCGGTTGATCAGGGCGAGCACGCGGCGGCAGCCGAGGCGCTTGGCCAGCGAGGCGGCCATGATGTTGTTTTCGTCGTCGTTGGTCAGCGCCAGGAACATGTCCATGCTGCCGATGTCCTCGCGCGCCAGCAGCGTCTCGTCGGTGGCCTCGCCGGTCAGCACCAGGGTCCGGTTGAGCCAGCCGGCGACCAGCGCGGCGCGCGCCGGCCGGCTTTCGACCAGCTTGACCTCGCAGCTTCCTTCCAGGCGGCCGGCGACGCGCGCGCCGACGTTGCCGGCACCGGCGATCATCACCTTGCGCACCGGCTTCTGCATGCGCCGCAACTCCTTGAGCACGGTCCGGATATGCTCGGTGGCGGCAAGCAGGAAGACCTCGTCGCCGGACTGGACGACGGTGTCGCCGTCGATGTTGATCGCCCGCGTGTCGCGGAAGATCGCCGCGATCCGGGCATCGACGCCGGACGGCAGGTGGCCGCGCATGGCGCGGATCGGCTTGCCGACCAGCAGGCCGCCCTCGTAGGCGCGCAAGCCGACCATGGTCAGCCGCCCTTCGGCGAACTCGACCACCTGCAGGGCTTCCGGGTATTCAACCAGCTTGCCGATGTAGTCGCTGATTTCCTGCTCCGGACAGAGCGCGAAATCGACCGCGAAGTTCTCGGTCGACAACAGCGTCGGGTCGAGGAAATCGGGCGAACGCAGGCGAGCGATCCGGGTCGGCACGGCGAAGCGGCTGTGCGCCAGCTTGCAGGCGACCAGGTTGGACTGGTCGGACTGGGTGACGGCGACGATCAGGTCAGCGGTTTCAACGCCGGCTTCGGCGAGCACCGACGGAAAGGCGGCGTTGCCGGTGACCGTGCGCACGTCGAGGCGGTCGGCGAGCTGGCCGAGGGCCACCGGATCGAGATCGACCAGGGTGATGTCGTTGGCTTCCGAGACCAGCGCTTCGGCGAGACTGGCGCCGACCTGGCCGGCACCGAGGATGAGGATGTTCATGCGGTATTGTCTTCGTTCAACGTCGCCAGAAAGCCGGCGTCAGGACCACGAGCAGGGTGAAGATTTCCAGACGACCGAGCAGCATCGCGAAAATGCAGACCCAGGTCTGAAAGTCCTCGAGCACGGCGAATGTCGTCGATGGACCGACCTCGCCAAGCCCCGGCCCGGTATTGTTGACCGAAGCGACCACCGCCGTGAAGGCGGTGATCACGTCGAGCCCGGTGAATACCATGACCAGGGTCAGCGAGACGATGCTGACCATGTACATGAAACCGAAAGCGAGCACCGCGAACAGGATGCTCGACGGCGCCACCTGGCCGCCGATGCGCACGCTATAGACGGCGTTCGGGTGCAAGGCACGGACGATCTCGCGGTAGACCTGCTTGTAGAGCAGCAGGGCGCGCGCCATCTTGATGCCGCCGCCGGTGGACCCGGCGCTGGTCGCAAAGCTGCACAGGAACAGCATCCAGAGCGGCGCGAACAACGGCCACTGGGCGAAGTCCACGCTCGCGTAACCGGTGGTCGTGGCGATCGAGATGACGTTGAACGCCGAGTGCCGCAGCGCTTCCGCAAAATCCGGGTAGATCTCGTTGGCGCGCAGGAAGAGCGCGATGCCGAGCACCGAGACCAGGCAGACGCCGAGAAACCAGCCGGCTTCCGGATCGTTCAGGTAGGGTTTGAGCGAGCCGCGGCTGACAGCGACGAACAGGGTGCCGAAATTCATGCCGGCGATCAGCATGAAGACGATCGCCACCGCCTCGATCGCCGGCGAATTGAAATAGCCGTAACTCGCGTCGTGTGTCGAGAAACCGCCCAGACCCATCGTCGAAAAGGCGTGGCAGACGGCGTCGAACCAGCCCATGCCGGCGACCCGATAGCCGAGCACGCAAAGGATGGTGACGCCGACATAGACGACCCACAAACCCTTGGCCGTGCTGGCGATGCGCGGCGTCATCTTGGCGTCCTTCATCGGCCCCGGCGTCTCGGCCTTGAACATCTGGCGCCCGCCGATGCCGAGCAGCGGCAGGATGGCGATGGCGAGAACGATCAGCCCCATGCCGCCGACCCACACCAGCTCGTGACGCCACAGGTTGATCGACAGCGGTAGCTGGTCGAGGCCGGAAAGCACGGTGGCACCGGTCGTCGTCAGGCCGGACATCGCCTCGAAATAGGCGTCGGTATGGCTGATGCCCAGTTGCAGCATGAAGGGTAGCGCGGCAAAGGCCGGCAACACGGTCCACACCAGCACCACCATCAGGAAGCCGTCACGCACGTTCATTTCGCGCTTGACGTTGCGGTAGCGGTACCAGAGATAGAGACCGCAGAGCAGGGTCAGCGCGAAAACCTCGTCGTAGACGGCCTGCGCGCCGTCGTCCGCGGCCCAGGAAAGGAACAGCGGCGGCAACAGGGTCAGCGCGAAGAGCATGATGACCATGCCCAGCGCCCGCAGGACGGGAGCGTAACGGTTCATGCGTCGGGCTGGAAGCGGTAACCGACGCCGGTTTCGGTCAGGAAATGACGCGGCTGGGTTGGGTCGTCCTCGAGTTTCTGGCGCAGATGACCAACATAGACGCGCAGGTAGTGACTGCTCTCGACGTAGGAGGCGCCCCAGATTTCGGCCAGCAACTTGCGCTGCGTCAGCACCTGGCCGGGGTGGGCGAGCAGCATGGCGAGCAGGCGGTACTCGATCGGCGTCAGGTGGATGGCCTCGCCGTCGCGCGTCACCTGACGGCGGGCGAAATCGACCCGCACATTGCCGAACTCGAGCCAGGGCGAAGCGCCGCCCTGGCGCTGACGGCGCCGCATCAGGGCGCGAACGCGGGCACGCAGTTCGCCGACGCCGAAAGGCTTGGTCAGGTAATCGTCGGCACCGGCGTCGAGGGCATCGATCTTGTGGCTTTCCTCGGTACGCGCCGACAGGATCAGTACCGGTCGTTCCGACCAGGCACGGAAGGAACGGATGAAATCGACACCGTCACCGTCGGGCAACCCCAGATCGAGGACGACCAGGGCAGGATCGTCGGCGCCGGCGCGCGCCAGCCCGTCGGCCACGCCCGCCGCCTCGCTCACCGCGCAGCCTTCCGCTTCCAGCGCCAGCCGGACGAAATGACGAATCTGCGCCTCGTCCTCGACGACCAGCACGCGCGGCACCTGCTCGCTCATGCTTCCTCCTCGACCGCTGGCGGTTCGCCGCGCGGCAGGGCGACGACGACGCGACCGCCCCGCCCCGCCAGGTTCTCGATCCGGATACGGCCGCCGTGGGCGTCCACGATCGCCCGGCAGATCGCCAGGCCGAGCCCGGTGCCGGGCATCGCCGACTCGCCGCTGCCGCGCACGAACATGCCGAACAACTGCTCGGCGATGAGATCGGGGAAACCCGGCCCTTCGTCGCTGACCGAAATCTCGACCCAGTCGCCAGCCAGTTCGGCGGCCAGCCGGATCTCGCCAGCGGCCGGCGAATACTTGGCGGCGTTCTCGAGCAGGTTGCACAGCACCCGCTCGATCAACACGGCATCGAAACGCAGCAGGGGCAGATCCGGCGCCAGGTCGATGTGCAGCCGGTGACGACCGAGCGCGGCGCCAAGCAGTTTCAGGCTGCTGCCGACCACCTCCTCGAGCGGCTGCCACTCCTGGCGCAGGGTCACCGATCCGGCGTTGAGACGGGCCATTTCCAGCAGGTTGCCGACCAGACCGGCCAGACGGGCCGCCTGGTCGCGCAGCGCGGCGGCGTTTTCCAGCACCGGCGCCGGCACCGCCGGTGCCAGGGCGATCGAATCGGCGAGCCCGACCAGCACCGTCAACGGCGTCCGCAGATCGTGCGACAAGGCCGACAGGATCGAACTGCGCAGTCGCTCGGTGACCATCTGCAACTCGCTCTGTTGCGCTACCTCGACGTAATGCAGGCGCTCGACAGCAATTGCCGTCAGCGAAGCAAGCGCATCGAGCAGCGCCAGTTCGTCCTCGACCGGCGGCTTGCTGGCGTCGACGACCAGCACGCCGCGCGCCCGCATCGGGGCCCGCAAGGGCAGATAGATCCGCTGGCCGGCTTCCTGATCGCTGCGGCGCAGACCGTCGCTCAGCACCGCTTCCGCCAGCGTCGCAGAAAACCCGCTGGCAGCGGTGCGGATCGCCGCCGGGCTGTCGCCGAGCAGCAAATGACAGCGCCCGCTCAGTTCATCGGCGACGAAACCATCGACGATCTCCCGCACCTGCTGCACATCGAGCGCCCCGGCCAGGCGGCTGGCTGTCTCATAGAGCGCGCGTGTCCGCCGTTCGCGGCGTTCCGCCTCGGCCGCCTGCTCCTTGAGCGTCGCCGTCAGGTGGCCGGTGATCAGCGCCGTGGCCAGCATCACCGCGAAGGTGATCAGGTATTGCAGGTTGGCGACCGCCAGCGAGAAATGCGGCGGCACGAAGAAGATGTCGAACAACAGGACGCCGAACACCGAGGCCAGTACCGCCGGTCCGCGCCCCAGACTGACGGCGACGAGAAGAACGACGAGCAGGAACAGCATCGCCATGTTGGCCAGGTCGAGCACCTCGCGCAGTGGCGCGGCGACGATGGCGACCAGCACGCAGGCAAGGACGCTCAGTGCCAGTTTCTGACGCGGCGAGAGATGATCGGTGGCGAGGCGTGACATGTTCAGCGGCACTCTAAATGACGCGCAATGAAGCGTGCGCGCATTCTGGCAACAGCCGCGTAAAAATGTCGTAAAAATTCGCCGGCCGGCGATCTCTGCTAAGCTCGGCCTCACACCCTGCACGCTTCTTCCCCGAGCCAGCGCGGTCTCGGGGCGCCACCGGAAAAACGACATGAGTGCCTTCAGCGAGTTTTCCCTGCTGCTGATCATCTCCGCCGTCGCCGGCGCCATCTCGGTGCGCCTGCGGCAACCGGTGATCATCGCCTACATCGTCGTCGGCATCGTCGCCGGACCGGCGGTGCTGGGCCTGGTTTCGGCCCACGACCAGATCGACCTGCTGGCCCAGGTCGGCATCGCCGTGCTGCTCTTCCTGGTCGGCCTCAAGCTCGACCTCCATCACGTCCGCCACATCGGACCGGTGGCGCTGGCCACCGGCCTCGGCCAGCTCGCCTTCACCATCGCCGGCGGCTTCGCGCTCATCCTGCTGCTCGGCAAGGGCGTCATGGAAGCGCTCTACGTCGCCATCGCCCTGACTTTTTCCAGCACCATCATCATCGTCAAGCTGCTTTCCGACAAGCGCGAACTCGACGCCTTGCACGGCCGCATTGCCGTCGGCTTCCTGATCGTCCAGGATCTCGCCGTGGTGCTGGCAATGATGGCAATGAGCGCCTTGCGCGGCGGCGGCGCGGCGGCGCCCGGCGAAGTCGTCCTGTCGCTGGCCTGGCGCATCCTGGCCGCCGCCGCGCTGCTCTTCATCCTCATGCGCTGGCTGCTGCCCGGTCTGGTCAAGGCGATGGCGCACTCGCAGGAACTGCTGCTGATCTTCGCCATCGCCTGGGGCACCGGTCTCGCCGCGCTCGGCGAAGGGGCCGGTTTTTCCAAGGAGGCGGGCGCCTTCCTGGCCGGTTTCTCGCTCGCCTCGACCGCCTACCGCGACGCGATCAACGCGCGCCTCTCCGGCATCCGTGATTTCCTGCTGCTTTTCTTCTTCATCGACCTCGGCGCCAAGCTCGATTTTTCGACGCTCGGCGGCGAAATCCTGCCGGCGGTCGTGCTCTCCCTTTTCGTGCTGATCGGCAATCCGCTGATCGTCATGGCGATCATGGGCCACATGGGTTACCGCAAGCGCACCGGCTTCCTCGCCGGCCTGACCGTCGCCCAGATCAGCGAATTCTCCATCGTCTTCGTCGCCATGGGCATCTCGCTCGGCCATGTCGGGGTCGAAGCGCTCGGCCTGACGACGCTGGTCGGCCTGGTGACCATTGCCCTGTCGACCTACATGATCCTTTACTCGCACCACCTCTATCAGCGGCTGGCGCCCTTCCTCGGGCTCTTCGAACGGCGCAATCCCTTCCGCGAACAGACGGTGGAAGACGAGCGCGCCGACCGCAACGCGCCGGAAGTCGTGATCTTCGGCCTCGGCCGCTATGGCAGCCGCCTCGCCCAGCAGTTGCAGGAAGCCGGCATCCGCGTCCTCGGCATCGACTTCGACCCGGAATGTGTCAGCGCCATGCGCCAGACGGGCATCCCGGTGCATTACGGCGACGCCCAGGAGTCCGGCTTTCTCGAGGAACTGCCGCTCAACGACGCGAAATGGGTGGTCAGCACCCTGCCCGACGTCGATTCCAACATCGCCTTCCTGCAGGCGCTGAAGGAACGCCGCTTCCGCGGCGAAGTCGCCTTCGTCGCCCGCGACGACGCCCATGGCCTGCGCCTGAAGCAGGCCGGCGCGCCGACCGTGCTCTACCCGATGCGCGATGCCGTCGATTACACGGTCGAACATTTCGTCACCCTGATCCGCCCCGAGGAGGAACACCCATGACTCCCTGCATCCTGGCCGCCACCGACCTTTCGGCGCCCTCCCGCCATGCCGTGGACCGCGCCTACCGGCTGGCCGCCGACCGCGGCTGGCCGCTGCATCTGGTGCACGCCATTGCCCCCGGATTGTTCGATGGCCTGCAGGCCCTGCTCGGCAGCGCCGCGCCGCCGCTCGACGCGGCGCTGGCCGAGGCCGCCGCCGCCCAGCTGGCGGCGCTCAACGCCGAACCGCGCCACGCCCGGGGCGTCACCGCCCAATGCGCCGTCGTCAGCGGCCGCCCGACCGACGCCCTGCCCGCCCACGCCGCCGCCATCGACGCCGGTCTGCTGGTGCTCGGCGCCCGCGGCGAGGGATTCCTGCGCCAGTTGACGCTGGGTTCGACCGCCTCGCGCCTGCTGCGCAAGAGCCGGCAACCGGTGCTGGTGGTCAAGCAGGCACCGCACGAGCCCTACCGCCGGGTACTGGTTGCCATCGACTTCTCGCCAGCCTCGCTCGCCGCGCTGGCCGCGGTCCGTCAGCTGGCGCCGGAAGCGACGCTGGTCCTGGTCCATGCCGTCGAGCTGCCGTTCGAGGGCAAGATGCAGTACGCCGGCGTCGATCCCGAGATCATCCAGCGCTACCGCATCCAGGCCCAGCTCGACGGCATGCAGCGCCTGCGCGACCTCGCCCGCCAGCAGGCACTGCCGGCCAGTTGCCAGCTATTCGCCCTGCACGGCAACGCGCCCAGCCTGCTGCTGGAACAGGAGCAGGAACAGGACTGCGACCTGATCGTCGTCGGCAAGCGCGGCACGCACATGATCGAGGAACTGTTGCTCGGCAGCACGACCACGCACCTGTTGATGGAATCCCAAGGCGACGTCCTGATCGCTGTCTGACGCTGCCTCAGTCTTCGAGCAGGGGCAGCGCCACCGGGCATTTCAGGCCGATTCCGGCAATCCGGCCATCGTCGCCCATGGCGCGGACGACCAGCACGAAGCCAGCGATGCCGACCCGGTCGCCGACCACGGCCGGGCGGCCGAGACGTTCAAGCAGGACGACATCGAGCCGCTGCCCGGCCTCGCCGTCGGCAAGCGCAAAACCGTAAGCGGCGGCAAGATCGCCGGCCAGGCAATCCGGCGCTACCGCGAATTCGCCGAAAAAGCTGAGGTTGCGGCCGATATCCAGAGTCGCCGCGCCGAACAGGCGCGCCAGTCGCTCGACCGTCGTCTCCGGCGCCAGGAACCAGACACCGTCGCCGGGGCGCAGGCGCAGTTCGCCGCCCATCTCGAGCGCCTTGCCGTCACGCACGGCGGCGATGCAGCGGACTTCGCCGGTGGCGAATTCCGCCGCCAGATCGTCAGGATGGCGGCCTTCCGCCGCCGAGCCGGCGGCGACCCGGTATTCGAACAGCGGCAGCGCCGCCTCCTCGCCGACCCAGACTTCGCGCCGGTCATGCGGCTCGTCGGCCGGCGGCAGTTCGACCTTGAGCAGCCGCGCCGCCGCCGGAATGGTCGCCCCCTGCACCAGCAGCGACAACAGAACGACCGAGAAGGCGACGTCGAACAGCAGCCGGGAATCGGGCACCCCCATCACCACCGGGAAGATCGCCAGCACTACCGGCACCGCGCCGCGCAGACCGACCCAGCTGACGAAGGCAAGCTCGTTGCGCGTATAGCGGAAAGGCAGCAGACCGATCATCACCGCCAGCGGCCGCGCCACCAGCATCAGGAACAAGGCCATCGCCAGCGCCTCCCAGGCGTGATCGGCGAGGTGCGACGGCGTCACGAGCAGGCCAAGGACAACGAACATGCCGGCCTGGGCCAGCCAGGCGAGCCCGTCCATCACCCGCAACACGTGCTCGGTGGCGTGACTGCGCCGGTTGCCGACGATCACCCCGGCGATGTAGACGGCAAGCAGGCCGCTGCCGTCGAGCAGGTTGGCGGCGCCGACGATGAGTAGGCCGCCGGAAAGAATCAGCAGCGCATACAGGCCTTCGGCCAGATTCAGCCGGCGCAGCAGGGTAGCCAGGATCTTGCCGCCGACCAGGCCGAAGAGCAGGCCGATCCCGGCCTGTTTCAGCAACAGCACGGCAAACGCGGCGACCCCGGCGCGCTCGGGATGCAGCAGGATTTCGACCATCACCGTGACCAGCAGGATGGCCATCGGATCGTTGGAACCGGATTCGATTTCCAGCGTGCTTTTGACCCGCTCGTTCAAACGCACGCCGCTATGACGCAGCAGGGCGAACACCGCCGCCGCATCGGTCGAGCCGACGATGGCGGCGAGCAGCAGGCCGAGCCGCCAATCGACATCGAGTACCCAGGTGGCAAACACGCCAAGCAGGGCGACGGTACCGATGACCCCCCAGGTGGCGAGCACGGCGGCCGGCTTCAGGGCGACGCGGAAGGTTGCGGCATCGGTGCGCAAGCCGCCGTCGAGCAGGATCACCGCCAGCGCCAGTTGGCCGACGAAGTTGGCGGTGAAGAAATCGCTGAACAGGATGCCGCCCGGCCCATCCTCGCCAGCCAGCATGCCGACGCTGAGGAAGAGGAGCAGCAGCGGCAGGCCAAGGCGGGCCGAAATCGTGCTGGCAAGAACACTGATGAAGAGCAGCAGGCCGGCCAGCAGGAACAGGGTGCTGATCGTTGTCATAGCGCGAATTTATCACAAGGGTATCGGCGATTTTGTCGCGTTTTGGTTACCAGGATTTTGTGCGGCAGCGGCAATCTATCGGAGGCACCGTGGTCTATATCCCGACGCCGTCACCGCACGGCAAAGAAGCAACAGCGCGCGGCGAAGCGAAGCCGGAACACAAATTTATCAAAATCGATTGAACCAACAACCAGCCGTCAACGTCTGTACAATTCAGCAAATTCGCACACAGGAGGAGTATTGCGATGCGCATCCAAATCAAGCACAAGCTGTTGATCCTCGTCGCCGTCGCCGTACTTGCCCTGCTTGGTGTCAGTCTCTTCGCGCTGGGTCAGGCCACCAAGCTGCACGATGAACTCGAAGAATCGATCGCCCGCAGCGCGACGATGATCGAAGCCATCGACGGCGCCCGCAGCGCCCAGGTCAGCTTCAAGATCATGGTCCAGGAGTGGAAGAACACCCTGTTGCGCGGCAAGGATCCGGAAGCCTACGCCAAGCACCTGAAAAGCTTCGATGCCGAAGCCGCCCTGGTCAGCGAACAGTTGACCAAGGTCGGCCAAACCGCGGCGGGTCTTGGCGTCGCCGAACGCCTGAAGATCGAACAGGTCACCGGCACCTTCGGCCAGTTGGCGCCGCGTTACCATGAAGCTCTCGGTCAATATGACCGCAACGCCGCCGACCCGGCCGCTACAGTCGACAAACTGGTACGCGGCATCGACCGTGAACCGACCAAGGTCATCGACGATCTGGTCGACGAGATGCAGAAAATCTCGACCGAACTGCAGGCCAGCGACCGCGAGCGCGCCGACGAAGTCTATTCCTCGGTCAGACTGGGGCTCGGCGTCTTTGCCGTCGCCGCCCTGATTGTCCTGCTGACGCTGGCCTTGCTCTTCATCCGCTCGATCATCGGACCGCTGGCCAGGCTCGAATCGACGATGAGCCACATTTCCGGCAGCGGCGACCTGACGCGCCGCGCGGCGATCGTCAACGAGGATGAAATCGGCCGCATGTCGCACGCCTTCAACGCAATGATGGAACGCCTGCAGCAACTGATCCGCGAAATCAACACGGCCAGCGGCGAAGTTGCCAGCGCCTCCGAACAACTGGCACAAACCTCCGGTGCCCTGGCCGAAGTTTCCGAACACCAGGCCAACGCCGTCAGCAGCAGCGCCGCGGCAATCGAGGAGCTGACGGTGGCGATCACCTCGGTTTCCGAAACCGCCCGCGACGTCAATGCCCAGTCCGAGGAAAGCGTCGCCCAGACCGCGCTCGGTACGCGCAAGGTCTCGCACCTGGTCGGCGAGATCCGCCGCATCCAGGAAAACATCGACGATATCGCCCGCACCGTCGACCAGTTCGTACACAGCACCCAGGCAATCACCGACATGACCCGCGAGGTCCGCGACATCGCCGATCAGACCAACCTGCTCGCCCTCAACGCGGCGATCGAGGCGGCGCGTGCCGGCGAGGCCGGACGCGGCTTCGCCGTGGTTGCCGACGAAGTCCGCAAGCTGGCCGAGAAATCCGGCAAATCGGCGGTCGAGATCGACCAGCGCACGCGGGCGATCATGGATCAGTCGTCGGCCGTGCAGACGGCGATCGCCGCCGGCGAGGCGTCGATCCGGGCGAGCAATGCGCTGGCCGGCGAAGTCGAGGACGTCCTGCAGGGGTCGAGCCAGGTCGTCGAACGCTCGCGCAGCGGCGTCACCGAAATCACCAATTCGGTCGCCGAACAGAAGATCGCCTCGACCGAAATCGCCCAGAACATGGAACGAATCTCGAACATGGTCGAGGAAAACAACGCCTCGACGCAAAGCATCCGCCAATCGACCGGCGACCTGCATCGCCTGTCGGAACGCCTGAGCGGCCTGATTGCCGGCTTCCGCGTCGCCTGAAACGACGCCCCGCTGTTTCAACGACGACGCAGGCACAACGGCGACACCTTGCTCATTTTATTCAAAAACAGAATAACAAGATGCGCTCATGTTCTTAATTGAATATTAGGCGCTTGCTACAATGCGCTCCATTCGACAATCCCTGCGGATTACCCAGCAATGACCCAACGCAAGACACTCTCCCATCTCGACTGGCTCGAAGCCGAAGCCATCCACATCATGCGCGAAGTGGCCGGCCAGTGCGCCAACCCGGTGCTGCTCTTCTCCGGCGGCAAGGACTCGATCTGCATGCTGCGCATCGCCGAGAAGGCCTTCCGCCCCGGCAAGTTCCCCTTCCCGCTGATGCACATCGACACCGGCCACAACTACCAGGAAGTGGTCGCCTTCCGCGACAAGCGCGCCGCCGAACTGGGCGAGCGCCTGATCGTCCGCTCGGTTGAAGACTCGATGAAACGCGGCACGGTGGTGCTGAAGCATGAAGGCGAATCGCGCAACAAGCACCAGTCGGTGACGCTGCTCGAAGCCATCGAGGAATTCGGCTTCGACGCCTGCATCGGCGGCGCCCGCCGCGATGAAGAAAAGGCGCGCGCCAAGGAACGCATCTTCAGCTTCCGCGACGAATTCGGCCAATGGGACCCGAAGAACCAGCGCCCGGAACTGTGGAGCCTGTACAACGCCCGCAGCCACAAGGGCGAGAACATCCGCGCCTTCCCGATCTCGAACTGGACGGAAATGGACGTCTGGCAATACATCGAGCGCGAGAAGCTGGAACTGCCGAGCATCTACTTCGCCCACACCCGCCCGGTGGTCATCCGCCAGGGCGCCATCGTGCCGGTCAATGTGCCGCTGGTTTCCGGCGAGTTGACCAACCTGCCGAAGGCCGGCGAGCAGATCATCGACAAGCTGGTGCGCTTCCGCACCGTCGGCGATATCTCCTGCACGGCGCCGGTCGAATCGGACGCCGACACGGTTGAAAAGATCGTCGTCGAAACCGCCACCACCACCATCACCGAGCGCGGCGCCACGCGTCTGGACGACCAGACCAGCGAAGCCTCCATGGAACAACGCAAGAAAGAGGGTTACTTCTGACAACACGCCGCGAAGCGGCTTGTTGCGGCGTAGGCTAACGCGGCGTAGCCGGGTTATGCCGAAGCCAACTAACCACCTAACCGGATACGAAAACGATGTCAGCAAATCAAACTATTGAAGATCACGGCCTGCTGCGCTTTTTGACCTGCGGCAGCGTCGACGACGGCAAGAGCACCCTGATCGGGCGCCTCTTGTTCGACACCAAGACCATCCTCGCCGACACCCTGAACGCCATCGAGAAGACCTCGCAGAAGCGCGGCCTCGGCGCGGTCGACCTCTCCTTGCTCACCGACGGCCTGCAAGCCGAGCGCGAGCAAGGCATCACCATCGACGTCGCCTACCGCTACTTCAGCACCGGCACGCGCAAGTACATCATCGCCGACGCGCCGGGGCACGAGCAATACACCCGCAACATGGTCACTGCCGCCTCGACCGCCAACCTCGCCATCATCCTGATCGATGCGCGCAAGGGCGTGCTGACGCAGACCCGGCGTCATTCCAAGCTGGCTTCGCTGGTCGGCATCCCGCACCTGGTCGTCGCCATCAACAAGATGGATCTGGTCGACTACTCGCAGGAAACCTACGAGAAGATCAAGGCCGATTACCTCGCCTTCGCCGCCAAGGTCGGCATCGACGACGTGCGCTTCATCCCGCTCTCCGCGCTGAACGGCGACATGATCGTCGAGCGTGGCGAAGCGCTGAACTGGTACGAAGGCCCGACCCTGATGGAAATCCTCGAAGCCGTGCCGGCCGCGCATACCGAACACGCCGAGAAGTTCCGCTTCCCGGTCCAGTACGTCTGCCGCCCGCAGGATTCGGCCAACCCCGAGCTACACGACTACCGCGGCTTCATGGGCCGCGTCGAATCCGGTAGCATCAAGGTCGGCGACCAGGTCACCGTGCTGCCCAACGGCCTCGAATCGACAGTCAAAGCGGTGCAGATCGGCGGCGTCGACATCGGCGCAGCCTTCACCGAGCAATCGGTGACGATCCTGCTCGCCGACGAAATCGACTGCTCGCGCGGCGACATGATCGTCAAGACCGCCGAAGCCCCGGCCGCCGTCAAGGAAATCCGCGCCACCGTCTGCTGGCTGGCCGAAGCCCCGCTCGACCGCGCCCGCACCTACCTGATCCGCCACACCACGCGCGACTCCAAGGCCAAGCTGACGGCCATCGACCACCGTCTCGACGTGAACACCCTGGAAAACCTGCCGGCCGACAAACTGGCGATGAACGACATCGCCGAAGTCACTTTCAAGCTGGCGCAACCGCTGTTCGTCGATCCCTACACCGAGAACCGCGGCACCGGCGCCTTCATCGTCATCGACGAGAGCAACAACAACACGGTGGGCGCCGGGATGATTCTCTGAACGCCTTTCCACAGACAGCAACGCCGGCGAGCCTGAGCAAGGCAAGCCGGCTTTTTTTCGCCCTGCCATTCCGCCGCTTTCGCGGTTAACATACTGTGAAATTCCTTGCCACAATCGCCATGAACATCCTGATCGTCGATGACAATGCCTCAATGCGCAGCCTGCTGGCCACCCTGCTTGCCAGCCAGGGGCATCAGGTTGTCGGGCAGCTCGAGGACGGCAACGGGGTGATCGAGGCGATCCGCCGCACGCGGCCGGCGGTCGTCTGCCTCGACTACTTGCTGCCGGGGCGCGATGGCCTCGACATCCTGGCCGAGATCAACGCTGACTATCCGGAGATCGACGTCGTCTTCATGACCGCCTGCGAGGACGAGGCGATCGAGCAGCGGGCGGCCGATCACGGCGCCGCCGGCTTCCTGCGCAAGCCCTTCGGGCAGAAACAGGTACTCGACGAACTGCAGCAGATTGCCGCCGCGCGGCAGGCGGCGCAAGCCGGCAGCGACCCGGATTCGGCGCCGGCTGCAGCGGCAGCAGCAACGGCAGCGCCAGGCGCCCCGACACCGGCGCCGCGCCGGGAAAACGGCGGCCGGCCGACCGCCGTCATCGTCGACGACAACGGCTCGATCCGCCTGCTGCTCAAGGGCGTCGTCACCGAACTCGGCCTCAACGTCGTCGCCCAGGCGGCGAATGGCGAGGAGGCGATCCGCGCCGCCCTGCAACACCAGCCGCAAGTGCTCTTCCTCGACGTCAACATGCCGGTCCTCTCCGGCGTGGAAGCCTTGCCGAAAATCCGCGCCGCCAGTCCGGAAACGGCCGTCGTCATGGTCACCGGCGACACTTCGCGCAAGCTGGTCGAACAGGTTGCCGCGCTCGGCGCGCGCGGCTACGTGGTGAAGCCGATCCGCCCGGCCTATGTCGAGAATTTCCTGAAGAGGTTGTTCACCCCATGATCGCGCGCCAGGAAGGAAGGTCCGCATGACCCTGATGATCGATTTTCCCTTCCCCGGCACCGCGGCCTGGGTGGAACACTTCAAGGAAGTCGAGCTGCCGATCCTGCGCCTGACCTCGACCCGCCTGGCCGAACTGCGCGACAGCGCCGACGTCATCAACACCCGCGAGCTGGCCAACATCATCGCCCACGACCCGCTGATGACGCTGCGCATCTTCCGCTTCATGAAGGAAAACCGCTCGCGCAGCCAGAACGCGGAGATCACGACGATCGAACGCTCGCTGATGATGATCGGCACCCAGCGCTTCTACGATAGCTGCCAGGACCTGCCGATCATCGAACATCAGCTCAAGGGCTACCCGAAGGCGATGCTCGGCCTGCTCAAGGTCATCGCCCGCTCGCGCCAGGCGTCGATCTGGGCCCGCGACTGGGCGCTGCTGCGCCAGAACACCCGCTTCGAGGAAATCTCGCTGGCGGCACTGCTCCACGACTTCGTCGAAATCCTCATGCACTGCTTCGCCCCCAACCTGGCGACGACGGTGCGCGAACGTCTGGCGGCGCATCCCGGGCTGCGCACGCGGGCGGTCCAGGAAGAGGTCTTCGGCGCCCCGCCACAGGAAATCATGCGCGAACTGATCGGCCTCTGGGGGCTGCCGGAACTGCTGCTGTCGCTGCTCGACCCGGCCAATGCCGAAACCGCCAACGTGCGCAACGTCAATCTCGCCGTCGACCTCGCCCGCCACACCGCGACCGGCTGGCAGAACCCGGCGTTGCAGGACGATCTGCCGGCGATCAGCGAACTGGTGCACCTCGACCGCGGCAACCTGCTCGAACGCCTCGGCGCCCCGGAAGAGATGGTTCTTGCCGCGCGCGCGACGGAAGGCGGCTGAGCCGGGCGGCTCAGCGCATTTCGTCGACCAGTTGCAGCAGCCGTGCTGCGCCTTCGTCCAGAGCGCGTTGCAGGCTTGGGTCGGCGACCGGCGGCTGGCGCAGGAAACCCAGGCGCGTAACCCCGTTCTCGGTGTAGACGGCGAGCCGCCAGGGCAGGAAGAGCCCGGCGCGCAGGTCGTCGCGGAGCATTTCCTCGGCCTGCCGCCAGCCGACGATGTCGTAGATCGCGTAATCCTCGTCGAAGCCGTTGTCGCGGCGCGCCAGCGCCGCACCGACATCGTGCACGGCGAGCACGGTCAGCCCCAGACGCTGTACCGCCGGCTCCAGTTCGAAGAGGATTTCCTGAAATGACTTGCTGCTTTCGACGACGTGGTACACGGCCCGCTCCCCGACAAAAACCGGTGCGCACTGTAGCCGATTGCGCCGGCCGCGCCAATCAGCCGGCGAGCGCGGCGGCCAGTCGCTCGTAACCGCCGTCCACGCTATAGACGCGGGTGAAGCGGAAGTCGCAGAACATCTGTGCATAAACCTGGCTGGCGTTGCCGTGGTAGCAGTAGATGATCAGCGGCGTTTCCCGGGACAGGCGGCCGAGCCAGGCGGCGACCCGCTCCATCTGCAGGTGCATCGCACCTTCCAGATGGCCCTGGCGATAGCTGGCCAGATCGCGCACGTCGAAAACTGTGGCAGCGGCTTCGCTGCGGATCATCGCCGCCGCGGCGGCGGGTGAGATGCATTGGTAGGTCACGGGGTCACTGGGGCGCATGCGGTCTACAGGCTGTTGGAATGCCTGGACCAAGCAAGAGCGACGCCAGCCCGGGCAGACCGGATCTGGCGCTGGCTCCGTCTTCCTCGCTCCGTTTTCTGTCGCTTCGCCGACAAACTCGCGGCGAAACCGACAACGGGAGCAGCCACTCAGGCGAAGCTGCCGAGGCGACGGGTGATGCCGCTGAGAACCTGATGAAAATCGCCTTGCCCTGACTGCGCTTCGAGCAGGGCATCGAGTCCGTCGCGAACGGTGGCGACCAGCTCACTTTCCTGCTGATCGGTCAAACCGAGATGGACGAACAGCTTCTCCAGGCTTTCTTCCATGGCGTGGATCGCCGTCAGCGACGATTGCTGGCGCTTGTCCAGTTGACCGAGCAAATCGCGGATCTCGTCGAGCGCTCCGGCGATCAGACTCTCCCCGGCCTGCCGCCCCGTCTCGTTGTGCAAGGCCTGCAGCCGTGCCTCGGCGGCCTCGGCGAGCAGCGTGACATTGTCGCGGATACGCCCGGCCCGCTCGTCTTCGCCCTGCGGCAAATTGGTCAGCAGAAGTGAAATTTGCGGGAAGTTGACGACCATCCGACGGTGGAAATTGACGATCCGCCCCATCTCCGCCAGATGCCGGAAAATCGCCTCGACTTGTGGCTCTCCTGCCGGCAGGGTGCATGCCAGCCCGCCCACCGGACGGACCTGGACCGCCCCTTCCAGCCCGTACTTGGCAAGCGCGTCGAGAACGACGCCGGCCAGGCGCTCCGCCGTCGCACTCTCGTTGAACCCCTGCATTGCGTGCAGCAGCACGCCCATCTCGCCCATGCTGCTCATCGCCGAAAAAGCGACGTTGTTCGCCGTGCCGACGCGCTCCTCCAGTTCGCAACGCTCGCGCAGCAGGTCGACCAGTTCGGTATTGCGCTGCTGCAATTCCTCGGTACGCAACGCAACCTGCTGTGCCAGTTCGTCGCTGTGTTCCTGCAGCCGCAACTCCGCCTGCTTGCGCCCGGTGATGTTCTGCAAGGTCTCGATGGCGCCGAGCAGTCGGCCGTCCGGGGCATACAGCGGCGCGGCGGTGAAATACAGCCAGCAGCCGCCATCGCCCAGCACGGGAAAAAAGCCTTCGGCCTCGTAAGCTCCTTTGACGATCTGCGAAGCCTGGCAATGCCCGGCTTCGTAGCAGGCCATCGCCTGCTCGATCTCACCGGCGACGATGTAATCGGCAAGGATCGGTCGCGGCGCCGGGTAGAAACCTCGCCAATGATCGCTGCTGCCGATCATGCTCGCCGCCGGCAACCCGGTGACCAACTCGCAGGCCCGGTTCCAGTGGGTGACCCGGTGTTCGCTGTCGATGACGAAGGTCGCCACGGGGGTCCCTTGAACCAAGGCCTCGATGCCGATCAAGTCCGAGGCACTTTCGTGGGCGTTCGCCAAGTCACTCATGAATCAACTTAATTAACAAAAACGACGTTATTGTAAATCAACAACTCAAAACATCACTTTTGTTTTTTGCGCCATTTCACCTCTGATCACCTCCCCTCGCCGAAGCGCCCTTGTGGCAAACTGGCGCCATGCACGCCCTGCCCCACCTCTCCACGCTCGACTGGCTGTCGCTGACCGTATTCTTCGCCTGCTGGGGAGGCTACGCCTGGTTTTCCGAGCACAGCGCCGGCGGTGCCGGCGGCCTGATCCGCACCAGCCAGCGCTACCGCCTCGACTGGGCCTACCGCATGCTGGAGCGCGACGTCCGCGTCACCGACTCGACGCTGATCGGCAACCTGATGACCAGCGTCTCCTTCTACGCCAACACCACCATCTACATCATCGCCGGCCTCGTCGCCGCGCTCGGCGCTGCCGACCAATTGCTCGGCTTCGCCGCCGACCTGCCGTTTGCCGGGCCGGGCAACCGCGAGTTGCTGGAAATCAAGTTGATGCTGGTGCTCGCCAGTTTCGTCTTCGCCTACTTCAAGTTCACCTGGTCGCTACGCCAGTTCAACATTCTTTCCATCCTAGTCGGCGCCGCACCCACCGGCCCGGCCGGCGATCCAAGCATCGACGCCTACGCCAGACGCGTCGCCGGAACGAACACACTGGCCGGCGATGATTTCAACCGCGGCATCCGCGCCTATTACTTCGGCCTCGCCGCCGCCGGCTGGCTGCTCCATCCGCTGATCCTCGGCGGCCTGGCGCTCGCCGTCTGCGGCATTCTCTACCGCCGCGACTACCGCTCGGCGGCGCTCGCCGTACTGCGCGACAACGCTTGAGCATGAGCCACAAAACCCCACTGGCCGGCATCGGCTACGGTCTGCTCGCCTATGGCATCTGGGGCTTCTTTCCGCTCTATTTCCGCCAGCTGAATGACGTCCCGGCGATCGACATCCTGGCCAACCGGGCGCTCTGGGCATGCATCTGCGTCAGCCTGATCCTGGTCGTCGCAAAGCAGTGGGCCAAGGTCAGGCAAGTTCTCGGCCGCCCGCGCCAACTCGCCATGCTGACGCTGGCGGCGCTGCTGATCGGCGGCAACTGGCTGGTCTTCCTGTGGGCGGTGGAACAGCACCGGGTGGTCGAATCCAGCCTTGGCTATTTCCTGACGCCGCTAGTCAACGTGGTGCTCGGGCTGGTGTTCCTGAAGGAGCGGCTCAACCGCCTGGAATGGCTGGCGATCGCGCTGGCGACGGCCGGACTTGCCAACGAGATCATCGCCCTCGGCGGCCTGCCCTGGATTTCGCTCTATCTCGCCGGCAGCTTCGGCACCTATGGCCTGGTGCGCAAACAGATACCGGTCGACGCCTTGTCCGGCCTCTTCCTCGAAACCCTGCTCATGCTGCCGCTCAGCCTCGCCTATGCGGCGTGGCAATGGCAGGCTGGACACATGGTCTTCGTTATCGAACCCTGGACCACCGGCGCCCTGCTATTCGGCGCCGGCATCCTCACTGCGGCGCCGCTGATCGCCTTCGCGGCAGCGACGCAGCGCCTCGACCTGGCGACCGTCGGCATGCTGATGTACATCAATCCGACGATGCAGTTCCTGACCGCCATCTACGTCTTCGGCGAGGCGCTGCAAACGGAAAAACTGATCTCCTTCGGCCTCATCTGGATCGGCCTCCTGGTATTCAGCTTCAGTGCCTGGCGCAAATACCGCTGAAGCGTCAGGCCCGGCGCAAGGCCATATGCGCTGAAATCATCTGGGGAATCTCCCTTTCCAGACCGCTGTTTTTGCGACACCCCAGGGTCAGGTGCAATAGCCCGCTGGTAAAAGCCCAGGTATCGTGGGCCACAGCCTCGGGCTCCAATCCGGCACGGAGGTAGCCCTTTTCGGCCGCCAGTCGGTACATGCGTTGAATCTTTTCCAGGAATTCCAGCGCCGGCCGGCCAACTTCTTCCTGAACGCTGGAAAATTCCTCGACGTATTCGCAGCGCGAAATCATGATTTCGAAGGTCTCGCGAAAATCCGGGCAGGTCGCGAGGACGCGGAAAAATTCCTTGATCGAACCCTCGATCGCATCCAGAGGATTAAGCAGCGAAGGATCGTAAAGCACGGCGTCGGTGCACCCGAGCATCGGCTCGAATACCTCGTCGCGCATCGCAAAAAAGACTTCCGCCTTGTCCTGGAAATGCCAGTAAATGGCACCACGCGTGACACCGGCCGCCTTGGCGATCTTGTCCAGCGACGAACGGCTGACACCGCATTCGTGGAAGACCTTGCGCGCTGCGGTGACGATATCCTTGCGCGTCTGCTCAGCTTCTTCCTTGGTTTTTCTGACCATCTCGTTCTCCCTGCTGCCGGCCGGCAGCAACTACAATTTGCAACACAAAAATGCTTTGCTGTAAGCCACTGAGGCGTTTTACATACATTCGTGTTTGTATATAATAGCCCAAAACTTCCCCGCCGGAGAACCCCAACCATGCATACCAACAAACCTACCCTGATCGCCGCCCTTGTCGGCAGCCTGCTGCTCGCCGCTTGTTCGGACAAGAATGCACCGGCCGCACCGCAGATGGGACCGATGCCGGTCACCGTCCTCGACATGCAACCGCAGTCGGTGCCAACCTCGATCGAGGTCATGGCGCAAACCGAAGGCGCCCGCGAGACCGAAGTCCGGGCCCGCGTCGGCGGCATCCTGGTCAAGCGCCTCTATCAGGAAGGCGACGTCGTCAAGTCCGGCCAGCCGCTGTTCCAGATCGACCGCGCACCTTACGAAATTGCACTGGCCGAAGCGAAAGCCCGTGCCGAGCAGACAGCGCGCGAGAAACAGCGGCTGAAGGGGCTGGCCGACGCCAAGGCGATCAGCCAGAAGGATTACGACGACGCCACTTCCGCCGACGCGATGGCACAGGCGGCACTGCGCCAGGCCGAACTGAACCTGTCGTGGACCACGGTGACCGCGCCGGTCGGCGGCACCAGCGGCCGCGCCGTGCGCTCCGAAGGCAACCTGGTCAGCACCGGCAGCGACAGCCTGCTGACCTCGATTTACCAGACCAACCCGATGTGGGTCAGCTTCTCGCTCGGCGAGAGCGACCTCGCCAAGCTGCCCGGCGGCCGCGTCACCGAAAACCTGGTCAGCGGCGTCGAACTGGTGATGGCCAACGGCCAGGTTTACGAACAGAAGGGCAAGCTCAATTTCGTCGCTTCGAACATCGACACCACGCTCGGCACCCAGGCGCTACGCGCCGAGTTCGCCAACCCCGACGGCCAGTTGCTGCCCGGCCAGTTCGTCCGCATCCGCTTGCTCACCGGCCAGCGCGACGGCATCTTCCTGGTCCCGCAAGCGGCGGTGTTGCAGACCGAACAGGGCACCCTGGTGATGACTGCCGACGGCGAGAGCAAGGTGGCGCCGCGCCCGGTCAAGACCGGCGAATGGCACGGCAAGGACTGGGTCATCCTGGGCGGCCTGCAGGCTGGCGACAAGGTCATCGTCGACAACCTGATGAAGCTGCGACCGGGCGTGCCGGTCGCCCCGCATCCGCCCGGCGCGCCCGGCGCACCCGGTGCAGGCGCTGCCCCCGGCGGCAAGCCGGGTGCGGCACCGGCCGCCGGCAACGCTGCGGCACAGAAATAAGGGGCGATCATGTCCAGGTTCTTCATCAATCGACCGATCTTCGCTTCGGTCATCTCGATCATCATCGTCATCGCCGGCCTGGTCGCCGCGCAGGTGCTGCCGATTGCGCAGTACCCGCAGATCGCGCCGCCGACCGTGCTGATCACCGCCACCTATCCCGGCGCTTCCGCCGAAACTCTGGCCCGCACCGTCGCCGCGCCGATCGAGGAACAGTTGAACGGGGTCGAGCACCTCGCCTACTTCACCTCGTCGGCCTCGGCCAACGGCAGCATCAGCATCACCGCCACCTTCGACGTCGGCACCGATGTCGACGACGCCGCGGTCAACGTCAACAACCGGGTCAAGGCGGCCGAATCGCGCCTGCCGGAAGAAGTCCGGCGCAACGGCGTGATCGTCCAGAAACGTTCGAACGACATCCTGCAGGTGATCGCCCTCGATTCCGAATCGGGCAAGTACAACACCCTGTTCCTGTCCAACTACGCCAGCCTGAACATCGTCGATGAACTGAAGCGCGTTCCCGGCGTCGGCGATGTCACCATCTTCGGTGCTCAGGACTATTCGATGCGCATCTGGCTCAAGCCCGACCGCATGGCGCAACTGGGGCTGACCACCGCCGACATTTCGAACGCGATCAAGGCCCAGAACGCCCAGAACGCGGCTGGCAAGATCGGCCAGGAACCGGCGCCGAGCGACCAGCAACTGGTCTATACGGTGACCGCCAAGGGCCGCCTGCTGACGCCGGAAGAGTTCGGCAACATCGTCATCCGCGCCAGCGGCCCGGGCGGCGTGCTGCGCCTGCGCGACGTCGCGCGCATCGAACTCGGCGCCTACAGCTACGACCAGAGCGTGACCCTGGACGGCAAGCCGACCATCGCCATGGGCGTTTTCCTGCAGACCGGCGCCAACGCGCTCGACGTCGCCAAGCGCGTCACCGAGAAGATGGACACGCTGCAGAAGAAATTCCCCGAGGGCATGAGCTATGTCATTCCCTTCGACACCACCCGTTTCGTCTCGGCGTCGATCAACGAAGTGGTCAAGACCCTGGTCGAAGCGGCGCTGCTGGTCATCGCCGTGGTGTACATCTTCCTGCAGAGCTGGCGGGCGACGCTGATCCCGATGGTCGCCGTGCCGATCTCCCTGATCGGCACCTTCGCCGGCCTCTGGCTGTTCGGTTTCTCGATCAACACGCTGACGCTGTTCGCGATGGTGCTGGCGATCGGTATCGTCGTCGATGACGCGATCGTCGTCCTGGAAAACGTCGAGCGCCTGATGGCCGAGGAAAAGCTGTCGCCCCGTCAGGCGGCGATCAAGGCCATGAGCGAGGTTTCCGGCGCCCTGGTGGCGATCGTCCTGGTGTTGTGCGCGGTGTTCATCCCGGTCGCCTTCCTTGGCGGCATCGCTGGCCAGCTCTACAAGCAGTTCGCCGTCACCGTCGCCGTCGCCGTGGTGCTCTCCGGCATCGTTGCGCTGACCCTGACGCCGGCCCTGTGCGCCATCCTGCTCAAGGCGCAACATACCGAGAGCAAGCTGTTCGCGCCGTTCAACCGCCTGTTCGAGCGCCTCACCAACAACTACACCCGCACCGTCAGCTTCACGCTCAAGCACGGCATCGTCGGCTCGCTCGTCTTCGTCGGAGTGATTGCCGTCACCGGCTTCTTCTTCCGCATCATCCCGGGCAGCTTCGTGCCGGCCGAAGACCAGGGCTACCTGATCTCGGCGCTGATGCTGCCGGATGCGGCGACGCTCAAGCGGACCCAGGATACCGGCGAGCGGATGCGCTCGATGATCGCCAAGGACGAAGCGGTCAAGCACACCTTCGTCGTTTCCGGCTTCGACCTGATCGGCGGCGGCAACAAGCCGAACGCCGGCACCATGTTCATTCCGCTCAAGGACTGGTCGGAACGCCAGGGCAAGGCGCAGGACCTGGCCGGCAAGTTCATGGGCATCGGCATGATGCAGCCGGACGGCATGGGTCTGGTCTTCAACCCGCCGCCGATCATGGGCCTCGGCACCGCCGGCGGCTTCGAGGTCTATGTCCAGAACCGCGTGGACGGCGACGCCAAGAAGCTGCACGAAGTGGTCCAGAGCTTCATGGGCGAGTTGCAGAAGCATCCGGAATTCACCCGTATCTCGACTTTCTTCCGGCCGACCGTGCCGCAGATCTTCGTCGAGGTCGACGAGCCGAAGGCGCTCGCCCTGGGCATTCCGCTGGCCGACGTCTATTCGACGCTGCAAAGCACGATGGGCGCCCTCTACGTCAATGACTTCAACAAGGCCGGCCGCGTCTATCGCGTGCAGTTGCAGGCCGAGGCCAACTACCGGATGAAGCCGGACGACATCGGCAAGGTCTACGTGAAGAGCACGAGCAGCGGCAAGATGATTCCGCTGTCGGCGATCAGCACCGTCAAGAGCGTGATCGGTCCGGAACAGGTCGAGCGCTTCAACGGTTTCGTCGCCGCCAAGGTGATGGGCGATTCGAAGCCCGGCATCAGCTCCGGCGACGCCATCCGCATCGTCGAGGAAGTGGCCGAGGCAACATTGCCCGAGGGCTATGCGATTTCCTGGACCGGCCAGGCCTTCCAGGAAAAGCAGACCTCCGGCTCGTCGCTGCAGGCTTTCGGCTTCGCCATCATCATGGTCTTCCTGATCCTCGCCGCCCAGTACGAAAAGTGGTCGCTGCCGGTGGCCGTCGTCATGGCCGTGCCCTTCGCGCTGATGGGGGCGCTGACGGCAATCTGGCTGCGCGGCATGCCGAACGACATCTACTTCCAGATCGGTCTGGTGGTGCTGATCGGCCTCGCCTCGAAGAACGCCATCCTGATCGTCGAGTTCGCCGCCCAGAAGTACGCCGAGGGCATGAGCGTCGCCGAAGCGGCGGTCGAGGCCGCCCGCCTGCGCCTGCGGCCGATCATCATGACCTCGCTCGCCTTCGTGCTCGGCGTCTTCCCGCTGGTCAAGGCCACCGGCGCCGGCGCTGCCGCCCGCCAGTCGATGGGTACCGGCGTCTTCGGCGGCATGATCGCGGCGACCTTCATCGCCACCATTTTCATCCCGCTCTTCTTCAAATGGCTGGAGCGCGGCAAACAGATCGATCCGAGGCATCTCGACGTCGAAGAGGAGAAAGCATGATGTCCCGCTCCGTATTCCGCCTGACCCCGCTGGCGCTGGCCGTGCTGCTCTCCGGCTGCGCCGTCGGCCCGGACTACCTGCGCCCGGCCAACTGGCTGCCGGCCGCCTTCAAGGAAGCGCCGACCGCCGTCGCCGCAGCGCCCGCCGCCAATCCCGCCGTCAATGAGCGCTGGTGGACGCTGTTCAACGACGCCACCCTGAACGAACTGGTCGATCAAGCCTTGCAGGGCAACGCCGACCTGCGCAGTGCCGTCGCTCGCGTCGAACAGGCCGACGCCGCTGCCCGCGAAGCCGGCGCCTCGCTGTTCCCGGAAATCAACGCGCAGGGCGCCGGCAGCAACAGCAAACTGAGCGAGAAGACCGCCACCTGGAACGCCAATTCGCCGGACATCCTGCGCGCGCGCAGCGCCGGCCTCAGCCTCTCCTACGAACTCGACATCTGGGGCCGCGTCCGCCGCAGCAACGAAGCAGCGCGCGCCAACCTGCTGGCCAGCCGCTACGGCCGTGATGCCATCCGCCTCTCGGTCGCCGGGCTGGTCGCCGGCAACTACCTCAATCTGCGCGCCCTCGACGCGCAGCTGGCAATCACCGCCGAATCCCTGCAAAGCCGCGAGGAAAGCGCCAAGCTGGTGAAGACCCGGGTCGCTGCCGGTCTCGTCTCGCCGCTCGACCAGTACCAGGCCGACGGCGCCGTCGCCACGCTGCAGGCGCAACTGGCCGACCTGCGCCGGGCGCGGGCGCTGGCCGAACATCAACTGGCGCTGCTCACCGGCAAGCCGGACCTGCAGATCGCCGCCGGCGACCTCAAGCACTTGCCGCTGCCACCGCAACCGCCGGCCGGCCTGCCGGCCGACCTGATCGAGGCACGCCCGGACGTCCGGCAGGCCGAACAGCAACTGGTCGCCGCCAACGCCAACATCGGCGTCGCCAAGGCCGGCTACTACCCGAAGTTCACGCTGACCGGCGCCCTCGGTAGCGAGAGCAAGACCCTCTCCGACCTCTTCTCCAGCGGCGCCAGCACGTGGACCGGCGGCCTTTCTCTGCTGATGCCGATCTTCGATTTCGGCAAGACGACGGCGCGCGTCGACCAGGCCAAGGCGCTCAACGAGCAATCGCTGATCGCCTGGCAGAAGACGCTGGAGACGGCCTACAAGGAAGTGCGCGACGCGCTGGTCAACCTGCGCGAGAACGGCACCGCCGAAAGCGCCCAGCAGCAACGCGTCGATAACGCGCAAAAGGCGCACGACCTGGCCAAGGTACGCTACGACGCCGGCTATTCGGGCTTCCTGGAAGTGCTCGATGCCCAGCGTAGCGCCAACGACGCGCAACTGGCGGCGATCAGCACCCGCCAGGCCCGCCTCAACGCGGCGGTGGAGTTGTTCAAGGCACTTGGCGGCGGCTGGAAACCGATCGCCGGCTGATTCAGACTTGGGAACGGACGGCGGCGACGCCGTCCGCATGGCGCCGGCGCATCGCCAGTGCCTCGTTGCCGACCAGCGCCGCCAGCACCAGCGCACCGCCGACCAGCACGCTGGTCGACGGCGTCTCGCCCGCCCACAGCCAGGCCCAGGCAACACCGAAAATCACTTCGAGCAAGGCCAGCAAGGCCACTTCCGGCGCCGGCAGGACGCGCGCCAGGGTCACCACGAGCAGGCAGGGAATCGCCAGTTGAACGACGCCGAGCAAGGCCAGCAGGCCAAGGTCGTGCGCCGTCGCCTGCCAGGGCCAGGCCAGCGGCAAGGTACACAAAGCCGATAACAGCGCACCGATCAGCACCGCCAGCAGCATGTCCGGACCTTCTTCCGTGGCCCGACCGATCTTCTGCAGCAGCGTCCAGTTGACCGCCGCCGCCACCGGCACCGCGCAGGCAACCAGCGCCCCGAACAGACTGCCGTCGCCGGCACCGCCGCCGAACATCCAGGCAATGCCGAGCGCGGCGACAACGATCGCCGCCCAGGTCCGCGCCGGCAGGCGCTGCTTCAGGAAGATGCGGGCGAACAGCGCGGTGACCATCGGCCCGATCGCCATCGTCACCAGCACCATCGCCACCGTGGTCAGCGTGATCGCCAGCATGAAGGCGGTGAACATCACCGCCCAGCACACCCCGGACACCCAGACCACGCGCGGCGCCTGGCGTAGCGCCGACCAGACGGCAGCGCCGCGCAGCCAGCGCAGCGCGGCGAGCAGCGCCAGCGCATTGAAGGCGCTGCGCCAGAAATTGACTTCGAAGCCGGCAGCCACCTCAAGGTGGCGCGCGACGACGCCGGCGATGCTCCACAGGAGCGTCACCAGCACCATCAGCCAGACCGCGCGACGATGCGACATCAACTCAACCGCGGCGGCGCCGCGCTTCGAACAGGCAGACGCCGGCGGCGACCGAAACGTTGAGACTGTCGACGCTGCCGTGCATCGGAATGCTGACCAGCTGGTCGCAGTTTTCCCGGGTCAGACGGCGCATGCCCTCGCCTTCGGCGCCCATCACCCAGGCTGTGGCCTGCGGCCACTCGGCGGCGTAAAGGTCCTGCGCGGCTTCGCCAGCGGTACCGACCACCCAGATTTCGCGTTCCTTGAGTTCGCGCAGCGTCCGCGCCAGGTTGGTAACCATCACGTAGGGTACGCTCTCGGCGGCGCCACAGGCGGTCTTGATGGCGACGTCGTTGAGGCCGGCGGAGCGATCCTTCGGCGCGATCACCGCATGGACGCCGGCGGCGTCGGCGACGCGCAGGCAGGCGCCGAGATTGCGCGGATCGGTGACGCCATCGAGGACGAGCAGAAAAGCCGGCTCCTCCAGCGTATCGAGTACGTCGTCGAGGTGGGCCGCCTTGCGCTCGCCGTCGAGACGGGCAACCACCCCCTGGTGCCGGCCACCGCCGGCCAGATCGTCGAGCCGCTTGCCGTCGGCAAGAATGACACGGACCCCCTGCAGTTCGGCGTGGCGCAGCAGATCGCGGGCGCGCGCATCCTGGCGGTCGCCGTCGATCAGGATTTCACGCAGGGATTCGGGGTCCTGGCGCAGCTTGGCGGTGATGGCATGAAAGCCGTAGATCAGGCGGGAAGACATGGGCAACTCGAACAGACAGGGAGGCGCATTTTACCCCGCCCACCTTCATACCGCAGCCCCCGGAATGCCGCGCTTCGCCAGCCAGCGAACCAGCAGGTCGTCGTGCATTTCGATGTGATTGGCAACCCAACGGGCCAGCAAGCCATCCAGCTCGCGAATGCGCTCCACCGTATGCACGATGTCGAGACGGGCGACCAGTTCCTGAACCTTCTGGGCGATTGCCGCGTGATCCTCGATGTGCGCCGCGTAGTGCTCGCCTTCGGCGAGCTGCATCTGCGCGTCGCGCATCAGCAGTTCCTCGCCGGCGAAATGTTCGAGTATGCAGGAGAACAAATCTCCGAGCAGCACGATCAATCTTCCCTCGCAGGCCAACTGCTGATCTGCCGAACATGTCGCGCAGTCCGGCAAGCCACCCGGATCGCGGCAGATGCGCCGCAACTCGCCGAGCATCGCCAGCAACTGGCGATGGTCGCGATCAATCCTGACATGCCCTGTTTCCAACGAAGCCGGCAGTTCGCCTGCGAGCGGATCGATCCCGAGCCGCATGGCGAGCACGCTTGTTTCCCCCATCATCCTTATTCCTGGCGATTCCCCGAGCATTCATTCTAAACCAGGCCGGGGACCGGAGGCGATTCAGCGCTTGCGTGCCATGTTGCGCTTGCCCTTGCTGCCGGCAGCCACTGCCCGCTCCTCGCGGACCAGCACGAAATCAATCTTGTTCGACTCGAGGTCGGCACGCACCAGCTTGACGCGTACCCGGTCGCCGAGCCGGAAGCGCTCACCGGTACGCTCGCCGAGCATCTGGTGCTTGACGTTGTCGAACTGGAAATAGTCCTGCCCCAGCTCCGAGACATGCACCAAGCCCTCGACATAGACCTGGTCGAGCGCCACGAAGATGCCGAAGGCGGTGACCGCCGAGATCGTGCCGTCGAAGACTTCGCCGATCCTCTCCTTCATGAAGAAGGTCTTCAGCCAGTTCTCGACATCGCGCGTCGCCTCGTCGGCACGCCGCTCGGTCGCCGAGCACTGCAGGCCAATCTCGTCCCAGGCCTGGCCGGGTTCGTATTTGCCGCCGCTGAGCACAGCCTTGATCGCCCGGTGGACGAGCAGGTCCGGATAGCGCCGGATGGGCGAGGTGAAATGGGTGTAATGCTCGTAAGCGAGACCGAAATGGCCGACATTGTCGGGACTGTACATCGCCTGCTTCAGCGAACGCAGCATCACTGTCTGCAGTAGCTGGAAATCCGGCCGCGGCTTGATCTTCTCGAGCAGCAGCGCGTAATCCTTGGCCCGCGGATCGTCCCCGCCACCCAGGGTGAGACCGAATTCGCCGAGGAAGCTGCGCAGATTCCTCAGTTTTTCCTCGGACGGTGCCTCGTGGATGCGGTAGAGACAGGTCTGCTTGTGCTGGGCCAGGAAATCCGAGGCGCAGACGTTGGCCGCCAGCATGCATTCCTCGATGATGCGGTGGGCATCGTTGCGCACCACCGGCACGATGTTCTCGATCTTGCCCTGGTCGTTGAACAGCATCATCGTCTCGGTGGTCTCGAAATCGATCGCCCCGCGCTGGCCGCGCGCCTTGTGCAGCGCCTGGTAGAGCTTGTAGAGGTTCTGCACCTGCGGCAAAACGTTGCGCTGCGCCTCGGTTTCCGGCGTTTTCTCGCCACTCAGCCAGGACCAGACCTGGTTGTAGGTCAGCCGCGCGTGCGAACGGAAGACCGCCGGATAGAAGCGGTATTTGCCGATCTTGCCGGCGGCGCTGATCGCCACGTCGCAAACCATCGCCAGCCGTTCGACGTCCGGATTCAGCGAACAGATGCCATTGGACAGCTTTTCCGGCAGCATCGGGATGACGCGGCGCGGGAAATAGACGGAGTTGCCGCGCGCCAGCGCTTCGCGGTCGAGCGCCATGCCCGGCTGCACGTAATGCGAAACGTCGGCGATGGCGACGACCAGCCGCCAACCGCGCCCCAGCTTCTCGCAAAAAACCGCGTCGTCGAAATCGCGCGCCGTCTCGCCATCGATCGTCACCAGCGGCAATTCACGCAAGTCCTCGCGCCCCTTGAGGTCGGTCTTGCGCACCTTGTCGGGCATCTTCTTGTTTTCCTCGAGCGCTGCCTTCGGGAATTCGAAGGGCAGATCGTGCTTGCGCAGCGCAATCTCGATCTCCATTCCCGGATCGGCGTAATTGCCCAGCACCTCGACGATGCGCCCGATCGGCTGCGAATGCTTGCTCGGCTGCTCGATGATCTCGACCATCACCACCTGGCCGGACTGCGCCTTGAGCTTGCTCTTCTTTTCCGGCGGCACCAGGATGTCCTGGGCGATGCGCTTGTTTTCCGGAACGACGAAGACGACACCGTGCTCGACGAAGACGCGGCCGACGACCCGGCTGTTGGCGCGTTCGGTGACCTCGACGATGCTGCCTTCCGGGCGCCCCTTGCGATCAAGGCCGGTGACCCGGACCAGAGCGCGATCGCCGTGCAGCACCTTGCCCATCTGGCGCTGGTCGAGGAAGATGTCGGCGCTACCGTCGTCGGGGATCAGGAAGCCGTAGCCGTCCTGATGGCCCTGGATACGCCCGGCGGTCAGCGAAGCGCGTTCGGGCAGGATGTAGTCGCCCTTGCGGTTACGCATCAGCTGCGCCTCGCGCTCCATCGCCCCAAGCCGGCGTTGGAACATCTCGCGTTCATCCTTGGCGATGTCGAGCAATCCGCACAGTTCATCGAAGGACAGCGGCCGCCCCTCGTCGGCCAGCACCTGCGCGATGTACTCGCGCGACGGCAGGGGAAATTCGTAGCGCTGTGCCTCGCGCTCGTAGAAGGGGTCGGCACGGCGAATCTTGCTGATCTTTTTTCTTGACATCGGTTTTCTCTTCCCTATAATGGCGGCTCTTCGCACCTGTGCCCAGGTGGCGGAATTGGTAGACGCACTAGTTTCAGGTACTAGCGGGTAACTCCGTGGGGGTTCGAGTCCCTTCCTGGGCACCAGCGATTTTGTTGAAAGGTCTTGCTTCGGCAAGGCCTTTTTTCATTTCCGGACGCTTTCTTTGCATGGCGCGCATTGTCTCACAGCACAGGGAATGCGGGCGCTTAACAATTACTAACATCTGGTTGCAGCAAGCGCGGTGCCGGCTCGCTATCCTGAGCACATACACCACCCTGCGAGATCAATCATGAAAGCAATCGCCAGCACCCTGATCGCCGTTTCCCTGGCGCTCGGCGCGGTCGGTCAGGCCAACGCCCGGCCGGATCATCACGGCTATTACGACAACTACCGGCCACGCCACATCCAGAGGCATTACCACTACGCACCGCCGCCGCCCCCCCGGTACCGGCATCGCCATTACGACTGGATCGCTCCAGCCGCCGTCGTCACCCTCGGCGCCATCGCCATTGGTGCGGCAATCAACAGCGCAGCGCCGCCGGCCCCGCCACCGGCCTACATCGTTTCCCCGCCGCCCGCCGGCAACTGGTATTACTGCCGCTCTTCCGGCCAGTACTATCCCTATACCAACGCCTGCCCCGAAGGCTGGGTTTCGGTTCCGGCCCGTTAAACGACAACGGGGCCAAACGGCCCCGTTACTGTATCAGCGCGCTACCGTCCTATTTGAACGGGTGATCGCGCAGGATGGTCTCGTCACGCTCGGGGCCGGTCGACACGATGGCGATCGGCACCTCGCAAAGCGCTTCGAGACGATTCAGATAGGCCAGGGCATTGACCGGCAGGTCTTCCCAGCGCTTGACGCGGAAAGTCGTGCCTTCCCAGCCGGGCAGGGTTTCGTAGATCGGTTCGCACAGGGCGACGTCATCGGCACCGATGGGCAGCAGGTCGACCACCTTGTCGCCCAGCTTGTAGCCAGTGCAGATCTTGATTTCCTTCAAGCCGTCGAGCACGTCAAGCTTGGTAATGCACAGGCCGGTCAGCCCATTGATGCGCGCCGAACGACGCAGCAGCGCGGCGTCGAACCAGCCGCAACGACGCTTGCGCCCGGTCACCGTGCCGAATTCCTTGCCCACCGAGAACATCTGGTGGCCGGGTGTACCTTCGGTGTCGATATCCAGCTCGCTCGGGAAGGGACCACCACCGACACGGGTGCAATAGGCCTTGGTGATGCCCAGCACGTAGTGCAGCATGCCGGGGCCGACGCCGGCACCGGCGGCCGCCTGACCGGCTACGCAGTTGGACGAGGTGACGAAGGGATAGGTGCCGTGGTCGATGTCGAGCAGGGTACCCTGAGCTCCTTCGAACAGCATGTTCTGGCCGGCCTTGTTGGCGTCGTACAGCGCCGCCGAGACGTCGACGACCATCGGCCGGATGATTTCGGCGTCGGCCATGGCCTGGTCGTAGACGGTCTGGAAGTCGACCGGATCGGCCTTGAAGTACTGGGTCAGGACGAAGTTGTGATACTCCAGCACCTCCTTGAGCTTGTCGGCGAAGCGCTCCGGATGGAACAGGTCATAGACGCGCAGGCCGCGCCGCGACACCTTGTCCTCGTAGGTCGGGCCGATGCCCTTGCCGGTGGTGCCGATCTTCTTGTCGGCGCACTTGGCCCCCTCGCGCGCCTTGTCGATCGCCGAGTGGTAAGGCAGGATCAGCGGGCAGCCCGGACTGATCTTGAGGCGCGAGCGGACATTGATGCCGCCCTTTTCCAACTCGGCAATTTCCGAGATCAGGTGGTGGATGTCAAGGACGACGCCGTTACCGATGTAGCAATCGACGCCATCGCGGACGATGCCCGAGGGCACCAGGTTGAGCTTGTAGACGTTGTCGCCGACGACCAGCGTATGGCCCGCGTTGTGACCGCCCTGGAAACGCACCACGCCCTGGGCATGGTCGGTCAGCCAGTCGACGATCTTCCCCTTCCCTTCGTCGCCCCACTGGGTGCCGACGACGATGACATTCTTGGCCATTTTCTAGTCCTCTTGTATAGCTTCGATAATCCAGTGTCCGCCGACCAGCACCAGCTTGCGGTCGCATTGCGGACCTTCGCAGGCGATTTCGCCCGGCAGCAGTTCAACGACGATCTCGCCGCGCTCGCGCAAGGCGGCGATATGTCCGGCCAGCACGCGGTCAGCGCCGGCATACGGCGCCAGGATGCCTCCCGCTGGCTTGACCGGCGGCAGCAGTCGCGCCAGTTCGCGCAGGTCGAGCGAGAAGCCGGTGGCCGGACGGGCCCGACCGAAAGCCTTGCCAACGCCATCGTAACGGCCGCCACGAGCGATCGCCGCCGGATAGCCCGGCACGTAGGCGGCAAAGACGATGCCGTTGTGATAGTGGTAACCATGCAGGTCGCCGAGATCGATCGAGAACGGCAGTTCCGGCGCGCTCTCGATCAGGTGGCGCAGTTGCTCCAGCGCGGCGCGCAAGGCCGGCAGCGACGCCGGCAGCACTTCGGCGGCGCGGTCGAGCACCTCGCTGCCGCCATAGAGCGTCGGCAAGGCGAGCAGCGCTTCGCGGTAGGGCGACGGCAGTTGCGCCGTCGCCGCTGCCAGGCCGGGCACATCCTTGTCGCGCAGCAGGGCCAGCAATTCGGCTTCAGCGTCGTCAGTCAGCGCGGCCGCTTCGACCAGCGCGCGGAAAATTCCGACGTGCCCGAGGTCGATGCGCGCCAGCGGCAGACGCGCCCGCTCGAAGGCGGAAGCCATCAGGCGGACGATTTCAAGATCGGCCTCGACGCCGGCGTAGCCATAGACTTCCGCACCTAGCTGGAGTTGCTCGCGGCCAGCCGAAATGTTCGCCGGCAGAGTGTGCAGCACGCTGCCGCAGTAGCACAGGCGGGTGACCCCCTGGTGGTTGAGCAGATGGGCGTCGATGCGCGCCGCCTGTGGCGTCATGTCGGCGCGCACGCCTAGGGTGCGCCCGGAAAGCTGGTCGACCAGCTTGAAGGTGCGCAGGTCTAGATCCTGACCGGCACCGGTGAGCAGCGATTCGAGATATTCGAGCAGCGGCGGCATCACATGCTCGAAGCCACGGAGACGGCAGTGGTCGAGCAGCGAGCGGCGCAGGGTTTCGATACGCGCCGCTTCGGACGGCAGCGCGTCGGCAATATATTCGGGGAGCAGCCAGTTCATGAGAAGAGAATGAGGAGAATGAGCCCGACCAGCATCGAGGTCAGGCCGATGAAACGGATCTGGCCGTCGGACATCTGGATCAGGCGGCGAAAGGTTTCACGCCAGGCGGCCGGTGCCACGAAGGGCATCAGGCCCTCGAGCACCAGCATCAGCGCGAACGCCAGCAACAGGTTGGAAGCCATTGACGAACTCAGCGGCCGACGTTCTTCATGTATTTGAAGAAATCGGACGAAGGCTCGACCACCAGAACGTCACTCTTGTTGGCAAAGCTGTTCCGGTAAGCTTCAAGGCTGCGGTAGAAGGCGTAGAACTCGGGATTCTTGCCGAAGGCATCGGCATAAATCGCCGCCGCCTTGGCATCACCCTCGCCCTTGGCCTTCTGCGCATCGCGATAGGCCTCGGCAATGATCACTTCGCGTTGCCGATCAGCATCGGCGCGAATCTTTTCTGCTTCGGCCGCACCTTCGGAACGCAGTTCGTTGGCGACCCGCTTGCGTTCGGCTTCCATCCGGCTATAGACCGCGCCGCTGACCTCTTCCGGCAACTCGACGCGCTTCAGGCGCACGTCGACGATCTGCACGCCAATGCGGCGGGCGTCGACATCAGCCTTTTCCCGCATCTGGTCCATGATCTTGTCGCGCTCGCCGGAAATCACGTCGTGCACCAGACGCTTGCCGAATTCCTCGCGCAGGCCGGAATTGACCGTCTGGCTGAGGCGGGTACGGGCCCGCGTTTCATCGCCACCGACCGACACGTAATAGAGCTTGGGATCGATGATCCGCCACTTGATGTAGGAATCGACCAGGACGTTCTTCTTTTCCGAGGTGATGAAGCGCTCGGGATCGGCGCTGTCGAGCGTCAGGATACGACGATCGAAGAAACGCACGTTCTGGATCATCGGCACCTTGAAGTTCAATCCCGGCTCGGTGATCACGCGCTTCACCTCACCCAGTTGAAACACCAGGGCGTACTGGCGCTGATCGACGGTAAACACCGACATCGAGACCACCACGAGAATCAGGAGGACGACACCTCCCAGCAGGTTGAGACGCGAATTCATCAGCGGGCCTCCCGATCACGCGAGCCCAGCGGCGAACGTTCGCTGGACGACAATGACTTGCTCGTTACCGCCGGCGCCTGTTCGAGCTGCGGCGGCACCTGGCCGGCGAAGGCCGAGGACTGACGGCCAGCCGCCGTCGTATTGTGCGCGTCGCCAGCCTGCTGGGCAGCCGTCCCGGCGGCGACGTTCATCAGCTTGTCGAGCGGCAGGTAGAGCAGATTGCCCTGCCCCTTGGTGTCGACGAGAACCTTGGTGGTATTGGCGTAAATCTGTTGCATGGTGTCGAGATACATGCGCTGCCGGGTCACTTCCGGCGCCTTGGCGTATTCGGTGACGATCTGGCGGAAGCGCGAGGCGTCACCCTCGGCGTTCGAAATGACCCGCTGCCGGTAACCGTCAGCTTCCTGAAGCAGACGCGCGGCCGTACCGCGCGCCCGTGGAATCACGTCGTTGGCGTAGGACTGACCTTCGTTCTTCTGGCGCTCCCGATCCTGTCCGGCCTTGACGGCGTCGTCGAAGGCAGCCTGCACCTGTTCCGGCGGCTGAGCGTTCTGCATCGTCACCTTGGAGATCAAGACGCCAGCATCGTAGCGATCCAGGATCGCCTGCATCAGTTTCGCCGCTTCGCTGGCGATCTGTTCGCGACCTTCGTAAAGCACGAAGTCCATCTTGCTCTTGCCGACAATCTCGCGCACCGCGGTTTCCGCGGCGCCGACCACGGCTTCGTCGGGATGACGGTTGTTGAACAGGTACTCGACCGGGTCCTTGAGGATGTACTGCACCGCGAACTGGATATTCACGATGTTCTCGTCGTCGGTCAGCATCAGGGCTTCCTTGAGCACCTTGTTGCGCTCGGTACCGCGATAACCGATCTCGATCGTGCGCACACCGGTCAGATTGACCAGTTCATGCGACTGGATCGGATACGGCAGACGCCAGCGCAGGCCCGGCTCGGTCGTCTCGTAACGCTTGCCGAACTGGAGGACGACGCCGCGCTGCGATTCGTCGACGATGTAGAACCCCGAGGCCAGCCAGACCAGGACGACCAGACCGAGCAGGACACCGATCCCGCCACCCAGCATCTTCGGCCCGAAGTCGACCGGCGGCATGCGCGGCCCGTCGCCACCACCGTTGCCGCCGCCCCGTTTCTTGCCCATCATCCCGGACAGCTTGCGGTTGAAATCGCGCCAGAGTTCTTCGAGATCCGGGGGACCATCGTTCGGCCGGCGCGGACCGCCGCCGTCCTGGCCGTCGTCGCCACCGCGGTTGCCCCAGCGCGGATCGTTGATCGACATGAGTATACCTAGCGTAGGAATCATGATTTTTGGGGATTCAGTCAATGAAATCAGGGTTTGCCGGACAGGCTTCCGCATCTTGCGCCTGGCGCCGCGACGCGGTCTTGGCCCGGGCGTATTCGGCCAGGGTTTCGCGCAATAGTTCCAAGCCTTCGCCAGTGCGCGAACTGACGCGAACCCGGGCGATATTACCATATTCGTCCCGCTCGACCCCGGGCCCGGCCTCGGTCAGGTCGATCTTGTTCCAGACCACCAGGCGCGGCACATCGCGCGCGCCGATCTCGTCGAGCACCCGGTCGACCTCGGCCATCTGCTCGTCACGGGCGTGGCTCGCGCTATCGACGACGTGCAGCAGCAGATCGGCATCGACCGCCGCTTCCAGCGTCGCGTGGAAGGCATCGACCAGCGAGTGCGGCAGATCGCGGATGAAACCGACGGTATCGGAGATGACGATATTGCCTGCCCCTTCGACCCACAGCTTGCGTGAGGTCGTGTCGAGGGTGGCGAACAACTGGTCGGCGGCGTAAACACCGGCATGGGTCAGCGTGTTGAACAAGGTCGACTTGCCGGCGTTGGTGTAGCCGACCAGCGAAACGTTGAGCACGTCGCCGCGCCGCCGCGCCTTGCGCTGCACGCCACGCTGGCGCGCCAGGCGAGCCAGGCGCTCCTTGAGCAGCTTGACGCGGTTGCCAAGCAGACGGCGGTCGGTTTCCAGCTGGGTTTCGCCGGGACCACGCATGCCGATGCCGCCACGTTGCCGCTCGAGGTGGGTCCAGCCGCGCACCAGGCGGGTCGACAGATGTTCGAGCTGCGCCAGTTCGACCTGCAGCTTGCCCTCGGCGCTCGCCGCGCGCAGCGCGAAGATGTCGAGGATCAGGCTGTTGCGGTCGACCACCCGGCAGTTCAGGTCGCGCTCGAGATTACGCTGCTGCACCGGCGACAGCGCGTGATTGAAGATCACCAGCTGCGCTGAGCAGCCGGCGATCATGGCGGCAATTTCCTGCACCTTGCCGCTGCCGGCAAAGGTCTTCGGGTCCGGCGACTGACGTCGCCCGCGAACTTCGCCGACCACCGCACCTCCCGCGGATTCGGTCAACAGGCGAACTTCTTCGAGCTGGTCTTCGACATCCAGCTGGCCGAAATCGAGTTGTACGACAACGGCCCGCTCACCGGCAGCCGGCCGTTCAAGCATCGGAAATTCCTGCGGAGAAAACAGCCCCGGACATCGGAGGCTGCCAGATCAGCCGCCTTATTCTGCGGCCTGCTCTTGATGGATGTTGACCGGACGCGCCGGGACAACCGTGGAGATGGCGTGCTTGTACACCATCTGGGTGACGGTGTTCTTGAGGAGGACGACGTACTGGTCAAAAGACTCAACCTGCCCCTGCAGCTTGATGCCGTTCACCAGATAGATGGAAACGGGAACATGCTCGCGACGCAGTGCGTTGAGAAAGGGGTCTTGTAGAAGTTGCCCTTTGTTGCTCATGGTGTGGAACTCCATGTGTGTTGTTATGAGGGTCCTAATGTACCCAAATTAGTCGGTGGATGCGAAAATTTTTGTGCGTTATTTGTGACAATGATTCAGCGGCGTGGCTCCTTCTCGGCAAACGGGTTCTTGCCGGCGACGAACTGGATGCGCAGGGGCGTTCCCTGCAGCTTGAAGGCTTCGCGGAAGGTGTGCTCGAGGTAGCGGCGATAGCTGTCGCCGATCTGGTCGACGGCATTGCCGTGGATGACGATGATCGGCGGGTTCGAGCCCCCCTGGTGCGCATAACGCGGCTTCGGCCGGAACAGGCCGTGCTTGGGCGGCGCCTGACGGGCGATGGCGTCGGCCAGCACGCGCGTCAGACGCGGCGTGGACAGCTTGGTCATCGCCGCCGCGTAGGCACTGTCCACCGAACGGAACAGGTTGTTCAGGCCGACGTTTTCCAGCGCCGAGACGAAATGGAACTTGGCGAAATCGAGGAATTTCAGCTTGCGCTGCAGGATCTGCCGGGTCTGCTCGCGGACGTAGGCGTCGAGCCCGTCCCACTTGTTGACCGCGACCACCAGGGCGCGCCCCGACTGGACGATGAAGTCGGCGATATGCGCATCCTGGTCGGAGATGTCGGCGCGGGCATCGACCATCAGGATCACCACGTTGGCGTCCTCGATCGACTGCAGCGTCTTCACCACCGAGAATTTCTCGATCGCCTCGAACACCTTGCCGCGCTTGCGCATGCCGGCGGTGTCGACGAGCACGTACTTGCGCCCGTCGCGTTCGAAATCGATCTCGATCGAATCGCGGGTCGTCCCCGGCGCGTCGAAGGCAATGACGCGCTCCTCGCCGAGCAGGGTATTGACCAGCGTCGACTTGCCGACGTTCGGCCGGCCGACGATCGCGACGCGGATCGCGTCGGAATGCCACTCGTCGTCCTCCGGCTCGGGGAAGGATTCGAGCGCCAGTTCGATCAGGCCGCGCACGCCTTCGCCATGGCTGGCGGAAATTGCGTACGGCTCGCCGAGTCCAAGCGCGTGGAAATCCGCCTCGACCATACCGGCGTTGAGGCCTTCCGCCTTGTTCACGGCGACCAGGACCGGCCGGCCGATGCAGCGCAGCTTGTTGGCGATTTCCTTGTCGTGCGGCGTCAGGCCGACACGCCCGTCGACCACGAAAATGACCGCATCGGCTTCGGCGATCGCCTGCTCCGTCTGCTTGGCCATTTCGTGCAGGATGCCGTCCTTGACCAATGGCTCGAAACCACCGGTATCGACGACCAGGAAAGGCTTCTTGCCGAGCTTGCCGTGGCCGTAATGGCGATCGCGGGTCAAGCCGGGCAGGTCGGCGACGATGGCGTCGCGCGACTTGGTCAGCCGATTGAAAAGCGTCGATTTGCCGACATTGGGGCGGCCGACCAGGACGATGGTGGGTTTCATTGGATCCCGATCAAGCTGACATCACCGCCCGACGACTGCGTCAGGACGGCTTCGCCGAGTCGCTGAGGGGCGACCCGGATGGCGGTACCGTCGGTTTTCTGGCGGGCCAGGAAAGCGCCCTCTTCGCGCGACAGGAAATGCACGTAGCCTTCGGCATCGCCGACCACCACCACCTCGCCGCGTACCGCCGGGGCGGTCACCGCGCGATTGCGCAGCTTGTCCTGCTTCCACAGGCTGCCGCCGCTCAAGCGATCCAGCCCATAGACCACGCCCTCGTCGTCGGTAACGAAGAGATAGCGGCCATCGAGCGCCACGCCACGGGCCGAGGAAATATCCCGCGACCAGACCATGGCGCCGCCCTGCCCCATGTCGAAACAGGCGACCTTGCCCTGGAAGGCGACAGCGCAGATCTGCGTGCCGTCGATCACCGGCGCCGAAACGATGTCGGCGACGCGATCGAGTTCGGTCGTCCCCTTCGGCTGAGCAACGGTGCCTTCCCAGACCGGCGCGCCGTTCTGTAGCGACAGGCCGACCAGCTTGCCGCCCGGGAAACCGGCGAACAGGTAGCGGTCGGCAAACACCGGGGCGCCGGTGGAACGCACCGACAGTGCCGGCATCGGCCGCTGGTAAAGCCATTTGCGCGAACCGTCGCGGGCATCGAGGAAGAAGATCCGGTTGTCGCCGCTACGCACGGCAACGCCGTCGCTGCTGACCGCCGGCGTCGCCAGGACTTCGCTGCTCACTTGAGCCTGCCATAGCGCCTTGCCGGTTTCCGCGTCGAAAGCCAGCACGCCGCCCTTCGCCGTACCGACAACGAGCATCCCGGCGCCGGCGCCGACACCGGCCGACAACGGCTGCCCGGCCTCGATCTTCCAGGTCGTCTTGCCGTTGTCGAGGCGGTAAAGCATGCCCTTGTGTTCGGCGACATAAACCGTCTCGCCGACGATCGCCGGCGTGAAGTCGTAGGCCTTGGCGTCGCCGACATCGACCGACCAGAGTGTCTTCGCCGCCTGTTCGGACTTGCCCAGTTCGGGCAGCGGCGACATCTTGGGCGCCGACGGCGCGAAGGGATTGATCGATTCGAAGGTGCTGGAGATCGTCGAACAACCGCCCAGCGCCAGGGCGATGGCCGTCAGCAGGAACAGGGGGCGACGCGTCATGCGCTTTCTCCCAGGCTGTCGAGCTTCTGCTGCAGTAGTTCGCGACCGGCGCCTTCGGCGTCGGCGCCAAGCTTACCGATGGCTTCCTGGTAAGCCGCACGGGCTTCCGCCGCCTTGCCCTGGGCGCTCAGCACGTCGCCCTTCATTTCCAGGAAGCGTGCCGCGAAATCGGCTGCCGGCGCCTCGGCCAGCTGCTTGAGCGCCTCGTCGTAGGCCTTCTCGTCGAGCAGCACGGCGCTCAGACGCAGGCGGGCGATGTCGCGCAGTTCGTCCTTGGCGTTTTCGACGACCCAGCCGAGCTGCGCCTTCGCCGTCTTCAGGTCACCGGCGTCGAAGGAACTGCGTGCGGCGACCATGGCACCGAGACCGGCATAACCGGAGCGCGGGAATTTTTCGGTCAGCTCGCCGGCAGTCGCCTTCAGGCGCTGCGCGTCGCCGGCCTCGATCGCCTGTTCGAGCGCGGCGAATACCGCCGCCGCCTTCGCCGACTGGTCGTTCTGGTACCAGTTCCAGCCTTGCCAGCCGGCAGCCGCCAGGGCCGCAGCGGTCAGCAAGGAAGTGACCAGGTTGCCGTACATCTTCCACCAGGTTTTCAGCGTGTCGATCTGTTCCTGTTCTTCGAGGTCGTAATGCGCCATGCTGTTTATTCCTCTTCGTCCGAATCAATCATGTGGTCGATGATGGCTTCCGCCAGTTCATCGACCTTCAGTTTACGCTGCGCCACGCCTTCTTCGCGTAGCGCCTTCAGTTGTGCCTCGCCGGTCGCCGCTTCGTCGTCGCCGATGATCACTGCGAAAGCGGCGCCGCTGCCGTCGGCCTTCTTCATCTGCGACTTGAAGGAGCCACCGCCGCAGTGCAGCAGCACGTCCAGCCCCTGGTCGCGCAGACCTTCGGCGACGCGGAAAGCCAGTCGGCCGGCGGCTTCGCCCTGGTGCACGACATAGACGTCGGGCGCCGGCTCGGCCGGCGCGCCGCCGGAGTCCTTGATCAAGGCGATCAGCCGTTCGACGCCCATGGCGAAGCCGCAGGCCGGCGTCGGCTTGCCGCCGAGCTGCTCGACCAGACCGTCATAGCGGCCGCCGGCGCACACGGTGCCCTGGGCGCCGAGCTTGTCGGTGACCCATTCGAAGACGGTCAGGTTGTAGTAATCGAGACCGCGCACCAGGCGCGGGTTGATGGTGAACGGCTGGCCGGCGTCGCGCAGCACCTGCTGCACGCCCTCGAAATGCGCCAGCGATTCGGCGCCGAGGAAGTCGATCAGCTTCGGCGCCGCGGCGCAGATGTCCTGCAGCGCCGGGTTCTTGGTGTCGAGGATACGCAGCGGGTTGGTGTACAGACGACGCTTGGCGTCCTCGTCGAGGACCTCGACGTGCTGTTCCAGGTAGGCGATCAGCGCGGCACGATGCTCGGCGCGCTCGGCCGGCTGACCGAGGCTGTTGATCTGCAGTTCGATGCCATCGAGGCCGAGGTCGGCCCACAGGCGGGCGCCCATCAGGATCAATTCGGCATCGATGTCCGGACCGGCGATGCCGAAAGTTTCGACGCCGACCTGGTGGAACTGCCGGTAACGCCCCTTCTGCGGCCGCTCGTGGCGGAACATCTGGCCGAGGTAGTAGAGGCGCTGCGTCTGCCGCGCCGCCAGATTGTGCTCGATGACGGCGCGCACGCAGCCGGCGGTGCCTTCCGGACGCAGGGTCAGCGCTTCGCCGTTGAGGCCGTCGATGAAGGAATACATTTCCTTCTCGACGATGTCGGTGACTTCGCCGATGGCGCGCTTGAACAGCGGCGTCGGCTCGACGATGGGCATGCGGATCGGCTTGTAACCATAGCCTTTCAGCCAGGTGCGGACGGTGTCCTCGAACAGTTCCCAGAACGCCGCTTCTTCCGGCAGGATGTCGTTCATCCCGCGCACGGCTTGCAAAGTCTGACTCATGCTTGCAGTTTCTTCTTGTAGGTGCGCTGGACGTAGCGCTCGATGATGTCCTTGAATTCCCTGGCGATATTGTCACCCTTCAGGGTCACGGTCTTCTCGCCGTCCTCGTAGACCGGCGCCGACGGCGCTTCACCGGTGCCCGGCAGCGAGATGCCGATGTTGGCGTGCTTCGATTCGCCCGGACCATTGACGATGCAGCCCATGACGGCCAGCGTCATGTTCTCGGCGCCGTCGTAATGCAGCTTCCATTCCGGCATGCGGGCACGCACGAAGTCCTGCACCTCGCCGGCCAGTTCCTGGAAGAAGGTCGAGGTCGTCCGGCCGCAGCCCGGGCAAGCCGCGACCATCGGCGTGAACGCGCGCAGGCCCATGGTCTGCAGGATTTCCTGGGCGACGATGACTTCCTGGCTGCGCGAACCACCCGGCTCCGGCGTCAGCGAGACGCGGATGGTGTCGCCGATGCCTTCCTGGAGCAGCACCGACAAAGCGGCGGTCGACGCAACGATGCCCTTGGAGCCCATGCCGGCCTCGGTCAAGCCCAGATGCAGCGCGTAATCGGCGCGCCGCGCCAGTTCGCGGTAGATCGCGATCAGGTCCTGGACGCTCGACACCTTGCACGAGAGGATGATCTTCTCGCCGGCCAGGCCGACTTCCTCGGCCTTCGCCGCCGATTCGAGCGCCGACGTCACCATCGCGTGGCGCATCATTTCGGTCGCATCGAGCGGCTCGGCACGCTTGCTGTTCTCGTCCATGATCCGCGCCAGTAATTCCTGATCGAGGCTGCCCCAATTGACGCCGATACGCACCGGCTTGTCGTAGCGGCAGGCGAGTTCGACCATCTGCGCGAACTGCTCGTCCTTTTTTTTGCCGAAACCGACGTTGCCCGGGTTGATCCGGTACTTGGCCAGCGCCTCGGCGCAGGCCGGGTGCTCGGTGAGCAGGCGGTGGCCGTTGTAGTGGAAATCACCGATCAGCGGCACATTGCAGTTCATCTTGTCGAGATGATCGCGGATCTTCGGCACCGCCGCCGCCGCTTCCGGCGAATTGACCGTGATCCGTACCAGCTCGGAACCGGCGCGCGCCAGCTCGGCGCACTGGATGGCGGTGGACAGGTAATCGGCAGTGTCGGTGTTGGTCATCGACTGGATGACCACCGGCGCGTCGCCACCGAGGCGAACGTGAGCGATGGTGGTGGCGCGGGTCGGGCGCTTGGCAAGGGCAGTCACGGCTTACTCCACCAGCAGACGGGCGACATCGCCACGGGTATGCGGCGCCAGATCGACGACCTTGCCATGCGCCATCAGGCTGACCCCGGGCGCATAGCCGATGGTCACCGACAGCGGCGCCTTGCCGCCGACCTGCTGTTCGCTACCCGCCGGCAGACGCTGGGAAAACACCACCACATCGTCGCGGTCACGTACTTCAACCCAGGACTCGCGAGCGACGTGGAAACGCAGTTGCCCGTCCGTTGTGCTGTTGGCAACCGGCTGAACCGGCGGCGTCGGCTGAACCGGTAACGGGTTGACAAGGGCGGCTGGCGCCACCGTCGCCGGAACTTCGATCGTCGGCGCAAGCACTGCTGCTGGTGCAGCCGCCTCGGGCGGCGGGAAAAGCGGCTCCTGCGCCGCCGCGGCTTCGCTGGTCTCCGCGCTCGTCGGGCTGGCATCGAGCAAGGACTGCAGGTTGGCACGCCAGGCGGCAAGATCGCTGGGCAACAGGAAATAGGCCAGCACCGCAACCACCACCAGACCAACGCCAATGGCGACCACCGCCCGATCGCGCGAACGGTTGCCGCTGCGCATCGTCGTCGGCGCCGCGGCAGGAACGTTCAGCGTATCGACCGGCTTTTCCAGCAAGTTACCAAGATGCGCCATCAGGGGCTGCGGATCGACACCAACCAGACGCGCGTAGTTGCGCACGAAACCACGGATGAAGGTGGTTCCCGGTAGATCCGTCCATTCGTCGCGCTCCAGCGCCTCGACCTGGCGCGGACCGAGTTTCAGCGCCTGGGCGATGTCACCCACGCCAAGGCCGCGCGCCTCTCTGGCCTGGCGCAACTGGTTGCCGACGGACAACGCAAACGCCATCGTTTGCGTCGGCTCGTCCACTTCCGGCATGGACGAGTTTTCAATCTGCTCACTCATTCAAAGTTGCCCTTGAGGAATTCCTGATATTCATTCGAAGTCGGATAACGGCTGCGCAACTGGGCGGCAAAACCGCTTTCGGCCGCCCGGTCGCCGAGCTTGCGCTCGATCCGGATGCCCAACCAGAGCGCTTCGGCGGTCGGCGGCTCCATCATGCGCAGGGCCTCGTTCAGATAGACACGCGCCTCGGCCGAATTGCCCCGCTTGTGAATCAGGCCGGCCAGACCGATCCGGGCGCCGACGGCGCCGCTGCGCGAAACCCGTAGCGCCTGCAGGTAGTAGTTCATCGCCTGATCGGCATCGCCCAGCTTGACCAGGCAGTTGCCGGCGTTGGTCAGCGCCAGATCGGGCGTATCGTAGAGCGGATCGCGCAGGGCGCGGTCGAAATAGGCAATCGCTTCGCGCTGCTTGCCGGTTTCGCAAAGGAACCAGCCATAGTTGTTATTGACTTCGGGGTCGCTGGGCGCCCGCGCCAGGGCTTCGGCGAAATCGCGGTCGGCCTTGGCGAATTCACGCAGCGATGCATACACCAAGCCACGCACGCTCAGCGCCTGGAAGTAGTTAGCGTCGATTTCCAGGGCCTGCCCGAGATGATCGATGGCGGCTGCCGGATTGCCGCCCTGGAAGTAGAGCGCCCCCAGTTCGGTATGAATCTTGGCCCGCGTCCGCGGGTCGGCCACCGTCAGCGGCTGGCTGTCCTGCCTGAGCTGCGGTGACGGCTGCTGGGCAGCGGCAGGCAGTGCGCCATCGAACTGGGCGAATGCCGGCCCGCCGCTCCACAGCCCGGCAAGCAGGACAAGACCGAGCAAACGGTAACGCTGATTCATGACCTCGACTCCTGAATGGGAATGACACCACCGGCAGTGCGCCGGGTCTTGTCCTTGACCTGCCCGGCGAGCTGGCCGCAGGCAGCGTCGATATCGTCGCCGCGCGTCTTGCGCGTCGTGGTGACGATGCCGCCCTGGATCAGGATTTCACCGAAACGACGCACCCGTTCCGCCGGCGAGCGGCGGAAAGGCGACCCCGGGAAGGGATTGAACGGGATCAGATTGAACTTGCACGGCACATCGCGCACCAGCGCCAGCAACTCGCGGGCGTGGGCATCGCTGTCGTTGATGCCGGCCATCATCGTGTATTCGAAGGTGATGAAATCGCGCGGCGCCTTTTCCAGGTAACGCCGGCAGGCGGCCATCAGTTCGCGCAGGGGATATTTCTGGTTGATCGGCACCAGCTGGTCGCGCAGCGCATCGTTCGGCGCGTGCAGCGAGACCGCCAGGGCGACCGGGCATTCCTCGCGCAGGCGGTCGATCGCCGGCACCAGGCCGGAAGTCGACACCGTGACCCGGCGCCGCGACAGCCCGTAGGCGTTGTCGTCGAGCATCAGGCGCAGGGCGGCGACGGTATTGTCGTAGTTGGCGAGCGGCTCGCCCATGCCCATCATGACGACGTTGGAGATCACCCGTTCGTCGCCGTGTACGGCGCCCAGCGCCCGGTTGGCCTGCCAGAGCTGGCCGATGATTTCCGCCACCGTCAGGTTGCGGTTGAAACCTTGTTTGCCGGTCGAACAGAAGGCGCAATCGAGCGCGCAACCGGCTTGCGTGGAAATGCACAGGGTGCCGCGCTCGTCCTCGGGAATGAACACCGTCTCGACCGCGTTGCCGTTGCCGACGTCGACCAGGAACTTGCGCGTCCCGTCGTCCGACAGCTTGTCGGAGACCACCGTCGGCGGCGCCACGACCGCCCGCGCCTTGAGCTTGTCGCGCAAGCTCTTGGCGATGTCGGTCATGGCATCGAAATCCGCCACCCCGGAACGATGCATCCAGCGCAGCACCTGGCGCGCCCGGAAGGGCTTTTCGCCCTGCTCGGCAAACCAGGCGGTCAGGCCGTCGGCATCTAAATCAAGGAGATTCTGCATCTGCATCCCGGGGTTCGTGCCAGCCCCAACGGCCGGCACGACAACAACAAATCAGCGACCAGCGTAGGTGTTCATGCCCGGGAAGAAGAAGGCAACTTCCACAGCGGCAGTTTCCGGCGCATCGGAACCATGCACGGCATTGGCGTCGATCGACTCGGCGAAATCGGCGCGGATGGTGCCCTTCTCGGCCTTCTTCGGGTCGGTGGCGCCCATCAGCTCGCGGTTCTTGGCGATGGCGTTCTCGCCTTCCAGGCACTGGATCATCACCGGGCCGGAGGTCATGAACGAGACCAGGTCCTTGAAGAAAGGACGTTCCTTGTGCACGGCGTAGAACTGGCCGGCTTCCTGCTCGGACAGCCAGGTCATGCGGGCGGCGATGACCTTGAGGCCGGCGCCTTCGAAACGGGAGTAGATCTGACCGATGACGTTCTTGGCAACGGCGTCCGGCTTGATGATGGAAAGAGTGCGTTCGATAGCCATGTGTTTGCTCCGAAAAAAGCTAGTCGTTTGAAAAACGGGGAATTTTAGCAGATAAGGACGGGAGACACCCGCCTTACTGGGCGGCGGCTTCCTTTTGCAGGGGTTCGCGCAGGCGCTCGAAATCGCGCGGCGCAACGTATTGCAGCAATTCCTTGCCGTCGGCGTCGACCACGACATCAAGCCCTTTTTCCGGGTAGAGCAGGTGAACACGCTTGTCGCCGATCGGCACACGCGCCCCCGGTGCACCGAAACGCTGGATGACGGTCGCCTCGTCGAGACTGGCCTTGGGAATGATGCTGATCGCCCGTACCGGCATGGCGTCGGCGGCAAGCAGGTCGTCCGGATGCAGGAGAATCTTGCGTGTCGAGCTTTCCATGTACTTCCCCTTGAGCGCCCTGTCGCGCATCGCCGTGATCATGTCCGGCGTCGTATCGACAGTCAGGATGACCTTGGCCAGCACGAAGCCGAACGCCAATTCCGAATAGTAGGCTTCGAGCGTGCCGACTTCGTCCGGGGTGGCGATGATCGCCACTTCCGGCGCCTCGCCGCCGAGGATCGCACGCACTTCACCCAGCGTCTGCGTGCCCGGCCGGATACCGAAGACACGGCTGCCCCCCTGGCCGTCAACTTCGATCTGCCAGGGCAGGTTGGCATTCGGATTGACCCCTTCCCGCTGACCGAGACCGGGAATGAGGAAAGGAATGATCAGCGCGGCAACGATCAGCGCAATGATGGAGAGGGCGAATTTCATGATGGACAGGTGGGCGGCGGAAGCCGAATTGTGCCACAGAGAAGGAAAAGGCCGCGCCCCTTGCGGAAAGCGCGGCCTGCGTCGGCTTGACCCGAACGACTCAGAGCATGCCCAGGGTACGCGGCAGCCAGAGCGAGATTTCCGGAATGTAGGTGATGGCGATCAGGAAGACCAGCATCGCGTACAGCCACGGCAGCACTGCCACCGACATCTCGGACAGGCCGCGGCGGGTGATGCCGCTGGCGACGAACAGGTTGAGACCGACCGGCGGCGTGATCATGCCGATTTCCATGTTCACCGTGATGATGATGCCGAAGTGCACCGGATCGATGCCCAGCGCGACGGCCACCGGGAACAGGATCGGCGCCAGGATCAGGATGATCGACGACGGCTCCATGAAGTTGCCGGCAACCAGCAGCAGGATGTTGACGATGACCAGGAAACCGACCGGCCCCAGACCGAGATGGACGATCCAGTCGGCGATATCCTGCGGAATCTGCTCCGAGGTCAGGATGAAGCTGAACAGGATGGCGCTGGCGATAATGAACAGCAGCATCGAGCTCATGTTGGCCGAGTCGAGCAGCACCTTCGGAATCTGCTTGAAGGTCAGGTCCTTGTACACGAACACCGCGATGAAGAAGGCATAGACCGCCGACATCGCCGCCGCTTCGGTCGGCGTGAACATGCCGGAGTAGATGCCGCCCATGACCACGACGATCAGCATCAAGCCCCAGAAAGCTTCGCGGAAGGTGCGCAGACGCTCGCCCCAGGAAGCCTTGGGCAGGGTCGGGTAAGCGCCCTTGCGCGCCTGCCACCAGGTGGTGACACCGAGCGTCAGCGCCAGCAGCAGGCCGGGAACGACGCCGGCCATGAACAAGGCGCCGACCGACGAATTGGTCGTCACCGCGTACATCACCATGACGATCGACGGCGGAATCAGGATCCCCAGACCGCCGGCCGAAGCGACGACACCGGCCGAGAAGTTCATCGGAAAGCCCTGCTTGAGCATGGCCGGAATCAGGATCGAGCCGATCGCCACCACGGTTGCCGGCGACGAACCGGACACCGCCGCGAACAGCGCGCAGGCCAGCACTGCCGACATGCCGAGACCGCCGGTCAGGTGACCGACCATCGAAGTGGCGAAGTTGATCATGCGCCGGGCGACACCGCCGTGGGTGAGGAAGTTGCCGGCGAGGATGAAGAAGGGGATCGCCATGATCTCGAACTTCTCGATGCCGGTGAACATCTTCAGCGCCACCGAAGCGATCGGCGTCTCGGTGAAGGCGAACATGAAGCCGAGGACGGTCAGGCCGAGGGCGACGCCGACCGGCATGCCGATGACCATCAGGGTCAGCAGCAGGCCAAAGATAATCAGAGCGCTCATCGCTTATTTCTCCTTGTTGGCCGCGTCTTCCGCGCCATGCTCTTTTTCCCAGTCGGCATCAGAAAGGCCGGCATGAGCGTGTTCGCGCTGTTCGGCAATGGCGATCGCCTCGCCGACGACCAGCACTTCGCCCTCTTCCAGGCCTTCGACGTGACCGTGGTCATGGGTCGGCAACTCGCCGCTGCGGGCAAACTTGATCATCACCTGGATGAAACGGAAGCACATCAGGAAGGAGCCCAGCGGTACCGCCGAGTACACCATCCAGGTCGGCCATTCGAGGTCAGGCGTGGTCGGCCCCTCGAAGTGAGCGCCGGTGTCGCTGCCAAGCAGGCTCAGCGTCTCGTAAGCCATGCCGTTTTCCCAGACGAAAGCGGCGCCGAAAACGCCGATCACCGCAGTAAACAGCACCCCGCAGAACAAGCCGAGCTGCACCATGACGGCGCGCGGCTTGCTCGGCAGCTTGTTGATCACGATATCGACGCCGACGTGGATGCCGGTGCGCACGCCGTAAGCGGCGCCGAACTTGGCCATCCAGACGAAAAGAATGATGCAGAATTCCTGGGCCCAGCCCATGTTGATTTCGAGCAGCCAGTCCTGCACCCCCGGAATCTCGAAACCCGTTCCGTAGCGATGCACCACGGAAACGAAGATGACCACGGTCGCCACCGCCATCAGGGTGCCGATGATGAACTCTTCCAGCCGGTCAATGATTTTTCCCATGTCCCCTCTCCTTGCAAAAACGCCCGCTGCGGCAAAGCGCAACAGCGGGCGTCGGAGGTCAATTGTTGCTTACAGCTTGTTCGGATCGAAACCGGTGGCCTTGTAGACCGCGCCGATGGTTTCCTTGCCGATCCGGCTTTCCATCTTCTTGTGCACCGGCACCAGGGCCTTCTTGAAGGCCGAACGCTCGGCCGCCGTCGGCGAATAGACCTGGGTCTTGCCGCTCTTGCGAACATTTTCCAGCGCCGTGTCGTTTTCCACCTTGGCGATCTGGTTGGCGTAACGCGTCGCCTGCACCATGGCCTCGTCGAGCTGCTTGCGGATGTCGGCCGGCAGACCGTCCCAGAACTTCTTGTTGACGATCACCGCGTAGCCCAGGTAGCCGTGCTCGGTCAGCGTCAGGTGCTTCTGCACTTCGTGCATCTTCTGGGTGTAGAGGTTGGAGATCGGGTTCTCGGTACCGTCCACAACGCCAGTCTGCAACGCCTGATAGACCTCGGAGAAGGCCATCACCTGCGGCAGTGCCTTCAGCGCGCGAATCTGCTCTTCGAGCACCTTGGACGACTGGATGCGCAGCTTCTTGCCCTTCAGGTCTTCCGGCATCTTGATCGGGGTATTCGCCGAGAAGGATTTGAAACCGTTGTCCCAGAAAGCCAGGCCGCTGATCCCCTTGGGTTCGAGCTTGGCCAGCAGTTGCTTGCCGACCGGGCCGGTGGTGACCTTGTGCAGGTCGTCGTAGCCATTGAAGATGTAGGGCAGGTCGAAGACCTCGAATTCCTTGACGCCGAGCGGGCCGAACTTGGCCAGCGACGGGGCGAGCATCTGCACGGCGCCAAGCTGCAGCGCTTCCATCTCTTCCTTGTCCTTGTACAGCGTCGAGTTGGCATAAACCTCGACCTTGACCTTGCCCTTGGTCAGTTCGGCAGCCTTCTGGGCGAAGAAATCGGCGGCCTTGCCCTTGGGCGTGTCATTGGCGACGACGTGGCTGAACTTGATGACGATCGGCTGCTGCGCATAGGCACCGAGCGAAACGGCACAGGCAAACAGGCCGACGAGAAGCTTGGAAACTTTCATTGATATATCTCCTCCTGAAGTTGGAATGTCGCGAAATCCGATTGCGACTGCTGCAAAGTATTACGAAAAGGCTAACGAGTGCGTATTGTGGATATCCACATCCGTTGACCACGGGTTAACATCGCCGCCATGCGCCCGATCACCCTCCGCTACCGCCCCGAAAAACGCCGCCTGCGCTGGCTGCTGACCCTGCCGAAACTTGGCCTGGTCCTGCTCATGGCCGCACTGCTGACCCTGCTCTGGCTGCTGCAGCGCTCGGAACACGAGGAGCAGCGTAACATCCTGATCAAGGATGTGCTGTGGCTGGAACAGAACCTGCGCTTCCACCTCGAAGGCAATCGCGACCTGATGCAACAACTGGCCGTCGACATGGCCGATCCGCGGGAACGGGAAAAACTCTTTCAGGTCCGCTCGACCCACTTGCTCAAGAATAGCCCGGAAATTTCCCAGATCACCTGGCTCGACGCCGAAGGCCACCGCCAGGCCTCGCTGCCCGGCCGAAGCCCGCAGGAGGAATCCCTGCTCAAACCGCCGACCACCGCACTCGCCTTCGACGTCGCGCGCCGCCTCGGCAAACCGACTTACAGCGCGCCGCTGATCGTCCCCGGCGGCGAAAGTTTCGTCGAACTGCTGGTGCCGATCTACGGCAAGAACGGGCTGAGCGGCATGCTGCTGGTCGCCTATCCACTGAACGACCTGCTCAACAGCCAGGTGCCCTGGTGGTTCACCGAGAAATACAAGGTCGAGATCGTCGATGACAACGACACCCTGTATGCCAGCAAGACCCATCTCGAGGGCGTCAACGCCGACAGCTACCAGATCCCCTTCGATCCGCCGGGCCAGGGACTGCGACTCAAGGTCAGCAACTACACCACCGAACCCGGCGGCCTGCAGCGCCTGCTCACCGTCGTCATCCTGCTGCTGGCCGGCGGCGTTTTCTGGAGCCTGTGGCTGGTCCGCGACCTGATGCAGAAAAGTTCGCGCGCCGAAGAAGCACTGCGCGCCGAACACGCTTTCCGGGCGGCGATGGAAGACTCGCTGACGGTCGGCATGCGAGCCCGCGACCTCAAGGGCAAGATCATTTACGTCAACCCCGCCTTCTGCAAGATGACCGGCTTCGCCGCCGAGGAACTGGTCGATCACGAACCGCCGATGCCCTACTGGGCCCCCGAGCACATGGACGACACGCAGGCCCTGCACCTGGCGGTGATGGCCGGCCAGGCGCCAAGCGAAGGCTTCGAGATCACCTTCATGCGCAAGAACGGCGAACGCTTCCAGGCCCTCGTCTACGAGGCCAAGCTGATCGACGGCCACGGCCAGCACACCGGCTGGATGGCGTCGGTGCTTGACATCACCGAGCGCAAGCGGGCCGAGGAACTGGCCCGCCAGCAACAGGAACAGCTGCAATTCACCGCCCGCCTGGTCACCCTCGGCGAAATGGCCTCGACCCTGGCCCACGAACTGAACCAGCCGCTGGCGGCGATCGCCAGCTACAACACCGGCTGCCTCAACCTGCTATCGACCGACAATTTTTCCTGCGGCGATCTGCGCCCGGCGCTGGAGAAGGTCGGCATCCAGGCGCAGCGCGCCGGCAAGATCATCCGCCGGGTGCATGACTTCGTACGCAAGAGCGAACCCAAGCGCGCCCCCTGCGCCCTCGGCGAAGTGATCGAGGACTGCCTGGGTTTCATCGAAGCGGATGCCCGCAAGCGACAAATCCGCATCGAGGCCAAGGTCGCATCGCTGCCACTGCTGCCGGCCGACCGTCTGATGCTCGAGCAGGTGCTGCTCAATCTGATGCGCAACGCGATGGACGCGATGAACGACACCCCGCCCGCCCATCGTCTCCTGCACATCGCCGCCCGCATCGTCGACAACGAGGTTGCCGTCAGCGTCAGCGATTATGGCTGCGGCATCGCCCCGGAAATCGAGGACAAGCTGTACACCGCCTTCTTCACCACCAAGCAGGAAGGCATGGGGGTCGGCCTGTCGATCTGCCGCTCGATCATCGAACTCCACCGCGGCCGCCTGTGGGCGGAGAAACACCCCGCCTCGCCAAGCGGAAGCGGTACGATATTCACCTTCACCCTCCCCCTGGACCACGCATGAACACGCCGCAAGCCCATCTGGTCGACGACGACGACGCGATCCGGGACGCCCTCAGCTGGCTTCTCCAATCGCGCGGCTTGGCACACGCCACCTACGACTCCGCCGAATCCTTCCTCGCCGCCTGGACGCCCGCCACCAGCGGCTGCGTCGTGCTTGACATGCGGATGTCAGGAATGACCGGCCTCGACTGCTTCGAGCAACTGCTCGAAGGCGGCTCGACGCTGCCGGTGATCTTCCTCACCGGCCACGGTGACGTCCCGCTCGCCGTCGCCACGCTCAAGCGCGGCGCTTTCGACTTCTTCGAAAAACCCTTCAACGACAATGAACTGGTCAGCCGGATCGCCGAAGCGATCGACCTCGACGCCCGCCAGCGCGCGGCGCACGCCGAAGCCGACTCGGTCAACAGCCGGATTTCGCGGCTCACCACCCGCGAACGCCAGATCATGGACCTGGTGCTGGCCGGAAAATACAACAAGGTGATCGCCGACGAACTCAACATCAGCATGCGCACCGTCGAAGTGCACCGCGCCAATCTGTTCGACAAGATGCAGGTCAAGACCGCCGTCGAACTCGCCAACCTGTTCAAGAACGGGCGTTGATACAAGCTTGCAAATGCACAGGCGGATGCTTCCCTTGCCTGTCATTTTTCGCTAGCATCACGCCAGACTGAATTGCGGCAGACGCCGCCCCATCCGAACACCACTCCCAGAATCCACGAGGCAACCATGAGCGAGCACATCCATTACGTCACCGACGACACCTTTGAAAGCGAAGTGCTGCAGGCACAGCAACCGGTGCTCGTCGACTACTGGGCAGAATGGTGCGGCCCCTGCAAGATGATCGCGCCGATCCTCGACGAAATCGCCGTCGAATACAGCGGCAAGCTGAAAGTCGCCAAGGTCAACATCGACGACAACCAGCAGACGCCGGCCAAGTACGGCATCCGCGGCATCCCGACGCTGATGATCTTCAAGAACGGCAATGTCGAGGCAACCAAGGTCGGCGCCCTCTCCAAGTCGCAACTCGCTGCCTTTATTGACAGCAACCTGTAATACCCTTAGTCTCCCGGCCTGAAGGTACGCTCGTGCCTTCAGGCGACGCCAGCGACGTTCCCGTCCCGCGTCATACATCACTCCCAAGCACACTCAGCTTCCGCGCCCTTTCATCGGGCTGACGCCTGCGCTCATTCTCCAGCGCCCAATACACTCCAATGCAACTTTCCGAACTCAAGACCCTGCACGTCAGCAAACTGCTCGACATGGCGACCGAACTCGCCATCGAAAACGCCAACCGCATGCGCAAGCAGGAGCTGATCTACGCCGTGCTCAAGGCCAAGGCCAAGAACGGCGAAACCATCTACGGCGACGGCACGCTCGAAGTCCTGCCCGACGGCTATGGCTTCCTCCGCTCGGCCGACACCTCCTACCTGGCCAACCCCGATGACATCTACGTCTCGCCGTCACAGGTGCGCCGCTTCAACCTGCGCACCGGCGACACCGTCGAAGGCGAAATCCGCACGCCGAAGGATGGCGAACGCTACGTCGCGCTGACCAAGCTCGACCGCATCAACGGCTTCCCGCCGGAAGCCAACAAGAACAAGATCATGTTCGAGAACCTGACGCCGCTGCACCCGACGCGTCACCTCAAGCTCGAACGCGAAATCAAGTCCGACGAAAACATCACCAGCCGCGTCATCGACATGATCGCCCCGATCGGCTGCGGCCAGCGCGGCCTGCTCGTCGCCCCGCCGAAGACCGGCAAGACCGTGATGCTGCAGAACATCGCGCACGCGATCACCGCCAACCACCCGGAAGTCGTACTGATCGTCCTGCTGATCGACGAACGCCCGGAAGAAGTCACCGAAATGACCCGCACCGTCAGGGGCGAAGTCGTCGCCTCGACCTTCGACGAACCGGCCACCCGCCATGTCGCCGTCGCCGAAATGGTCATCGAGAAAGCCAAGCGTCTGGTCGAGCACAAGAAGGACGTGGTCATCCTGCTCGACTCGATCACCCGCCTCGCCCGCGCCTACAACACCGTACAGCCCGCCTCCGGCAAGGTGCTGACCGGCGGCGTCGACGCCAACGCCCTGCAAAAACCCAAGCGCTTCTTCGGCGCCGCGCGCAATATTGAAGAAGGCGGCTCGCTGACCATCCTTGCCACCGCGCTGATCGACACCGGCTCGCGCATGGACGAAGTGATCTACGAAGAATTCAAGGGCACCGGCAACTCGGAAATCCACCTCGACCGCCGCATGGCCGAGAAGCGCATGTATCCGGCGGTCAACGTCAACCGCTCCGGCACCCGCCGCGAAGAGTTGCTGCTCAAGCCGGACGTGCTGCAGAAGATGTGGGTGCTCAGGAAACTCTGCTACCCGATGGACGACCTCGAAGCGATGGAATTCCTGCTCGACAAGGTCAAGTCGACCAAGGGCAATGCGGAGTTCTTCGACGCCATGCGGCGGGGGTGAGAGTTCTCGCTGGCGTTATTGCAGGGAGGCCGGGGAACCGGCCTTTTTGCTTTTCTGGGGGGCGGATTTGGGTTCTGACGCGCCGGGTTCCGCGCCTGACGCGCGGGCGTACTTTTTCTTGTTTGGCCAAGAAAAAGTAGCCAAAAAGAAAGCCACCCCCAGGTCGGCGCCGGGCTGCGCCCGGTCCCTTGCGCTACTCGACGGTCCGGGCGGCTGGCTAAACTCGCCGCTGCGCGGCTCAGACAACGCCAGCCGACTTCCCCCGGCCCGCCTGCGTTGCTCAGCGCCTCTCAGGGGGACCCCGAAAACCAGCGGTTCACGAATACTGGCGGTTGAAAAATCCGCGGTGCTTCCAGCAGCGTTTGGTTTTCCGGGCCCCTTGGAAGGCGCCGAGCAACGCAGGCGTTGGCGGATAAAGGGCGAGCACTGTCTGAGGGGCAAAGCCCCGAGTTGCGCAGCCCCCGCCAAGGCCGAGTAGCGCAGGGTACCCGCGCAGCGGGCGCCGACCTAGGGTCGCCTTCTTCTTTGGCTACTTTCTTCTTGGCGAAACAAGAAGAAAGTACGCCCGCGCGTCAGGCGCGGAACCCAGCGGCTCAGAAAACAAAACCGCCCGCCGGACAACGGCGAAAAGCAGCGGCACAGAAAAACACAATCGCCCCCCAACAAAACCCAAAAAACAATTGCTCCTTCCCCCCGAATCAACGATAATCACGCGCTTCCCAGATCGGCCAATACCGCCGATCGCTTGACTAAAGGATATGAAATGAAAGCCGACATTCACCCGAATTACCACGACGTGCAAGTGACCTGCTCCTGCGGCAACGTCTTCACCACCAAGTCCACGATGCCCAAGAACGACTTCCATATCGAAGTCTGCGCTGCCTGCCACCCGTTCTACACCGGCAAGCAGAAGATCGTCGACACCGCCGGTCGCGCCGAGAAGTTCAACCAGAAATTCGGCGCCATGCGCGGCAAGGCTGCTGCCTGATCGGCTTGCGGCACTCCGTAAAGGGCAGCCCGTGGGCTGCCTTTTTCATTTCTGCCACCGATGCCTGATTTTGCCATGCTGATCCGCCGCGGCATCCGCCTGCCTCCGGGTGGCTGGGTGCTCGCCGGCATGCTCGCCTTCTACGTCCTCGCCGGCCTCTTCGGTCGCGATCCGTGGAAGGGCGAGGACGCGATCCATATCGGCACCGCCTGGCAAATGCTGTCGTCCGGCGACTGGCTGGCGCCAGCGCTGGCCGGCCGGCCTTTCCATGAGCCGCCGCTGTATTACTGGACGGCGGCGCTGACCGGCATGCTCTTCGACTGGCTGCTGCCGGCGCACGAGGCCATGCGCCTGGCCAGCGGCATCTGGATTGCGCTGGCGCTGGTCGGTCTCTACTACGCCGGGCGCGAGTTGTACGGCACCGACAGCGCGGCGGCCAGTCCGATGCTGCTGGCCGGTTGCGCCGGCCTGCTGATCCACGCCCACGACGCCCAGCCGATGCTGATCGCGCTCGCTGCTTACGCCGGCGGTCTCGGCGCGCTGGCCACGATCGGTCGCAAACCGCGCCTGACCGGCGTTTTTTATGGTCTGGCGCTGGCCGCCTGCCTGCTTGGTGCCGGTATCGCGCCGACCCTGCCCCTGCTGGCGATCGCTCCGCTTGCCTGGTGGCTGTCGCCGGACCGTGCCAAGGCTTTGCAGACTTTGCTGATCGGGCTATTGATCGGCACCCTCATTGCCCTGCCCTGGCCGCTGACGCTCCACCTGCTGCAACCGGCGCGCTTTACCGCCTGGCTGGCGACCGAACTGGCGCCGCTGCAAACGCCGTTCTCCTTCGTTTCGCTTGGCCGTTTCGCGGCAATGTTGCCGCTGTTCGCCTTCCCGGCCCTGCCGCTGGCGCTCTGGACCCTGTGGACGCGGCGCAGCCAGTGGTATTTCCCGGCCCAGCTACTGCCACTGGCCTTCCTGCTGCTGACCCTGCTCCTGCTCGCCTGGGCCTACCGGCCGCGCGAGATCCCGGCCCTGCTGTTGCTGCCGCCGCTCGCCCTGCTTGCCACACCGGGCGCCTTGAGCCTGCGGCGCGGTGCGGCCAACGCCTTCGACTGGTTCGCAATGAGCGTTTTCAGCCTCTTCGCGCTGCTGATCTGGGTCGCCTGGTCGGCGATGGCGCTCGGTTTTCCGGCCCGCCTGGCGGAACGCGTGGTCGTCCTGCGCCCCGGCTTCGTCGGTGAAATCCACTGGCTCGGCTTGTGCATCGGCGGCGTCGCCACCCTGTTCTGGCTGTGGTTGATCGCCACCGCGCCACGCTCGCCGTACCGCAGCCTGACGCACTGGACCCTCGGTTTCACCACGCTGTGGCTGATCGCCAACGCACTGCTGCTGCCCTGGTTCGATTACGGCAAGAGTTACCGACCGGTCGCCGAAGCAGTGGCCCGGGCACTCCCCGACGGCAGCCGTTGCCTGGCCGAACGTGGCCTGAGCCAGGGGCAACTGGCCTCCTTCGCCTATTTTGTCGATATTGCGCCGATTGCGCACGACAGTCCGGCCGGGCGCCAGTGCCACTGGCTGCTGCTGGTCGGCAGCGGCAGCGAACTGGCAGCGCCGGGTGACGGCTGGACGCAGGTCTGGGAAGGTCGCCGCCCCGGCGAGCGGCGCGAGAAATTCCGTCTCTACCGGCGCTGAGCGCCGGCAGAGAAACTCAGCTACCGGACTTGATCAGGAAATGCTCCCGGTAGTACTTGAGTTCGTCGATCGACTCATAGATATCGGCCAGCGCGGTGTGCTTGCTCTTCTTCTTGAAACCGCGGTACACCTCCGGCTGCCAGCGCTTGCACAACTCCTTCAGAGTACTGACGTCGAGGTTGCGGTAGTGGAAGAAGGCTTCCAGCGTCGGCATGTAGCGGGCCATGAAGCGGCGATCCTGGCCGATCGAATTGCCGCACATCGGCGAATGCCCCTTGCCCGAGTACTTGCGCAGGAACTCCAGGGCCGCTGCCTCGACATCGGCCTCGGCCAGCGTCGAAGTCCGCACGCGCTCGATCAAACCGGAACGTCCGTGCGTTTTCTGGTTCCAATCGTCCATGCCGGCGAGCACTTCGTCGGACTGGTGCACCGCCCATGACGGCGACTCGGCGACCATCTCGAGTTCGGAATTGGTCACCACCATCGCCATCTCGATGATGCGGTCGCCGTCCGGATTGAGACCGGTCATCTCCATGTCCAGCCAGACGAGGTTGTTTGCATTGCCTGCCATATAATTGCCCGAAACTTTAAAAACGCCATTTTCTCACAGCTTCCCCGACATCGCCCGTGACCGAGAACTTCACCCTGCTATTCCTTGCCGCTTTCACGCTCACGCTGGCCGCCCGCCTCTGGCTCAAGCTGCGCCAAATCCGCCACGTCGCCGCGCACCGGGGCACCGTACCGACAGAGTTTGCCGAGCGCATCAGCCTCGCCTCGCACCAGAAAGCCGCCGCCTACACGATCGACCGCAGCCGTACGGCGATCCTTGGCACGCTGAGCGAAGCCGTACTGCTGCTCGCGTTCACGCTCGGCGGCGGGCTCGCCGCGCTGCACGGTTTCTGGTCGGCGCAATTCAGCGGTCTCGCCTACGGCCTGGCGATGATCTTCAGCGTGGCCTTCATTTCCGGCGCGGTCGAACTGCCCCTGTCGTTCTACAGTCAGTTCGTCGTCGAGGCGCGCCACGGCTTCAACCGGATGACGCCGGCGCTGTTCGTCTCCGACCTGATCAAGCAGATACTGCTCGGCGTCGCCATCGGCGCTCCGGTGATCGCCGTCGTGCTGTGGCTGATGGACGCCATGGGCGAACACTGGTGGTTGTGGGTGTGGCTGTTCTGGAGTGGCTTCAACCTGCTCATGCTGTTCATCTTCCCGACCTGGATCGCGCCGCTTTTCAACAAGTTCACGCCGCTGCCCGAGGGCGAAGCGAAAACCCGCATCGAAGCCCTGCTCGAACGCTGCGGTTTCCGCAGCAACGGCCTCTTCGTGATGGACGGCTCGAAACGCTCGGCGCACGGCAACGCCTACTTCACAGGTTTCGGCGACAACAAGCGCATCGTCTTCTTCGACACCCTGCTCGCCCGCCTGACACCGGGCGAAATCGAGGCGGTGCTGGCGCACGAACTCGGCCATTTCCGCAAGAAGCACATCGTCCAGCGCATCGTACTGATTTTCGCCGGCTCGCTCGCCTTCCTCTGGCTGCTTGGCCAGCTACTCGATGCCCCCTGGTTCTACGCCGGCCTCGGCGTACCGGCGCAGGGCACGGCGCTGGCGCTGATCCTCTTCTTCCTGGTCGTGCCGGTCTTCCTCTTTCCGTTGGCGCCACTCTCCAGTCGCTGGTCGCGCCGTCACGAGTTCGAGGCCGACGCCTACGCCGCCGAGCACGCCGACGTCGGCGAACTGGCGCGGGCGCTGGTCAAGCTCTACGACGACAATGCGTCCACGCTGACCCCCGACCCGCTGCACTCGCTGTTCCACGATTCCCACCCACCGGCCGCGCAACGCATCGCGCAGCTCAAACTCAAGGAGCAACTCGCATGAAAACAATGACCCTGCTTGCCGCCTCCCTGATCTCGCTGCCCGCCATCGCCGAAGCGCCCTGGGGCAACGCCGACCCGAAAGCCGGCCAGGCCAGGCACGACGACAAGTGCATCGCCTGCCACGCGCGCATGTACGGCGGCGACGGCAGCAAGATGTACACCCGCGAGGGGCGCATGCTGTCAACGCAACTCGAGCTGCTGCAGCGCACCGCCGCCTGCAACGCTCAGATGAACACCGGCTGGTTCCCGGACGAAGAGGCCGAAGTCGCCGCCTACCTGAACCAGACCTACTACCACTTCAAAGACTGATGCGCGGCCGCGTCGTCGCCGCCCATGGTCGGCAATACATCGTCGAGACCGCGGACGGCCAGCGCCTGCCCTGCTTTCCGCGCGGCAAGAAAAGCGAGGTGGCGTGCGGCGACGAGGTCGAGATCGCGCAGAGTTCGCCCGACCAGGGCGTCATCGATGCGATCCTGCCGCGCCGTCACCTGCTCTACCGCTCGAACGAGATCCGCCAGAAACTGATCGCCGCCAACGTCGACCAACTGGTCGTCGTCGTCGCCTGCGAACCGGCGTTTTCCGACGACCTGGTGACGCGCGCGCTGATCGCCGCCGACAGCCAGGAGATCGAGGTGCTGATCGTCCTCAACAAGTGCGACCTGGCCGACCGCCTGCCCGCCGCCCGGCGCCAGACCGACGTCTTCGCCCGACTCGGCTACCGCGTTCTCGAACTCTGCGCCCGCGACCACGCCGAAGACCTGCGCCCGCACCTGCAAGGCCGCACCAGCGTGCTGGTCGGCCAGTCGGGCATGGGCAAGTCGACGCTGGTCAATGCGCTGCTCCCGGAAGCCGGCGCCGCCACCCGCGAAATCTCGCAGGCGCTCGACTCCGGCAAGCACACGACGACGCACGCCACGCTCTACCACCTCGACGCCGCCAGCCACCTGATCGACTCGCCCGGCCTGCAGGAATTCGGCCTCGGCCACCTCGAGCGCGGCGAGATCGAATACGCCTTCCGCGAATTCCGCCCCTACCTCGGCCAGTGCCGCTTCCGCGACTGCCGCCACGACCGCGAGCCGGACTGCGCGCTGCGCCCCGCGCTCGCCGCCGGAAAAATCGAAAAAAGCCGCTTTGCCAGCTACCGCCGGCTGGTCGGGCTGGCCGCAGAGACCAATTTGGCGTAGCCAGAATCGCGCCGACGCTCCATAATTCGGGAACCGCTAATACATTGCGTGGGAGTATCGCGATTCAGCCCCAACCGACCATCCTGATCGTCGATGACGTCCCCGAGAACCTGAGCGTTCTCGGCGAGTTGCTACAGCCTTTCTACCGGGTGCTGGCCGCCAATTCCGGGCAGCGTGCTCTGCAGATCGCGCGCACCACACCGCCGCCCGACCTCATCCTGCTCGACGTCATGATGCCCGGCATGGACGGCTACGACGTCCTCGCCGAACTCCGCGCCGAAGCCGCCACCCGCGACGTGCCGGTGGTCTTCGTCACCGCCATGGACAGCACCGACGACGAGGAACGCGGGCTCGACTGCGGCGCCGTCGACTACATCACCAAGCCGATCCGGCCGGCGATCGTCCTTGCCCGCGTGCGCACCCAGCTCGAACTGAAGAAGGCGCGCGACATCCTGAGCGACCACAACGCCTACCTCGAACAGGAAGTCGCCCGGCGGATGGCCGAGAACCAGCTGATCCAGGAAGTCAGCATCCACGCCCTGGCCCACCTGGCCGAAACACGCGACCCGGAAACCGGCAACCACCTGCGCCGCACCCAGGAATACGTGCGCACGCTGGCGCGCAGCCTGAAGCAGCACCCGCGCTTCAGCGACTATCTCGACGACCGCACCATCGACGCGCTGGCCCAGTCGGCGCCGCTGCACGACATCGGCAAGGTCGGCATTCCCGACCACATCCTGCTCAAGCCCGGCAAGCTGACGCCGGAAGAGTGGGAAATCATGAAAACCCACGCCGAAATCGGCGCCCAGGCGATCGCCCAGGCCGAAGCAGATTCGACGCGACCGGTCGAGTTCCTGCGCATCGCCCAGGAAATCGCCCGCAGCCACCACGAAAAATGGGACGGCAGCGGCTACCCGGCCGGTCTTGCCGGCGACCAGATTCCGATCTCGGCCCGCCTGATGGCACTCGCCGACGTCTTCGACGCGCTGATCTGCGCCCGCGTCTACAAACCGGCAATGCCGATGGAAGAAGCCTACCGGATCATTGTTGACGGCAGCGGCAAGCATTTCGACCCTGACGTCGCCGCCGCCTTCGTCCGCGAATTCGAGACCTTCAAACGCATCGCCGCCGCCTACGCCGAGTAAGCACCATGCCCGAGGCGCCCCCGCAGAACATCGGCTACACCGGGACCCCGCTGCGCATCGCCCTGCTCTACCTGGCCTTCGCGGCGCTCTGGATCCTGTTCAGCGACCAGGCGGTACAAACCCTGATCGCCGACGAAGTCCTGCGCCATCGGGCCAATCTGTTCAAGGGCTGGTTCTTCGTCGGCATCACCGCCTTCCTGCTCTATCTCGTCCTGCTCCACCGCTTCCGGCAGATTGCCCAGGTTCACGAACAACTACGCCTGGCCAACGCCGCCGAGCATGCGATCCTGCAGACCCTGAAGGAAGAAGGCGCCGTCCTCACCCGCTACGCCATCGCCTTCCAGGCGGCACCGGTCGCCGCCGCCATTACCCGCCTGCAGGATGGCAAGCTGGTCGACGTCAACGAACGCCTGCTCGAGGAATACAACTGGACGCGCGAAGAACTGCTGGGCAGGACCACGGTCGAGGCCGGCCTCTGGGGCAACCCGGAAGACCGTCAGAAGATGCTGGCGGTACTCGCCAGCGACGGCCGGATCACCGACCATGAGTGCATCGGCGTCGGCCGCGACGGTCGGCAACGCGAAATCAGCCTGTCGGCCGAAGTGATCCACGTCGAGAACACGCCCTACCTGGTCGTCTTCGTCGCCGACATCTCGCAGCGCGTCGCCACCGAGCGGACCTTGCGTGAACGCGAGGAAAGGCAGCGCCAGGCCAACCAGGAACTGGAACGCTACCGCCTGCACCTGGAAGACATCGTCGCCGAACGCACCAGCGAACTGGCCAGCGCCCGCGACGCCGCCGAGGCAGCCAACCAGGCGAAAAGCGCCTTCCTCGCCAACATGAGCCACGAGATCCGCACGCCGATGAACGCCATCATCGGCCTCACCCACCTGACCCTGCGTCAGACCAATGACCCGGCAACGCTCGACCGGCTCGGCAAGGTGCAGGATGCCGCCCATCATCTGCTGGCGATCATCAACCAGATCCTCGACATCTCCAAGATCGAAGCCGGCAAGCTGGTGCTGGCACCGAGCGACTTCCAGCTCCGACAGATGATCGACAATTCGTCGATGCTGATCGTCGACCGGCTGCGCTCGCGCGGCCTCGATTTCTCCATCGACATCGATCCTCGGCTGCCGCAGGTCCTTTACGGCGACCCCTTGCGCCTCGGCCAGATCCTGCTCAATTTTCTGACCAACGCCGCCAAGTTCACCGAGCACGGCAGCATCTCGATCAAGGTCGAGCGGCTGGAAAGCGACGCCCACGGCCAACTGGTCCGCTTCGCCGTCCGCGATACCGGGATCGGCATCGCCCCGGCACAGCAGGCGCGCCTGTTCGAAGCCTTCGAGCAGGCCGACAGTTCGACCACCCGGCGCTTCGGCGGCACCGGCCTGGGCCTGGCCATCGCCCGCCACCTGGCGCGCCTGATGGGCGGCGAAACCGGCGTGGACAGCACGCCGGGCGCCGGCAGCACCTTCTGGTTCACCGCCCGTCTGCAGAATGGCAGCGAGCATGCCTCAAGCCATCTCGCCTTCCATCCGGATGACGCCGAAGCCAGCTTGCGCGCGCTGCCGGAAGCGCCGCACATCCTGCTCGTCGAGGACAATCCGATCAATCAGGAAGTCGCCCGCGACCTCCTCGAAGCCGTCGGCTTCGTCATCGATGTCGCCGCCAACGGCGCGGAAGCCATCGAATGCGTGCTCAACACGCACTACGACCTGATCCTGATGGACATGCAGATGCCGGTCATGGACGGTCTGACCGCCACCCGCAAGCTGCGCGACGAGGGCTGCAGCGCGCCGATCCTGGCGATGACCGCCAACGCCTTCGGCGAAGACCGGCGGCGTTGCCTGGAAGCCGGCATGAACGACCACATCGCCAAACCGGTCAATCCGGAAAATCTTTACGCGGCGATGGTCAAGTGGCTGCCCGGCCCCGACCGCGCCAGCGGCAGCGAGGCACCGCCCCCGCCGCCGGTACGCGACCCGCGCGCCGAACTGGCGATCCAGCCCTGGCTCGACATCGAACGGGCGATGCTCTCGGTGCGCAACAACGTCGCCAGCTTCCGGCGCCTGCTCACCACCTTCCTCAAGGGACACGGCGACGACCCGGCCATCCTAGAAGCGGCGCGCCGGGAAGGACGGATCGAGGATGCCCGCCTTCTCGCCCACAACCTCAAGGGCGTTGCCGGCACGCTCGGGCTGCGCGACATCCACCTGGCGGCGGTCGCCCTCAACGATCTCCTGCTCAAATCCGAACGCCCGGCCGCCGATGAAGAAGCGGCCTTCGCCGCGCTGATTGCCGCCCTGCGCGAAACCGCTGACGGCATCACCGGCTACCTGCTGAACTACCCGGATCCGCAATGACCGCGAATTTCCCGACCAGCCTCGCCGACATCATGACCCGCGAGGTGCACTACGTGGCGCCGACTCAGCCGCTACAGGCCGTCGCCCGACGCATGAGCGAGGCCGGAATATCCAGTCTGCTGGTCGGCACCCCGGAAGCGACACTCGGCATCGTCACCGAAAGCAGCCTGTTACGCGCCATGCACTGGCGACTCCCCGGCACCACACCGATCGCCGAGCTGATGTCGCAACCGCTGGTCAGCGCGCCGCCCGACCTCGAGTTGCTGGCCGCGCGCAAGCTGCTCGAGACGCACCGCATCCGCCACCTCGTGGTCGTCGCCGACGATGGCCACACCGTCGGCATCGTCAGCGAAACCGATTTCCGCCGCCACCTTGGCGCGCTGGCCTTCAACCATCTGCGCACCCTGGAAGGCGTGATGGATCACGACATGCCGCGCCTGCCGCCGAGCGCGAAACTCGCCGAGGCGCTGGCGCAGATGCTGCAACTGGCGAGCGACTACGTGCTGGTCGGCGACCTCGGCGCGCCGCTCGGCATCATCACCGAACGCGACATCCCGCGTTTCCTCGCCCTGCACCACGACGCCGCCGACCTCACCCTCGGCGAAACAATGAGCCGCCCGCTGCGCGACATCGCCATCGACAGCCCGGTCAGCGAAGCCTTGACGGCGATGGCCAGCCACGGCGTCCGCCACCTCGGGGTCCGTAGCAGCGACGGGCGCAGCGTCGGCATCATCAGCCAGCAGCGCCTGTTCGAACAACTGGCGCTGCACGACATGGAAAGCGCCTTCAAGCGCCTGCGCGAAGAACGCGAACGCCTGCGCCTGCTGGCCCAGCTCGACCTCGCCCTCGCCTCGGCCGGGGCCGGACTCTGGGAATATCAACGGGAGCACGAGCAGCGCCAGCACAGCGACGGGCTACGCGCCATGCTCGGCGACGCCGGAAGCGGCCATGCTTCTCTCGCCGACTGGCGCGCGCGCATCCACCCCGGCGACCTGGCCAGTTATGACAGCGCCCTTGCCACCCTGCTCACCGGCGGTCAATTGCAGGCCGAATACCGCGTCCGGCATGCCGACGGTCGCTGGCTCTGGGTCGAAGATCGTGGCTACGTCAGCGAACACGACAGTGACGGCACGCCTGTCGCCTGCGCCGGCATTCTGGCCGATATCGGCATCCGCCACGCCAGCCGGCACCGCATCGAGCGTCAGAACCGCGCCCTCCACCTGCTCGGCAGCCTCGCCCGCTGCGCTGTGCGCAGCAACGACGAAAGCGAACTGATCGCCAGCGTCTGCCAGCAGATCGAAGCCGACGGCAACTATCGCCGCTGTAGTTTCCACCCCGCCGATACCAGGCCGCCGGCCGTCGGCAGTGGCGAAATCTCCCTCGCCATCGAGCACGATGCTGTCCTCTGCGGCTGGCTCCACCTGGCACTGGCGCCGGACGTCAGCGACGACGACGAAGAAAGGCTGCTGCGCGAAGACATTGGCGTCGAACTCGGTCTCGGCATCGGCAAGATGCGGGCGCGGCAACGGCTCGCCAGCAGCGAGGCCAGCCTGCGCCAGTTGTCGCTGGCCATCGAGCAGAGTCCACACGGCGTCATCATCACCAACCGCGAGCACGGCATCGAGTACGTCAACCAGGCCTTCATCGCCATCACCGGCTACCCGGCCGCCGAGGTGATCGGCAAACCACCGGCCATCCTGGCCGAAGGCCTGACCGCGCAGAACGTCTTCGCCGAAATCGACGCCTGCATCCGGCGCGGCGAAATCTGGCGCGGCGAACTGCTGAGCCGACGCCGCGACGGTTATTTCTACGACATCCGCGCCATCATCACGCCGGTTCGTCAGGCGGATGGCGAAGTCACCCACTACCTGGCGATCATCGAAGACATCACCGAGCGCAAGCGCAACCTGGCCGAACTCGCCCGCTACCGCGAACAGCTCGAATCGCTGGTCGCCCAGCGTACCCGTCAGTTGCTACAGGCGAAGGAGGATGCCGAAGCGGCCAGCCGCTCGAAGAGCCGCTTCCTGGCCAACATGGGGCATGAAATCCGCACCCCGATGAACGCCATCCTCGGCCTCACCCACCTGCTCCAGCGCGACATCGGCGATAGCGTCGCCAGCGAGCGTCTGGCCCGCATTGCCGACGCCGCCAACCAGTTGATGCAACTGTTCAACGACATCCTCGACCTGTCGCGACTGGAAGCCGGCAACCTGACGCCGGCCGACAACGAGTTCCCGCTCCCCGAACTGATCGCCGAGGTCAGTCAACAGTTTGCCGAAAAAGCCGGCAGCAAGAACATCATCATCGATCGCCAGTTCGCCGCCGGCATTCCGGAAAAGCTGCGCGGCGACGCGCCGCACATCCGCCAGATCCTGCAGCAGCTACTGTCGAATGCCGTCAAGTTCACCGACTCCGGCCGCATCACCATCGCCGTCAGCAACCCGGACCGCGACGGCGAGCATCTGCTGCTGCGCTTCTCGGTCAGCGATACCGGCATCGGCATCGCCGACGAGGTCAGCGCCCGCCTCTTCCATCCCTTCGAGCAGGGTGACGATTCGACCACCCGCCGCCACGGCGGGGTCGGCCTTGGCCTGGTGATCAGCCGCCGCCTGGTCGAACTGCTCGGTGGCGAAATCGGCGTCAACAGTGCCCCCGGCCTCGGTAGCGAATTCTGGTTCACCCTGCCGCTGCGGGCCGTAGACAGCCGTCAGCCCGACCTCGCCACGCGCCCGCCGGATGCCGACCCGGCCGCTGCCGGCGACCCGCTCGAGCGCATCCCGGGCCTCGACTACAAGCTAGGCCTGCACGCCGTGCGCGGCAAGCAGGCGGTCTACGAGCGCCTGCTCAACACCTTTGCCGGCAGTCACCTCGACGACTTCGAAAAAATCCGCGAGCTGCTGCTCTGTGGCGAGGAAGAAGAAGCCCGCCGGCTCGCCCACTCGATCAAGGGCGCCGCCGGCACGCTCGGCGCGACCCGGGTGTTCGAAGCCGCCGCCGCCGTCGACCACGCCATCCGCCAGCAGCGCCCGGCCAACGAAGTGCTCGACTTGGTCGATGTCCTCGACGGCGCCTACCACGTGCTGCACGACGCGCTCGCCCGCCTCGCGGCGAATACCGAACCGGCCGCCGTCGCCACCGAAGTGCTGGGCGCCGAGCAGATCCGCAGCCGCCTCGACGGCCTGGTGCGCCAGCTCATCGACGGCGATTTCGCCGTCCAGTCACGCCTGCAGCGCGACGCCGAGGTGCTGCGCCAGGCGCTCGGCGGCATGCATCCGGCCTTCGAACGCAAGATCGCCGAATACGACTTCCCGGCCGCCGCGGAACTGCTCGAACAGGCGCTGCAGAAGCTCGGCTGAGTCAGCCCAGCCAGGCGCGCATGCCGTCGCCGGCGACGTGGCCGCTGGCCAGGCAGGCGGTAAGCAGGTAGCCGCCGGTCGGCGCTTCCCAGTCGAGCATCTCGCCAGCGATGAAAAGGCCGGGCCGCGCCCGCACCATCAGCGCGGCATCGAGCGCTTCGAAGCGCACACCGCCGGCGCTGCTGATCGCCTCGTCGAGCGGCCGCGGCGCCGTCACCGGCAAAGCCAGCGCCTTGATCGCGGCGGCCAGCGCGGCGTTGTCGGTCAGCGTCGACGGCGGACAGAGTTCGCGCAGCAGCGCCGCCTTGACGCCTTCGATGCCGGCGCGGCGGCGCAGGTGGTTGGCCAGCGAATCGCGGCCGCGCGGCATACCGAGATCGGCGCGCAGGCGCTCGACGCTGCGCCCGGGCGCCAGGTCGAGCAGCAGTTGCGCCGGGCCGCCGGCCTGCAGCGCGTCGCGCAGCGGCGCCGCCAGCGCATAGACCAGGCCGCCCTCGATGCCGCCGGCGGTGATGTTGAACTCGCCCGCCTGGCGCAGCGTGCCGCAGCCGGCGACCACCGACTTGACCGGGGCGCCGGCGAAGCGCTCACCGAAATGCGCGCTCCAGTCCACATCGAAACCACAATTGGCCGGCTGCAGCGGCGCCACCGGAATGCCGGCGGCGGTCAGCAGCGACACCCAGGCGCCGTCGGAGCCGAGCTTCGCCCAGCTGCCACCGCCCAGCGCCAGCAGCGTGGCGTCGGCGGCCAGCGCGATCTCGCCGTCCGGCGTCGCGAAGCGCAATTCGCCGGCAGCGTTCCAGCCCAGCCAGCGGTGCCGCACATGCAGCCGCAGGCCCTGCCCGCGCAGGCGATGCAGCCAGGCGCGCAGCAGCGGCGCCGCCTTCATTTCCTTGGGAAAAACGCGGCCCGAACTGCCGACGAAGGTTTCGATGCCCAAACCGTGTATCCACTCGCGCAGCGCCGCCGGGCCGAAGGCGTCGAGCAGCGGCGCGATCTGCGCGGCGCGCGCGCCGTAGCGAGCGATGAAGGCGGGCAGTGCTTCGGCATGCGTGATGTTCATGCCGCCGACGCCGGCGATCAGGAACTTGCGGCCGGGCGATGGCATCGCGTCGTAGAGGTCGACCTGCAGTCCCGGCTGGCCGGCCAGGCGCTCGGCGGCCATCAGGCCGGCCGGCCCGCCGCCGACGATGGCGACGCGCCGCATCAGGGCTTGTCGGCAACGACCGGCGAGTCGTCGAGGAGCCCCTCGGGGATATCCTCTTCGTCGAGCGGCACGACGGTGACCGCCACTTCCGGTTCGGCGCCGCCGCCGCCGAGAATGATGCCGCGCAGGGGCGAGATGTCCGAGAAATCGCGGCCGATCGCCAGCGTGATGTGCTCGGTATCGGGCAGCAGGTTGTTGGTCGGGTCGAAATCGACCCAGTTGTCGGCGGTCCCCGGGGCATACACCGAGACCCAGGCGTGCGAGGCGTCGGCGCCGATCAGCCGCGGCTTGCCCGGCGGCGGCCGGGTCAGCAGGTAGCCGCTGACGTAGCGGGCGGCAAGACCGAGCGCACGCAGGCAGGCGATCATCAGGTGGGCGAAATCCTGGCAGACGCCGCGCTTGTTTTCCAGGACTTCGAGCACCGGCGTCGACACCGTGGTCGCCTCGGGGTCGAACTCGAATTCCTCGAAGATCTTCGCCATCAGCCGCTGCGCCCCGACCAGCACCGGCGTGCCGGGAGTGAAGCAGTCGGCCGCGTAGTCGGCCAGTTCGTGCTTGACCCGGACGTGCGGACTTTCGAACAGGAAACGGACGGCGTCGAGGTCTTCCGGCTGCGGCGGGTGGGCGTCGTAGGCCAGGCACTCGCGCACTGTTTCCCAGGGCAGCGAGGCGGCCAGCGTCTCGGCGTCGATCGGATGCGGCAGCACCGCGACATTCATCGCCGAACGGATGCGCAGGCTGTCGTGCGGCGCGTGGAAGGAAATCCAGGTCACCGGGTTGCCGAAGGCGTCCTCGCCGTCGGTGCGCCAGGTCGGCGCCGGCTCGATGTCGAGGCGCTGCTCGAACACTTCCTGCCAGGGCAGGAAGCGCGGCGACAGGTGCAGTTGCTGCTGCGACAGCGAGACCACGCTGCCGTAGTCGTAACGGGTCTCGTGCAGGACGTGGTAGCGGACGGCGGTCATGTTACAGCGCCATGGTCTGCCGGCTGATGTCGCCGACGTGGGTGAAGTAGCGCATGGCCAGCGCATCGGAGAGCGCGGCGGCGGCGGCGACCAGGTCGTCGAGCAGTTGCGCCAGGTCCTCGCACGGCGCGCTGCAGCTGCACTGGCTGAACTGCAGGCGCTCCAGCGGTTCCAGCGGGAAACGCTGAAGGCGGCGGGCGGCGCGCTGCAGGCGTTCGATCGGTTGGTGGCCGACTTCCTCGGCCATCCGCTCGACGTAGCGGCCGAGCGCCTCGACCTGGAAGAGAACGCCGTGCGGGTTGCTCTCGTCGAACACCAGCAGGTCGATCACCGGCAACAGCTCGGCCTGGCGCGAATAACGCGAACGGTAGGTGATGATCGAGTCGGCCAGTTCGAGCAGCCAGTCGAGACAGCCGGGCGCCCGGCTGGACGGCATGCGCAGGAAGTGGGCGATGGCCAGCGCAAGGAAGCTGAGGCGTTCGAGACGGCGGCCGACGATGAGGAAACGCCAGCCGTCGTCGCGCGTCATGTTGTCCATCGCGAAGCCGTTGAGCGAGGCCGAAACCAGCAGCACGCGGTCGAGGAAGGCGATCGCCTCGGTCAGCGTCGGGTGCTTCTTCTGCGCCGCCTGCTGCTCGCGCTGCAGGCTGTTCAGCGAATGCCAATGATCGAGCGAAAGGCGCTCGCGGACATGCGTCGCCGACCACATCAGGCTGCGGATGCCGCCAGCCAGGCTGCCCGGCTGGTTGGGATCGTAGATCGCTTCGAGCAGGGCGTGCTCGCTGCCGGCGCCGCTGTCGACGTCTTCCTCCGGTTCCGGCAGGACGCCGAGGCGTTCGGCCAGTTCGAGGATCGCCGCCACCGCCGGCGTCTTGCCGCCGCCGGCATCGACCACCCGCGCCAGGGCGACGCGCAACAGGCGGGCGCTGTCGTCGAAGCGCTCGGAATAGCGGCCGAGCCAGAACAGGTTCTCGACCACGCGCGACGACAGGTTGGCGCCGGAACGCACCAGGTCGCGCACGCCGAACGAGGTCTTGAGCAGCGTGAAGTCGCTGACCGGGCCGTCGGTCAGCACCCAGGTGTCCTTCGAGGCGCCGCCGCGCTGCATCGAGATGATGCGCGCGCCGGCGCCCTGCGCGACGCGGGTCAGGCCGCCCGGCATCACCGAATACTCGCCGGCCGCGTTGACCGCGGCGTAGGCGCGCAGGCCGACCGGGCGGGCGATCAGGCGGCGCTCGTGGGCGCGGCTCCAGGTCGGCGCCTGCGCCAGGTTGACCATTTCCTGGGCGACGTAGGCGTGCGGCCGGGCCTCGATGCGGCGCAGCATTTCCTCGCGCTCCTCGCCTTCCAGCTCGTGGCCGAAGACCGGTTCCATGCGTTGGGTCGGATAAGCCGGCTTGATCACCAGGTCGTCGAAGTTTTCCTTGACGAACTCGAGCGCCGGCTTCTCGCCGCACCACCAGGTCGCTACCGACGGCATCGCCAGTTTTTCGCCCAGCAGTTCGCGACAAAGCGCCGGCAGGAAGCCCATCAGCGCGCCGGAAGCGAGCAGGCCGCTACCGAGGGCGTTGGCGATGGCGACGCGGCCGGCGCGGGCGACGTTGAGCAGGCCCGGAATGCCGAGCGCCGAATCGCCGCGCAGTTCGAGCGGGTCGCAATAGTCGTCGTCCTGGCGGCGCAGGATCACATGCACGCGCTTGAGGCCGCGCAGCGTCTTCAGGTACACGGTGTCGCCGCGCACCGTCAGGTCCTGCCCCTCGACCAGCGGGAAGCCGAGGTAACGCGCCAGGTAGGCGTGCTCGAAGTAGGTTTCGTTGTACGGCCCCGGTGTCAGCAGCACGATGTGCGGCTGCTCGCCCGGATCGAGCGGCGCCAGCGCGGTCAGCCCGCTCTGCTGGTCGCGGAAGAAGTCGGCCAGATGCTGGACGTGCAGGTCGCGGAACATTTCCGGGAAGACGCGCGAGACGACCAGCCGGTTTTCCAGCGCGTAGCCGGCGCCGGACGGCGCCTGCGTGCGGTCGGCGATCACCCACCAGCGGCCGTTCGGCGAGCGCGCCAGGTCGACCGCGTAGTGATGCAGCCACACCCCGCCCGGCGGCTTGACGCCCTGGCAGGGCCACAGGTAGCCATGCTGCCCGTAGACCAGCGCCGGCGGCAGCAGGCCCTTGGCGAGCAGCGTCTGCGGGCCGTAGAGGTCGGCCAGGATGGCGTTGAGCAGCTTCGCCCGCTGCGCAACGGCGGATGAGACTTCTGCCCATTCGTCGGGCGGAATGATCAGCGGCACCGGGTCGAGCACCCACGGCCGGTCGGCGCCGTTGGGATCGGCGTAGACGTTGTAGGTGACGCCGTTTTCCAGGATCCGGCGGTCGGCGAAGTCGAGCCGCTGGTGCATGTCCTCGGGCGACACCGCATCGAGGTGATCGAAGAAGCGCCGCCAATGCGGACGCACGTTACCGTCCGCCATCAACATTTCGTCGTAGCGGCGACCACTGTGCGGATAGATGGCGAGAAGGGTGCGGGCCATGGAGAAGGAAAAGAAACAGGCCGGATCCCGGCCTGTCACGCGGTTGGCCGCGGAAAGCCGCGGCCTGACCGGTTAAAAACGGCGCAAGTCTAACGTAAACGGGTGCTCGGCGCTGACTTCCGGCGCCGCCGCAACCATCCGCCCCGGCGTATGGCCGAAGCGGAAGAAGCGCGCCAGCCGACGGCTCTCGGCCTCGAAGGAATTGACCGGGAAGACGTCGTAGTTGCGCCCACCCGGGTGGGCGACGTGGTACTGGCAACCGCCCAGCGAACGCTGCATCCAGGTATCGACGATGTCGAAGACCAGCGGCGCATGGACGCCGATCGTCGGGTGCAGGCAGGACGCCGGCTGCCAGGCGCGGTAGCGCACGCCGGCGACGAACTCGCCGTTCCTGCCAGTGTTCTGCAGCGGCACGGCGACGCCGTTACAGGTCAGCACGTAGCGGTCCGGCGCCATGCCGGTGACCTTGACCTGGACGCGTTCGACCGAGGAATCGACGAAGCGCACCGTGGTTCCGACCGAGCCTTCCTCGCCCATGACATGCCAGGGTTCGAGCGCGTGGCGCAGTTCGAACTCGATGCCCTTGACGGCAAAATCGCCGTACTTCGGGAAACGGAACTCGAAGTGCGGGGCAAACCATTCCTTCTTGAAGACAAAGCCGGCCAACTGCATCTCTTCCATCACGTCGGCGAAATCCTGCTCGACGAAGTGCGGCAGCATGAAGCGGTCGTGCAGCTCGGTGCCCCAGCGCGCCAGCTTCGGCGGGCTGTACGGCGTTTTCCAGAAGCGGGCGATCAGGGCGCGCAACAGCAATTGCTGGGCCAGCGACATGCGCGCATGCGGCGGCATTTCGAAGGCGCGCAGTTCGAGCAGGCCAAGGCGGCCGGTCGGGCCGTCCGGCGAGTACAGCTTGTCGATGCAGAACTCGGCGCGGTGCGTGTTGCCGGTGACGTCGATCAGCAGGTTGCGCAGGATGCGGTCGATCAGCCAGGGCTGGACGACGCCGCCCGGATTGGGAATCTGCTTGAAGGCGATTTCCATCTCGTAGAGCGAGTCGTTGCGCGCCTCGTCGACGCGCGGCGCCTGGCTGGTCGGGCCGATGAACAGGCCGGAGAACAGGTAGGACAGGCTCGGATGGTTGTGCCAGTAGGCGATCAGGCTCTTCAACAGGTCCGGCCGGCGCAGGAAGGGCGAATCGTTCGGCGTCGCGCCGCCCAGCACGAAGTGGTTGCCGCCGCCGGTGCCGGTGTGGCGGCCGTCGAGCATGAACTTCTCGGTGGTCAGCCGCGAGTAGTAGGCCGACTCGTAGAGGTGCGTCGTCTGGTCGACCAGTTGGTCCCAGCTCTTTGCCGGATGGATGTTGACCTCGATCACGCCGGGGTCTGGGGTGACGCGGAAATGCGTCAGGCGCGGGTCGGACGGCGGCTCGTAGCCTTCGAGGATGACCGGCAGGTGCATTTCCTCGGCGGTCGCTTCGACGGCGGTGACGATCTCCAGGTAGTCGTCGAGCGTCTGCGTCGGCGGCATGAAGATGTAGAGCTTGCCGTCGCGCGGTTCGGCGCACATCGCCAGGCGGGTGATCCAGGCCGCCGATTCCTTGAAACCGGGGACCGTGTCGGTCGGCTTCTCCCAGGGCCGGGTCCGGCCCTCGCCGTCCGGCGCGCCGGCAACGCCAGCCGCGGCACTGCGTCGCGCCTGCATCTGCGGCACGCGGGCACCGGCTTCGCCGCTGACGCGGGCGCGCAGTGCGGCGTAACTGGCCAGCGGATCGGTCGCTGTTTCGGCGTCCGGCACATTGACGTAGGGGTAGTCGCTCTGCGCCGTCCACGGTTGCGAGTCGATCGGCAGCCGGTAGCCCATCGCCGAATCGCCGGGGAACAGGTAGCAACGCTCGGCGCGCAGGAACCACGGCCCGGTCTGCCATTCGTTGCGGACGTTCTTCATGATCGGCAGCGTGTGGCCGACGACATGGGTCATGCCCTGGGTGAACACCTTCATCAGCCGGGCGCGTTCGAGCGCGTCATCGACGCGCGAATCGAAAGGATCGACGTTGCCTGGCAGGCGGCGTTCGCGCCACATGTAGTAGTAGACATCCTCGTAAGCCGGGAAGACGTGGTCGCCGGTAACGCCCAGGCGCTCGGCGACGCGCTTGAGGAATTGCCCGGCCTGCTCGGCGCTGACGCCGTAATCCTTGCGCTCGTCGGCGTACAGCGCCGGATTGTTCCAGACCGGCTCGCCGTCCTTGCGCCAGAAGCAGTTCAGCGACCAGCGCGGCAACTGTTCGCCGGGATACCACTTGCCCTGGCCGAAGTGCATCAGGCCGTTCGGCGCGTATTTTTCGCGCAGGCGGTGGAAAAGATCGGCGGCCAGCAGGCGCTTGGTCGGCCCCATCGCCGCCGTGTTCCATTCAGCGCCGTCGGGATCGTCTGCCGAAACGAAGGTCGGCTCGCCGCCCTGGGTCAGGCGGACGTCCATGCGCAGCAGTTCGTCGTCGATCTGGTGGCTGAGGCCCTCGATCTCGACCCATTGCTCGTCGGTGTAAGGCTTGGTAACGCGCGGCGCTTCCCAGATGCGGGTGACCGACATGTGGTGCTCGAACTCGGTCTCGCACTCGTCCAGGCCGCCGGTCACCGGCGCGGCGGAAGCGGGTTCCGGCGTGCAGGCGAGAGGAATGTGGCCTTCGCCGGCGAACAGCCCGGAAGTCGGGTCCAGACCAATCCAGCCGGCGCCCGGCAGATAGACCTCGGCCCAGGCGTGCAGGTCGGTGAAATCGGCGTCCGGCCCGGACGGACCGTCGAGCGACTTGACGTCGGCGGTGAGCTGGATCAGGTAACCGGAAACGAAGCGCGCCGCCAGGCCCAGATGGCGCAGAATCTGCACCAGCAGCCAGGCCGAATCGCGGCACGAACCGGTCTTCTTGGTCAGCGTCTCTTCCGGCGTCTGCACCCCGGGTTCCATCCGGATCGTGTAGCCGATCTCCTGCTGCAGGCGGGCATTCAACCCGACCAGGAAATCGACGCTGCGCTTCTTCTCGCGCGGAATCGCCGCCACGTACTTGTCGAACAGCTCGCCGCCCGCCACCTTGTACAGGTAGGGCGTCAGTTCATGGCGCTGCCAGGCCTCGTAATCGAACGGAAACTCCTCGGCATGCGGCTCGAGGAAGAAGTCGAAGGGGTTGATCACCGACATCTCGGCGACCAGATCGACCTCGAAGCTGAACTCGCGGGTCTTCTCCGGGAACACCAGGCGCGCCAGGTAATTGCCCTGCGGGTCCTGCTGCCAGTTGATGAAATGCTGGTCCGGACCGACTTTCAGCGAATAGGACAGGATGCGCGTCCGCGAATGCGGACACGGCCGCAGGCGGATGACCTGCGGGCCAAGGTTGATCAGACGGTCGTATTTGTATTTGGTGACGTGGCTCAGTGCGACGTGTTTGGACACGGGTAGGCTCCGGGGAGTTTGTTTGGCAGCTTAAAAGCAAGAGGCGAACCAGCTTGCAAGGCGTTGATTTTTATTGAGCGGAATTGTGCGGCGCACTTGATGAAGGCTTGATGTCGGAGGTAATGCACCGCAATAGTGCATCGATGATCCAGGTTGGGAAGCTGATGGGCGATATTGGTTCATTGAGGTGGTCGCTTGCTGAAAGTACTGGTTTTTTGCTGCTGGGTTCCGCCGTTGACCGACGGGCGGCTTTGGTTTTTTGACTGCCGGGTTCCGCGCCTGACGCGCGGGCGTACTTTCTTCTTGCTTTCGCCAAGAAGAAAGTAGCCAAAGAAGAAGGCGACCCTAGGTCAGCGCCCGCTGCGCGGGTTCCCTGCGCTACTCGCCGTTGGCGGGGGCTGCGCAACTCGGGGCTTTGCCCCTCAGACAGTGCTCGCCCTTTATCCGCCAACGCCTGCGTTGCTCGGCGCCTCCCAAGGGGCCCGGAAAACCG